>NZ_CP155067.1:0-729466 GCF_039621635.1 Pantoea sp. BRR-3P
ACCAGCCCGCCCGCAGCTTCCATCTCATCGGCGATCACGCCGTCAACTTTCAGTGCCTTTAGCAGATCTGGTAATTCGCGACACAGCATATCGGTACAGTCTGCCAAATCCTTTATTACCCGAAACAGCGACAAGCCACCCGGCGAGGCCAGTCGATGTAATACCGGCGCCAGAGAGCCGGCCGGATGCGTTTGCTGCCCGACGGTAACAAATTCGATGCGTTCATCGCTCAGTAAAGTGCGCGCATCGGCTTGTTGAATAAACGTGATGCGATGCCCGCGTGCCAGCAGCGTTTGTGCCAGCGCCTGCAACGCATGAAAGTGGCTATAAAGCGGAGGCGCAATCACCGCAAAGTGGCCCATCAGCGGATCCGCGCTCAGTTGAACATCGCCAGCTGTTGGTTAAACAGGGCGTGCATATATTGGCGGGTAGCGATGCCACGATCGCAGGCACAGGCAAGATGCGCATCGGCGCTGCGGAGGTGATCGCGCAGACGCCGTTCAGCGCCATCAGCACCCAGCATCTGCACCAGCGTTGATTTGCCTTCGTCTTGATGCATATCTTTGCCGGTGAGATTGCAGCCATCGGCGAGATCGTCGAGCAGCTGAAATGCCTGACCTAAATCCTGAGCGAAAAAGTTAAGTCGCTGACGTATCTGTGGTGATGCGTCCGCAGCAATCGCTGCCATTTGCAGCGTGGCGCGAAACAGCACGCTGGTTTTCAGTTCATTGGTGAGGGCAATGGCTTCCGGACTTCGGCTTTGCGCACCATTGTGCAAATCCTGGAATTGTCCTTGTACCAGGCCCTGCAAGCCAACGGCGGAAGAGAGTTCGGCAATCGCCTCAGATTTATGCAGCGCGGGTAAACCCGGTGCAATCGCAATCACTTCAAAGGCGCGACTGAGCAGCGCGATAGCCGCCAGGATCGCCACGTTCTCACCAAACTCGCGATGCACCGTCGGGCGGCCACGTCGCATCTGCGCGTTATCCATGGAGGGAATATCATCAAGTATCAAAGACGCCGCGTGTACCATCTCCACCGCACAGGCGAGATCGAGAATGCCATGTTGAGTGAGCTCGCAACCCATGTCGCGCGCCGCCAGCATGAGTAATAGAG
Organism: Pantoea sp. BRR-3P; assembly: GCF_039621635.1. Classification (NCBI taxonomy): domain Bacteria; kingdom Pseudomonadati; phylum Pseudomonadota; class Gammaproteobacteria; order Enterobacterales; family Erwiniaceae; genus Pantoea; species Pantoea sp. BRR-3P. The sequence goes on from NZ_CP155067.1 coordinate 1,117, forward strand.
GACGGATGCGCTTACCTTGTGCCAGCGTACCGGCACGCATAGCGGCTCGCACGCGATCGGCTTGCTGTCCAGCAGGCAACAAATGTTCAAGGTGCGCCTGTAAAATCTTTTGCAGCTGAAGAAGTTCGCTATCCTGGTGTGCTGTGGTGTCGACATGGGCGGTCATAGTGGCTATCCATGGTTGGTGAAATTTTTATACTTTTTTGATTAACCGTAGACTGCGTAAGGGGAGTTCGCCAGCGCGTGCCGCGCATTAGGGCTGAAATTAACCGCAATGAATATGAGAATTTAATGCCATTTACTGCGTGATCTTATTAGCGAAAAAAGTAACAACTGCGCCGTAACATAAATAACTCCGTTAGGCTGGTGATAAATAAATGCACCTGATGGAAAATATAATGACGAATTCGCAACCTGCCATCCTGATTATTCAGCCGCTAATGCCGCAGCTGGATGAAAAACTCACTCAGCACTTTCACTGTCATCGCTTATATGAGCAGCAAGATCCCGTAGGATTTATTCAACAGCATGGCATCGCGATTAAGGCTATTGTTACGCGCGGTGATATTGGTGTAGAAACCGCAATTCTGGAACAACTGCCCGCCTGTAAAGCGATTGCGGTATTTGGCGTTGGCACCGATCGTATTGACCTTGACTACACTGCAAAACACGGCATTCAGGTGAGTATCACCCGCGATATTCTCACTGAAGATGTGGCGGATTTAGCGCTGACGCTGATGCTGGCATTTTCTCGTAATCTAGTGGCCTATCATCAGTTTGCGAAAGCTGGCGCATGGGAAAATAGCAGCGTTGAACTTTCCACTCGCGCCAGTGGAAAGCGCATCGGAATAGCTGGGCTGGGCGCGATTGGCTTAGCCATCGCGCGCCGTGCCGAAGCCTTTGGTATGCAGGTTGCCTACACCGCGCGCACGGCTAAAGACATAAGCTACAAGCGCTGCGACAACATTGAGCAGCTCGCCGCCTTTAGTGATTTTCTGGTGCTGGCATTGCCAGGCAGCGCGGAAAATCTGCAATTAGTTGATGCAAAAGTGCTGACAGCGCTTGGCAAAGAAGGCGTGCTGATTAACATTGCGCGCGGGACAGTCATCCATGAAGCCGATCTCATCACCGCATTGCAACAGGGAAGCATAAAAGGCGCGGCACTTGATGTTTATCCACATGAACCGATGATTAACCCCGCTCTGCGTGAATTGGATAATGTCCTTTTAACACCGCACATTGCCAGCGCAACGCATGAAACCCGCGCGCAAATGACGAGTAATGTGCTGGAAAATTTACGCAATTATTTTTCCGAGGGGAAAATGATTACCGCACTCTAAATTTTACCTTTGATTGCCGAGCAAACCGGCGGCACAGTAAAGCCATTTTTTATAAAAATGATATTTTTATGCCAATTTTGCGTGGATGAACGCGTTAACTTGTTACTAATATGTTATTGGTAAGGCGGTTAACGATTCTTTTATCTCACACGGAGGCAGCATGAAAATAGGCATTGTGGGTTACGGTACCGGCGGTAAACATTTCCACGCCCCCTTTATTGTTGCAGCACAGGGATTGGAGCTGGCAGGAATAGTCGCTCGTGCGCCTGCGACTATTGCAAAAGTGAAAGCGGATTTCCCCGATGTGCCCATTTTCGCTAGCCTGACAGAGATGCTGGCAGCGGGTGTGGATATCGTCACCATCACTACACCACCGCAGACGCGTCGTGAGCTGGTATTGGAAGCGATCGATGCGGGAGTTGCGGTGATCGCCGATAAACCCTTCGCGCCGGATGCCAAAACCGGTCGCGAGCTGGCGGCTGCAGCGCGTGCGAAAGGCGTGGTGCTGAGCGTTTATCATAACCGCCGTTATGATGCTGACATCCTGACGCTGAAAAAAGTGATTGAAGAACAGCGCGTTGGCAAACTTTGGCGCTTGCATAATCGCATGGATTTCGATGATGCCCTGACGCTGGAAGGCGGTGAAACCGGAGGCCTGCTGCGCGATTTGGGCAGCCACATTGTTGATCAAGCCATCTGGCTGATGGGGCCGGTGAAATCGGTCTATGCACAATTGGATATTGTTGAATTACCAGAAGGGCCAACGGATGCCAGTTTCGTGCTGACGCTGACCCACCATAACGGCACGCATTCCTATGTTTCCGCCACCAAACTCAACCGCATGGTATGCCGCGAACTGCGGCTGTACGGCGAGAAGGGCAGTTATTTGTCGCAGGGCAGCGATGTGCAGGCGCAGGCGATTTTTGCGGGTAAACGTCCCGCTGATGATTTGGCGGGATGGGGTTACGAGCAGCGCGACCGTTGGGGCGTTTTGCAACGTGCCGAAGGCAACGAAGCGGTGCCATCTGAACAGGGCGCCTATCACGCTTATTATGAAGCCTTTGCTGATGCAGTGCGTAACGGCACCGAACCGCCGGTGACGACCGATCAAGCGATTGATGTGTTGGCGGTGCTGGATGCGGCGTTTATCAGCGCGCGAGAAAATCGCGTGGTGTCGATCGCGTAACGCATCTCGATGATTTGTATCGGTCGCCAGGCATGGCGACCCTAGGTAGTAAGGTGCGCATTTACGCGCACCACGCATTTCAGCCTGCTAGAATGGCCGTCATTTAGTGGTGAAAGCAGTGAGGTAAGTTGTGTCGGCGCTAGTGTTTAGAGAAGCGAATCTTACGGATGTGGATCGGTGTTATGCCATTGAAACAGAAGCTTACGAAGGAGACGAAGCGGCAACCCGCGAGAAAATAGCGACTCGCATTGCGCAGTATCCGCAAGGTTTCCTGTGCCTGGAAGCAGAGGGCAAGGTCATCGGTTTTATCAATGGCGGCTGCGCGTGGGATGTAGTGATGTCGGATGAGGAATTCAAAGCGCTAGTCGGCCACGATCCGGCAGCGCCTAACGCGGTGATCATGTCGGTAGTGCTCGATCCAGCATATCAAGGCAAAGGTTACGCTACGCTGCTGATGCGCCATTTTGTCCAGCTGATGAAGCAAATGGACAAGCAAACCATTCACTTAATGTGCAAAACCCATCATGTCGAACTGTATAAGAAAATGGGTTATCAGTACGTTAAACCGTCCGCGTCCGATCATGGCGGCATGGCGTGGCATGAGATGTTGATGACACTATAATGTGTCAGGTCGCCGAATTATGGCGACCCAAATCTTATCTCACGCAGCCACGCCTTTCGGTAGCGACGACAGATGTCCCGCCCATAAACTGGCGACCCATTTCACCCCTTTAGCGGTAAAACGCGCTTGAGAAAACGCGTGCTGATTCTCAGCATGTCCAGAACGCAGCGTAAAGTAACCCGCCTGGAGGTGAGGCTGCTGCGGTGCCAGTGAACCTTTCTCGCGGTACATGATATTGCGCTCCAGCAAGAACTCACGAAATTCCGTTTCCTTGACTTTCAACATCTTGCACAACTGGCGAAAGCCGAGCGAATCTTCGATTTCAACAAAGCGGTCAAAAAACTCGGCTTTGGGCGCAGACAGTGCGAGTTGCTGCTCAGCCGCTCGTCGCTGCTCAAATTGTTCGGCCCACGCACGGGCTGCTTCAGCTGGATTAGTGAAATCAGGCAAATGCGTAAACTGTTCCCGTTTTTGCCAAAGATCGAGTAACTCTGCGGTGAACCCTGGAGAGAGCCGCGCAACGGCTAATAATGAATCGCGCTTGTTGAGATGAAACTCCTGACGCATTTCACCCTGATGCTCATAAAGATTTACCGTGATGGGCTGAGAAAGACGCTGGGCAGTTTCCAGGCTTTTGATCAGACGCTTCACTTCACCGTGAGTAATACCCGTAACGCTGGCTATTTCGCGGCTGCTCATCATCATTGATGAATTCAGAGCAGACAGACTTTCCGTTGAGATCATCATTATTCGCACCTCTTGCAGACTTACTCAGCCGTGTGGCTGTCGAATAAGTATACTGCATACTGGTTTTATATCCAGTATTTATTTTAACCGTTTTCGTAAGATGTTCTACTTTGCGTGGCGTTGCACAAATCAATGCCAGTTCACGTTATTCCACTCTGCGTATTCTCTTAAAGTGGCGCGTTTCAGGTTTATTAAATTGTCGTTATGGGTGCCGTTTGCTAATTTTGAGCCAATTTTCCGGGTTTTTATTGGCTTTCTGTGACCGTTTGGCGCAGCGCCGATGTAGGCCTTTTTAACAGCAATGATCACATCACTGGCAGCAACCCTGCTGGAGAAGAAATGAAAAAAAATAAACTAAAAACACACCTGGTTTCACTCGGGCTACTGGCGGAAAAAAAGCTAACCAAACGCAAAACGTTACCCGACTACAACCCGGCCGCGGAGCAGGATATCAATTTGCAGCCGCGTCAGACGTCACCTGCTGCCATTCCGCGTCAAATCTGGATGTACTGGGAAAGTGAACAACTGCCAGCAGAAGTGCAGATTTTTGTTGATAAAATCGTCCGTGAGAATCCAGGTTATTTGGTCACGGTTATCAATAACCTGAATATTAAAAATTACCTGCCAGACCTGCATTTTGTGCATCAGGATATGCGTGCGTCACACAAAAGTGATGTCATCAGGCTGGAACTGTTGCACCGCTATGGCGGTATCTGGATGGATGCCACCATTATTCTCAATCGTACGATGGATGAGCTGCTGGCGGTAAATATTGATGACAGTTATGACCTCATCGCTTTTTATCGCGATGGATCGACGCTAGATAAAGCCTATCCGGTGGTTGAATCCTGGTTTTTGGCCGCGCCAAAAAATAACCCTTTTATCGCACGCTGGCTGCACTATTTCCGGCCAATAGTTGAGATCGGCGCTGATGAATTTTTCCGCCGCCTGCAGGCGTTGCCTGACTATGCAACCCTGGTGCAGGGCATAACGCCACCGGATTATCTGGTGGTGTACATCGCGCAGCAGCAGGCGTTACGTGAAAATAACCAGTACAATTTTTATCTGCGCAAATGCGAAGCCAGCGCGTTGCTCTATCAGAGTTTAGTGAAGTGGCGCCCGGTAAAACTGAGCCGCATGCTGATGGTGGATCGCCTTCCTGCCGTCTTACCGCCGCTGACTAAGCTGACAGGATTTGACCGCAAGTATCTCGACACCAATCTGAAATATGGTGTGGTGAACCAAGATAGCTTACTGGGTCAGATTCTCTTAACCAGCCAGAAGGGCGCCCGCCCGCAAACCCCGCTCCCGGCGCTGACGGGCAAGGCGTAACCGATCACGGCTTGGTCAACTGCTGCAGTGCCGAGGCGCTAATTTCATCGTCCGGCACATACACCAACAGGCGGTCACCGTTGCGCGAAGCGGACCACCAATTATTTTGCCGCAGCGTGAGTTCACCCACTTGCGCATGGTAAAAACGTTTCACGCGGTTCTCCACCTGGCCCAACTCATAGCGCTGCCAGGTGTGCGCAAACTCATCTGAACTGTGCAACAGGCGCGCAAGAAAGCTTTCCCAATGCGGATCGCCAAGATGTTCACCCATCTGACCCCGAAACATCGCCACCATTTGCGGCATCACTTCATCCCAGTCATTGATGGCCTGGCGCCAGGCGGGATGATTGAACGCCAGCCAGATGCAGTTGCGATCTTCTGGCGCAATCTCTGCTAAATCGACGCCCATTAATGCACACCACGCGGCGTTGTAGCCAAGGATATCGAAGCGCGGCGTCTCAATAATGGCCGGTAACTGGATGGCATCGAGCATTTGCTGATTGTGTGCGGCAATTTTACAGCACGCTGCCACCACGCGCACCGACGGTAATGTATGTCCGGCCAGGGAAAACAGATGCTGAGTTTCCACATCGTTGCACTGCAGCGCGGCGGCGATGGCGGTGAGGGTTTTCGGCGAGGCTTTAATATCACGCCCCTGTTCCAGCCACGTATACCAGGTCACGCCAACATCCGCCAACTGCGCAACTTCTTCCCGACGTAAACCCGGCGTGCGGCGATGGCGCATGCGCGGTAAACCCAGGCGATTGGGATCGAGGTTTTCGCGGCGCGTGCGTAGAAACGTACCGAGTAGCTTACGATTGTTTTGTTCAGTGCTAACAGGCGCGGATGCCAGGCTCATACACAGATCCTTCAGCAAGACGGGTAGTGTTTATACCATGATAATTAAGAACTGGTACCCGTTTAATGGTTAGGTGATGCTATGCCGTACTGAAACGAAAAACAAGGGTAAAACCGATGCAGACATCGCAACTTCAACGCACAGGATTGATGGTCCTGCTTGCCGGGCAACTGCTGCCCATGATCGATTTTTCTATCGTTAACGTGGCCTTAGACGCGATGGCTCACACGCTGCAGGCCACGGCGATTGAGCTGGCGCTGATTGTCGCGGTATATGGCATCGCCTTCGCCATCTGCCTGGCGATGGGCGGACGGCTGGGCGATAACTATGGACGCCGTCGCGTGTTCCTTGCGGGAGTATGGATCTTTGGTATTGCATCTTTATTATGCGGCATTGCCAACAGCGTTGGTTTGCTGATGTTTGCTCGCGCACTGCAGGGCGTTGGCGCGGCCTTTATCGTGCCGCAGATCCTGGCAACATTGCACATCACCTTGAAAGGTCGAGCGCACGCACGCGCCATCGGCTTGTACGGCGGCATTGGTGGGCTGGCATTTATCATCGGCCAGGTGCTGGGCGGTTTTCTCATCAAAGCCGATATCGGCGGTTACGGCTGGCGCAGCGTGTTCCTGATTAACCTGCCGATCTGTCTGTTTGTGCTGATCACCGCGCGCCGCTTCGTGCCAGAAACGCAAAACACGCAGCGCGTACCGGTCGATGTTAGCGGCACGTTGCTGCTGGCAGGTGCGATCGGTTGCCTGATGCTGGCGTTGGCGCTTGGGCCGCTGCTGCACTGGTCGTGGCCATGCATCTTGCTGCTGGTGCTGTTCCCGCTATTTTTACACCGTTTACGCCAGAGTTCGCTGCGGCTGGAAGCGGCAAACGGCGCACCGCTGCTGCCACCCTCGCTGCTGCGTCTTCCCAGCGTGCGCTTTGGCCTGACGCTGGCGGTGCTGTTTTTCTCGTGCTGGAGCGGGTTTATGTTCTCAGTCGCGCTGACGCTGCAAGCCGGCTTAGGCATGACGGCGTTCCAGTCGGGTAATGCTTTTATTGCGCTCGGCGCCGCTTATTTTATTGGTGCGATGCAATCCACCCGCATCGTCGAGCGTTTAGGAAAACGCGGCGCTCTGCTGATGGGCTGCGGTATTCAAATGGTTGGCCTGGTAGCGTTAATCGCTACGCTGCAACTCGCCTGGCCACAGGTAGGCATTTTCACGCTAATTCCCGCCACGGTGCTGATTGGTTTTGGTCAGTCGTTTATTGTCAGCACCTTCTACCGCATCGGTATGAGTAGCGTGCCGCATCATCAGGCGGGGGCGGGCAGTGCAGTGTTATCAACCGTTCAGCAATCGGCGCTGGGTTTAGGCCCGATGCTGCTTGGCGGCGTATTTACGCAGATCTATGCACACGGAAATCATCTAACGGCGATTACCGGTACGCTTGGCGTTGAGCTGGGGATGATGGCGCTGCTGGTGATTTTCACCAGCCTTAATCGCCGTACGTTTCAGTCAGTAGCGGCAGAAGGGTAATTCTTGTGAGGGTATTTCGACAGGAGCGTTTCACCATAGTGTAAAACAACCGAAAATCCGTGAGTTACGCTGAATTTACCTTTGGCTGAGCGGTCTTTTTTCCGGAACATATCGCCGCAGTTAACGGGCTGGACCACGTGTTCAGCCCGTTTTTATGGGGTGTGGAAGCAAGGCGCTTGAATCAGGCACAGGAAAAACGGCAGGCTCATAGCAGATGAAGAAGATGTTAACCGGGTTACTTTTCATGGTAACCACCACTGCCTTTGGTGCAGATGATTTCACCCTCAAGGATATTCACTTTGATGGTCTCCAGCGCGTTGCGCCCGGCGCGGCGCTGCTGCATATGCCGTTGCGCGTTGGCGACCGCATCAACGATGATGATATTCGCAATACCATTCGCTCGCTGTTCGCCACCGGCAACTTTGAAGATGTGCAGGTGTTGCGTGACGGCGATATGTTACTGATCAAAGTCAAAGAGCGCCCGGCCATTGCCAGTATTTCGTTCTCCGGCAACAAAGCGATTAAAGAGGATCAACTCAAGCAGAACCTCGATGCTTCGGGTGTACGCGTAGGTGAAGCGCTAGACCGCACCACGCTTGCGGATATCGAAAAAGGGCTGGAAGATTTCTACTATAGCGCTGGGAAATACACGGCTAGCGTTAAAGCGGTCGTTACGCCGTTGCCGCGCAACCGCGTTGATCTGAAATTCATTTTCACCGAAGGCGTGTCGGCGAAAATTCAGCAAATCAATATCGTAGGCAATCATGCTTTCACATCTGACGAGCTGATCTCGCATTTCCAATTGCGCGATGATGTGCCGTGGTGGAATGTAGTCGCTGACCAGAAATATCAGAAACAGAAACTCTCAGGCGATTTAGAGACGCTACGCAGTTATTATCTTGACCGCGGTTACGCGCGATTTAATCTCGATTCTACCCAAGTCAGTTTAACGCCGGATAAAAAGCATATTTACCTCACAATAAATATTCATGAAGGCGATGTTTATCGTGTTAGCGGCGTGACCTTGACGGGCAATATGGCCGGATACTCTGCGGAAATTGAAAAGCTGGTGCGCTTCCCTGCGGGCACATTATACAGCGGAGCAAAAATCACCCAAAATGAGGAAGCGATTAAAAAAGTATTAGGCCGTTACGGCTATGCGTTTCCGCAGGTGACGACGCACTCGGAGATTAACGATAACGATAAAACCGTGCAGCTGCACATCAATGTGGATGCGGGGCGACGTTTCTCGGTGCGTCAGGTGCGCTTCTCCGGTAACGACACCTCGAAAGATGCTGTGTTACGTCGTGAAATGCGCCAGATGGAGGGTGCCTGGCTGGCAAGTAACCAAGTGGAACAGGGTAAAGCGCGACTCAATCGTACCGGTTACTTTGAAAGCGTTGATGTAGAGACGCAACGTGTGCCGGGCAGCCCGGATCAGGTAGACGTGGTGTACAAAGTGAAGGAGCGCAATACCGGCACCTTCAACGTCGGACTGGGTTACGGCACCGACAGCGGCATCAGCTATCAGCTTGGCGTCAGTCAGGATAACTGGATGGGCACCGGTAATACCGTAAGCTTTAGCGGTACGAAAAACAGCTATCAAACCTATGTTGAAATCGCCGCTACCGATCCCTATTTCACCGTTGATGGCGTGAGTCTGGGCGGCAAGCTGTTCTATAACGATTACAGCGCGGAAGATAACGATCTCTCTGAGTACACGTTGAAGAGCTTCGGCGCGGGCAGCACCTTAAGCTTCCCTATCAGCGAAAACAGCACGGTGAGCAGCGGGCTAGATTACGTTTATAACCGCGTGAGCAATATGGCGCCGCAGGTTGCAATGTGGCGCTACTTGGGTTCTCAGGGCATTCACCCGAAAGTGATTACCAGTGACGACGACGACGATGATGCCACGGTTGCGGATAAATTCACTGCCAATGATTTCTTCTGGAATATTGGCTGGAGCTACAACTCTCTGGATCGCGGCTTCTTCCCCACATCGGGCGTGAGTGCCGGTTTTAACACTAAAGTGACTATCCCCGGTTCCACCAACAGTTATTACAAGAGCACGCTGACCGCCAACGGTTACCTGCCGCTGAGCCGCGATCATCGCTGGGTACTGATGGGACGTAGCAAGGCCGGTTATGCCGATGGCTTAGGTGGCAATGAAGTGCCGTTTTATGACAACTTCTACGCGGGCGGTTCGAGTTCAGTACGCGGTTTTTCCTCCAACACCATCGGTCCGAAAGCGGCTTATTACCGCTGTAGCGGCAGCGAAAGCAGCTACGGTGGCTGTCCGGTGGAAAAGTCGGATGATGCGGTAGGGGGCAATGCGATGGCGGTTGTCAGTGCAGAGTTGATTGTCCCCACACCATTTATTAGCGAACGCTATGCCGATTCTCTGCGCACCTCACTCTTTGTCGATGCGGGTACAGTATGGGACACCGACTGGAAGAATACGGCAGCGACCAAAGCGGCAGGCATTCCGGATTATGGCGATCCAAGCCAGATTCGCGTGTCGAGTGGCGTGGCATTGCAATGGCAATCCCCGCTGGGTCCGCTGGTGTTTTCCTATGCGTTGCCGATTAAAAAGTATGAGGGCGATAAGTCGGAGCAGTTCCAGTTTAATATCGGAAAAACCTGGTAGATGTATTTAATTCGTTACAAGACGAGATCAGTTTTACAGGATCTTTAAACGACTAAGACAGAATAAAACAGCCGGTAGCGTAAAATATCCAATGTGCAATGCTTAAGGAACGAGCGTTCGCGAATATCGTTGTTATGCATCAGATGAATATTATTTCGCCACCCAGTATCGGGTGGCTTTTTTTATTGGGTAAAGCGGTCGCCATAAATGGCGACCCTACAACACTCTGGTGCGCATAAATGTGCGCCAGAGAAAGATAAAAATTAAGACTCACCTAACCTAAGTCCGGTTTCCGCATCAAACAGATGAATCTTCTCGGCGTTAAAGCCCAGCATAATGCTGTCGCCGCTCACCGCCGGGTGACGACCGGCAACCTGCATATGCAACGCATGGCCGTGCCAGTCGAGGTGCAGCAGGGTTGATTCGCCGGTGATCTCTACCACGTTCACCTGCGCTGCTGCGTTGCTGCTGGCCTCCAGCAAATCATGCGGACGTACGCCAAGCGTTACGGCGGAACCCTCACGCTCACGCGCCGCCGCCTGCCAGCGTGCGGGCAGCGGCTGCCACAGATCCTGGCACTGCACGCCGGGCACGCCATCACGCGTGCTGAGCTGCGCCGGTAACAGATTCATTGGCGGCGAGCCGATAAAGCGCGCAACAAACGTATCCGCCGGACGATCGTAAATCGCCAGCGGCGCGCCCTGTTGCACAATACGGCCATCTTTCATTACCACAATCTGATCGGCGAGCGTCATGGCTTCCACCTGATCGTGCGTTACGTAAACCATGGTGGTTTTGAAACGCTGATGCAGCGATTTAATCTCAGCGCGCAGCTCCATGCGCAGCTGGGCATCCAGATTCGACAGCGGTTCATCAAACAGGAACACTTTGGGATTACGCACCATCGCGCGCCCCATCGCCACGCGCTGACGCTGGCCGCCTGAAAGCGCGCGCGGGTAGCGCTGCAGCAGCTTGTCGATGCCGAGGATCCCGGCGATACGCGCAATTTTACTCTGCTGCTCTTCGCGCTTAACCCTCTTCACCTGCATATGGAACGCCAGATTCTCCGCCACCGTTAAGTGCGGATAAAGCGCGTAGCTCTGAAATACCATGGCAATATCGCGGTCTGCCGGATCGCGATCGTTGATCTGCACGTTATCCATCAAGATTGCGCCATCCGACAGGCTTTCCAGACCGGCCAGCAGGCGTAGCAACGTGGATTTGCCGCAGCCGGAGGGGCCAACCAGCACGGTAAAGCTGCCATCAGGAATGGTGAGATCGAGCGGATGCAGCACCGACTGTTTTGCGTAGCGTTTGGCCACTTTTACGAGTTCAACACTGGCCATAAATTAACACTCCTGAGAAAGTTGCAGTTGATGCCAGTCGGGATAGCGACGCGGCAGGGTGCTGATGGCCAGCGACGCCACCGCGATCCCCCATTGCAAAGCCGTGGCGAGATCTTGCTGATGCACTAGCGCGGTAAGGAAGCCGGCATTAAAGCTGTCGCCCGCACCAATGGTATCCACCACCGTCACCGGACGTGCAGGCTGGCTAATCGAGCGTTCGGCCTGCCAGCAGTGTGCGCCCTGCGGGCCGCATTTCACCACGCAGCCACCGCGTCCGCTGAGCTGCTGAACCAGGGTTTGTGCGCTGGCGGGCAGATTGTTTGCGGCGCCCAGACCCAGCGTTTCCACTTCATTAAGCAGCAGCCAGTCGCAGAGCGGTAGCCATTGGATCACCTGCTGTCGCACCTCGTCACTCCATCCCTGCGGCGGCCAGCCGGTATCAACGGCGGTGATAAAGCCGCGCTGCCGCAGCTCGCTAAGCAGCGCGGGATATTCGTCATACAAGTGCAGGCATAAGAAAGTGCCGCACAGCAAAACGATATCGCCGTCAGCCGCTTCAGCGGGTAGCTGCGCCAGCACATCCTGCGCGCTGAGTTTCACGATATGTCCAAGATTGCTCAGGAACGAGCGTTCGTGATCTGAATGCGTGACGCCAACGGTGAGTGAGGTTTCGCAGCTGTAGCGCGTCCAGTGCGCGGCGCTGTGCGGAAAATGGCTCGCCAGCCAGGCGCTCAGGCCATCGTCACCCTGATTCGCCACGGCGCGATGGCGCACCTGCATCGCTTCCAGCGCCAGCGCACAGTTGCCAGCCGATCCGCCAGGACGTAGTTCGCTGTGATTGAGCATCACTTCGGTACCGCGCTGCGGCCAGCTGTCCAGCGTGCCCATAATTAAATCGACATTAATATTGCCCACCACGTACAGCGTGGCGGTGAGTTTATGTTCCATCATCCTTTACTCCCGCCACTGGCAAGGCCGCTGACCAGCGTCTTTTGCAGCCAGATGGCAATAAATAGCGGTGGCACCGATGCCAGAATGCCGACGGCGGCGATCAAGCCATCATCGGTTGCCCGACCGGCCGTGAACCCGGCAATGGTGACCGGCAGGGTTTGTGCCGCGATATTGCTGGTGAACAACAGCGCATAGAAGAACTCATCCCACGCCAGCAGCCAGCCAAACAGCGCCGCAGCGCCTAGAACGGGTTTTGCCAGCGGCAGCGTAATGCGCAGCAGAACCTGCCAGACGCGCAAACCATCGAGCCGCGCTGCCTGTTCAATATCCTGCGGCAGCGTATCGAACTGGTTTTTCAGCATCCAGGTGAGGAACGGCAGAATCAGCGAGCAGTAAACGATGGTAAGCCCAGGCCGCGTGTTGAGCAGATCGAACTGCTGTAGCAGGAAGTAGAGCGGCAACACAAACGCCACCGGTGGCACCATATAGATGGCGAGCGAAGCGAACAGCCAGCTATCGCGACCGCGATAGCGTGAGAAGCTGAACGCTGCCGGAATCGCCAGCAATAAACAGATTATCGTTGCGCCGGTTGCCACCAGCAGGCTGTTCCCCAGCGCATGCAGGAACAGCACGCCCGGCTGGCCGGACTCCAGCGACAGCAGTTTGCCATAGCGGGTGAAATCCCACTGGCGCGGCAGCCACTCCAGCGGCACGCGGGTCAGATCGCTGGTGGCGCTGACGCTCATCAAAAACAGCCAGCCCATCGGTGCCAGCACGGAAATCGCCACCAGCAGCGCGGCGGCGTATTTGCCAATATGACGTAAGTTAGCCTTCATGCGCGCTTCCTTTGCGGCGTTGCCGCCACAATAACAACATGTAAAGCGTGATCAGCACCGCACACAGCAACGTCATCAGCATCGCATAGGCCGCGCCGCTGCCAGCACGCAGATAGCTAAACGATTCCTGATAGACGTAAAAACTGAGTGTTTTGGTACTGTCGACTGGGCCACCGCGCGTCATCACGTAGATGATGTCGAAGATTTTGAAGGCGTCGATGGTACGCAGCACCAGCGCCACGCTGAGCGGACCGACAATCGCCGGGAAGGTGATGGCGCGAAAACGGCGCCATGCCGGCGCACCGTCGAGTCGCGCCGCTTCAAACAGATCGTCAGGAATGGATTGCAACGCCGCCAGCACCAGCAGAGTGACCAGCGGATAGTTTTTCCAGATATCGGCGAACATCACCGCATTAAGCGCCGAATCGGGCGAGCCCAGCCAACTGCGATAGCCATCGATGATGCCTAGCTGTGTCAGCAGGGCGTTGATGCTGCCATAATCGGGGTTAAAGTTCAGGCGCCACATCATGGCATTAACGATAGTTGGCAGCGCCCACGGCAAAATCACCAGCACACGCAGCACGTTACGGCCAGCGAATTTCTGATTCAGCAACAGCGCTACCAGCACGCCGATCACGCCCTCAATCGCTACCGAGACGACGGTGAAGTAGAGCGTGCGCCACAGTGAACTGCGAAAATCGGCATCGGTGATGGCGAACAGGTAGTTTTCAAAACCAATCCAACCCGGCGCTTCACCGCTGCCTATTAAGGCGGCATCAGTGAAGCTCAGCCAGATAGTGCGTAACAGCGGCCATGCGGTGAGCAACAGCATCACCAACAGCATGGGTGCCAGCAGCACCCATGCCTGCCGTTGTTCGCGTTGACGCAAACTCAGCATTGTTGCCCCTTAGCGCAGACGCGCCGCACTCTTGTCTACCGCTTGCAGCGCGGCATCAGGCGTGGCGCTACCCACCAGCACCTGCTGCAACTGCTGCTGCAAGGTATTGGAGAGGCGCGAATAATCCGCGGTTTCCGGGCGCGAAAGCATTACGTTGAGCGATTTATCCGCCGCAGCGATCAGGCTTTCCTGATTTTTCAGCACTGCTGGATCCTGATATGAGCTTTTCCAGATCGGCAGACTCAGCGTGGCGTAGTTGTTCTGCACCGGCTGAGAGGTCATGTAGCTGATGTATTGCCATGCCTGATCCGCATGAGCACTGCCTTTGGTGATGCCAAGGCCCATCGAACCGTTAACCGCACCAAATTTGCCCGGCGCGTCGCCCGGTGCCGGAACAATACCTACCTGCCCAGCGACCTTGCTCTGCTTCGGATCGTTGGCCATGTTGTACATGTAGGTCCAATTAAGCGCGAAGGCGGCATCGCCATTAGAGAAGGCTTTACGTACGTCCTCTTCCAGATACTCGCGTGAGGCCGGATTGCTTAAGCCTTCATCCAGCGAGCTTTTCATCAGCTTGACGGCTTGCAGCGAGGCAGGGGAGGAGAAATCAAGTTTGTCGTTGTTATAGAATTTGCCGCCGAAGCCAGATACCAGCGTGGTGTAATCGCACACCAGCGCTTCAGCCTGCGACCAACTCCAGACCAGAGGATATTTGACGATATTTTTCTGCTTGATAATGCGCGCATCATCCATCACCTGCTGCCAGGTTTGTGGCGGTGTGCTGATGCCAGCTTTTTCCAGCATCGCTTTGTTGTAATAGAGATATTTGGTATCAAGGATCCACGGCATGCCGAGGGTTTTGCCTTTGAATACCACGGTGTTCATCGCACCGGGGAAAATCTGCGCTTTTTCATCGGCGCTGATGCGGCTGCTCACGTCCTGCAACAGATCAAATTTGGTAAATTCAGCGGGCCAGATGGCATCAAACAGCACTACATCGTAGCCATTGCCGCCCGCGCCACGCGCAGCGACAATTTTGTCATGCAGCGCTTCGTAAGGTACAAACTCAAGATTAACCTGCACGTCCGGGTGCGTTTTTTGAAACTCCTGCGTCATGGCGCGAATATCATTTTCGCTGTACGCCGCCTGCGTCATAAACAGCGCATTTAACGTGGTTGCCGCCGCCGCGCTGCCAACGCTGGCTAACAGAACCGCTGCAAAACAACCTCTTATGACTGGATTGAATCGGATTTTCATGGTGTTTTCGCCTTGATGCAAAAAGAGGGTATTTAATTAAATCAATTTGATTGATTTAATAACGCGCACAGGTTGTCAGATTGCTGCGGCTGACATCGGTTAGCTAAAGCAATTGACGTGCCAGGGCATAAATCTCGAATGCCGCTGCACACTTTTTGGCACAGAATTTTGTGGCTGTCAGGTAAACAGGTTGTAAATTGTGTGGCCGATCATAGATATTCAGGCGGGTATAAATGAGGGCAAGCCTAAGAGCTGATTACAACCCTTTTCAGGATGCATGGTTCTGGTGCAAATGCGTTGTGAGTTGCTACATAAACGCGCATTCCACAATGGCAAATTAACGTCATGAGTATCCGTTGCTGACAGCAGATGATGTACCGACGCTATTGTTCCTCCATCAACACGTATTCATCTCAGGCCAAAGACCATTCACTTTTTCACGATTGGGATCACGCTGACTGCATCGCCTGTTCCAAAAAAGCAATAAAGGCTCTGACCTTTGAGTTGAGCGCTGAACGATCGTTGACGCACGCGTAAATGTTCATAGGGGAAGATGCGATATGGGTTTCATCGCTTTGGCTGGATTGAAATAACGCGATGAGTTGTCCATTGTCGATAAGCGGTTGTGCAATAAAACTCGCAAGGCGAGCAATACCACCACCATTGATTGCGATATTAGCAATGATATCAATATCGTCACTGATAAATTCGGGATTGAGTTTCGCCGCCACCTTTTGACCGTCAACCATAAATGTCCAGGGCAAAAAGCGTCCATCAGTTGGATAGCGAAATACCAGGCAGGCATGCTGACTCAATTCTTCGGGACTTTCTGGTATGCCCGCACGCTCCAGATATGCCGGGGCTGCGCAGAAGATAAAAGGTAATGATGAAATTTTCAGGGCAATCAGCTGTTCGTTCAGTTGTGCCTCGATGCGGATGCTGACGTCGACTCCCTCTAGTCGATGATCAACGTTACGATCGGTACTGATCAGCTCAATATCAATATCGGGGTAAACTGATTTGAATTCTGGCATCAGTGGTGCAAGAACGTACCGGCCAAACGCCGCAGTCGTAGCGATGCAAAGTTGCCCCTGCGGTTTGGTTTCGAATGCAGCAGCCTGCGACGCGAGATCAACATCATACGGAATGTGGCGAACTTTATCGAAATAGCGTTTACCACTTTCGGTAAGGGTCATACTTCGGGTTGTGCGTGATAGCAGGCGTACCCCTAAATACGATTCCAGACGAGAAAGGCTCTGACTGACTGCTGCAGGGCTCATTCCTTTAGCGCGTGCAGCCGCTGCGATACTGCCGTTCTCCACTACACGGATATAGGTACTGATTAACCCCAACAAGTCCATAAGACCTCAATGCAAAATTCGTTACTTTTACTTAATGGTGATTAAAGCTGAACCGTTCTACTAACACGTTGACTTACTTGGTAGCTTTGCGACTGTTTCGCTAACTCTCGGTTAAACAGGGTAACACTATGACGGATGCAACAACGAAAAAGATCGCCAGAATACGCTTTCCAAAACACACTTCACCTTACATCTTTGCGCTTTATATGGCGACCATCATGGCCTTTCTGATGAGTTTAGTTATTACCTTTTCGGAATTCGGTTTCGGGCCTCATTATATGTTAAATGTTATCAATGCTTACAAGGTCGCCATGCCCGCCGCCTTTGTCTGCATACTATTTGTACGCCCGATCGTGGTCAGGATGGTGGGGCTAACAGTTCATGGGCATTAAAAAACTTTGCCTAATCCCTTCTCGGCGCTCAAGTGTCGTAGGCAAAGCCAAAAGGGCGCAGTGAGCAAACAGCAGACAGGTTTGAGGACCTTCCCAGCACATTGGACGTGCCCGGTAATTAAATTATGCGAGGTATAGTCTTCGATGAATGATTGACTATTTTCGGAAGCATATTAATCATCTTAAACCATTATGAAATATCCCAGCTTTGATAGCAGGTCTTAATATCACGAGGTAATGTCAACATCACTTTTGGAATGGTTACCTGCTCGAAAATCTTCTTGTGAAGATGGTGGTTTTTAGGCGCAATATGCACAATGTATTTAAGCATTTCCCACGTCACATGCTCTCTTCGGATATTGAGACCACCGATCCTGGGCTTTGACGAGTAACATCGGCGTATATAGCGCTGCAGCGCTATCGCCATTGGCACATCAAGCAATATCAGCCCTGTAGCACGTTCAAGTCGGGAATAAATACACTTGGTGTAATTGCCCTCTATTACCCATTTTTCTCCACGAACAGCTTCTTCATGTAACCGATAAAAATCTTCTGGTTTACGGGGAACCCATTTTGTATCAGGTAAGTGATGCAATTGATCAAGATGAATTAGAGGTAATGACGTCTTAGAAGCGATTGCTTTTGCCAGTGTGGATTTACCACTATTTGATGGCCCCATGATACATATGCGTGGGCCAAGGTCATCTAATGATAAAGTAGTGTTCACCCATCTCACCTAAAAGCTCAATAAATTCATGCGATAACAAAAGATACATTAACATCTGATTTAACTACAATGCTACCTGGTTAAATTGTGATCCGCTATTCTGTAATAAATACTACGCGGAATTGGCAACGTTCGCTCCTGGTACTCAGATGTCGGAGGCCAGCAATGAGCTGTGAGTTCAACCGATGGATGCTTTCCAGAATGATTGTATAACAACAGAAGTGGGTAGATTGACTTACTTTATATTTCGATTATTCTAGAAATATGGATTTAAGGAGGTTTTATGGATCTGAATACAGCGGCCAGCGCGTTAAAAGAGCTCGGCCATCCGACAAGGCTGGCCGTTTACAAAACGCTGGTTAAGGCCGGGCACGGTGGGCTGCCGGTTGGCGATTTACAGAAGCAGCTGGATATACCCGCATCCACGCTAAGCCATCACCTTTCCGCGCTGATGTCTGTCGGGCTCATCCGTCAGGATCGTCAGGGGCGCACGCTGTTTTGCCTGCCACAGTATGAACGTCTGGAGCAGCTGCTGGCCTTTCTCGTCGAGGAGTGCTGCAGCGGAGAAGGTGGATGTGGACTGAGCCTGCCAACACAGTTAACAGAGAGAACAGAATGAATCTAACGGATATGTCGCTACCCAATATCGATACTGGCCTGGTTGATGCACCGATTACCACAGCAAAACTGGCAGCTGACGAGCCTGCACATGCACCGCGCATACTGATGCTGTACGGTTCAGTACGTGAGCGCTCTTTCAGCCGGTTCGCCACGGAAGAGGCGGCCCGCCTGCTGACTGCGATGGGCGCAGAAGTCAGAATTTTTAATCCATCCGGGCTGCCACTTCCCGATGACGCCCCCGAAACACACACTAAAGTAGCTGAACTGCGTGAACTGGTGTTGTGGTCTGAAGGCATGGTGTGGTGTTCGCCAGAGCGCCACGGTGCAATGACCGGCGTGATGAAAGCGCAGATTGACTGGATCCCGCTCTCAACCGGCGCGGTGCGGCCGTCACAGGGCAAAACGCTGGCGGTGATGCAGGTCAGCGGCGGCTCCCAGTCGTTTAACGCAGTTAACCAGATGCGCATTCTGGGACGTTGGATGCGCATGATCACCATTCCTAATCAGTCATCGGTGGCAAAAGCCTGGGCGGAGTTCGATGAAGCGGGGCGGATGAAGCCATCGGCATATTACGAGCGCATCGTGGACGTGATGGAGGAACTGATGAAGTTCACCGTGCTGACCCGTGGACGCAGCAAATATCTGACCGACCGCTACAGCGAGAGAAAGGAGAGCGCGGAGCAGCTCTCTGCCAGAGTTAACCAGCGCAGCATCTGAAAAAACCGGCGAAACGCCGGTTTTTTTCATCCTGCCTGATTACTGGCTGACGCGTTTACCGTCCGCGCCAATCACCACTTCGCCATCTTCCTTGGTGAACGAACCTTTTTGCTGATCAGGCAGAATGTCCAGCACGACTTCGGAAGGGCGGCAAAGCTTCGTTCCCAGCGGAGTCACCACTATCGGACGGTTGATCAGAATCGGGTGAGCCAGCATGGCATCCAGCAACTGTTCATCAGTAAAGCTGTCGCTGGCGAGGCCCAGCTGTTCATAGGGATCTGTGTTTTTACGCAGCAGCGCCCGCACTCCGATTCCCGTCGCTTCAATCAGCCCCTGAAGAGTTTCACGCGTCGGCGGAGTTTCAAGGTAGTGAATAACGGTAGGTTCCGCGCCGCTGTTCAGGATTAGCGCCAGTGTATTACGCGAGGTGCCGCAGGCGGGATTGTGATAAATGGTAATGTCAGACATGGTAAAACCTCGTGTGATGGGGCTGCATACGCCGCCCGGATTATCATCAGACAGAGAGGCGCAGCGCGAGCGCAGCAAGCGTAACGGTCATTATCGGCAGCGTCATAACGATACCGACCCGGAAGTAGTATCCCCAGCTGATGCGGATGTTTTTCTTGGACAGCACATGCAGCCACAGCAGCGTAGCCAGGCTGCCGATAGGCGTGATTTTCGGTCCAAGATCGCAGCCGATAATGTTGGCGTAAATCATTGCCTCACGCACGACACCCTGCGCAGTGCTGGCATCAATGGAAAGTGCGCCAATCAGCACCGTAGGCATGTTGTTCATTACTGATGAGAGGAGTGCGGTGATATATCCGATTCCCATCGCCGCGCCCCATACACCGGCATCGGAAAAATCGTTAAGCAGCGCGGTCAGATATTCTGTCAGTCCGGCATTGCGCAGTCCATAGACCACCAGATACATGCCAAGTGAAAACACCACAATCTGCCAGGGGGCGTTGCGCAGCACTCTGCGGGTATCAATCACATGGCCGCGCCGTGCGACCAGCCAGAGGATTAGCGCGCCGATGGCTGCAACCAGGCTGACCGGTACGCCGAGCGGTTCCAGCGCAAAGAAGCCCGCCAGCAGTAGAACGAGGACAACCCATCCGGCACGGAAGGTGCTGATATCACGAATGGCCTCACGCGGCATCCTGAGCCTGGCTTCATCATACTGCGCGGGAATCTCCTTGCGGAAAAAGAGGTGCAGCATGGCGAGTGTAGCCAGCACCGAAGCGATATTGACCGGCACCATGACCGAAGCGTAATCCCTGAATCCCAGATGGAAAAAGTCAGCTGAGACGATATTGACCAGGTTAGACACGATGAGCGGCAGGCTTGACGTATCAGCGATAAATCCAGCCGCCATCACGAACGCCAGCGTGGCCCCCTGGCTGAATCCGAGTGCCAGCAGCATGGCAATCACGATGGGCGTCAGGATCAACGCCGCGCCATCATTAGCAAACAGCACTGCTATCGCCGCTCCCAGCAATACAATATAGGTGAAAAGCAGCTTTCCGCTGCCGCCGCCCCAGCGTGCCACGTGCAGCGCCGACCACTCAAAAAAACCTGATTCATCCAGCAGCAGGCTGATAATGATCACCGCAATAAACGTGGCCGTTGCGTTCCAGACTATCTGCCAGACCACGGGAATATCACCGATATGAACCACGCCGGTTGCCAGCGCCAGCGCGGCTCCGGCAACAGCGCTCCATCCTATACTAAGCCCGCGTGGCTGCCAGATAACAAATATCAGTGTAAGAATAAAAATTGCGCCTGCCAGCAGCATGCTTCCTCCGTTGATAAGTCTTAGAAGTCTAAAAACACATTCGATAATTCGGATGTGTTTGGCTAAATTTTTTTACAGGCAGACAGCCCTGCCGTTAGTTGTGGCATGATCCAGCTGTGAATGATCGGCCAGGTCACGAATTTCATCACGCTGGCTCAGCCACGCCTGATCAATGACAGAAGCCGCCCACACTGGCATGTGTGGAGACAGGCGATAGTGGATCCACTTGCCGTCGCGCCGGTCACTGAGTAACCCGCTGGATCGCAGCATTGCAAGGTGGCGGGAAATTTTAGGCTGAGGAAGGTTCAGTGCCCCAGTGAGTTCACACACACAGAGCTCTCCCTTTTCTTTCAGCAGCAGCACCAGTGTGAGACGTGTTTCGTCCGAAAGGTTTTTAAAAAGTTGTAGTGGTGTCAGAGATAACATGTTGAAACCCGATTAAGGAAAGCCTGAAGGTATTGGCAAGAGGATAGAACAAAAACATATTCAATAAAAGGAATATGTTTTAGGGAAGACCATACTATCTCATGGGGTATTTAAAATTTCCCGCTTTTGAATAATGCACCTAAAAATTAGCAAGACCCGCTTCTGGCACAGAGCGGCCAGATATGAGAGCCCTGTGCGGTATGAGCGAGGAGCAGACGTCAAAATGATGGCGACATGCAAATTTTGCCAAATTAAACATAACAGTGCTGTTGTGAAGCCGAAATTTTCTGGCTATAAAAACAGTAAGATAACTCATTGAATGAATCAAAAACTCAGGAGAAATTTTGCGGCTAACCACCTCCCGACTGCATCTTCGGCCTGTAATCACCTCAGACGCCGATGACCTTTTCAGAATTTATGGCGATCCTGCCACGAATACATTTAATCCCGCAGGCCCATATCCTGATATTGATTATGCCCGTGATGTTTTGGCTCGCTGGCTTAAACACTGGGAAGATTACGGTTTCGGAAACTGGGCTATCTCGCTGAACGATGATCCTAAAAGGCTCATCGGTTTTGGCGGGCTGAATATCCGCAGTTATGCCGATACCACTATCAATAACCTAGGATATCGGTTCTCTGTTGAGTCATGGGGAAGAGGGCTGGCGACAGAGTTTGCTAACCATGCGGTCAGTTATGGATTTGGTGAGCTAAAACTGCCGGATATCTCTGCAGTAGTAAGAGCAAACCACCTTGCATCGCAAAAAGTCCTGACTAATTCCGGACTCAGGTATGTACGGGACATTCAGGATGTGACAAATGCGCCCGCCAGCATGCTGTTTACACTGACTCACGCCGAATGGGATAAAAAGTCAGAGTAAGAGAGCAATTCAGTCGCTTTACATAAGACTACTTTCGCTCACCCGTTTGTGTTGGCCCAGAACGCAGATGTCCGCTTCTGGCACGCAGCGGACAGATATGAGAGCCCTGTGCGGTATGAGCGAGAAGCGGAAGTTCACCGTTTTACTCGTCTCTGATCAGGTTTTAACGACCCAGCGTATCAGCCAAACGGTAACTCGTCGGAATGCAAAACTAATGGTTATTGGACGCTGAAGGTCCGCTGTGAGCGAAAAGCGGAAGCTAAGAATGGATATTTACATCGGAATGTCCTGCGCAATGGTGAGCTGGTTACTCAACACCAAAAACGGGTACATAATTAATGATCCTTTTTTCGTTGCCTGGATACATAGGCATCTCCCCAAGCTTTCATCGTCTCGAGTACAGGAGCGAGAGTAAAACCTAATTCAGTGAGTGAATATTCAACTCGTGGGGGGACCTCTGCAAATATTTTCCGGGAAATAATGCCATGAGCCTCAAGTTCTCTAAGTTGTAGCGTCAATGAACGCTGCGTCACACTACCTATGAGTTTACGAAGTTCTCCAAATCGCTTGGTCCCACTGAGCAGATAATAAATGATCAACGGTTTCCATTTACCCCCGGCTACTGTAATGGTTGCTTCTACGGTGCATTGGTAATTCTGTTCTTCCTCGATTTTCATCAATTTAGACACTCCATTAGTATACTTATTATCCCTATGTATCATAAGAGTGCCTACTTTTAAATACTATCCATAGAGCTTAAAGTACACCAAGGAACAAGACTAAAACGTATAATGATTTATTTTCAATTCATACATAGGGTTACAACTAATGAAAGCCGCATATTATGACACTCAAGGTAATGCATATGATGTACTGAAAATTGGTGAAGTTTCTAAACCCAGCCCCGGTCCGAATGAAGTACTCGTGCGTATTTACGTTTCAGGAATCAATCCATCAGACATCAAGGCAAGAACAGCGTTCTCTGCGAGCATGCCATATGCCCGCATCATTCCCCATCAGGATGGCGCAGGTGTGATTGAAGCAGTTGGTGAGAACGTATCGTCAGAACGACTTAATGAGCGTGTCTGGCTTTATGAAGCACAATATGGACGGGCGTCAGGAACGGCAGCAGAGTTCGTTGTCGTACCAACAAGTCAGGCTGTAAGACTCCCCGATAATGTTTCGTTTGAAACAGGCGCTTCACTTGGAATTCCAGCCCTTACCGCTCACCGCTGCCTTTTTTCAGACGGTGACCTTAAAGACCGCCGGGTACTCATTCATGGCGGAGCTGGAGTGGTGGGAACTGCAGCAATTTTATTAGCTAAATGGGCCGGTGCATGGGTTGTTACCACGGTGAGAAATGCTCAACAAGCGGCGATAGCAAAAATTAATGGTGCTGATTTAGTACTCGACCATACAGCTGGCGATGTGGCAAATATCATCATGGCGAATACAGATAATCAGGGGGTTCATCATATTGTCGATGTGGCTTTGAAAGAGAACCTTGATATCAACCTGGCTTGTTTGTCTCAAGGAGGAGTTATTAGCTCTTATGCTACGAGTAGCGCAACAGAAACAATTTCTGTTCCACTTCTCAAAGCCATGATGCACGGCTGTGTACTCCGCTTTGTCTATATATACAAAGTTCCCATGGACGTTAAAAAAGCCAGCGCAGAAGATATTAATTCCTGCCTTGAAACTGGAAGTTATGCACCTTTAATAGGCTTAAATCTGCCGCTTGAGAAAATAGCCGACGCTCATTATACAGTGGAACATGCAAAAGTGATCGGTAAAGTCCTTATACACATATAATGGCATCCTTAAAAATCAGTGCGCTAAGTGGTGACTGAGTTCCGCTTCTGGCGCGAAGCGGACGCAGAAGAAAGTCAGCTATGAGCGAACTGCGGACATAAGAGTGATATGTCAGGTAACATAGAAATGAAAATCAAAATCGGATGCCACTTCCAGTGAAAGAAAACAATTGCCAGACCTGTAATCAGCCAATGAGTAAAACACCAGACACATTGAATTTAGACTGTGGCGGAGATTGTTTAAGTTGCATGGCCTGGCATGGTGATCCAGACGCAATAGAGGCGGTTGGGAGACTGACTGGCGAAAAAGTTGATGTCTGCGGACATCGATAAAGTTCATGTGAGATCTAAGGTCAGCTATGAGCGAACAGCGGACGCTATGTCTTAAAGAGGGTTTAATAAAACGGCGTAAGAACCGAATAGTTATCGCTATCCGGTTATGAGCAATAAATCAAAGGCCGAATATAGCCTCAATTTCAATCGAGAGGTCAGGTGAAAAGAGGCGGCTAACTTCAACAAGCGAGCTGGCTGGCAAGTGATCACCGTAATTTCGGTACAATACTTTGCGTAGCTCGTCTATCTCTTTAAAAGAGGTAATGAATATCGTCACTTTAATCAGGGCTGAAAAATCTGAGCCTTCTGCGCTGATTATTTTCCTGATTTGGCAAAATATTTCTTCAGCCTGCTCAGCAATGCCTTTATGTTGAGCAACTGTGCCAAAAGCAGTCAATCCGGAAATGTAGAGCGTACCGCCATGTTTTACAGCATGAACATAAGGAGCCTTTACTTCACCTAATTCGGGATAATTCTTCCGTAACACATTGTTCATATAAGAGCCATTTTGGAAATGAGCAAACAATGACCTTACCATCCTCCTCTGAATGTTCAATCTTGCTTTTTTGATAATGAAACGCACAACCTCTGCTTCTGTCACAAAACGGACTGACGTAAGGCTTATGTCTGCTATGAGTGAGGAGCGGACGTCAAAATCATGGCGATAGGGATGTTATGCCACATTAGACATAACAACCCACTCACGAATCCCACATCCATCCTACATGCTATATTTAAAACCCTTCTAAAACATATGGGTAGAAACATGATTGTAAGAACATGGCATGGATGCGTACCAGTCAAGCATGCAGAAGGTTTTGCACATCATTTGCAAAAACCGGTGTTGAACATTTAGAGAGGACACCCGGAAATCTGGGGACATATGTACGCAGAGAGACGCAGGGTAATTGGGAGCATTTCTTTCTGGCAACTTATTGGAAAGATATTGAGGCAGTGAAAGCATTCGCAGGCGAACAGTTCCAGATCGCAGTTACCTATCCGGATGACGAGCAATTTCAGCTGCTATCAGATCCTTACGTCTTTCAGCATAACGTCCAAACCGTATCCCGTTTGTAGTAATTTGCTGGCTGATACCATGAGGCAGTCTCGACCCCTTTAGAGGTGCCCAACACTCATATGTTACATAAAAGTATGGGTGTCAACAGTTGATGCAAATGTCCGCTTTTGGCACAAAGCGGACTGACGGTAGGCTAAGGTCCGCTATGAGCGAAAAGCAGACTGCGTGATATAGCAAGTCCTGCTTTTTGTAGTCAAAATCATGACTCTAGCAAACCATGAGCTCTCCTTCCTGCGATACCTGAGTCAGAAATCCCCTGCTCTCCCGGAGAGGTTTTTTGTAACCTACACTCAAAGCCCTCAAACAATCTCACAACCCTCATTGACCTTCAAGTTGACTTTAAACCTATACTACAGTCACGGTTGATTCAGAGCCGGTGAAAGGATCGGTACTTATCAGTTCGTTCTGCCCTTTACGAAGAGTTGAGCAGGATAAGCACAGTCCATTGACAGTTTATCTGAGTGGAGAAGTGACATGGGTTATGTAACAACTCGCGATGGCGTTGAAATCTTCTACAAGGACTGGGGTCCAAGGGATGGTAAAGTTATTTTTTTCCATCATGGCTGGCCTCTGAGCAGTGATGACTGGGATGCCCAGATGTTATTCTTCGTAAATAAAGGCTTCCGCGTTGTGGCACATGACCGGCGCGGGCATGGTCGCTCAGGACAGGTGTGGGATGGCCACGACATGGATCATTACGCAGATGATGTTGCAGCCGTTGTGGAACACCTTAATGTACAAGGCGCGATGCATGTTGGCCATTCAACCGGCGGTGGCGAAGTTGTACGTTATATAGCCAGGCATGGTGAAGATAAAGTTTCAAAAGCCGTGTTAATCAGTGCCGTACCGCCATTGATGGTGAAAACCGACAATAATCCACAGGGAACGCCGAAAACAGTATTTGATGACCTGCAGGCGCAACTGGCTGCTAATCGCGCTCAGTTCTATTATGACGTTCCTGCTGGACCATTTTATGGATTTAACCGCTCCGGTTCGGCTCCTTCCGAAGCTGTCATTTATAACTGGTGGCGACAGGGCATGATGGGTAGCGCCAAAGCGCATTACGATGGGATCGTTGCTTTTTCGCAAACCGACTTTACTGAAGACCTCAAAGGAATATCCATCCCCGTACTGGTGATTCATGGCGATGACGATCAGGTTGTCCCTTATGATGATTCCGGTAAGTTGTCGGCTGAACTGGTCCAAAATGGGAAACTCAATACTTATAAAGGAGCTCCCCACGGCATACCCACTACACACGCGGATCAGGTGAACGCAGATCTACTTGCATTTATAAACAGTTAATCCAGCTGATAAAATATATAAGTTGAAGACTCCGTTACCGGTACAAAATACCGGTAACGGAGTCTTCATGCTTGTGAACAAGGGAACCGTGTCTTACAAATCAGACTTCGTTAATTCACTCTTCATTCTGAAACAGACCTGGCGCAATGTTTGCCAGATTACTTAATAGAATGAAGAACCGGCGTATCAACCTGCATTAGCCTCATAACCCGCAACATATTTTCCTGGCATGAAATACCCTCCGGCCTGTTTTCGATGCCGCTGATTAAATGCAGTATCATGGTCTGATTTTCCCTGAGTTGCTGCTGCAGGAGTCGGATCTCCTCAACCCTGGATTCAAGAGAAGCAATTAATCCTTCATGGTTCCAGCTTTCTTTCCCCTGAGGTAATACCTGACGGATTTGCTCAAGCGTGAATCCAAATCCCTGTGCCCGGTCAATAAGCATGAGTATCAGGGCGGTCTCAGGCGGATAATGGCGATAGCCATTATCCTGTCGGGGAGGGGCACTTATCAGGCCTTCCGCCTCGTAATAACGGATGCGGGAAGGTGTAAGCCCCGTCGCTTTTGCAAGATCTCCTATCTTCATTTCATCTCCAGTGACCGCCCTTGACATTAAAGTTAACTTTAATCTTATACTTTTAAAAAAGTCAAAGTCCCGGGACTTCCATCAAAAATTGTATGAAGAGGAAATAAATGCAAACGATTCTGGGAGCAAGCGGACAGATTGCCCGGGAACTTGCCCGCGAGTTAACACATTCCTACAGTGCTGAGCTGAGGCTTGTCAGCCGCAATCCGCATAAAGTCACTAAAAGCGACACCCTTATGTCGGCTGATTTGCTTGATGGCAGTCAGACTCTGGATGCGGTAAAAGGAAGCCGCATTGTGTATTTTGCGGCAGGACTGCCACCGGATTCCTCCCTCTGGGAGGAGCAGTTTCCTGTAATGCTTCAGAATGCACTGAATGCCACCCGGCAAGCAGGGGCTCATTTTGTCTATTTTGACAATACGTATATGTACCCTCAGGACGGCAGACTGCAGATGGAAGATATGCCGTTCCAGCCATCAGGGCGAAAAGGGCGAGTCCGGGCTAAGATGGCGAATATGGTTCTGGAGGAGATGCTGCGGGGTGATATTCCTGTACTCATTGGTCGCGCCCCTGAATTTTATGGGCCCGGGAAAACCCAGAGTTTTACCAATGCCCTGGTTTTAGACAGACTTAAAGCTGGAAAAAAACCACTCGTCCCATTGCGTGAT
The DNA here is from genome assembly GCF_039621635.1 of Pantoea sp. BRR-3P. Classification (NCBI taxonomy): domain Bacteria; kingdom Pseudomonadati; phylum Pseudomonadota; class Gammaproteobacteria; order Enterobacterales; family Erwiniaceae; genus Pantoea; species Pantoea sp. BRR-3P. The sequence goes on from NZ_CP155067.1 coordinate 29,369, forward strand.
GACTCATTACGTACGCTCATCTGGACCCCTGATGCAAGCCGGGCTTTAGCGCTGCTGGGTAACACGCCAGATGCCTACGGTCAGACATGGCATCTGCCCTGTTGTGAAGAACGAATCACCTATGCGCAGTTTGTTTCTCTGGCGTGCAGTGTATTTGGAAAAGAACCGTCATGGTCAGTTCTGAGGAAATACTCCTTATATATTGCGGGTATATTTTCTAAAGGGCCTCGTGAACTGCGGGAACTCCTTCCCCGCTATGAAGCTGATAATCTTTTTGACTCATCAAAATTTAAGATGCGCTTCCCGGACTTTCGTATAACAAGTTACAGGCAGGGGCTGGAAAGTATATACGCTGAATGGAAAGCCACCTCCGCGTTGAAGAAAGATAATTAACCATTATGGCTGGTTGTGAATAACAGGCTCTGACAAACACCAGAAGGTTTTGCATGATTCGGACTATTTTACATGTTTGAACCATAGGAAAGTAATGTCCGCTTCTGGCACATTGCGGACATCTAATTATGAAAAGTCTGCGATCAGCGAGAAACTCACTGACCCGCTTTCCGATGAATAACCATCAAGATAGGCGTCATCCTTCATAAGCCACGCGAAGTTAACTCATCCGTGTTCGTTAGCTATGACGTTAATTTTGCGTCCGTACCGCCATGACCAATTTGCTGTTGCACTTAGCCAACCCCCATTCAACGTCCCGAAAGGGTTGTAATTACTGTGGCCGATCATAGATATTGATGCGGCTATTCACAGCGCGGTTGAATGAGGGAAGAAAGCAAAGTGAAAACGTCGGGAACCAATCTGGAACATGCACGGGCGCACAATCGTCGCGTGATCATTGAAGCCATTCGCCTGCACGGCGAACTCACCCGCGCCGAACTGGCTCGCCTGACCGCGCTCACGCCGCAAACCGTTTCAAATATCGTTGCCGAACTGGAGCAGGCGGAACTGCTCACCAGCCGTGAGCCGCGCAAGCAAGGACGTGGGCAACCGGCCATTCCGGTGACGCTCAATCCTGCCAGCGCCTTCTCAATTGGCATCCATCTGGATCACCAAACGCTGCTGATTGTGCTGGTGGATCTCACCGGTGAAATTCACTTCCGCCGTCTTATTCTGGTGCAAAAGCCCGAGCCAGATGCCACTTTAGCACGCATCGAAGCGGTGCTGGCTGAAATCAAAACGCAACTCGGCGAGCGCTGGCGCAAAGTGCTGGGTATTGGCGTGGTGATGCCGGGTCCGTTTGGTGTCGAAGGCATCTCCTCGGTAGGACCCACCACGCTGCACGGCTGGGAGCAGGTGGATATTGAAGCCAAACTGGCAGCGATGAGCGGCGTGCCGGTGACGCTGGAGAACGATGCCACGGTGGCGGCGATTGGTGAACGTTTTCATGGCGTGGCGCGCCAGCTCAACTCGTTTATCTATCTCTATATCGGCACCGGTTTGGGTGCTGGCATCATTATGGATGGCCACGTTTACAGCGGCCATGCGCATAACGCCGGTGAAGTGGGGCATGTGGTGGTTGAGCCCGGTGGACGCGAATGTTATTGCGGCAATCATGGCTGTCTTGAGCGCTATGTATCGCTGCAGGCGGCATATGAGTTTTGCGGTCTCGATCCGATGACGGCGCTGCCGGAAGATTTACTGGAGGTCGATCCGGCGCTGTTCGATCGCTGGATTGATACCGTGCTCACGCCGCTGCGCCAGGCGATTAATCTGCTGGAGTGCATTTTCGATGCTGAAAGTGTGATTATCGGCGGCATGATACCGGCCGCGCTGCTGGACAAAATCATTCGCCGCCTGCCACCGCTGTATCAATCAGTACGCGGCCGCTACCTTACCGGCACCCGCTTAAAAATCGGTATGACCGGCAGCGATACCGCCGCGCTGGGTGCTGCAGCGCTGCCGATTTTTGACGAATTTAATCCGCAGTTTCAGGTGCTGATGAAGTGATCAGACCGGGCAAGCGCCCGGTCTGTCGCTGCTACGCTTCTCTTCGAGTACTTTGCTCATCCAGTTTCTGATTGAACTGGCTCGGGCTCCACTCTTGCTGCAAGGCCTCGTGCACCAAAGCCTGCTGCGTCTGCGGAACCATGCCGCCTAACGGTGGATCGGTATCGAGATTTGTGGGGAAGGAGTAGCCGCGCGCCGCCACGTTGACGACCGTATTGAGCTCCTGCTGGGTAAGCTGGCTGTTTTGCAGCAGCGGGTAAATCAGCTTGAGCAACTGCTCGTGGTTTACTTTCTCCATCGGAACGCCAAATGCGGAGGAAACCTGCAGCAGGTTGGCGGTTCTAACATGATCGCTGGTGGTATTGTTACCTGCGGCATGGAACAGCGCCGGATTGAAGAACAGGCCATCACCTTTTTCCAGCGGCAGCTGGACGTAATTGTGGTTAAAGAATTCAACGAACTCTGGGTCACGATAGGCGATGTAACCCAGCTCATACTGATGTGACCACGGCAGTAAACGGGTCGGGCCGGATGCCAGCGGCATATCCGTGTGTGCCACGGCACCTTGCAACGTCAGATATTGCGAAAGGATCTGTACCGGCACCGGGAATTCAGACGCGAACGCACTCTGCTGGAAGCCCAAATGGTAATCCCGGTGCGGCTGCTGGGCTTCGCCGCCCGGCCGCACCTGATTCACTTGCGAGGTCATGCTCCACGCTGGGCCCAGCCACGCCTGACAAATCAACTCCAGCGTCGGATTCGCGTAGTAATCAACAAACGTTTGCGGGCTGGTTTCCGCCAGTTTTTGCAGCGCGTTCCAGATACGTCCATTGTTGCCCGCGCGTGAGAAGTGATCGGCCTGAATTTTAGATTTGGCCTCATGACTCATGATGGTTTCGAAAGCCTGCGAGGTGCGATCAATGACGTCGAGATCGCGGTATAACCCACGCACCACAAAAACGCCGGGACCATAAGAAAGGGCTTTATGCAGTTCGCTGAGCAGCGCTTTTTTATCCGTTTTCGCCGCGGTGTCCAGCGTCTCTCGATCGTAAACCAGCACGTTGGCAACCGCTTCGCTCGCCAGCGGATAATCACTGGCATCGAGCTGCTGAGTACAAAATGTTTTGAAGTCTTCAACAGAGACCTGATCTTCACGGGCAAAATAGGGTGACATCATAACGACCTCATTTTAGAGATGGAGTGACAGAGCGTTATCAGCCGCCAGTGCAACATTAACTGGCGTCGTGATAGGGTTGATGAGTGTTAAAATAGCAGTTACATTTCTTTAACAGCACATCAAAAACACCTCACTCCTACATCATGTGACCTATGCCAAAATTTACGCAAAAACAGATTTCAGCCCAGTCCGGATTAAGCCTCGCTACCATCGATCGTGCGTTGCATAACCGCGGCCGGGTACATCCGCAAACGCAGCATCGAATTCAGCAAGCATTAGCCGATTTGGAGTTGCAGCAAAAAAGCAGCCTGGCGCAAGGGCGGACAATTTACTTCGATGTCATCATGCACACGCCAGAGCGTTTCAGTGAGTTGGTAAAAGAAGCCTTTAGTAGCCAGATATCCAGTTTCGCCTCTTTCCGCATCCAGCTTAGATTCCATTGCAGTGAAGAGATGACGGTGGAGGAAGTGGAACGATTGTTGAAAAAGTGCTCGCTGAGCACCCATGGCATTATCCTGAAGGCGATGAATTCAAGCCAGCTGGTGCCGGTTATTAACAATCTGATTAAGCAGCGCATTCCGGTTGTTACGGTGGTTACGGATATCACGGGTAGCCATCGGCTGCGTTACATTGGTATGGATAACGTCAGCGCGGGACAGTCGGCAGCCTTCCTGATGGCAAAATGGTTGGGTAACGAACCGGGCACGATTGCCGCCATCACCGGCAATAAAGCGTTTGTTGGGGAACAGGATCGCATCCGCGGTTTTCAGGAGGGAATGAAATCCTTTTCCCCCCAACATCAGATAAAAATCGTCGCCGGTGGATCGGGCATAGACCATCTGATGTACCAAACCCTGCAAACCTTCCTGCAGGATAATCCCCAGATTGATGCGGTTTACACCGTGGGTGGCGGAAATGCCGGCATTTTGCGCGCATTAGAAGAACGCAACATTCAGCCGAAGGTGTTTGTTGGGCACGACCTGGATCGGGAAAATCGCGCGTTGATGCAGGCGGGTAAAATCGACGCGCTGATTGAGCATAATCTGCAACTGGATGCGCAGCACTCATTTAAAACACTGCTGGAATTCCACGGGTTTTTACCTGAAACGCGTAGCAACGCAACCTATTCACGCATCAATATCATCATGCGCTACAACATGTATACCTAACGAAGCCTGACGGCGTCAGGCTTCTGTTGGCATCAGCGATATTTCGGCTGTTTCCACACCGTACCCTGTTGATGGCTATCGACCACTGCATCGACAAAGGCTACCCCCTTTAGGCCATCATGGATTTGCGGGATAAGTGCGCCAATGCCAGAAACCGCGCGCTGTTCGTCGCGCGCGCGCAGTGCCGCAGCAAAGCCGCTGTACAGATTGGTAAAGGCTTCGATATAGCCTTCAGGGTGGCCTGGCGGCGTGCGAGTGCGCGCCCGGGTTATCGCATCCAGATCGTCACGCCCCCGTTTAATAATCTGGGTATAGCCTTCCAATGAGGTGTAAATCAGTTCGTTCGGCTGCTCCTGCGCCCAGGTCAGGCTACCGGTTTCGCCGTAAACTCGCAGCCGCAGCGCATTTGAACAGCCTATGGCAACCTGTGATGACCACAACATGCCGCGCGCGCCGCCCTCATAGCGAATCAGCACATGGGCGTTATCGTCCAGCGCTCGCCCTTCCACAAAGGTGGCTAAGTCAGCGGCCACGCTCTCCGCTTTCAATCCGGTTACATAACCGGCGAGATGATAGGCATGGGTGCCAATATCGCCAATCGAGCCGCCGCGTCCATTCTTTTGTGGATCGACGCGCCATGCTGCCTGCTGGTTATTTTTCAGCTCGACGCCGGTCGCCATCCACTCCAGCGGATACTCCACCTGCACGGTCCGCACCTTGCCAATCAGCCCGGCCTGGACGCGCGCGCGGGCTTCCACGATCAGCGGATAGCCGGAATAGGTGTAGGTCACGCCAAGAAAACGGCCGGTCTGGCTCACCACTTCGGCCAGCGCTTCGGCATCCTGCAACGTGGTAGTGAGCGGTTTTTCACAGATCACATCGATGCCGGCTTCAAGAAAGGCCTTGGCGATGGGGAAGTGGGTGAAGTTAGGCGTACAAATGGCGACAACATCAATACCGTCTGCGCGCGCCGCCTCAAACTGCGCCATGGTGGTGTAATCGCTATAAGAACGCTCATGGGCGATATAGTTTTGCGTGGCAAAGCGGTGCCCGCGCTCGGCGTCAACGTCAAACGCGCCCGCTACCAGTTCATATTGATCGTCAAGACGCGCTGCAAAACGGTGAATACCGCCAATGTAGGCACCCTCGCCACCGCCGACCATGCCTAATCGGATACGACGTCCATTCAAAGGTGATCTATTCATCTTTTGCTCCTGTAATACCCAAAATTTTGCGGTTAAGTGACCGATCGGCGTAGGACTTACAAAAATCATCAAACGATTTATCGGTGACGCGAATAATGTGGTCACTGATGAACTGCGCGCCTTCACGTGCGCCATCTTCCGGATTCTTAAAGCAGCACTCCCACTCCAGCACCGCCCAACCCTCGAAGCCGTAACCGGTTAACTTCGAGAAAATCCCGCCAAAATCAGTTTGGCCGTCACCAGGCGAGCGGAAGCGTCCTGCCCGGCTGGTCCAGGGTTGATAGCCGCCGTACGCGCCGGTTTTGCCATTCGGCCTGAACTCGGCATCTTTGACATGGAAAGCCTTGATGTGCTGGTGGTAGTGATCGATATAGCTCAGGTAATCAATGCCCTGTAATACCAGATGGCTGGGGTCATACATGATGTTGCAGCGTGGATGGTTGTGGGTTTTTTCCAGGAAACGCTCGAAGGTCACGCCGTCATGCAGATCTTCCGTAGGATGGATCTCATAGCAGAGATCGATTCCCTGTTCATCGAAAGCATTGAGAATCGGTATCCAACGCCGCGCCAGCTCGCTGAAGCCCTCATCAATCAGGCCTTCTGGCCACTGCGGATAGGGATAGAGATAGGGCCACAGCAGCGTGCCAGAGAAAGTGACATGCTTCGTCAGGCCTAAGCGGCGTGATGCGCGTGCTGCCAGGTAAAGCTGCTCAGTGGCCCACTGCTGGCGCACGTGCGGATCATTACGCACGCTTTCTGGGGCGAAGCTATCGGCGGGTAAATCGAAAGCCGGATGCAGTGCGACCAGCTGGCCCTGCAAGTGGCTGGCTAAATCGGTCAGCGCCAGCTCGTGCTCAGCCAGTACGCCAAGAATTTCATCAGCATAGGTCTGGCTTTCAGCGGCTTTGCGCAGGTCAATCAGACGAGAGTCCCAACTGGGGATTTCTACGCCCTTAAATCCTTTTTCCGCCGCCCAACCCGCCATGCCAGCTAAAGAATTAAAAGGCGCATCGTCGCCAGCGAACTGCGCCAGAAATACCGCGGGGCCTTTAATCGTTTTCATAACTTCTCCGAATTAAAAAAAAGGCACCTGCTGCCTTCACAGGTGCAAACAACAGACACAGAAGAAAGCGAAAGTTAATTAGTCATAAACTTCTGGTAGTTTTGCGGTGTGACCAACTGGAACGGAATAAAATTAACATCCTGGATTTTTTCACCTTTGGCGGCTTTTTCTGCCATATCCACGGCGCCATAAGCTTGTGATTTCGCATCCTGGAATACGGTGACAGTGAGTAAACCGGTTTTTATCGCCTGTAAACCATTCGGGCCGCCGTCGGTGCCGCCAACTAAAATATCTTTGCCAATTTTAATGCCGTTACTTTTAATGGCCATGGCGGCACCAATAGCCATTTCGTCCGCGTTAGCGGAAAGGATATCAATTTTGTCGCCCGACAGAATCCAGTTATTCATGAGATTCATGCCGTCTTCACGCATCCATTTCGCTGTGTCTTCAACAATTACATGCATATTAGGATGTTTGGCAATAATCTCTTTCGCGCCTTGCGTTCTGAAACGGGTGGCATCATTACTTAATAAACCTTTCATGATGGCGACATTAACGCTTTTGCGATCTTTAACCAAATCTGCCAGATACTGCATCTGCAAACGTCCCGCTTCAATTTCATCGCTGCCGATATAGCTCACGCCATCGCCCATTTTGGCGTCTGAAGGCATACGGTTAAGAAATATCAGGGGTACTTTGGCGGCGCGTGCCGCGTCAGCCATATTCTTGGTTCCCTGGGTATCAACCGGATTAACAATGATGACGTCGACTTTACCGTTAATAAAACTTTGCACCTGGCTAAGTTGTTTATCTACGGCGCCCTGAGCGTCCTCAAATTGAATTTTCATATCAGGATGCGTTTTCGCCTGCTCGATAATATATCCTCTCAGGCGTGAGAGAAATACGTCATCCATTTGGGCGATACTTACGCCAACCTGTACGGCATTAACAGCAGGGCTTAGCGAAAGTAAGGTAAGGCAGAGTAAGATGATTTTTTTCATAATAGCATTCCACATTTATGATTAATCTCAGAACCAGTCTGATGTCGGGTTTTTTATTATTAACTTCACTTGCGTAGGGTTTATTTACAGCACTTTTATGTCGTGCACGACCTGGAACGGCTGATAATAGAAATTACAGAGCGGCATCCCTGCCTTACGACCTGATGTTTTAGATCGTTATCCAACTTTTTTCACGTGAAGAGGCGACGGCAGCATCGACCAACTTCTGAATTTCATATGCTTCAGTAAAATCGTGGCCAATAGATTTCCCCTCATTGATTGATTGAATAAACTCCAGCATTTCGATAGTTTTTAAATCATTAAATCCAAGCTGGTGTCCCGGAGCCGGGCAGAATAGGGCATAAGGATAATGTTCGGGTCCGGCTACCAGCGTTTTAAAACCGTTGGTCGCTTCATGTTGATTGAACTGGAAATATTGCAGTTCGTTGAAACGCTCCTGATTAAAAATCAGCGCGCCTTTAGAACCGGTAATTTCAAAGCCCAGCTGCATTTTATGACCTGAAGCCACCCAGTTAGCTTCAACATGCCCGCTGCAACCGCGCGCAAACTTCACCGTAAGACGAGCGATATCATCCACTTCAACGGCTTTGGTAATTGCGGCACCGGCACTTTCCGGGCGTGTTTTAATCACGGTTTCCAAATCGGCAAACAGTGACGAAATGGGACCAAGCAGAAAGCGCGCCATGCCAAGAATATGGCTGCCCAGGTCGGCCACGGCACCGGCGCCGCCTGAGGGATCCAGTCGCCATGACCAGGGGATCTCTGGATTGGCCATAAAGTCTTCGGCATGAATACCGCGAAAACCGGTGATATCACCCAGATCGCCTTCCGCTATCATCTTTTGCGCCAGCTTCAGCAGCGGATTTTTAACGTAATTAAAGCCAACCTGGGTGACCACGCCTGCTGCTTTGGCGGCCAGCACCATGCGTTCTGCGGTTTGGCTATCCGGTGCCAGCGGTTTTTCGCAGTGCACATGTTTGCCCGCCGCAATTGCCGCTAGCGACTGCTCGGCATGAAAGCGATTGGGTGAGGTGATTGAAATGACATCAATTTCAGGATCGTCAATCAACTCCTGCCAGTTATTGGTTGAACGTTGAAAGCCATACTGCTGTTGGGTACGGCGGGCAGCTTCACCGTCAATATCCGCGACGCACACCAACACCGGCTGCACCTCGCCTGAAAAGTTGGCTGCCGCACGCCAGGCCATAGCGTGAGATTTGCCCATGAAGCCGGTGCCAATAAGGCCAATACCTAATTTGCGCATCACAATGTCCTTAATTCAGTTTCACCACGGCCTGGGTATCGGCGGAGAGCTGCGCAGCATCGGCAAGGCGTAGCGCCTGGCAGCCATCATGGATAGTGACAGGCAGCGCGGTACCCTTGCTGATGGCCTGAATAAAGGCGTCGATTTCCAGCCGATACGCATCGGTATAACGCTGCATGAAGAAGTCCAGCAGCGGACCGCGCACTTCGGTGTGCTGCGCGCCAAAATGGCGCACCGTGGTTTCACGGTGGTTGTCATTGATCATCATGCCGCCAGAACCAAATGCCTCCAGACGCTGATCGTAGCCATATACCGCCTGACGGCTGCAGTTAATCTGGCACTGTTTACCGGAAGCCGTACGCAACTGCACCATCACGGTGTCGTAATCCCCTAACGCTTCCAGCGAAGGCTCAAACAGGCGGCTGCCGGTGGCAAACACCTCTACCGGTTCCTCGCCCAAAATCCAGCGCGCGAGGTCAAAATCATGGATCACCATATCGCGGAAGATACCGCCGGAATGCTTGAGATAATTCAGCGGTGCCAGACCCGGATCGCGGCTGGTGATCACCACCTGATGCAGGTCGCCAATATCTCCCTGAGCGATACGCTGATGAATTTCGTTAAAGCCGGGATCGAAGCGACGGTTGAAACCCAGCATTACTCTGCTGGCCTTCTCGCCCAGCGCTTTTTCGGCCGCCAGCGCTTTGTGGATATCAAGATCCACCGGCTTTTCGCACAGCACGGCTTTGCCTGCATTGGCTGCGGCGAGCATCAGTTCGACGTGGGTATCGGTAGGTGTACCAATCACCACGGCGTCAACAGCAGGATCGTGAATCGCCTCAAGCGGATCTTGCACCGCGCGACCGCCCCACAGGGCTGTCAATGCATTAGCATTTTCGATAAAGGGATCGGCAACCATAACCAGCTGCGCGTCTTTATGGCGTGCCACGTTGGCGGCATGGACCTGGCCAATACGGCCAGCGCCGAGGATGGCAATTTTGAGCATGATGTTCTCCGGGTCGAGTTTTATTGTTATCAGGGTAATTGGCTCATCAGGTCGTTAAGCGCCAGAACCTGCTTATTGACCACCAGATCCGTATCGAGCTGGCCAGTGAAATAGTCAACGATATTAGTGGCGGCGGAGACCGACATGCGCATCGCCGCTTCTTCGGTGAGCCCCGCCGAATGGGGGCTGAGGATTAATTTATCGCGCTGGGCTAGCAGCGAAGTGTGCAGGGCGGGTGGCTCCTGCTGTAACACATCCAGACCCGCGCCGCCCAGCGCATCGTTTTGCAGGGCGGTTGCCAGCGCCTCTTCATCGACAATGCCGCCGCGTGCGGTATTGATCAAAATGGCGTGACGTTTCATCAGTGCCAGTTCTTCTGCGCCAATCAACGGTTTTTCGCCGCTCAACGGCAGATGAATGGTGATCGCATCTGCCAGCTGCAAACCGTCATTGATGGCAGTTATGCGGGCTACGCCGCTTTCTTCAAAAGCGTTATCGGGCAGGAAAGGATCGTAGGCGATGACTTTCATGCGGAAGCTTTTCGCCAGACGCGCCACTTCGCGGCCGATACGACCAAAACCGAGGATGAATAAGGTTCTGCCAGCCACCTCAACCGCAGAAAAACTGTTGCGACGATTCCATTCCCCTTCACGAATACTGTTATCGAAATAGCAGAGGCGTTTTGCCAAAGCCAGCAGCATGGACAGGGTGTGCTCCGCCACGGAAAGCGAATTCACATTGCCGACAATGGTCAGCGGAATGTTGCGTTCGGTGAGGGCGGCAACATCAACCGAGTCATAACCCACACCGTGACGTGACACCACGCGCAGATTTTTCGCGGCAACGATCTCTTTTGCCGTGAGCGGTTGCGTGCGGATTAACAGCGCATCCGCCTCAGCCATAAAAGGCGCATAACTTTCCACGCTAACGTCGTGCACCAACTGCACCGTGAAACCTGGCGCGCTATTGAGAATATCGATCCCAGCCTGATGAATTTTTCCGGCAACCAGAATGTTTGGCATGTTAGTAACCCCCCGCCTGGGTTGATGGTGCTGTTACGCGGTTACCGTTAAGTTCGCGGAACTGCTGCACGCTGCTGGCTGCTGCACCACGCAACAGCTGGACATCATTGGAAAGGGTGACTAAATCGAAGCCCCATTGCGCCGCGTTGGCCGCATAAGCGGCAGAACCATTGTGCAAACCCGCTTTCTTCCCGGCGCGATGGGCGGTGGCGAGAATATGTTTAATTGCATCGACAATTTCCGCTTCAGTGCGATCAAAGCCAGTTCGATATTTTCTCCCGGTGAGGCCCAGCGTCAGGTCGGCCGGGCCGATATAGACGCCATCGAGACCGGGCGTGGCGACAATCGCTTCGATATTTTCAAAGGCTTCTGCGGTTTCAATCATTGCGAAACACACCACGTGATCGTCGGCATGCTGGCCGTAATCCTGACCGGCAGAGAACGTCACGCGCGTTGGACCAAAGCTGCGGCTGCCATGGGGCGGATAGCGTACGCAGGAGACCAGCGCCTGCGCTTGCTCAGCGGTACTGATCATGGGACAAATAATGCCCCACGCACCGGCATCGAGTGACTTCATGATGATGCCCGGCTCTAGCCAGGGCACGCGCACCATGGGGGCAACGCCGCTGGCGCGCATCGCCTGTAGCATATGCGTTGCCTGCTCATAGCCGACAAAACCGTGCTGCAAATCGATAGTCAGCGCGTCGTAACCCTGCTCAGCCATGATCTCAGCGGTGAAGGCGTTGGCGATGCTAAGCCAGCCATTAAGTACGGTTTGTCCTTCATTCCAGCGTGCTTTGATATTATTCAGCTTCATCAATGCATTCCTTACAGCACGATTTGCGCGAGTTTGACGTTCATATAGTCGTGAATACCTTCACTTCCGCCTTCACGGCCCATGCCGCTGGCTTTCACGCCGCCAAACGGCACTTCGGCAGCGGCCAGCGCATAGCTGTTGATACCGACCATACCGGCTTCGAGGCGCGCAACGGTTTCACGGATGCGGGCCGGATCGTGGGTAAAGGCGTATGCGGAGAGGGCAAAGTCAGAGTTATTAACGCGCCGCCACAGATCGTCGCTGTCGCTAAATGATGTGATGGCGGCGATAGGGCCAAAGTTCTCTTCGGCGATCGCCAGCGCATCATCGGGAACATCCGCTATCACGGTAGGGGCGTAAAAATAACCGCCGTTTAATTCGATACGCTCGCCGCCGGTCACGATGCGCGCCCCTTTATCGCGTGCATCCGCCACAATCGCTTCGATAGCTTTAAGACGCCGAGGGTTGATCAGCGGGCCCATTTGCGTTCCCTCATCCAGCCCGTAACCCACCTTGAGTTTTTCCGCGCGCTCGGCAAAACCTTGCACAAAGTCGTGGTAGCGGCTTTGGTGGACATAAAAGCGATCGCAGGTGACACAAACCTGGCCGCAGTTGGCAAATTTGGTGGCTACGGAAAGGTCGAGCGCTTTTTCCAGGTCGGCATCTTCAAAGACGATGACCGGCGCGTTGCCGCCTAACTCCATGCTCAGGCGCTTGATGGTGGCCGCTGAATCGCGAATCATCTGCTGGCCGAGTTGCGTTGAGCCGGTTAGTGAGACTTTCTTCACCACGGGCGAAGCAATCAACGGTTCATAGGTTGCGGCAGTCGGCCCAACAACCAGATTGGCCACGCCAGCCGGCAGTCCCGCTTTGCGCAGACACTCAAAAATCATCATGGCGGAGCCAGGGACTTCACTCGAGGGACGCAACACCACCGTGCAGCCAGCGGCGAGCGCAGGTGCGAGCTTGCGTGCCACTAGCACCACCGGAAAATTCCACGCGGTAAAAGCCGCCACCACACCGACCGGTTCGTGTGACACTTCGCAGCGCCCGCCCGGCACCCGGCTTTCTACAATGCGACCATAGATGCGACGTGCCTCCTCGGCGTACCAGATAAATTGATCGGTCGATAATTCCCACTCACGTTTGGCCTGTGCTAACGGTTTACCGCTCTCTTGCGAGATCATCTGCGCGGCTTCTGCCGCTAATAGCGTCATCTCTTTTGCCACCGCCTGCAGTAAATCTGCCCGCGCCCAGCCCAGGGTTGTTCGCCACTCGACCAGTGCCGCTGCTGCACTTGCCAGCGCAGATTGGGTGTCAGCGGCAGAGGCGGCGGCTATTTCACCCAGCGTTTTTCCATTACCGGGATCGGTAACGATCACCGGTTCTTTACCGCTGCCTTTAAGCCATTCGCCATTAATAAACTGTCCAAAGTTTTGATACATGTTGATCCGTTCCTCCGGTAGCGGTTTCAGGCTAAAGACAATTGACCTGAAACGGTCGGCTGAGAGGGAAAAGAAGGGAGCGAAAATCCCTCATCAGCATTGATAGTTGCAATGTTAGGATCGGAGCAATAAAAATTGCAATGATATGACTGGTGTGAGGTGAAATTGAGGGTTTAGCGTAAAATGTTGTTGAATATCATGTAGTAATATTCTTCTTCTTCAGATGGTTGAGGTGTTTCATTAAGACTAAAAGTGAATTTTTCGAAGCAAATCACAAATATCACGCTGAGTTTTTCCCAGTTGGAAACGAATAGGTTAGAACTAATTGCATTAGAGTTTTACTTGCAATTTTTATTGCGGTAGCGTGCTGGCGAGACGGGCTTTACGCCAAAAAGGAATGATGGATGAGTAAGATCGAGAAGATGCAAGCCACGCTGCCTCATGAGAATTACGAGCAAATTGTGGATGAAATTACCAAACGCTATGCGCAGTTGTCGGTGCGACACCAGCAGGCAGCCCGCTATGTGACACAAAACCCAAACACGGTGGCGCTGGAGTCGATTAACGCTGTTGCCGCTAAATGCGGTCTGCATCCCTCGGTGCTGGTGCGTTTTGCGCAGGTGTTTGGCTATAGCGGTTTTAAACAGATGCAGAGCGTGTTTCAAACCCGCCTTGCCACTGCGGCGCCGGGGTACAACGAGCGCATCACCGCACTGGAAAACGATCTGCGCAAGAATGAGCAAAATGGCAGCCTTGGCTTTCTGCAAAGTCTGGTGATCCGGGATATCGCGACATTGCAGGAGCTGCTGAGCAACGTAACGGAGGCTGATCTTGATGCCACCGCGACGTATCTGAAGGAAGCGGAAACCATTTACATCGCCGGTCAGCTGCGCTCCGAGCCCATTGCGTTACTGCTACGCTACCTGCTGACCATGCTGAATCGCCGGGTCATCCTGCTGGATTCCGCCGGCGGACTGGCGCCGGAAATGGCTAATCATATGCGCGAAAATGACGTGCTGATCGCCATCGCCTTCCGTCATTACGCCAAAGAGGTGATTGCCATTGCCGACCACGCTAGCGCACGCGCCATTCCGGTGATCGCGATTACCGATGGTCCGTTATCGCCTTTAGCCAAAGGTGCCAGCGTGCTGTTCAACATTCCGGAAGAGGAGTACAGCTTTTCACGCTCGCTGGCCGCGCCGGTGTGTCTGGCGCAAAGCATTGCTATGGCGCTGGCGGCGGTTTTACAGCCTGAAGTGGCGCAGCCGCGCATTGAAACCATTACTGAACGTGAAAAACGCGCTGAATCACCGCGCAAACGCAACCGCGCATAATGTGAATTAACGGGCTCCCGCCTGCTTTTAAGCGGGAGTTTTGTCGCCTGAAGTTGCAACTTATATTGCTAATATTTCGTTATGGCAATTTAAATTGTGAGATGAACCGCGATGCTGCCGAGCAGCATCTCTGAAGAGTGAGTGAGGATATGGCTACGATTCGTTGCACGACAGCTCAGGCGATAGTTCGCTATCTGAGCAATCAGTTTACCGAAGTGGATGGCAAGCGCGTACCGCTGTTCCCGGGCGTGTATGGCATTTTTGGTCACGGCAATGTCACTTGCCTGGGCGAGGCGCTGGAAGCGGCGCAGGATGTATTGCCGACCTGGCGCGGACAGAATGAGCAATCGATGGCATTTGCGGCCGTGGGTTTTGCTAAGGCGATGGTACGACGTCAAATCATGGTGGTTACCGCCTCGATTGGTCCTGGCACCACCAATCTGCTTACCGCAGCGGGCGTGGCGCATACGAGCCGCTTGCCGCTGCTGATGATCTGCGGTGACAGCTTTGCCCGTCGTCATCCCGATCCGGTGATGCAGCAGGTCGAGCATTTCAACGATCCGACCCAAACGGTGAATGATGCCTTTAAAGCGGTGTCGCGCTACTGGGATCGGATTACCTATCCTGAACAAATCCTCTCCTCTCTGCCACAGGCCGTGGCAACCCTGCTCGATCCCGGCGACTGTGGCCCAGCATTTATTGGCGTATGCCAGGACGTGCAGGAGATGGCGTGGGATTACCCAGAAGAGTTCTTTACTCCGCGTTTGCATCTGATGCCGCGTCCACGTCCCGATCGTCAGCTTCTGGCTCGCGCCGTTGCATGCCTGAAACAGGCCAAACGCCCGCTGATTATTTCCGGTGGCGGCGTGCGCTACTCGCAGGCTGAAGCAGAACTGGCGCAGTTTGCCCAGGCGCATGGCATCCCGGTGGTGGAAACCATCGCCGGCAAGGGCGCGTTTACCCACGACCATCCAATTCATTGCGGGCCGATTGGCATTCTCGGTTCAACGTCAGCCAATGCGCTGGCCGCCGAAGCGGACGTAGTGATTGCGGTGGGCACGCGCTTGATGGATTTCGTTACCGGTTCGTGGACGGTGTTTGATCGTAACGCGCAATTTATCGCCCTCAATGCCGCGCGCTTTGATGCACACAAGCATTTCGCCATCCCGCTTGAGTGTGATGCCCGCGAAGGCATTACCGAACTCGATACGGCGCTCGGCGACTGGAAAGCAACCGACAGCTGGCTGGAGAAAGGGCGCCGGGAATTTGCCAAATGGAACGAGCTGATTGCTGCGCGTCAGGAGCGCACGGTAGCGGAAGGCGATCCTACCTATGCGCAGGTCATCGGCGTAGTGAATGCGGCTGCCGCGGCTGAGGATTACATCATCAGCGCGGCGGGCGGCTTGCCGGGCGAACTGGTGAAAGGCTGGCGGGTGAAGAACCCCGGCACATTTGACTGTGAATTTGGCTTCTCCTGTATGGGCTATGAGCTCTCCGCCGGATGGGGCGTGGCGATGGCTGAGCAGGATCGCGACGTGTTCGTGATGATCGGCGACGGCACCTACATGATGATGAATTCCGATATCTACTCCAGCGTACTTTCCGGGCACAAATTCATTCTGCTGGTGTGTGATAACGGCGGCTATGCGGTGATCAACCGCTTGCAGAATGCCAAGGGCGGCGCGTCGTTCAATAACCTGCTGAAAGATTGCCGGGTGCAAGAGCCGTTTCACGTCGATTTCGTCGCGCATGCGCAATCGATGGGGGCGCTGGCGCGCAAGGTTTCTTCGCTGGATGAACTTGAAGAAGCCATCAGCTGGGCCAAAGGCAACGATCGCACTACGGTCATCTCGATTGCGACGCATCCTTTTGATTGGACGCCGGGCGATGCCTGGTGGGATGTCGGGGTGCCGGAAGTCAGCGCGCGTGACAGCGTCAACAAAGCGCGTGAAGAGCACGTCAAAGGCCGCCTGGCGCAGCGCGTCGGCATTTAATCAGGGAGTTCATGATGTTAAAAGCAAAACTGGGCATCGCGCCCATTGCCTGGTCGAATGATGACCTGCCGCAGTTGGGTGGGGATACGCCGCTGACCACCTGCTTGTCTGAGAGTCATCAGGCGGGATTTCAGGGCGTTGAAACCGGCGGAAAATTTCCGAAAACCTCCGAGGCGCTAAAACCGTTACTGCAAGAGTTTCAGCTGGATTTGGTGTCAGGCTGGTATTCCGGCACCTTGCTGGACAACAGCGTGGAAGCGGAGATCAAAAAATCGCTGCCGCAAATGGCGCTTTTCCGCGATTGCGGCGCCGCGTGCCTGGTGTATGGCGAAACGGCCGGCACCATCCAAAATCAGCAACGTGTGCCGCTGGTGCAGCGTCGTCGCCTCACTGATGAACAGATGCGCGAATACGGCGAAAAGCTGATTCAATTTGCTGCCTTTTGCCGGGATTACGGTGTGCCGCTGGCTTTTCATCATCACATGGGAACCGCCATTGAGGATGAACATGATATTGACCGCTTGATGGCCGTCACCACGCCGGACGTTGGGCTGCTGTTTGACGCCGGTCATCTTGTCTTTGCAGGCGTTGATCCGCTGCGGATTCTGGAAAAGCACGGCAGCCGCATCATCCACGTGCACACCAAAGACGTGCGCGAGTCGGTGCTGCATGCAATCGATAGAAACCGTGACTCTTTCCTCGATGCGGTGCTGAAGGGGATTTATACCGTACCCGGCGACGGCATGATCGATTTTAACGCCATCGTTAACAAGCTGGCGCAAATCGGCTATCAGGGCTGGTTTGTGGTGGAAGCGGAACAAGATCCGGCGAAAGCACCGCCGCTGGAATACGCGCATATTGGTTATAAAACACTTCGTTCTGCGCTCGACGCAGCCGGTTATTCAGTCATTTCAGGAGCACTATGATGAGCCAGTTAACAGGTAAAGTGGCAGTGGTTACCGGAGGAACACAGGGCGTGGGCGCAGCGATTGCACGCCAGTTTACGCAGCTGGGCGCCAGCGCGGTGGTGATTTGTGGCCGCAATCAGGAGAAAGGGGCCAAAGTTGCCGAGCGCTTAAACGGTGAAAGCGAGACCAAAGTGGATTTCGTGCGCGCAGATTTATCTAACGTAGAGGATTGTCGTAACGTCATCGCTACCGCCGATAAGCTGCATGGCCGCGTCGATGTCTTAGTCAATGCGGGTGGCATGAGCGATCGCGGGACGATTCTGGACACCGACCCAGAACTTTTTGACCGTATCTTCGCCACCAACGTCCGTGGCCCGTTCTTCCTGATGCAGGAGGCCATCAAGCTGATGCGCCGTGACAATATTGCTGGCAGCATCGTGAATATCTGTTCGATGTCATCGCTGGCGGGGCAACCTTTTATCGCCGCATATTGCTCTTCCAAGGGGGCGCTGGCCACGCTGACACGCAATACCGCTTATGCACTGTTACGTAACCGTATTCGAGTCAATGGTTTGAATATTGGCTGGATGGCATCGGAAGGTGAAGATCGCATCATGAAGCAATATCACAGCGCGGAAGATAACTGGCTGGAGAAAGCCGCGGCGTCTCAGCCGTTTGGTCGTCTGATCCAACCTGAAGAAGTGGCGCGCGCGGTGGCATTCCTCGCCAGCGAAGAGTCTGGCTTGATGACCGGCTCAATGATTGAGTTCGATCAGTCAGTGTGGGGCGGTTACGATCAGGCCGCCGCGCCGGCAGCACCCCTTTAAATCTCCTCCCTCAGCCTGTGAAAGCAGGCTGATTCCTCATTTCATGCACTGATAAACGAGGATGCGCCATGAACCTAAAACAACTCGATAGCATTGCTTATTTTTATCATCAGCTGCTGCTTCAGGTTCGCTACCTGAAATTCAGCGCGCGGGGAAAAAAAGAAGACGAGAAAAAAGAGTTGCTCGTTCAGTGGCTGCTGAAAGAAAAAAAGTTAAAGACCTTTGGTGAAGAGTGCCGTCATGAGATTGCCTATATGATGCTCGAAATCGAGGGTAACCAGCTTCTCGACTTTGAAAATAAAGTGGAGAATCTGCTGAGTAACTGCGGTGCTATTCGTTTGGAGATGGAAATGAGCCAGGCGTTGAAATGGGAAACGTCATCGAAATCTGGCTATGGTTAAGACATCTGCCTCATGAAGAGGCAGATTTAGCATTCCATTCACGCTTCTCCGCACCGGCACGTTTTTCTTTTATTTTCCAGATCAACCAAAGCGCAATGAACCACGTTGGCGAAACCGCCAGGGCGGCGAGTGTGTCGGGGTCAAATACCATGATTACGACCGAAAACAGGAAGAAAATCAGCGTGGCCCAGGCCATAACAATGCCACCGGGCATTTTGAATGTTGATTTTTGATGCAGGTCCGGGCGATGTCTGCGGTATACCAGATAGGACACCAGAATCATTCCCCAGCAATAGATCACCAGAATGGCGGCCAGCGTCGAAACGATAGTGAAGAGCGTAGAGACATTCGGTACAAGGAACAGCAGCAACGTTCCGCTCAGCATACAGAAGCAGGAGAACAGCAGACTGCGCAGCGGGATGCGCGTGGTGCGCGAAAGAATGCGAAATTGCCAGTGCGCGTGCTTCTCAATCGACAAGCCATACAACATGCGGGTACTGGAGTAGACACCGCTATTTGCGGAGGACATCGCCGAAGTGAGCGCCACGAAATTAATGATCGCTGCTGCGGCGGGCAATCCGGCCTTCGCGAAGAGTGTGACAAAGGGGCTGGTGTCTGGCGAAACGCCCTGCCAGGAGGTGACCGCAATAATGACCATCATCGAGAGCAGGTAAAAAACCACAATACGCAGCGGCAAGGCATTAATGGCGCGTGGCAGAATTTTCTCGGGATCGCGCGTTTCCGCGGTCATGGTGCCTAGCAGCTCAATCCCGGTATAAGAGAAAATAGCGATTTGGAACCCCGCGAGAAAGCCGGTGATGCCATGCGGCATAAACACGGCGGGATCGGTCAGATTATGTACCGATGCGGTGACGCCGTCAGGCGACGTCCAGCCGGTAAACACCATCCATCCCCCGGTTAAAATCAGCGCAATGATGGTAATCACTTTGATCAACGCGAACCAGAACTCCGCTTCACCAAAGGCTTTCACCGACAGCATGTTAAACAAACACAGTATGCTAAGGGTGAATAATGCCGGTATCCACGCCGACATTTCCGGAAACCAATACTGCATATAGGCACCGCACACCACCACGTCGGCAATGCAGGTCACAACCCAGCTTAGCCAATAGGACCAACCCAAATAGAAGCTGGCTTTCGGCCCGAGATAGTCACTGACAAAATCGGCAAACGATCGATAATCCAGCCGCGTCAGCAGTAGCTCTCCCATCGCCCGCATCACCATATAGCTAAAGAAGCCCACCAACACGTAGATAATCAAAATAGAGGTTCCGGCCACCGCAATATTGCGGCCTGCTCCCATAAACAGTCCTGTGCCAATGGAGCCTCCTAGCGCGATCATCTGAATATGGCGTTCGCTTAGTCCGCGCTGCAGTTTTTGCGGGGCGTCGTTAGACGGAGCAGGCTGAAGCTGCTCTTGAGTCGGTTTGTTAGACACAATGATTCCTTCAGTCTGGCGAAGAGACGCATGGCGATGCCTGCCCGCAAGCATCAATGGCAAATAAGGGTTTTATTCTTTCCGTAAAGGCATAATTAAACGTATCTGTTTGGCCCCTGTAAAAAGGCACGTTTAACTAGTTGCAAGAACAACAAAACTGATAAAAGCCTAATTCATGATCGAGATTTCCCACTGAGTTTCACTCATCGTGGTTGCCTGAGTTAACAAAGTCAATGCGATAAAATAACACTTTATTCACTTTTTGATGACCATCAAAGAACTGAAAAATAGGGAAAAAATCCCAATTTATGCACTTAATTGCATATGTATTGCATAGATATGCGTTTCATGCAGAGCAATTTCATTGCTTATTTATTCATTCAAAAACGCCAATTTGCATTGGGAACGTTAATGTTTTCTTTTTCGCCATTATTCTCTTTTTTTAAAGATGCTAAATTAAACCCTGCCTAGTGCAATGCATTACCTTTCCACGTCTTTTCAATATAAATAACTCTGATTAAACAGGCTTCTCATGGAAAAGTTATCTTACGCGTCTGAAAGCAGTACATCTCCCTGGACTACCTACCTAAGCCAAATTGACCGCGTTGCGCCTTATCTTGGTGAATTATCTCGCTGGATAGAAACGCTGCGTCATCCCAAAAGAGCATTGATTGTTGATATCCCGGTGCAAATGGATGACGGATCCATCCGCCATTTTGAAGGCTATCGCGTGCAGCACAACTTATCGCGCGGGCCAGGCAAAGGCGGCGTGCGTTACCATCCCGCGGTTGACCTGAACGAAGTGATGGCGCTCTCTGCCTGGATGACCATCAAGTGTGCGGCGGTCAACCTGCCTTATGGCGGGGCCAAAGGCGGCATTCGCGTTGATCCCCATGCGCTGTCTGAAGGTGAGTTGGAACGATTAACGCGTCGTTACACCAGTGAAATTGGTCTGATTATTGGTCCACAGAAAGATATTCCCGCGCCGGATGTCGGTACCAACGGCAAAGTCATGGCCTGGATGATGGACACGTACTCGATGAACCATGGCACCACCATTACGGGTGTGGTGACCGGTAAACCGATCCATCTTGGCGGCTCGTTAGGCCGTGAGAAAGCGACCGGCCGTGGCGTATTTATTACCGGTCGGGAAGTGGCGCAGCGCTCCAACATTACCATTGAAGGCGCGCGTGTGGCGCTGCAGGGCTTTGGTAACGTGGGCAGCGAAGCGGCCCGTCTGTTTGCCGAAGCGGGTGCGCGCGTGGTGGTGATTCAGGACCACACTGCCACCTTGTTTAATGAGGGCGGGATCGATTTAACTGCGCTAAGTGCATGGCAGGCCGAGCATAAACAGATTGCCGGTTTCCCAGGCGCACGTGAAATCGAGAAAGAGCAGTTCTGGACCACGGCCATGGATATTCTGATCCCGGCCGCGCTTGAGGGGCAGATTACCCGCGAACGTGCGGAAATTATCAGTGCAAAACTGGTGCTTGAAGGGGCGAACGGCCCAACCTACCCGGATGCCGATGATGTGCTGGCTAACCGTGGCGTACAGGTAGTGCCGGACGTAATCTGTAATGCCGGTGGGGTAACGGTGAGTTACTTCGAGTGGGTGCAGGATATGGCGAGTTTCTTCTGGAGCGAAGACGAGATTAATAAGCGTATGGATCGCATCATGACCGAAGCGATGGTTCATGTTTGGGACAAAGCCGCAGAAAAACGCTGTTCACTGCGTACCGCCGCTTATATTGTTGCCTGCGAACGTATTTTACTGGCACGTAAGGACCGCGGTATTTATCCTGGCTGACTTAACGGGTTAAGACGCCTATTGGTAAAAACCGGGAGTGATACCATTTCCGGTTTTAAAATATCTGAATTAACGTTTATGAGATAACATTCAAGCAGCCAATTTTTTGGCATATTACGCTTCGCTTTGATGAAGAGAGACAAACATATTTACTGCCGTAAGCTGAGCGTGTTAAGTAAAGCTAACTCATAAGTTAAACGTCATCACCGCAGTGAGAGGACGTTTATCCTGTCGTTTATGCAAGGTTCACCCCACGCAGGCCTGACCAGCAGCGCGCGGCGGACTGCGTAATCAGCACCGCAGGATCTTCGCTAAAGTCATTGACTAAATTTACTATCCTGTCAGTTAAACTTCTTATGTTTTCAGTGCCTACGTAGACAAATTCATTGACCGGTAATACGTAGGCATATCCCTTTTCACATACCAAACTGCGTGAGAATCCATTTTCGAGCATCGCATAGAGTAATTCGATCTGCATACTGGCTGTGGGCTCTTTCAACTCAATACGAATAGTGTAACTGGCCATGATAAAACCTCCCGCGCGATTAAATTTAAGTTTACTTAAGTTTAATTGTGCCAGAACTTATATTCTTCTTTTAAGAAATATCCTAGTGGCTGCCTACGCATAAACAAAAAGGGTACTTTAGGGGGTTACAGCGATCGGATGTAGTAAATAGTGGTACTGTTAAGCGCGTCGGCAAAATGAGTTAATATATTTAACGGCTTGGGTTTATTGTTATTCCGTTCGGCTTATTTATGTTTATCGTTAATTAGAGACAATAGACGCTACGCGGGCTATCTTTAATAGATGGATCTTTTTGAATCGGTGTTAAAGACGTTTGCAAGCGAGTTTCCGCAAAAGGCGATTTTAAGCGTGGTATTTTTCCTATTTTTTATGCCTTAAGTGGAGTAGCAAATGAAATTAACCGTAACCGACTTTTACGTGTTTAGTCAGGAGGATGCCGACGGTTGCTGTAATCTCCACCGTGAACACTGCCGCTGGGCGCCGGCCTATAATAATCGCGTGTTTATGGGGTCCTTTTATTCACCCGCGCATGCCTGGCAATATTTCCGCACGCATCATGCCGAAAAAAGAGCGGCTTACTGCCTGGTTTGTATGCGAGAGGGCGCCTAAGGCTTAAAGAGTGATTTACAAAGGCTGTTGCGCAAAGGCCTGTTTCAGCGCATCAATCGCACACCTTAGCCGCAGCGGCATCGCGGCGGTTTTCAACCACACGGCGTAAATGGGCAGGCTGTTGCTGCGCGTTTGCGGCAGGATCTCAATCAGTTTTCTACTCTGGATATCCTCATTTACCAGCCAGCGCGGTAATTGTGCAATGCCGTAGCCTTCAAGAGTCGCAGCATAAACGGCACTCATGCTACTGAAGCGCAATCGATCGTCTGGCTGCCAGTAAACCATCTCCTCAGCGTTTTTCAGTAGCCACGGCTGCGATCGACCGTTTTCAAGTAACGTTAGATGCGGAAAATCAATAAGACCGTCTGGTTTATCCAGAGGATTAACAGTCGTTATCAGGGAAGGCGCGGCGCATAACAGCAACGGTTGCTGGCCAATCAGGCGAGCAGTCAGATCCGCGTGATGGCCGGGTGCCCCGATACGTATCGCGAGATCAACCCCTTCGGCTGCCAGATCGATGCGTTTGGTTGAGAGCCGCACATCGAGAGACAGTCCTTGCCAGCGGCGCGTCAGCGGCAATAAGACGGGCATCACCCATTTCTCACCCAGCAAGGGCGGCGCTGCTACCCGCAATTGGCCGGTCGGTTCGCTGGCATGCGCCGTAAGTCGATTCTCTGCCGCATCCAGACTCGCCAAAATCTGCAGGCAATCCTGATAAAATTGTTCACCTTCACTGGTCAGCGACAGGGATCGAGTGGTGCGCTGAAATAATTTCACCTGCAAGCGTGCTTCCAGACGGGCCACTGCTTTTCCCACGGTGGAACGCGATAAACCGAGTTGCTCTGCAGCCTGACTGAATCCACCCGCCTGGGCCGCCTGCACAAAAGCACGGATGCCGTTCAGCCTATCGGTGTTGACCATTTTTTTGCGACCTGGAATTGACGATAAAGATTCGCCAGTATGACGAAAACATAGCGTAAATGGCGAATTTAAATCGTGTCAGGATAAGGTTTTCGCCTCAGGACCTTCGCATGTCAGCTTCTCACTCTGTTACACCCGCTAAATTGATCCGCATGCAAACAGGCATTTGTCTGGCCAGCTTTCTGGGTTGTATTGATTTCACCATCGTCAATACCGCTTTACCCGCACTGCAGCGACATTTTCAGACTGATATTGAGGATGTGCAGTGGGCAATGACGCTGTTTGTGATGGCACTGTGTTGCTGCATGGTGATGTCAGCCCGTCTGGCTGAACGCATGGGGGCTCGTCGGGTGCTTTATGCCGGGATGCTGCTATTTGGCACGGCTTCGCTAGGGGCGGGATTAGCCCCTAACCTGCTGTTCTTGCACTTTTGTCGCTTGTTACAGGGCGCGGGCTGCGCGGTACTGTATACCGTCAGTGCCACTATTCTGGTTGAGGCAATGCCCGTGGCAAAACGCGGCAGCGCCCTTGGCGTGCTGTTTGCCGCGAACGGACTTGGATTAGCGTTGGGGCCGGTAGCCGGCGGGGTGCTGGTAAGCTGGCTCGGCTGGCGTGCGGTTTTCCTGCTGAATGTGCCGCTTATCCTGCTGAGTTTTCTTTTTTGCAGCGGCTGTATTGCGGCATCGCGCAGACGTAATGAAACGCGTCTGGATATACCTGGCTGGCTGCTGATGACTGCCGGGTTAGCTCCACTGCTGGTGTGGTGCAGCCATGTCCTGCAATGGGGGATGTTAACGTGGACTTCATTCGTGACGCTGCTGGCGTCGCTGCTGCTGTTGCTGGCTTTTGTGCTGCTAGAAAAACGCGCGATTCAACCGATGATCGACTTTCATCTATTGCGTATTCGCAGCTTTGTGTCCGCCTGTTTGCTCTCCGTGTTGCTGGCGATATTCTACTGCTCGGCGTTTATGCTGATGCCGTTCCGCCTGATGGCAATCTTTCATTTGAGTGATGCACAACTTGGCCTGATGCTGCTGCCGGTGACGTTAATCATGGCGCTGGTATCGCCACTGGCAGGCCGTGTTGCTGACCGGTTTTCGCCCTGGCCGGTGATGGCGGCAGGTTTTGCCCTGCTGGCGGTTTCCGCACTGCTACAGAGCCTCGTCAGCTCAGCGCTCTTACCTCTCTTTCTCGCCTTCATACTGATGGGGGCAGGTTGGGGGGCCATCCTCGGGCCTTCTGTCGCAGCAGCACTCGCTGCTTTGCCCGAGGCCTACCACGCGCAGGGAATTGGCATTTCGTGGACGCTACATAATCTTGGCGGCGCGTTAGGGTTAGCCTTAGCAACACAGATCTTTCAAACCGGCGGCGAGACCGCAGGTTTCCAATGGGTGATGTGGGGACTGGCGGGCGCAGCGGTGATCGGTATGCTTGTTGCCGTGAGAGAAGCAAAAAGCACAAGCGTAGCAGCGGCGGATGCGGGTTAAAATTAATTCAACAGCACGGCATGCCATTTCTTTGCCCGCTCGCCACATTGAGCGTATTCACAGAAGCAGGAGAAATAAACGGTTGTCCTTGACCACGCAGACGCATGACGCATCCTGTTGAATCACTATCCGACCAGAGAACGCAGTATGCAGAATCCACACAAGACCACGCATTCACAGAAACGCGCATTAATTGCGGGTTCTGTTGGCAACTTTATTGAGTGGTACGAATTTGCCGTATATGGCTTTCTTGCCACGGTCATCGCGCAGAATTTCTTTCGCCTGCAGGGCGAAGCCGAGCTGACGGGTTTAATCCTCACTTATGCCTCGTTTGCGGTCGCTTTTTTCTTTAGGCCTCTCGGCGCGGTGTTTTTTGGCCGCATGGGCGATAGGATGGGACGCAAGCCCACGCTGATTTTCGTGTTGATTATGATGACGTTAGCGACGACAGCGATCGGCTTGATTCCCACCTATGCCAGCATTGGTGTGGCGGCGCCGCTGATCATCACCGGGCTGCGTATTCTGCAAGGCCTATTCGCCGGGGGGGAATATGGCGGCGCGGTTTCACTGATGACTGAATTTGCCCCTAAAGGACAGCGGGGACGTTACGGTGCCTGGCAATCATTCACTGTTGCATTGGGGTTACTGGCGGGAGCCGGCATTGTGGCGTTGCTTTCCGCCGTGTTAAGTGCTGAACAGATGCACGACTGGGGCTGGCGCATTCCTTTTTTCCTGGCATTACCGATGGGGGCGCTGGCGTTGTGGTTACGGTACAGCATGGAAGAGACACCCAGCTTTGTGCGCCAGCAGCAAGCGAAAAAAACGCATCAGCCCCAACCGGTCCGGGCCAGCTTCGGCACGACTTTCAAGATCATCCTGCTGGCGATTAGTCGCGTGATGGTTTGGTCGGCGGCGGGATATACCTATTTGGTGATTATGCCCACCTATTTGCAATCATCACTGCATACCGGATTTAATCAGGCGCTGCTGATTGCGGTGATATCTAACGTCGGCTTTGCGGCAACCATCCTCCCGGCGGGGATCCTCAGCGACAGAATAGGGCGTCGCCGCGTGATGGTTATTGCTGCTTGTCTATTGCTGGTGCTGGCTTTGCCGTTGCTTAAATTACTGCAGGCCGATGCCGCAACGCTGTTAATCAAGGCATTGGTGGTGTTACTGGCAGGAGGAATTGTCGGGTTGCTGGCAGGACCGGGACCGGCAATGCTGGCGGAGATGTTTCCCACGCGCGTACGCTACACCGGACTTGGCCTGGCTTATTCTCTCTCTAACGCTATTTTCTCGGGATGTGCTGGGCTGATTATCACTTCACTCATTAAGCAGACAGGCAATCTGGATATTCCCGCCTGGTATATTATCGTGACGGCTGCGGTGAGTATTCCGGCGCTGATGACGTTGAATAAAACCGATCATTTGCGGTCGCTGGATGAGTAAGCAGAATCAACGCTAAAGGCAGAGAAGAGTGCTGCCTTTAGCGCGGCAAAATTCTGTGGTGACAACGATGGCGAGTTAGTCTTTAGCTAAATGCCCCACCGCTTCCCGAATCGCGACTTCTCCGCTCGTCAGCTCAATAATGATGCGATTGAGGTCAGGCCGATCGATGATTTCTGCCAGCGTAGCTGCAACGTCTTCACGCGGGATATCGCCATAGGGAATAGCCAGGCCCGCATTGACCTTTCCGCTGCCTTGTTCATCCGTTAGCGTGCCAGGGCGCACTATCACCCAATCCAGCTGGCTTTGTGCCAGCGCCACGTCCGCCATTTTTTTCACGCGCATGTAGTTTTCGAAGGTGGCGGAAAGGTTTTTTCCTCTGCCCGCTTCAGGGAAAGCGGAAACCAGCAAAAAGCGTTTTATCCCAGCCTGCTGTGCTGCAGCCACAGCGGTTTTCAGGCCTTCACCGTCAATGGCATTGGTCATCTCCTCTCCGCCTTTACCGCCCGCGCCGGCGGTAAAGACCACCACATCACTTCCTGCCATTAATGCGGCAAGAGCGGCGCTATCCAAACGGGTTAAATCACCGTTAACCGGCTCGGCACCCCGATCGCGTAAGGGTTGTTCCTGCTCCGCTTTACGAAATAGCGGGCGTGAAATATGGCCTTGGGTTGCTAACAGGGATGAAAGGCGACGACCAATGTTTCCTGCACCGCCAATAATAAATACCTTGGACATGAATGCCTCTCTGATTCCGTGAGTATGAGTAAAGGGATGAAAGTGTAGGCAGGCATGCGGATGAACGCCAGTTTAGGCTTATAGGTGGCGGGCTCGTAATACCCTGCGCTGCAGATTTATTTCAGTCATCTACACTCGAACCAGACGATTATGACAGGAGGAAATATGGCAGAGAGTAAACATGAGCTGGTCTCCCAAAGCGGAACCGCGTGGAACGGGCAGACCTACAAGGAATACCCGGCCGGTAAGCCAGAAATATCGGTAATGCGTATGTCATTACCTCCGCATAGCGAACTTCCCTGGCACACGCATCCGATGCCGAATACCGCTTACATTTTATCTGGCCAGCTGACGATTGAAGACAAAGAAACCGGTAAGATCCATTGCGTTAAAGCGGGGGACGCGCTGAATGAAACCATCAACAGCGCGCACCGTGGCTATACCACCGACGACGCAACCGAGTTAGTCATTTTCTACGCGGGAGTGGAAGGGCAGGCGCTTTCAGAATCACTGCCAGGCGAAGAGTCCGAGTTCTAAAGGTATCGCCAGAGTGCGTCGCTGCAAAATAAGCGAATGCAGTGGCGCGAAGAGCGGACTTGATCAGCGGTTTGCAGTACCCTGTTTACCTCGCAATTCAATCCTCTCTTCGAACAGGTAATATCGACAATGGCTCTGATTCCAAAAAATTACGCGCGGCTGGAAAGCGGCTACCGTGAGAAGGCATTAAAAATTTATCCATGGGTATGTGGACGCTGCGCGCGTGAGTTTGTGTATTCAAACCTGCGCGAATTAACCGTTCACCATATCGATCATGATCATACCAATAACCCCGAAGACGGCAGTAATTGGGAGTTATTGTGTCTGTATTGTCATGACCACGAACACGCTAAGTACACAGAAGCAGATCAGTACGGCACGCGCGTTGTCGCGGGAGAAGACGCGCAGAAAGATGTTGCCGCAGCCACCTATAATCCTTTTGCCGATTTAAAGTCGATGCTGAACAAGAAAAAATAATATCGCCAACAGGCCTCGCGCCGAGGGAAACGCTCTTCGCGAGGTCATCTGGCGACGCATCGCTGCCCCATTTTAAACGCACTACACGCCAAAATTCTGCTCAAGTCAGATTTTCATGATCCACATGTAGCGTATCGAGCATGACAGACAAGGTCTCAATATTGATTTGGCCCGGTGCAGAAGCCGCTCCCTGACTGGCGAACGTTAAATTGCTTCCGAAAAGCTCGCCAGCGGCACGCGACAGTTTGCCTGGGTCACCCATGGCCATGGTGAGTAACGGTTTGTCGGACTGCTTTCTCATTTGCCAGGTAACGTCCAGCAGTCGAATGACATCGTCAGGCCAATGCGGCATAACAGCTATCTTTAGAATATCTGCGCCCTGAGCCGCTTGCCACTGCAACCTTTCAAGTAGGTCGGCAGAAGACGGCGTTGAGGCGAAATCGTGAAACGAGAGGATCACAGCCACTTTTCGACGGTGGGCTTCGTTAATAATTTCTTGGGTGATGCTCTCGCCAATGCGCATTTCAACATCAATAAGATCGGCAAAGCCAGCCGCTAACCATTTTTTATACAGTGCCAGATAAGTTTGGTCATCCACCTCGCCACTCCCGCCTTCTGCCTTAGTGCGGAACGTCAGCAGCAGCGGCTTTCCCTCAAGCCGCTCACGTACAGCATGGCCAAGATGTGCAATTCGATCCGCGTCCAGCGCATTTTGATGTTTATCAACGCGCAGTTCGGCAATTTGTACAGCGTCATTTTCGGCCGCCTGGCTGGCCTGACTCAATAGGGTTTTGTCATTATCACCGTTTAAAGACACGATAACGGCAGGTTTACCTTGCTTAATGGTGATATTACCCACCGTGAGCGGCGTTACACGCACAGTCGCTGCTTTATCAGAGGGTTTATTCTCTTCACTGTTCGCCGCCGTTGCTGCAAAAGGCATCATTTCTCTCCGGACCTAATTCAAATTTCCATATTATATTTAGTTCACCTTTTTCAGCCCCGCAATAGCCCTTTCAATTTAGATGAAAAAAGAAATTGTTCGCCTATGTAATAGTCATGTTCATATCAGAATATGGTAAGCGGGCGGAGTAATATGAATTTTACAAAATTAAATAAATTTTCAGTGTTTAACGTGGCTTAATAAAAATCGCTATCAGGAATAAACGAGACGTTAACGCATTACGTCTGAACGCTACTTAAAACTGAACCTATACTCTCTATTCGGCACTTTTGAATGAATACATGAAAATAGTGAGGAATAAGATGGTTACGTTGTATCACGCGATAAAAATCTCAGCCAGCCGTCATGAGGTTTATACATCACTCACGGATCTGAAGAAAATGGCGGCCTGGCATGGCGGCAAGGTCGAAGGAGAAATTGCGGCGGGAAAGGTTCTTACTCTGCGGCCAAAACCGGACACTCACTTCAGCTGGGTAACCGAAAAACTTGTAAGCGATGAGCGCATTGTGCAGACGTCGCGAGAAGAGAGCGACAGCGATCCCGGTAAAACACTTGTTTTTACGCTCAGCGATTTAAACGATGGTCGCACGCTCGTTAAGCTGGAGCACGGCGTTTGGTCAGAAAATGATCCGCATCTTCCTTTTTGTAATACCTATTGGGGAGAAGTGCTATTTCACCTGAAAACCTTTCATGAACAACCCTGAGAGAGAGCCATACCATGCCACAAAAAAAACCGTCTACTTACCGCATCGTTAAAGCCGGGGAACCTCATCCTCAAGGCTGGAATGTTCCCCCCGTTAACGATCTGCGTTCAGCAATTGAACTGCTTAAAACATTACCAGAACAGTATGTTGAATCGAACCGCGAAGTGGATCCGATTGCCGAACTTGCGGGTGTATATCGCTATATCGGTGCAGGTGGCACGGTGATGCGCCCCACGCGTATCGGCCCCGCTATGACGTTCAACAATATCAAAGGTTTTCCTGACGCGCGTGTTTTGGTCGGCTTAATGGCAAGCCGTAAGCGCGTGAGTGCGTTACTGGGCGCGCCGGAACGTGAGTTGGGTATTCAGATGGCTGAAGCGCGAAGGAACGTGACCCCGCCGATGGTAATTGAGCCTGAGAATGCGCCCTGCCAGGAAGTGGTCTATCGGGCTGAGGACGAGGGATTTGATTTACGAAAAATTCTGCCGGCACCGACCAATACAACTGAAGATGCAGGACCCTATTTTTGTCTTGGTCTGGTGTTGGGAAGCGATCCTGATGATCGCGATAATGTTGATGTCACTATTCATCGTCTTTGTGTTCAAAGCAAAGATGAACTTTCAATATTTTTTGCGCCAGGACGCCACATTGATGCGTTTCGCTTAAAGGCGGAAGCCGCGGGCAAGCCGTTGGCGGTGTCCATTAATATGGGGCTTGATCCGGCAATTCATATTGGCGCAGAGTTTGAAGCACCCTCCACACCGTTTGGTTTTAATGAGTTATGCGTGGCGGGAGGACTACGAGGTCAACCGGTTGAACTGGTGGAGTGTTTGACCGTTAAGCAGCGCGCGATTGCTCGCGCAGAAATTGTTATTGAAGGTGAAATTTTACCCGGCGTACGCGTTGCAGAAGATCAGAACAGCCATACCGGCAAGGCGATGCCGGAGTTTCCCGGTTATACAGGGGAGGCAAACCCTTCGCTGCCGGTAATCAAAGTGAAAGCTATCACCACGCGGAAAAATCCCATCCTGCAAACCTTAGTAGGACCAGGTGAGGAGCATGTCAGCCTTGCGGGTATTCCAACGGAGGCCAGCATCCATATTGAATGTGAGGACGCTCTGCCAGGACTGGTAAAAAATGTGTACGCCCACAGCGCAGGTGGCGGTAAGTTTCTTGCCATATTACAGGTGCAGAAGAAAAATGCCGGTGACGACGGTATGACGCGTCAGGCTGCGCTGATAGCGCTTTCAGTCTATCGTGAACTTAAGAACGTGATTTTGGTTGATGAAGATGTCGATATCTTTGATACCGATGATGTGATGTGGGCTTTGCAGACGCGTTATGTCGGCGACATCGATACTCTTTTCGTGCCCGGTGTTGCGGGGCATGTGCTTGATCCTACGCAACAGCCTTTTTATGACCCGCGCGTAACGGCGAAGGGAACAACGACAAAAACCATCTTTGATTGTACGGTACCTTATCATCTGAAAGAGCATTTTATTCGTGCTCAGTTTAAAGAGGTGGATGCGAGCTTGTGGTTATCTTCGTAACTCACTTTATCGATTGTTAGCGATAACGCAATCGTGGATGCGAGGGGGACAAAGTGAAGAGGCGGGCCATGGCGGCCCATTCTCTCCATACACAAATCATTTTTATAAAAAATATTTTTCTTACCTCTGGCTTAATAAACCTGTACAAGCTCGTTGTTGTTGTATAACTTCACCTCCTGGCATAACGATTAAACCGTGACCAACCGAGGGTTTTCATGCAACAGAACGTAGGCACTTCCAGTTCGATAAATGACATTGCTGCTTATTTCAACAACGCATCACTTCCTTCTCAGCAGGAAACGCTGGGTAGCATTGTGGTTGAGATCCTCCGTTCGGGACGTAATCTGAATCGCAAAGCGATTTGTACAAAACTTTTGTCACGTCTCGAACTCGCCTCCACGTCTGATGAAGAGCATCACTACCACCAGCTGATAGCGCTGCTATTTGGCCGGGACTAAACGTTGTTAATCGGCCTATCTGGCCAGAGAGTGATATGAAAAACAGCGATGAAGAAAAACTCTGTGACATTCTCATCGGTGAGGCTGTTGTTAGGTTACTGCGTGAAAAAGGGCGCATATCGCAACGTGCGCTTCTAACTAAGCTTAGGCTCATGCTTAACGCGGAGCATGATGAAGTGCGCATGCGCGCTACAAAGCTCGCCATTCGGGATGTTGAGGCTGAAATGGTACGGCGCGATAGTCCCGGCGCGGGAGAGCGAGAAAAGGGCGTAATAATTACGACTGGAAAATTCGGTAATGATGGCTCAACCCGGCATTGATGCTGGTAAAAGGGTCAGCGAGAGAAAGCTCATATTAATCACCAAGGTTAAAAGGAACACCCGATGCAGCAGAATACGACCGAATCAGACCTCCAGTCCTTCTTACATAGTACTGGAGATCAGTTTGACGAAGAAAAACAGGTGATTGGCGCCATAGTGAAGTCGTTACTGACAGAAAGAGGACGAGTAACGAATAAAGCCATTATTTTAAGTTTGATCGCAGAACTTGAAAGCACGAATGATATTGAGCAGCTTGATGTGCTGCGCAATTGCCTCGAAATCGTCGTGGGCCGCACACCGGATGATGATAAATGAGATTTTTTCGGCCTCGCCTCTGCGTGAAAGCGTAAAGAGGCGAGGGCGACGTACCTTAGAAAGTTAGATGTTTGCTGAATGATAGGTGGCTAATTCAGTAGGAAGTGCCTTCAATTCCCGTAATGTCTTCTCTGCATGCCGCTGGTGCGTGTCTAATTGCTTCCGGCGCTTATTTCTCCCTCGATTACTCTTGAGCAGCCAGTCATTAAAGCGTTTTACTATTTCTTCAGCGTGCTGCGGATCAGGTGTGCGGCACAGCAGCAGGCGACTCATCGTTTGATGAGTACAATCGATGGCGTAAATTTCATGGGTCATATCGCGCGGCTCGCACTCTATTGCTGTGAAATGCATGTCAGGCCAGCGATTCACCTTTGACATAAACTCACTCAAAATCATATTTTCACCTCTAATTATTATGGAATGCTTTTTACTTTTCCCTACTGGTCAGTCCAGACTAGACGCAAGTCAGCACTTTGCAAATTAATGGCACTATTTTTGTGGCAAATTTTTGCCTGATGGTTGTCAGTTAAGATATGAAAGACCCTCATTATCGAGAGCACACAATGTAACGGCGCAATTCATTGCGCGATAAATCGCGCCGCTACGGAAGGTGCGGTGATTTGATACGGCGCTTAACTGATCGGCATTAGGCAAACCAAGGGTGAAGCAGCCCGTAACAGTGAAGTGAGTTGCAAAGAGAGGAGGAGCGGCGCGAAAACAAAAGAGCAGGGCGGATAAGCTGGCGCTACGAGCTCAACATGGCGTTGAGACTTCAGCGTTGTGGCCAGCTATCCGAAAGATCGTGGCAATAGGGTGCAAACAACGTTTACCAGTTGAAGTAAGCCCAACGCTCCTCTTCACCCGGGGTCAATCCTACAACGACTTTAAGCGTGTTGAGTAAGATATCGACCTGCGCGGCATCAGAAGTGGTTTCAATGTCCGAAATGAGGTGCAAAATTAACGCACTGGTCGTGACCTCTCTTCCTTGATTAGTCAAATCACGAACCGTGGCGTCAATAACCGCGGTTTCCGCAGAGAGAGCATCACCCGCACTAAGGAAGTGGTGAAAAATGTTTGCTTCAACTGTATTTTGCTGCGTGCTTTGATGCATTGACTTTATCCCCTTCATCCGGAAGTGTAGTGATAACGCGACGCGTAGCGACCATCTTAAAATTGAAATATAGCCGACTCTGTCTAGGTGTAAAGTTATACACTAATTTTAAAATTGTACAGATATTCTGGTTGTGTACAGATTTGGATTTTTGGCGAAAAGTGCTAATTGTCATCAAGCTATAAGTGAGAGCATGCGCAATGCAGCGTTGCGGGGGAAATGCTATACGCTTTCCGTTATGGCGCTGCACTCAAGGCATGGCCAGGAAGAGGCAAATAGAGAGCGGGGATTTCGTAGGGTGCGCATTCATGCGCACCTGAATAAAGAGGCATTTTTGGCTTAAGTAAGCGGCGAAGCCTCAAAAAAATGTGGTTGCGCGCCCTCAGGCGCGACCGAGATAACATTAGGTTTTACTGTTGTCTTCCGACGGCAGATTCATGAGTTGAGGAGACTTTGCTGTAGCAAGCCAGCGGAGTTCTGCGCGATGTCGGGGGGCGGTGTTAACGAACCCTTTGAGCCAGTGCCTGGCGTCAGCAATTTGAGAAAGCTTATCTTCACTGATACCGTTTTCTGCCATTACATCTAATTCTGCAATAAGGGATTCAACGCTGATTTCCTGTTGACTAACGGCGAGGTTAAACACTGCTTCGCCAATAATAATGTGCCCTTGCTGGTCATCATGAAATAACACGGTGTTTCCTCCTGTTCATTTCTCGTTAATCATCAAAAAAGTGTAGTCAAGGATTCACTTTTATTCCTGCTACATCCACTTGTCCCTGGAATTTAGCTGAAAAAAGGTAGAATTAAACGTAGGTGACGTTTAGCCAACTCGCTGAAAGAGTGAGTAAAGAATGATTATGCTGGCAAATAAGCATCCTTAAAGAAAATTCTTAAAAAGAACCCTTGTTGTCAATGAAATCGATTTCAAGCCGTTTCTATTTTACTGTGCCGATGTCCAATAATTCTTATGCAGCAGTTGGTTTGACCACAAATTGTGGAACAGAATATTAAAAATCGACAAACTACATTCACTAGTAAGGAAGTAATTATTTTCTAAATAAGTTCGGTAAATGTATTAATTCTGACATTTATCTTTTGCAGGCATAAAGAGGGCAATGTGTGGGGGAGAGTGTCGTCCCTGACATATTCTCCGGCCGGTACACGTAGAAACGTGACCGCTGAGGTCATCTTCGTTATCGTCTTCCGGCCGGAGCCGGACTACGTCCTATGGCGTCAGTTTGTCTCGTCGTTCAAGCCTGCAAGCGTTTGCAGGTAGGGCACTTGATGGACTGCTCGCTCCGGTTCTTCGAAACTCTTCAGCCAGGCACTGGCTTTGGTGATCTCAGACAACCGCGCTTCGCTGCCGCCAGCATTTGCCATATGATCAAGTTCGTCGATTAGCGAATGAACGCTGACCACTCTTTGACCCAAGGCAATGCTTAATGCCGCTTCGCCAATAATGACGTAGCCTTTCCCGTCGTGTTGAATAGACAAATTACCTCCTCCATTTCACGTTGATGAAAACCTCATTACCAACTGTAGGCAGGATGGGGATTTTTGCCTGGCGTTTATTCTTAAAAAACCGTCATAATTAATTTTAAATGGTGTTCATGCGCCAGGTATCTCGGTTAACGCTTATATATTAAGCATAAATACCCAAACACGTTGTGGCGTGACCTGAAAATACGCCTTGCTGGTGCGTTAATTTATCAATGCAAATGTGCAAAATAGCGCACAGGATTTCCATTATCATCGAACACCTCAAAGGATATTTTTTCATTTATCTGTAAAGGCTGTTTTAAAGGTAAGGTGTAATTACCTTTAGGGGCGACCATAATATTATTGATCATCTTATTCGGTTCAATTTGCAGACGAAGGCTCATAAACCAGGGCGTCGGGTTGACGATAGTTAAAAGCTGATTGCGGCTCTCAAAACGTAAGCCTTGCACATCTTGCTGTGTAGGCGCGGTAAGGGCTGCCGGGCGAATGAAGACTTTAAGGCGCAGTCGTAGCGGCAGCACCACCTTGCGCTCAGCATGACTTGTCTCTTTTGCTAATGCAGGTATTTGATAAAGATTAAGCCAGTACAGGCTCTCTTTATCCATGGGCAGAGAATGCTGTGAGAGTAACATCAGCCGAATAACTCGCTGTTCATCGGGGAGAAGTTTCATCACCGGCGGCATAGCAAATACCGGTGTCCGGGTGAGCGTAGGTGACTGCATTATGTCCCCATCATCACTCCAGATCTGCACAATGGTCGGATTATCAGGGCTATTTTTGAGATTCAAGGTCTGGCTGCTTTCGTTAGCACTAAAGATAATGCGCGTTTTATCAATATTTACGACGGCAAAAGTAGAATGGGCGTAAAGCACACAGGCTAAAACCCACGCGTTACTGAAAGCTAACCACCACTTGCAACTGCGCATTGACTGTCCCTGCTGTAATTGTTTGTCCACTCAGTGCTTCAAGCGAAGCGGTAAAGTCACCGCTATACATGTTGCTGGTGCCGGAAGCGGCGAGCGAGGTCAGATCGGTATAGGCATACCATCCTCGCGTATTACCTGTACCGGTACTGGTGAGATCGGGTAACAGGTTAATGGGAGCACCGTTAGCGTCATAAATTTTGATGCCCACTCCGGATGCCACGCCACTGCTGCCGTATTGATTATCCAGCAGCCATGTCAGTCCGCCGCCGCTGGTGGTTAATCCCATTTGAGTGGCTTTAAGAACGGATGTTGCCTGATTAACAAGGAAGCCCATGGCGACATTGGCTGAACTTGTCGTTGACGTGCTAGTACTGGAATTCGCGCCAGATTCACATTGCAGCGTGACGGAAAAGGGGGCCTGGCTGCTGCCACCACCCGATAACGCCCCTACGCTAATCGTCGGCAACAACACTACCGAGGGATAATTTTTCACTTCACACAGTGCGCCGCGGACATAAGTAACGTTTTTGTAACTACTCCAGGCGGCAGGCCAGTTAGCGTAAAAGCCATACCAATAGCTAGCGCTGTCTTGCCCATCCCGCAGGCTATTAGTATCGAGCCCGGGTCCTTTAAAGGCGATATAACCGCGTGGCTGCGTCCAGATATCGGTATAGCGATTCGCCGCGGAGGCATAGTAACTGGTCGAGCTGATTTTAAACATTTCATACAACACGTTGCTGAAGGCGCTGGCTGGGATATAAATGTAGGTGCCGTCGGAATACCAGTTGTCGGAAGTAAACTGACGTGATTTCCAGTAGCGACTGTAAAACTCCCCGGTAGCGAGATTGGTCATACGTACTGCCACATTTTTTGCCACGTCATAATAGGCCCCCTCTACTTCACTGCTGGCATACATACCGGCATACGGGCTATCACCATTCGTGGCATACATTTCGTACAGGCTGCCGGCATCAGTCACAGCGCAGCGATACAGGATCTGATTCGGGCTATAGTTCACACTGCTAGCCGATGAGAGAAAGCTACCCACAGAGCTGGCAAGCAGCGTCCCGGAGGGTTGAAACGTACTCCCGCTGTTGATACTGATTACAGACGGTAAGCCAAGATTGCCGGAGCAGGTATCACAAGCACCTGGCCAGGAACCGGCTGTATAACCGGCTGCCAGTGCGGCGGCAGAGAGCGACGAGGTGCTGGTCACCCGAATACAGTTCGCCCAGACCGTGGGAGAGTGGGCCAGCAGAATAATAAGCGCCAGCAGCCAGGTTTTAATTTTCACGTTTATGATTTCCTACATGTCCCGTCGAGATGAATAAGCGCCTGATGCACATGACCGGGGATTTGATAATTCACTAAGCAGTGGTTCGTATTGCCATTCCAACTAACTTTCAGGCTGCCTGAGGTATGCGGCACGCGGGCGTAGAGCTGGCTTCCCTGGCCAACGACGCCAATTAATGTGCCTTCGCTGTCGCGAACGTCAGCCCCCATAGGTGGCGTAATGCCCTCATTGAGTGAGATCAATACCGCGTTGCCGCGCAGCGTGGAAAATTTCACCTGACTCACCGCACCTGCATAAGGTACTACGCGCTGACTTCCCCCGCTTAACTCGGCATCCGCACGCATGTTTTTGCTATCGAGGGTGACGGTATTTTCACGATATGGGGTAAGCGACGGCAGCAAGGCATAACCATGGCTATCGATCACCGCACCCTGACCGTTCTGCACAACTGCACCTTGCGCACCGTCGGCATGAATCAAAGCAAAGGTGTCGCTGGTATACGGACCGGCCGTCAGTCCACCGTGATGCAAAAGCAGCGTACCGGAAGTACCCAGTCCGAGCTGGCGGTAATCATTACCTTGACCATAACTGGCGCGGAATGCCCCTACTCGGGTATTTTGCTGCAAATTACCACCGAAGGAGCTGGCCTCGCCCGTTGAATCGTTGTGGTAACGATCGGTACCGCCATACATCGAATAGGATAGGTCGCGCTGCTCACCAGCCGATCCGGTAAGTGAAACGGTGGAAGAGCGGCTGGTTTTTGACTGGTTATAGTTGTAGGCCACCGAAGAGAGGCCCGATCCCCAATCCAGCGGTAGAGAGATATTTAACGAAACGGTGTTTTCGGTATATTTCTGCTGGCGTGAAGCGTCTGCATTATCATTCACACTGATGATGTGACGTCCGCTGTTCCAGTACGTGCGTTGGCGCGCCACATTCACTCCAAAACTGATGGTTTTCCAGCTGGTGGTATAGCCGAGTTGTAGCTGAGTGATACGCGACTGATTGTTGTAATAGTCTGAACGACTGGCACTGAGACTGAGCAAGCCATACGCATCCAAAGATTGGCTTAAGGTTGCCGACAGTCGATTTCGTTGATTAAGCGTATCAGAGTCGTAATGAATTCCATTTTTGGCCTGGCGTCGTACGCCAAGTACATCCTGTAGATCGCGAAAGCCACTGGTGGAGTAGCGATAGGCAGCTAACACCAGATTCGTACCAGTGTGAAAGGTTTTGCTATAGCTTAATTCGGCGCGCCAGCCCGAAGTAGGGTGATTTTCCTCCACTATGGCTTGGGAGAAGGTGGTGTTCATGCCTAAAGCACCCCATTGTGTCGCCCACACCCCACCCAGTAACCAGGCCTGATAACCTTGCGCCAGCCTGGAACCTGCCGTCGCTGTTATGCTGTTGCTCATGCCATGTTGTAAAACGCCTTCCAAAAAGCCGTTGTTCACCGAGTAATATTGGCGCACGCGTCCCATGGCTAAGGAATAATGCCAGTTACCCGGTCTGACAGAATCTGGAACGGAGGCATAAGGAACGGTGAATGTCGCCATCTTACCGTTTGCCTCAATCACCGTTACCTCAAAATCTCCCTGGCTGCGCGTGTTAAACAAATCATCAATGACAAAGGGGCCTGGCGGCACCACAGTTTCATAAACCACTTTATTTAACTGCTTCACCACTACGCGTGCGTTCGATGAAGCAATACCGTGAATTTCGGGTGCATAGCCTCGCCTGCCTTGCGGCCACATACGTTCATCCGTGGTTAACTTGATACCGTTAAAGGGCAGGCTGCCAAACAGATTGCTGTCGGTGTAGCTATCACCGATAGCAATTAAGCTGTTTAATTTTTCTAACGGACGTTGCACCCAGGTTCTAACGCTATTATAGCGATAGCTACTGCCACCGGTGCTGCTGCTCAGATAGCGTAAATTACTTTGGTGGCGTAGTTGCCAGTTCGCGATATTACTACCCGCAGTAATGCCACTCCATAAATATTGGTAGCGATAATCCGCACCACTGTTTTCCGTCCAGGTATAGTTGGTGTTATGACGCAGAAACAGAGCTGTCATACCTTGATCCCATTCAGACACTGGGACGTAGCCTCTGGGTTTACGATTAAGTGCAGTCATGGGCAGCGTAATATTTAGACGCAACGCCGCGGCGTCAAACTCCCAGTTTCCAAAGGACGTCCATGATGCAAGCGGATAGCAGGTGCGGGATAAGGGCGATGTCAGGGCAGATTTTATATGTAGCGTATCAATAAGTGACTTCGACAAGCAGGGCTCAGCGCGTTTATCTGCTTTTGAGGAGATAAACGTGATCTCTTCGCTGGAAACAATTAATTTATTGTTCAAATAGACATCAACAAGATATTGCCCCGCTGGCACGTCACTACGATTGAATTGATCAATGTTTTGACCAAAGGATGAGCCTTTGAACAGCGAGGGATCAAAATAGTATTCATCAGCATGTGCAGGATGAGACAAGCAGCCCGATACGCCGAAAAAGAATAAGTACAGCCGCAATTCACTGCGCGTCAATTGTATAGCTTTCACTTATTCTTGCCCCCTGATCGTTAATCGCATCGATATTCACCGCACCCACACCTTGTAAGCGTTTATTATTTTTGTGAAACCAACATGTTTGTCTGGCGAAGGGGGCTATCATTTCAGGTGTGCAAGAGTATTTTTCGGTGGATATGCGTACAGAAACAGCGACTATCGAGGCATACCAAGGCTGAGCATTATCTATTGTTATGCCATTCCCTTTAACGGCATCATAGACATCATGAACAGTTAATCCTTTTAGAATATTTTTTGGTTCGCCAATGGCGGTTGGACGATAAAAAATCTTCACTCTATTTCTCAGCATTACCGTCATTGCATTTTTCGCTGAATCAGACGTTAGATTGCTGGGGGGGATTTGCAGCATGTTGAACCAATAAAGCGTTTCTCTATCCTGTGGCAGAGCTGTTGTTTGGTTGAACATAATGCGTGATACTTGCCCAGCCTTGGGCTGAATGCGAAACACCGGCGGTGTAATAATAAAAGGGACGTTATTGATTTGCTGTGGCTGAGCGTCAATATCACCTTCATCAAACCATGACTGAATGACATACGGAATGTTATCGTCATTTTTAAACTGAATATCAATTGAGTGAGCGGAAGATGGATAGATAATACGGCTCCCCAATAACGTAACACTCGCCGTGGCATTCGCAGACGTCAATATCACTATCAGAAATAAAGATGAAAAAAGCGTGTGTAAAGACATACCAACGTTCTCATTGCATTAACTGAGAGCCCATTTCAATGGACTCTCATACTTTAACTACTGATAGGTGACGGCATATTGCATTGATGACTCAACCGTACCGGCGGTTGCGGCACTGGTTGCATAATATTGCGCAATATAATTTGCTGAAGCTTCCGTTTCATCGGCTGCCAACGTAAGGTCGCCATCACCGGTATAGCCACCGGTTAAATTGATTACAGCGTCTTTGCTGTCGACTAATTGAACTTCCACATTGGTCGCGCTGCCGGTATTGGCAAGGTTGCCATTAGCCGTGACGTTATTTCCCACAAATACCGTAGAGACTTTTGTTGACGTCGTTGAGCTGCCGGTACAGCCGGATAGACCTACGGTGAATGAAGTCTGGCCTGCTGTATCGCCGCTTTTCGCCAGTTCTGATTTACTGACGGTTGGCATTAGAACGACAGGCGAGGCCGCATTTCCATTTACCGCAATCGAACAGGTTTCATCAGAAACTTCGCCCTGAAAGTTAATTGTATTCTCCGATGCGGCAATCGCCGATGATGAAAAGAGTAAACCGCTTAGTAACCGGACTAATAGTTTATTTTGCGCATGCATTGTGTCATCCTTTTTACAAAGTTGTAGAAGTGTATCTTGATTAACGTGTCACCAGATTTTAATTTATATAAACGATACAGTGGATGCTGATATCATTAGGCAGAATCATCGGCTAGAGTTTTTTGAAAAATCTGGCGTCATCCTCCCTGCGAAAAGTGTGAAAGTTCATGAGAAGACTTCTGGCATGAATTAATTTCGCTGCCTTAATCACTGCAAAGAGTGAGTCAATCAGCCATAACTTTCCTGCCACAGTAAAAGGCTCGATGCTTTTTTAACATTCAGTTTTCTCAGCGCATTGTCTCGTTGAGAGTAATAAGTTTTCCGCTTTGCACCCTCCAGGTATTGTAAAGCATCACACTGTAGACTTAACTGAAGCGCTTTATATTCTCCAGCCGTAATGCTCGGGCTGTTTTTATAAACATTAACCGGCGTTTTTAAATTGGGCCACGGGTATTTACTTAACGCAGTAATATCAAGAATACGTATCCTGCCACTGTTTGAATTTTCAAGAAATTTTGCCAGTGGCATACATCGTGATGAACTCACTAAAACCACATTTCCCTGAGGAAGTGTAAACTCGCCGGTGCCATTCACCACATGCACTAATGAGTGCACATCCAGCTTTACAAAATGGCAATATCTGGCAGGCGCGGGCAGGCTTGGCTTAAAGGTTGCAATAAAATGTCTTAACCCCACATTAAAGTAATGGTCCTGTTCTGGGAATGTTTTGATATTCATGATTATTCTGGCGTCCCTGATATATTTCGATCTCAAGAATAAAAAGCAACGTTGAATTCAACGTCTGCTAAGTGAGCAGATGCTCCTTCCCATGGACCATGATAATAGCGCGATGTTACTACCCATTTAGATTAGTTTGCTCGCATTCACGGCATGTCCATAATTCTACATAAAAATCAGCGCATCTAAATGACAACATTTCTACCCAATCTTTAACACCATGTTTAGCTAAGTGTATATTGACTTTTTTATTTATATTAGGTTGCGAGAGTTGACATGTCGCTCTATAGTCAAAAAAGAGGCGGCTGTTCGCATAATATTATATTTACTAACAGGACTTTATTCAGGCATGACGCCATAGAAGTTCTTCTGCAGCGAGTAACCATGGAAAATAAAATTAGAGTTTTTGAGGCACTTAATAAGTTATATTTAGACAATGCAGCAAACCCTTTGCTTAATGCAGCAATTCACAAACATAGCGAAATGATAACGGAAGAGTTCAAACGCAAAAGCCATTTCTATAAATTTATCTTTAAGAATAACCGCTTTCTGGTTGCGACGGTAACGGCTTCACAGTTTTACATTAACGAAGAAGCTTGCTTCTCCGATGTAAAGGCCGAATGTCTGAAGTTTGGTCTTGTCAGCGCCAATACCATTTCAAGTCTCCTTACTTTGATGAGTGTTAGTGGCAGAATTAAAATGAAAGTGAGCAAGAAGGATAAAAGAAAAATGCGTTATTTTTTGACTGAAAAAGGCGCAAATGATTCAATAAGTCTAATTAACACAATGACAAGTGCTCTTGATATCCTGAGCGGAAAGAAGCGCTCTCATCACATTTCACTTGATAATATTGCGCAATATTTTTCACGGTATTCGGAAATCTATAAAGCAGGCTTTTTTATTATAAATTTAGTTCCTGACGCTCATCTTTTTATCGACAAGGATTCAGGGCATATGATCATGCTGAATTTATTCAATATTGGCAATAAGCCTAAAAGAGAAGATTGCAAGGAGGGCGCGCTAACGCGCATCTCACGGGAGTGCAGCGTCTCACGTTCTCATCTGAGAAATATTTTCATCGAAGCAGAAAAGAATAATATGATAAATTATGATCCGAAAAGCGGTGAGGTTGAAATACTCGATAGGTTTAAAAAGATGTTTTACACTTATATGTCTTATTATTTTGCTTTTGTCCAATATGGTCTGCAAAGTGAGTGAAATTTGCGAATTTGGCGTAAGTATTTATTTTTTCCAAAGATAGGACACTAAGCCAGAAACCGATGATTACGTTAATCAGGGCTGCAACACAGCCCTGATTGTTATCGCCTTACAACTTATCTTATGTTGTACTTGGTCTAAGCGTTTTTATCTTTCCCTTGCAGTGCAGAATGATACTTTTCAAAATACTGCTCCATCATCTTTCTTAATGACTTACCGATTGCGGCGTACTCATATTCATTCAAATTAGCCAGAGATATACGTCCTGCAGGTTTAAGGCTACCAAATCCGGTACCTGGAAGCATGACGATGCCGGTCTCTTCTGCAATGTGGAAAAGCAAGTCGGTTGGGTTGAGGGTTTTATTTACCCAATCGGCAAAGTCATCGCCGTAAACCTGACGAGATATTGCCTCTAAATCCAACAGCGTGTAGTAATCTACAGCCTCTTCGGTATCAATATGCGTTATTCCCAGCTCACGGTAGAGCACGGCCTGACGGCGGCGGATCACTTCCGATACAGCGGCTTTATAACCGTCCTCCCCATCCATCAGAGCGAATAGACTGAACAATACCATCTGCACTTGTTGCGGAGTTGATAAGCCGGCAGTGTGATTGAGGGCTACGCTTCGGCTATCCGCCACAACCCGGTCAAGAAATCGTAAAGCGGGAACGTCTGGCGTAAGGGAACCATAGCGCTGCTGCAGACGATGATGTTCTGCATCGCTAATATTTCTCAGTTTGTCATCCAGAATATTGTTCTGGT
Organism: Pantoea sp. BRR-3P; assembly: GCF_039621635.1. Lineage (NCBI taxonomy): Bacteria > Pseudomonadati > Pseudomonadota > Gammaproteobacteria > Enterobacterales > Erwiniaceae > Pantoea > Pantoea sp. BRR-3P. The sequence goes on from NZ_CP155067.1 coordinate 73,732, forward strand.
GGGTGGCGATCACCCCCAAACGCCAACCCGTTGCACCGAAATATTTTGAGAATGAATAGACTAAAATGGTGTTCTGCGGGCAGGTAGCAAACAATGATTTAAAGTTATTCGCAAAGGTACCGTACACATCATCCGTGAGAATGATTAAATCGGGACGCTGCTCAACAATTCTCGCCATTTTATCCAGAGTGCGTTGATCCATTTTCACTGAGGCAGGATTGCTTGGATTGACGCAGAAGAAGATTTTAATAGCCGGGTCGAGCAGTTTCTCTAACTCTTCATCGGGATATTGCCAGTTATCTTCCGGCGACGCATTAATCATCACGCTTTCAAGCCGGTAATCCTCCAAATGCGGTATTTCAATATAAGGGGTAAAAATGGGCGCGCCCATTGCGACTTTATCACCTGCGGTAACCAAACCATTTGTGCGGAGGGTATTAAAAAGGTAGGTCATCGCGGCCGTACCTCCTTCCACCGCAAACAGTTCAACGTCCTCAGCCGAAATCAGGCCGCCAACCATTTCTTTGACGATATACTCGCGGGTGATTTTTTCACTAAGCGACAACATACGTGGTGGAACCGGATAATTGCAGCCCAGAATACCTTCCACCATCTCATGTAAAAAATCGGAAGCGGAAAGCCCAAGCTGATCACGGACATAGCTTACGGCCCTCGACAAAAATGCAACGCCTGGTTGCTCATGGCCGCGAGAAAGAAATGCGTCGAAACGTGCCTCAATACCTTCAATACGCGGTATACCTCCAATGCCATGCGGCAAATAAGAGAAGGATCGCTCCGCCTCTTCTGTGGCAAATAATCCAAGACGCCAGAAAGCCCGGCGGGGCAAGGTCGCGATGAAGTTAGGATTGCCTCTCCCTGCATTAAGCATCATGCGGTCGGGTTTACCGGAGGCGAGTTGTATCAGGGCGTCTTTGAGTTCGAAGGGACTGAGTGAAGCATATTTTTCGTAAGGGTTAGACATGGTAAATCTCTCCAGATCAGGAAGCATTTCATTGTCATACCAGCGCGACGATAAGCGGGCCAAGCAGGGTGAGAAACACATTTGCCAACCCGTATGTCACGGCAAAGGGGGCGGTAGGAATGGCATTGCCCGCCTTATCGAGAATTTCACCAAAAGCGGGATTCGCACTTCGCGTGCCAGACAAAGCCCCGGCAAAAATCGCCGTATTGTCATAGCGCAACAAATAGCGACCAATAAATAACGTGATCATTAGGGGGAGGACAGTCACGACAATGCCGATCAGGAAAATAGAGATGCCGTTATTTCGCACGGTCTCGACGGCTTGCAGGCCCGACTGTAAGCCCACCACCGCAACAAACCCCGCCAGCCCTAAATCACGCAGCAAACCCGATGCCGGCAAAGGCATATTTCCCATTAGTGGTTTTCGTGCCTGATACCAGCCAAACAGCAGGCCGGACAGTAGCGCTCCGCCGCCGCTGCCCAGCGTTAAAGGTACTGAACCAACACGCAACACCAGCAACCCCAGCAGCAGGCCAAAGGTCAGGCCAAAACCGTGAAACATCAGATCTGTTTTTGGACTTTTCAGCAACACCGGACCGGCTAGCGTCACCGCACGCTGAATGTCCTGTTCGCTACCGTACAGCGTTACTACGTCATTACGCTCAATGACAGCATCATCTTTGAAGGGCAACACCACATCACCCCGCTTAAGTGCGGTGACATAAATACCGTGCCGGACGTCGCCCGAAATCTGTTTGCGCAGTTCATCCACTCTTTTTCCCATCAGCGCGGGGTTGGTTAGTAAGACTTCGGAGGTTTTCATCGTCATCTCCGGGCCATCCTCCGCATCCAGCTCTGTGCCCAGCGAGGGAGCAAGTGCAACGATCCCTTTGCGTCGACCCACCAATAACAGGATATCGTTCTCGTTGAGCACCATGTCAGGCGTGACAGCAATGACTTTATCGTCACGTTTAATGCGTTCGAGCGTGACAGGAAAATTTGATTGGGCCAACGCTTCAACCTCCGCCACGCTCTTGCCTGCGGCCGGTCCCACCCGGAATACCCTTCCCACCAGCTCGGGGAGTGCAGGGACCTGACCAGGCGCCAGAATGGTTGCGCCGTGCATCATTTCCTGTTCGGCTTTAATCGCGTCCTCGCGAATGGATCGGCCCATTATTTTCGGCAGAATGTTAACGCAGATGATGATGGCACCCAGCGAGCCGAAGATGTAGGTGACCGCGTATCCCACCGCCACATTGCCTTGCATCTGCTGAAGTTGTGCGGGATCTAAATTCAGTTTAGCAATGGCGGCACTGGCCGTACCGATGATGGCTGATTGTGTCAGCGCACCTGCCGCAATGCCTGCCGCAATGCCTTTGTCCAGCGCAAAGAGTTTGGCCATCACGACCAGGGTGGCTAAGGATGATATGACCAGAACTAACGCCAGAGCAATTTCACGCAATGTTCGTCGACCTAATGAGGAGAAGAACTTTGGTCCACTTTCAAAGCCCACAGCGTAAATAAACACGGCAAAAAGAACGTTTTTGATTCCACTGTCAATGGTAATTCCTACCTGGCTTATCAGCACGGCGATAAGCAAAGCGCCTGCAACGCCGCCAAGTTGAAATGCACCCAGTTTAAATTTGCCAATCCATGTGCCTATCGCGAGAGAAAGGAAAAGTGCCAGTTCCGGTGACAGACGAAAAACTTCTTGAATCAAATTCATAGAAGAATATCCTGCAGTTCGGTTCTTGAAATTCGGGCATATTTATCCGCCCGCTGAGTGGTTTATCAGTGGTAAAGAAACGTCAATATGTAACACCTTAAATAGGTTAGCTTTAGATTTCACTTTGGCAAACTTGATAACTAAAATACTTCCTAAAAAAGAATTAACGTGCGATAAGTCGTTTAACTATCAGTAAAAATCTGAGAGAAATAATTTTCTCACGCTCCGTTTTTATTTACATTTTATTACCTTATGCTGACTTTTTATTGTCATATGATTTATCCGGTTAAATAGCCGTGTTGCAAATATCTCTGCTATCGACTACTGTAAAAAAAAGGTAATCCAGGTATTTTCAAATGCAGAACATTGGAAAAAACCTGAAGTGTTCCATATTATAAATATCTCTATACAAGAATGATGCGGCAACTCGTCAAGAGGACGTTTCATCAACTTACTCACAACACAGTGAAATATGAGGTAGTTATGTCCGTGGAATCGTTAAACGATATCTCAAAAGATTTATCCGCCTTTGTTGGAACGCATTTTGTCTACACCTACGATAATGGATGGAAATATGAGTGGTATGCGCGCAACGACACAACGTGTGATTATCGTATCCACCAGGGATTGGTAGGTGGCCGATGGGTAACCCAGCAAAAGATGAATGCCGTACAGTTCGCCCCAGGTATTTATAAAGTAGACTGGCACGAACCGACAGGAACCTGTGTAAGCCTATTATTTGATCTCGAAAGAAAACTTATTCATGGTACTATTTTCTTCCCTCAATGGATTGCCGGTGAAGGACAGCACCCTGAAAAAACGATTTGTTATCAAAACGAATTTATTGAAGATATGCATCGTTTTCGCGATGAAGGTCCGGCTTACCCTTATGTGATTATTCCGGAATTTGCTAAAGTCACCTATATGAAAAATGAAGGGCCTGATAATGATGCTGTTATTAATATGCCTCCAGGTCAACTTCCGAGTGATTTCTTCGAAGGGAAATAAGCGGTGCTTGCTTTATAAAGGTGTTTGTGCCGAAGGTATTAAATGAACGGACAGCCTCTGGCATTAAGCAGTAATGCCAGAGACTGTCCGGTTGAGAATGCGTTAACGGCTTATACCACTTATCGTTAGTCTCACGAAAACGATATCTAGCGGATTTTCAGGCGGTTAAACACCGGAATCGCTCAATGTTGCACGAACATGAGGCAGACACTCAGGATAATTTTGTTGTATAAACTCAATCATTTTTTCCCGGACGAGGCAGCGCAAATCCCAGGCCGTGGGGGAGTTTTGTGCCGTCATCAGTAATCTTATCGTCATGGTTTTATCATTGGTATCGGTAACCTGAAGCACCTGTGTCTGTTGATCCCAAAGTTTTGTTTCACTGAGTACTTTTTCAAAATGTTTGCGCAGGGGATCTAACGGCATGGAATAATCCACATAAAGAAAAACAGATCCTAATATTTGTGCATTATTACGCGTCCAGTTCTGGAAGGCATTTTCTGTAAAGTAGGTAATAGGCAACACCAGGCGGCGCAGATCCCAGATACGCACCACAACATAAGTCAGGTTGATCTCCTCAATCCAACCCCATTCATTTTCAACCACCACCGCGTCGTCAATTTTTATCGGTTGCGTAAACGCTATCTGAATTCCGGCAAATAAATTGACCAGCGACTTCTGAAGAGCAAAGCCAATGATTATCCCGGCAACGCCGGCGCCCGCAAGGATAGTCGTGCCGAATTTACGCACCCCCGGAAAACTAAGTAGGATCAGAGTAAGACAGAATGATACCAGTAATACGATAGCGACTTTTTTAACATAGATTATTTGAGTGCGAATTTTTCGCGCGCGGAGATTGTTTGAAAGGTTAATGTCATAGCGTATAAAGAGCATATCCTGCGCGACATTAGTCAACCGGATTAAAATGGAGCAAAATGATAATATAATAAAAATATTGGTCGTGGTGGTAATAAAGGCAAGGGAGTCTGGGTGAATGTTAATATAATTAACCCCGACATTGATTAACAGCAAAGGAATGAAGAGAAACAGCGATCCGCTTAGATGTTTTTCGAGTGATTTGAATAGCTTTCTGTCACGGCTCTGCCAGTAGCGGATAAACCTGAGAAGTATAAACCGCGCCAGAAAACCCAGAGCGAGCGAGAGCGTGACGAGCAATACAGCAGGCACCCATACTGGAGCACCAGATAACTCACCAAATATTAGTGGCATTCTTTTCCCTTATATTCAGCCAACAACCTTTAGCTGTCAGGTAATTCATAAAAATTCAGTAACCGTTGTCTTTCCGGTTATCTGCGAATGACATGTTTAACGCACGTTAGTTTAGGAAGAATTTAAACATCCGACTTCCCCGACAGGTAAAAAAACCGCGCACAATGACGGTTTTCTAAGGGGGATGCTATCGCAACTCACTGAAATATATGATGACGGCTTCTTTTATTCTCGGGCTAGTAGGACCACTCTTAAAGTGGCCGCAAGCACAACGCGAGGTCATTTACATAAAACCCTGACCCAACGCTTTCTACCGCAAACAGCTTTACTCCTGCACACGCTCAAATGTGGCAATTACCCGGTCAATATGCTTCTTCATCGCGGCTCTGGCTGCTTTAGCATCCCGTTTTTCTAGCGCCGAGAGAATCTCCATATGCTCCGTTTCTGAGACGAGCGGCATATCGCTCGGCGTGTAGTGCGCCTGCAACATGCGGAACATACTGCCATAGCGATGACCGAGCAGATGGCCAATGATAAAGCCGTAGGCGGGATTGCCGCTCGCCTGGGCGATGCGAATGTGGAATAAACGGTCGCCGGGATGGGTGCGCGACTGCGCACGGTTATCTTCACAGTTTTGCAGATACGCTTCGCGGATGAGGGCCAGCTCCTGATCGCTGGCATGCACGGCGGCAAGCGCAGCGGCCTCTGGCTCAATCAGGCGGCGCGCCTGCAGCAGCGAGAAAGGCGGCAGTTCGGTGGAGAAATCAAGCTTTATCCCCAGTTCATCGTCGGGTTCCTTCCACTGATCGCGCCCGGCTTGCATCATCACCGGTTCCTGCGTAGTGGAACGTGCTTTCACAATCACGCCATTGCCCACTTTCACATCTACCAAGCCAATCACTTCCAGAGCGATTAGCGCTTCACGCACCGATGCGCGACTAACTTGTAGCTGCTCTGCCAGCTCGCGCTCTGCTGGCAGACGGCTGCCGGGAGGAAATTCATTGTTATCGATAAGTTTGATCAGCTGGTCAGCTATTTGTCTGTAAAGCCTGGGGTTTTCCATCTTTTTTATCGGCATCGCACTGCTACCTGTCTACATAAATTAAGTGATCGGATGCACAAATAATCATCAGCACACTTGTCAATGTTACGCAATTGTCAATAAAACGTAATGCGTCAGCGAAAAAGTTGCCAGCGTTATTTTGCTAACCCGGAAGGGCAAAACTCACTTTTAATGGCCTGACCATTAGATCTTTGGACCAGAGGAAATGCAATGAATTTATCCGGAAAACGCGTGTTAATCACCGCCGCCGGGCAAGGCATCGGCCTGGCCAGCGCGCGTTATTTTGCGCAGCAGGGCGCAGAGGTTATTGCCAGCGATATCAACCTTGACGCGCTGCAGGATCTGCAAGGTATCCGCGCTTATCAGCTGGATGTGACCGATCGCCAGGCAATTCGCGCAGCGGCGCAGGAGCTCGGCACGCTCGATGTGCTGTTCAACTGTGCAGGTGTTGTACACAGCGGCAGCCTGCTGGCGTGCAGCGAAAAGGAGTGGCAGTTCGCGCTCGACCTCAACGTCACGGCGATGTTTCACATGATTCAGGCCTTTCTGCCGGGGATGCTGCAACAGCAGCAGGGCTCGATCATTAACATGTCATCGGTGGCATCCAGCGTAAAAGGCGTAGTCAATCGCTTTGCCTACAGCGCGACCAAAGCGGCAGTGATTGGCCTGACACGCTCGGTAGCGGCGGATTACATCGGTGAAGGGATTCGCTGCAACGCCATCTGCCCCGGCACGGTCGATTCGCCTTCGCTACGCCAGCGCATCGCCGCGCAGGCACAGGCGGAAGGCCGCACGGAGGCGGAAGTGTATGACGCCTTTGTCGCGCGTCAGCCGATTGGCCGTATCGGCACCACAGAGGAGATCGCTTATCTGGCGGCCTATCTGGCCTCCGATGCCAGCGCTTATATCACCGGCACCGCACAGATTATTGATGGCGGCTGGAGCAACTAACAGGAGTGCAGTCATGAAATTATTACGAGTGGGCGAGCCGGGAAAAGAGCGTCCGGCAATGCTGGACCAACAGGGTGAACTGCGCGATTTGTCGCACTTTGTCGATGACATCGCTGGCGATGCGCTGCTACCTGCCGAACTGGAAAGGCTGCGTCAGCTGCCGCTCAGTGAACTGCCTAAAATCAGCGGCCAACCGCGCATTGGCGCCTGCGTCGGGCGTATTGGCAAATTTATCTGTATTGGCCTGAACTATGCCGATCACGCCGCCGAAACCGGTGCTGACATCCCGCAAGAACCGGTGGTGTTTAGCAAATGGACCAGCGCCGTGGTGGGGCCAAACGATACGGTGCGCATTCCTCGCGGTTCGGTGAAAACCGACTGGGAAGTCGAGCTGGGCGTAGTAATCGGTAAAGGCGGTAGCTATATCGCCGAAGCGGATGCGCTGTCGCATGTCGCAGGTTACTGCGTAGTCAACGACGTTTCTGAACGTGAATATCAGATTGAACGCGGCGGCACATGGGACAAAGGCAAAGGCTGCGACACCTTTGGTCCGATCGGCCCGTGGCTGGTGACTGCTGATGAAATCGCCGATCCGCAGCAGCTTAATCTGTGGCTGGAGGTGGATGGCAGGCGCTATCAGAATGGCAACACCCGCACCATGATCTTCACGGTTGCGCAGATCGTTAGCTATCTCAGTCGGTTTATGAGTTTGCAGCCGGGCGACATCATCTCAACCGGCACACCGCCGGGCGTGGGGATGGGACAAAAACCACCGGTTTATCTGCGTCCGGGGCAGGTCATCCGGTTAGGCATCGCCGGGCTTGGCGAGCAGCGTCAACTCACCGAGGGCAGCGAACAATGACCAGACTTACTGCATTGCGCGTCGAAGACATCCGCTTTCCTACCTCCGAACAGCTCGACGGTTCGGATGCGATGAATCCAGACCCGGATTATTCTGCCGCTTACGTCATCATCGAGACGGATAACGCGGCGATCAGCGGACATGGTCTGACTTTTACCATTGGACGCGGTAATGAAATTTGCTGTGCGGCAATACGCGCGCTGGAGCACCTGATTGTTGGTCGCCAGCTGGAGTCAATCACCGCCGATATGGGGCAGTTCTGGCACGACATCACCAGTGATAGCCAGCTGCGCTGGATCGGCCCGGATAAAGGCGCGATTCATCTGGCGACCGGCGCAGTAGTCAACGCAGTATGGGATCTGTGGGCCAAATCGGAAGAGAAGCCGCTGTGGCGGCTGGTGGCTGATATGTCACCGCAGGAGTTGGTGCGCTGCATCGATTTCCGCTACCTCACTGACTGCATCACGCCGGACGAAGCGCTGGCATTGTTGACGGCGCAGCAGGCTGGCAAAGCGCAGCGCATCCGTGAGCTGGAGCAGCACGGTTATCCCTGTTACACCACCTCGGCAGGCTGGCTCGGTTACGACGACGATAAACTGCGCCGCCTGTGTCAGCAGGCGGTCGATGCCGGGTTCTCACACATCAAGCTGAAAGTTGGACGTGACCTCGCAGATGATATCCGCCGCGTGCGCATCGCGCGTGAAGTGCTGGGACCGGATCGCCAGTTAATGATCGATGCCAACCAAGTGTGGGAAGTGAATGACGCGATTGAATGGGTGCAGCAGCTGGCCTTCGCGCGACCGTGGTTTATCGAGGAACCCACCAGCCCGGATGATATCGAAGGGCATCGCAAAATCCGGCAGGGCGTCGCGCCGGTGAAGGTGGCAACCGGTGAAATGTGCCAGAACCGCATCATCTTCAAGCAGCTGATTATGCGTGAAGCAATTGATGTGGTGCAGATCGATGCCTGTCGCCTCGGCGGCGTTAATGAAGTACTGGCGGTAATGTTAATGGCAGCGAAATACCAGTTGCCGGTGTGCCCACATGCTGGCGGCGTTGGACTGTGCGAATACGTCCAGCACCTGTCGATGATCGACTTCGTTTGCATAGCCGGCAGCCATCAAGGCCGGGTCATCGAGTATGTCGACCATCTGCACGAGCATTTCTTACATCCTTGCGAAGTACGCGGCGCTGCCTATATGCCGCCTACTGCGCCCGGCTTCTCGATCGAGATGTATCCCGCCTCGCGCGAGCAATACCGCTATCGCGCGCAGGGAGGCTGAGGTGCGAATCGACGCTCATCAGCATTTCTGGCGCTATGACGCGGTGGACTATCCGTGGATCACGGAATCCATGACGCGCCTGCAACAGGATTATTTACCCGATGATCTCGCGCCGCTGCTGGCGCAACGGCAGCTGCAGGGCTCAATTGCCGTTCAGGCGCGGCAGTGCGTGGCGGAGACGCAGCAGCTGTTGCAGTGGGCGCAGCAGCACGCGGCAACGCAGGTGGTTGGCTGGATTGACGTCAGCGCCGCGGACCTGACGGCGCAGCTGGAAGCATTGCAGCATCCGCTGCTGCGGGGTTTCCGTCATCAGGTGCAGGATGAGCGCGATCCCGCCGCATGGCTACGGCAACCGCGCGTGGCGAGCGGCATCCGTCTGCTGCAGCAGCGTGATTACGTGTGGGAAATGCTGCTGACCTGGCGGCATCTGGCGGACGCTACCCGGTTTGCCGCACAGCACGACCGTCACTGGCTGGTGCTCGATCACCTCGGCAAACCGGATATTGCGCGCGGCGCGCAGGCGTGGGGCGAACAAGTGGCGGAACTGGCCGCAATGCCGCACGTGGTCTGCAAATTATCGGGGCTGGTGACTGAGGCGTCGCAAGGCCAATGGCGCAGCGCGCAGCTGCGGCCCTTTATCGATGAGGCGCTGGCGCGTTTCGGTCCGCAGCGCCTGATGTTTGGCTCAGACTGGCCCGTCTGCCTGCTGGCAGCGGAGTACCACGCGGTGACGCAGCTGATTGAAGACGCAATCGCTGAGCTTGCAACCGACGAACAGGCCGCCATTTGGGGCAACACGGCGGCGCAGGTATATAGCCTGACAGGAGAGAAGCATGAATCTGTTTTTGCAGGATAAAGTGATTATTGTCACCGGCGGCGGATCGGGCATTGGTGCCGCCATCTCACGACTGCTGGCGGAAGAGGGCGCCATTCCGGTGATCGTCAGCAACGCACAGCCCGATGAGATGTGGCTGGCCGGCTTGCGCGCGCTGCAACCGCAAACCGAAGTGCTGCTTGCCGATCTGTGCGATGAGCAGAACTGCCAGCGTGCGGTTGAGGCCGTGCAGCAGCAGTTTGGGCGCATCGATGGGCTGGTGAACAACGCGGGTGTCAACGATGGCGTCGGGCTGGAAGCGGGGCGCAGCGCCTTTGTCACCTCGCTGGAAAAGAATCTCATCCACTATTACCAGATGACGCATTTCTGCCAGCGCGCGCTGGAAAACAGCGGCGGTGCGATCGTCAATATTGCTTCGAAAACGGCACTGAGCGGACAGGGCGGCACCAGCGGCTACTGCGCGGCCAAAGGCGCGATTCTGGCACTGACGCGGGAGTGGGCGGTGTCACTGCGCAGCAGCGGTGTGCGGGTCAACGCCGTGGTGCCCGCCGAAGTAATGACGCCGCTGTATGAACGCTGGATCGGCACCTTTGCCGATCCGCAGGGCGAACTGGCGAAAATCACCCAGCGAATTCCACTCGGCCAGCGCATGACCACGCCAGAGGAGATCGCTAACACCGTGGTGTTTTTGCTGTCGTCGCGCGCTTCACACACTACCGGCGAGTGGCTGAGCGTTGATGGCGGCTATCTGCATCTCGATCGGGCGCTGTTATGAGCGGCGCAACCGAACGCTATGCTCTGGCGCTGGATCTGGTGGACGAGGCGGACAAAATTGCCGAATACCAGCGCCTGCATCAACGCATTTGGCCAGAAGTGGCGCAGCATCTGCGCCAGCACGGCGTCATCAATATGGAGATTTACCGCCTTGGTACCCGACTTTTTATGGTGATGGAGGTGAACGAACGGTTTAACGCGCAGGATGTTGCTCAGGCCGCTGAGCAAAATCCGCATATTCAGCGCTGGGAAGCGCTGATGTGGCAGTTTCAACAGCCAACGCCCTGGACGCCAGAAGGGGAAAAATGGGTGGCGATGGCGCGAATATTCTCTTTGCAGGACCAATAACAACACTTACCGACTGTACCCTACGAGGATATAACCATGTCTACACAACGCGTCGAGACGCCAGAAAACATTGGCGTCGGGGGAACTATTAGCCTGCGCTGGGCGTTCATGCTGATTACTACCCTGTTTTTTATGTGGGGCGTGTCATACGGCCTGCTGGATGTTCTTAATAAGCACTTTCAGGAAACGTTAAGCGTTACCAAAGCCCAATCGGGATTATTACAGGCGGCCTATTTTGGTGCCTATTTTATCATCGCGCTGCCGGCCGGTTATTTTATGCGTCGTCACGGCTATAAGGCTGGCATCCTGGCGGGATTATCGCTGTACGCCCTTGGCGCGCTGCTGTTTGTGCCGGCGGCGATGGTCAATAATTTCTCGGTATTTCTGTTTGCGCTGTTCGTGCTTGCCTGCGGGCTTGGCTGCCTGGAAACCGCGGCTAATCCGTACGCTACGGTACTGGGCGATGCCAACGGCGCCGAGCGTCGTCTCAATCTGGCGCAATCTTTTAATGGTCTTGGGCAGTTTGTCGGGCCCATGATTGGCGGCTCGCTGTTCTTCACCCACGCCAGCCAGGAAGCCGCGCAGGACAGCGTCAAAATGACCTATGTGGTGATTGCGTGTGTGGTTATCGCTATCGCGCTGTTATTTAAGCGTACCGCGTTACCGGATATTCGTGAGGCCGCCAGCGAGCATGTGCAGCAGCCCGGTGCCACGCTATGGCAGCAAAAACATTTTGTCGGCGGGGTGATTGCGCAATTCTTTTATGTCGCTGCTCAGGTTGGGGTAGGTGCCTTCTTTATTAACTACGCCACCGAGCACTGGCATGGCGTGACCAATCAAAGCGCGGCTTATATGCTTTCGGTTGCGATGATCTGCTTTATGCTGGGACGTTTCTTTTCCACCTGGCTAATGGGCAGAGTTAAACCAGCGGCGATGCTGGCGGCCTACGCGCTGATCAACATCGTCCTGAGCGCCATTGTGATGTTGGGCGCAGGCGATGTCTCCGTTATCGCGCTGATCGCCATCTTCTTCTTTATGTCCACCATGTTCCCCACCATCTTTGCCATGGGCGTGAAAAATCTCGGGCAATCCACTAAACAGGCCAGCTCGTTTATGATCATGGCGATTGTGGGTGGTGCAATTATGCCTTACTTCATGGGGCTGATTTCTGACCATGTCAGCACGGCCATGGCTTACAGTTTACCGCTGCTGTGTTTTGTCGTGGTGCTGGTTTATGCGCTGAGGCAGCGGAGACATTCATAATGACGTCTTAACGTTAGCTTGCGAGCAGGGCAAGGGCGATGCTGCGGGATCGCCCTTGCATGCAGCCAGGCAGGAGTAAAGCAGGCGTGTTTGGCTTATAGCGGGTAGCCAAATGAAATTAGCAGTAACAGTTTGTTAATTGTTATGTTATAACATTTACTTTGACATATAAGGTTAATGTTATGAAAATTAAGAAGTCATTAGTCGTTCTGGGAGTAGTATTTAGTTCACACGCCTTTTCACATGCCCATCATTCACACGGTGCGCCACTCACCGCGACAGAGGTGAGTGCGGCAAAGGGTATTTTTAATGATGGCGATATCAAAGACAGACCGCTCTCTGACTGGGATGGCGTATGGCAGTCTATCTATCCATATGCCAAAGATGGCAGTTTGGATCCGGTTTTCCGCAAGAAGGCGGAAGCCGATCAACGAAAGTCATTTGAGGATATTAAGCATTACTATTTGAAGGGCTATGCCAGCAATATTACAGATATTGGCATTGAAAACGGGATGATGGAATTTACCGCCAATGGAGAAGTTAACGCCTGTAAATATGCTTATAAAGGGTACAAGGTCCTCAATTACGTATCAGGAAAAAGAGGCGTTCGCTATCTTTTCGAATGTACCGATAATAAAAGTGCAGCCCCTAAATTTGTGCAATTTAGCGATCATATTATTAGTCCGAGAAAATCATCGCACTTTCATATTTTCACCGGCAACGTATCACAGGATGCGCTCTATAAAGAGCTGGAGAATTGGCCAACATTTTTCCCCTATCAGCTGACCAAACAGGAAATTGTTGATGACCTAATGCATCACTGATCCCTCAGGGATAAAGGATGCTTTCGTCGCTGGCAGGCTATGAGCCGGACTCTGACATCCGCTTCTTAACGCGAGACATCAAGAAAAGGGTGAATAGAGGCTACCTTCCATTAATAACAGCCTGTTCGCCCACAGGCTGTTTTGCATCTCATCATTGGGATAGCCATGCAACGTTGCTCACAGACATCCTGTATGCAGCTTTGTGTCAGCGGCCTGGTGGTTTATTAAGGTATTTCATCTGAAAACCGTGCGCTAATCGCATCGCGTTCATACCCCTGCGGTTGCGTCAAAATCTGGTATAAATCTGGCCGACGACCGTGGATCCAGCGGCGTCCAGTACTCATTGCCAGCAGGGTCAAATCCAGCTCAGCGCTGACCATGGCATCTTCAGCGGCCCAGGTTTCCTCAATCACTCTTCCATAGGGATCCAGGATCATCGCATTGCCAGTGCGTACTTCGTCGTCATCGGCGCCTACACCGTTACTGAAAAGAAGGAACAATCCGTTGTCATGCGCGCGTGCGGGCAGCCATCGCATTAACCATTCCCGGCCGCTTTGGCCTCTGAATGCCGCAGTGATTTCATCTTTACGCGTTTCCCGTTCCGCCCACAAATCGAGAGGAATCGGCTTCATCGCATGCGGGCTACGGGAATCAGTACCGCCGGTTTGATGGGGGGCGAGCAGGATATCCGCACCCATCAATGCCGTTGCACGCACGTTTTCCACCAGATTATTGTCCCAGCAAATTAAGATGCCTACTTTTACCCCCCATGGTGTTTCAAATACCGTAAACCCGTCGCCGCTGCTGATTGCGGGATGTTCGAAAGCGTGAAGTTTACGGTGCGTGTGCAATGATCCATCTGGCATACAGGCAACGTAAGCATTATAGAGTTGGCCATCCTCGGCTTGCTCAATAAGCCCCGCGCCAATAAGCATTTGATGCTTAATCGCCAGAGAACGAATTAACATCAGGGAAGGGCTGGTTTCAACCGGCTCAGCCAGAGCAGCCACCTCAGCAGCGGTGAGTTTGGGCACATGCCAGTAGCCGGTGATACACATTTCTGGAAAGGTGAGAATCTTCACCTCTTGAAGCGCCGCCTTCTCAATAAATTTCTCCATTATCAGCAGATTATAGTGTTTGTTATTGGCTTGATGCTGAAACTGTACGGTTGCAGCCTTTAAGGTGGTTAATGTGGGCATGATGCTTCTCCTCGGAATCGGAACTGAATTACACAGGAGCGACCGATAACTGTATAATCAATTTATTTCCCTTTTCGATAACATCCTGGAATGTAAATATGAACACCCGGTTGCTAAACGCCTTTGTGATGCTGGCTGAAAAAGGAAATTATGCGGAGGCGGCCCGCGCGCTCTATATTTCGCAGCCGGCGCTGACCAAGCAGATTCATCTCCTTGAATCTATAGTGAACGTGCCTTTATTCTCACGTGGCCGCCACGGAGCAATACTGACGGTTGCAGGAAGACGCCTACTGCCACAGGCAGAAAAGGTTGTTCGGCAAACCCAGTTATTCATGCATCATGCTGGGCAGGTTTCAAAAGGGATTGAAGGGAATATTGCAGTGGGGTTCGGTCTTTCGAGCTTTTACCTTGCTCCGCGCTGTATTGCTGAATATCGCCGTGAGTTTCCGGGTATTGAGGTTTCATTAACGGATCAATCATCCTTCCTGCAATACGAGATGCTGCTGAATGACGAGCTTCAGTTAGGATTTGTCAGGGTTCCTCCACCGGTAGCGCTTGATTACCTGCCATTATTTACCGATCGATTAGTTCTGGTTGCGCCGGCAACAACTTCATTTAGCGTTGCCGATTGGTTAAAAAAAGTGCCGCTGTTGCGACTTCACACCACGCGCGGGCGGGGTTTAAATGCGCAGATTGATCGCTATCTGCATGACAATGCCCTTTTTACTTCCTCTATTCAGGAGACTGACGATATACAAACCATTGTCGCGCTGGTGATTGCGGGAACGGGCGTTGCGCTTTTGCCTTATAGTGTGGTTCATATAGCGCCGCCAGAACTGGTTATTATTCCGTTAACGGGGGAATCGCTGAGCTGGCAGGTTGGTATCGCCTGGAATGCAAATCATGAGGATGTAATACGCGACAATTTTATTGCCAGCATAAGAAAGGCGATGACGATTAATAAAGAAGAGTAAGCCATAGCGTTTCATTTAATCGTATTGACAAAGACTCAATGCATATGGTTGTATCATACAACTAATAGTTGAGGGTTAATGTTTATGCGCTCTGAATCGCTGATGGTTGAAAATATTCGTGTCGCTTCGCGTCAAATGGTGCGGGAGTTGGGGTTCATGAACCACACTCTCGCAGCGACTCAATACTCTCCTTCCGTTGTTCACACTTTGCTGGAAATTGAAGCCCGGGGATTAATGACTGCGGCTCAACTGGTTCAGATTCTGGGACTTGAGAAGTCCAGTGTTAGCCGCATGTTGTCCAAACTGGTCAATATTGGTGAACTGGAAGAACAGCCTTCAACTGAGGATGCCAGAATTAAGCAGCTTGGTTTAACCGCGAAAGGCGAAGAAACAGTGCGAAAAATCAATGAGTTCAGTAATGAACGCGTTATGGGCGCGTTAAAGAAATTGGATCCCATACGGCAACAGGCCGTTTCACAAGGTCTCAGCGCTTATGCCGCTGCGCTTAAAGCCTGTCGTGAAAACAGTGTGGTAGATTCTTCGACCAGTTGCGAAATCGTTAAGGGGTATCGGGCCGGAATGATTGGCCGTATCACTGAAATGCATGGCAGTTATTATGCAAGAGAACATCAGTTTGGCTATGTTTTTGAAAGCAAGGTTGCAGCAGGCCTGGCGGAATTTTCAGGACGTCTGGAAAGGCCATGTAATGAGATCTGGTTGGCCATACAAAACGATCGCATTGTTGGATCGGTAGCAATCGATGGGCAAGATCTTGGAAACAATGAGGCGCACTTGCGATGGTTCATCCTTGACGATGGTTGTCGTGGTAATGGCGTGGGCAAAAAACTCATTTCCGCCGCTATGAAGTTTTGCGATGAAAAGGAATTTTCAGCCATTCAGCTCTGGACGTTCAATAAATTGACAGCGGCACGGCGTCTTTATGAGTCATTTGGTTTTGAATTAACCAAAGAGTGGCAGGGTGACCAATGGGGAAGCCGTGTTACAGAGCAGCAGTTCACTCGGTTGGCGCGATAATGAATGAATAACCGCACGACGTGCAATTCGTTCTATTTTTTAATATGCATGGTAATGAAGTAAAAGAAAAAAGCGTAAAGTCTTATCGCAGTGTGCCGATATAGATAGCGTTTTTTTACTATATGGATATTACATGCGTAAAGTTATCTGCTCCATTGGATTCATGCTTGGAATGACAGGGGTAACGTTACCTCTTCACGCCAATACATTGACGCAAAGCCTGACGCGTTGTGACACAACCTTTTTCAGTGAGATTTATCATCAGCGAGCCAAACTCAGCCGCGTAGCACCGTTAACGGTGGATAAGCACTTTCAAGCTTGGTTCAAAGCGCCTGTTGACGGTAACGGCACCATCTGGTTTACCCAATCTCTTCAGGAATTAAACCTGAAAATAGCGGGATATTTTCTGCAAACCAGCAATCTCGATGAAATCAGTTACGGTAAATACTATTACTGGGGCTTGGTTTTCAAAGAATCACCGGAAGAGGTCATGTCCAGGCTCGATCATTTAACGTGGAGTAAGGCAGGGGATGATTATATCTCTCAGGCGATGATTAAAGCAGACGCAAACAGTGTTTGGGAAAAAAATGCACAGGCGGTGTCGGGTATTGCCCCGGCAAAAGAGAGTGCCGAAAAGCTCTTAATGCTCAGCAAAGGCAAAGAAGGAACATTATTGCTCTGTTCAGTTCAGGGAAATGTAACGCCTGACATGCTCACCACATTACGACCTGATTTATCCGGTGGGGCAGCAAAATGAAAAAGTTGACATGGCTGGTATTGTTTATGCTGTCGGGCTGTGCCGGGACCACGACACCCCAGCCGCAAACGCCCGCTAAAGCACCGGCAGGTTTTATAAAAGTTCTTGCAGATGAGCGCGTGACGTCATATGTCGATTTCAGGGTGATTTCAACATACCAGGGTAATAGCCACTTACGCCGGTTTTATTTCATCAATAACTACGCGGAGCAGACGCAAATTATAAAAAATCCACCCGTCTACGTTTCAAGTTCTCGGGCAATCGATGTGATTAACTGCGACAAAAACCAGCGTGCCGTTATGGGTCGTACACTCTTTTCCAAACCGTTCGCGGAGGGCGATCTTATTCATGCGTCACCGGATGTGGGCCAATGGGAAACTTACCCGAAAGACTCTCTTTTCGGGATAATTGCTGAAAGCATGTGCAGCATTCCCGTAGAAAGACTTAAGCCAGAGCCAGCGAAAGAAAACCGCAAACCGCTATTGGATTAATTACCATTCATCTTAACCTGACGCTCCAGGCTGAAGCAGATGGCCTATGTTTATTGTGGGCCATCTGCAATAAGTAAGAGAATAGGCAGCTTCTCTGGCTTGCACCTTTCTACTTAACTCTTCGACCACTCACAACGTTCCGTTGATTCGCTCACCCTCATGATTGAAACGTCTGCGGTTGCTCGACGCAAGCCAGCCATGACACGCCAGGTTAAATTCTTCTTCCGCATTTATTCGGTTTTCCCCTGCATCAGCTGGCGGTATTTCATGCTGTCGTGGTACATCTCATGGAATACGCGGTATTTACGATCGTAATACTCTTTAATCTTGTTGGTCTGCGGCGTGATGGTTTTGCCAATGCGGCTCATGGCGGCCATCGCTTCCGGCAAAGAGTCGTAGGCGCCCGCCGCAACGGTACCCATCATGGCGCTGCCAAGTAACATCGCCTCGCTCTCTTCCGGCAATAGCATCGCGCAGCCTGTCGCATTGGAATGTTCCTGCACAAAGAGCGGGTTTTTGGTGCCGCCGCCGCTCGCCATCATGGTATCGATGCGGTAACCACTCTGGTTCATGGTCTCAATTATATGCCGGGTGCCGAGCGCCAGCGCCTGGATGGTGGCGAGATACTGCAGCGCCATGTCTTCCGGCGTACGTGACAATTTCAGACCTGTCAGCGTGCCAGTCAGCGTCGGATTGGCACGCGGTGAACGGTTGCCGTGAAAATAGGGCAGCATATGAATGTCTTTGGTCAGGAACGCGATATTTTCTGGTTCACCAGCCATTTTGCGCAGTATGCCGTTCAGTATTTCATAAATCGTTTTGCCACTGTCTTTACCCTGTTTAAGCAGGTCCTGATAACACGGGTGTGACTGAATCACATGGTCAATTAACGCGCCGGTGGTGGATTGTCCACCTTCATTCAGCCAGTAATCCGGAAGAATCGCCGAATAGTATGGCCCCCAAATACCACCGATATAGCGCGCGCTACGCGACATCGCCATATGCGCAGTGGACGTACCGCCAATCATCGCGATGCGATTGTCGAAATCCGCCGATTCGCCAGATGCGCCGCTGGCACCAAGAATGCCAAGGCTGCCGGCGTGGGCATCAATAATTGAGACGCTGACCGCTGTACCCGCGATCAGCCCCATCTCGGCGGCGGCGCGCTGCGTCAGACCATGCCCCAGCGGTTCACCCATGGTTTTCACTTCGCTGCCGATTTTTGACGCGTTGTTTTCTAATAAATCTTCCAGACCTATCTGGCGGAAGTAGCTAGTGTCCCAGCGATCTTCGTGACCGATATACGTCCATTTGCAGACGGTGGAACATAAAGATCGCGTAGGGTCCTGCGTGGCGCGCCAGGTCAGAAAATCAGGTAGGTCAAAAAGATGGCCAACATTCTTCCAGGTGGTTGGCATGTGCTGTTTCAGCCAGAGCAGTTTTGGCGTTTGCATTTCTGGGGAAATAATCCCGCCGACAAACTCCAGCACACGATGACCGGTGGCATTGATGCGTTCCGCCTGAGTAATCGCGCGGTGATCCATCCACACAATAATGTTCTGCTCGCTGCGCCCGGACGGGCTTACGGTCAGCGGTTTACCCTCTTTATCCAGCACCACCAACGAACAGGTGGCGTCAAAACCTATGCCTTTCACCTGAATCGGGTTGATATCCGCCTGATTAACCGCGTCTTTAACGGCGTTACAAACGGAGTGCCAGATCTCATCGGAAGACTGCTCAACAAAATCGGCTTTCGGGCGATACAACGTAATATCACGGCTGGCCTGGCCAACCATGCGCCCGGTCATGTCGAAGACGCCCGCGCGGGCGCTGCCGGTTCCAACGTCTACCCCAATAAAATAACTCGCCATGTTTTTTCCCTTCGTAAAAAACGTTCGCTTAGGATTTTCTGTTTTGCAGAGCGATAAACAGGATCAGGACGCAGCCCCACAGGGCCATGGTCAGGTAACTGCTGACGCCCATGAGGTTGAGGCCGCTCTCCAGCATTTGCAGAACGATCAGCGCCAGCACTAACCCGATGACCCGTCCGAAACCGCCGTCGGGATTAATTCCGCCGAGTACCGAGGCCAGAATGGTCACCAGCAAATAGGCATCGCCGTAGCCTGCTTTAGCCGAGTTAAATTTGGACATCATTAGCAGTGCCGCGCCCCAGCCAAGCAGAGCGGAAAGCACGTACACTGCGAGGGTGACTTTATGTGTATTAACACCGCTGAATCGCGTGGCCTGTTCGTTTGAACCCATCAGATACAGGCTGCGCCCGAGCGTGGTGTGTTCAAGTAAGACCCACAACAGCAGCGCCACCAGCATGAATAACAGCAGGGCAACAGGAATGCCCAGCAGGCTGCCGTTGCTGAGGTACTGAATCGCCGACGGGAAGCCGGAAATCACGGCGCCGTTAGTGAGCAGAATATTCAGCCCAGCAATCAGCGTCATGGTCCCGAGCGTCGCCAGAATCGGCGACACACCGATATAGGCGATCAGCGCGCCATTGAGCACACCAATGACCACTGCCACCAGCAGGCCGGCGAACATCGCCAGCGCGAAATAGCCAGGCTGGTTTGGGTGCGCCACCAGAATGGCCGCCATCACCAGCGAACAGGCGTTGGCACCGGCAATGACCGAAAGATTGATACCGCCGGTCAACATGGTGATACCCATCCCCAGCGCCAGCATACCCAGAATCGGTAACTGCGAGGCAATCGACTGGAAATTGCCAATGCTGTAAAAACTGCCGCCCAACGTAAATGAGAACAGCACGGCAACGGCGACGATGATCAGCAACTGCAAACGGATAATGTGATCGCCGGGTAAGAATCGGTTTAAGGTTGTCATGTCACATCCCCTTTGCGAGTTTGCGCTTTTCATTCCACGCGGTGCTGCTAATGCTGACCAGAATGATCACGCCGCTGAAAACCTGATGCCAGTAAGATGAAATGCTCAGCAAGGTCATGCCGTTTTGCAGGAAGGCCAGCAGCATCACACCCAGAATGGTGCCTGTCAGCGAGCCGCGTCCGCCGGTCATGCTGGTGCCGCCTAACACCACCGCTGCCAACACCGTCAGCTCATAACCGAGCAGGGAGTTAGGCGCGACCGACTGCGTAATTTGCGCCTGAACCACGGCAGCAATGCCCGCCAGCAATCCCATAAAACCGTAGACGTAAAAGTGCAGCCGCAGGATATTCAGACCAAGACGAGAAGCCGCGTCACGATTACTGCCCATGGCATAAATCTGGCGACCCACGCGTGTGCGGTTCATCAGCACACCGGTTGCGATAATCACGCCCAGCAGGCTGAGCAGTGGCAGCGTCAGGCCATAGTCGTAACCGTCGGCAGCGGTAAAGGAGAACCAGTTGATGCCGTTCATAAACCAGTCGGGAAAACCGTACAACCAGGTGCCGTTGGTGATATACACCAGCAAACCATAGAACAGGTTGAGCGTGGCAATCGTGATAATGATGGCCGGAACGCGCAGCCAGTACACCAGAAAACCGTTGACCAGCCCAAGCAGCAAACCGCTTCCCATCGCCAGGGCAAATGCCAGCGGAAAGCTGCCGCCGTGGTGAATGATGTAACTTGCCATCACGTACTGACCAATGGAGGTGACGGCCGGAAATGAAATGTCGATGCCGCCGGCGATCAGCACCACAAACAGGCCGCAGGCCAGAATACCCAAAATGGCGTAGCTGGTGGCGACGTCAGTCAGGTTACCCAGCGTCATAAACTCGCTGGTGCTGACGCTCAGGCCTATCACCAGCAGCAGCACCAGTAATCCCAACCAGAATTCATGCTGAGAAAACAGCTTCGAGAGCGCCTTGTTATCCATTGATTACCTCCGCAATCTGCGCTTCGCTGCTCTGATGCGGCGCGAATTCCGCCACCAGTTCGCCTTTGCGCATCACCAGCACGCGGTGACTGTTGTAATAAGCCTCCGGGATTTCATCGCAAATCATCAGCACCGCCATGCCGGACTCCGCTAAATCGCGCGCAATGCGGTAAATCCCTTCTTTATTGGCAATATCCACGCCCACGGTTGGTGAATCGAGGATCAGGATATGTGGCCGCGTTGCCACCCATTTGGCAATGGCAATACGTTGCGCATTTCCGCCAGAAAGGGTCTTCACGGGTAAGCGGCTGTCTGAGACTTTAATATTCAGATCGCGGATGAGATCTTTCACTACCGACGCAGCTTTAGGGTGATCCATCAATCCTGTGCCGGTGTGCAGCTTGTCGAAAATTGATACCAGCGTGTTGTCATAGATGGATTGCTCCATGATGAGCCCCTGCGTCAGACGGTCTTCTGACACATAGGCTATACCGTGGCGGATGGCGTCGCGGTTCGAGTGGAATTGCACCGCCTGGCCGTTGATGCGGATCTCTCCGCTGTCCGGCTGGCTCATGCCGAACAGGCTCAGACAGAGTTCCGTACGCCCCGAGCCAAGCAGGCCGACAATCGAGGTGATTTCGCCCTGGCGCAGCGATAGCGAGATATTGTGATATTGCCCTTTGCGGCTCAGATGGCTCACTTCCAGCAGCGGCGTTACGTCGGCAGAGGCACGATGGGGCAGGTGACTGTAGGTAAAACGCTGGCCGGTCATCAGGAAGGCCAGTTCATTGCTATCGAGTTCGCTGGCCGGATAGGTGCCAACCAGTTTGCCGTCGCGCATCACGCTGATGCGGTCGGCCACTTCCATCACTTCATCCAGACGATGGCTGACAAACACCACGCAGATCCCGGCGGCTTTCAGCTCATTCACCACGCGCAGCAGGCCGTTTACTTCTGTGCGGGTCAGTGACGCGGTGGGTTCATCCATAATCACCAAACTGGCGTCAGCGGCGATAGCGCGGCATATTGCCACTAACTGGCGGTCGGCGATCGACAACTTTTCGACTTTACGATCCGGATCCAAAGCAACGCCGACGCGTTGCATCGCCGCCACGGCTTTTTTGCGCATGGCCGCGCGATGCACCCAAAAATCACCGCCCGGCAAATAACGGTGAATGGCAATATTTTCGGCCACCGACAAATTTGGGAATAAAGACAGATCCTGATAAATAACCTGAATGCCATAATAAGACGACAGCTGCGGCGTGAGAGTATGAAATAGTTTTCCGTCCAGAGTAATGGCCGCGCCTTTTTCCGGCTGATAGACGCCGGAAATCACTTTAATAATCGTACTTTTGCCGCAGCCATTTTGACCGGCAAGACAATGCACTTCGCCTTTATTGAGTGTCAGGCTGAGATTGTCTAATGCTAATACGCCGGGAAACCTTTTACTGATTTTCTCGAGGCTGATAAAGGCCTCAGCAGGGGCAGGGGACGTGTTGAGAGTATTCATCACAGATCCTTAAACATACCCGACCGGGTTCCAGCGGAGGCGTTGGCTGTACTCGTTCACCCGAAACGCTAACATAGGTAAGCTCTGCCGGGTTTACTCATTTGCAACCTTGCCCCAACTCGAATGATTGAAGGTATACGTTTTCGATGTCAGAGTAGAATTCAAATACGGCACAGCGCACAACGCCGTATTTGTTTCTATTTGCCTGGTGTGGCGCTGGAGCGAATATTGCTCCGTAAAATAAAAGAATTAAAAGATCGGGTTAGAACCCAAGCGATTTCGCATTCTCTGGTGTCACTTCAAGAATTTTATTAAAGCGGATCACTTTCTTATCCATATCTACATCGGCTTTACCCAGTCCCTCGATGCTCAGGTCTTTGGTGACTTCTTTACCCTGCAACAACTGATCGGCAATCGTGACTAAGGCGAAACCGGCATCTTTCGGATCCCATAGCAGTGCTTTCTTAATATCACCGCGCATCAGGTAGGGCGCAGCCTGGCCGGGCATGGCGATGCCAACCACCGCGATTTTATTTTTCGCACGCTTCTGCTGGACAGCCTGACCGGCACCTATCGGGCCGAGCGAACCGAAACCGATTATTCCTTTCAAATCAGGATAGGTTTTCATTAAATCCAGCGTGGTGGAATAGGACTTATCAATGTTTTCTGCCACCGGCAGGCGTGAAGTCACTTCATGCATATCCGGGTATTTTTCTTTCTGATATTTAATTGCGGCATCTGCCCAGGCATTATGCAGTGGCACGGTCAGCGAGCCGACGTAAATGGCGTAACCCCCTTTGCCGCCCATATCTTTTGCCAACTCGTCCATGTTGGCTTGAGCATATTTCTGGCTATCAATGGTTTCGACATCCCATTGCCCAATTTGCTGATCCGGTGATTCATGCGTTAATACGACGATGCCTTGGTCGCGGGCTTTTTTAAGCACCGGTTCCAGTACCTTGGCATCGTTTGGCACCACGATGATTGCGTTAACTTTTTTGGCAATCAAATCTTCAATTACCTTGACCTGCTGGGCCGGGTCCGGAGTGGCGGCACCGACCTGATAAGCGTTGACATCCAGTTTCTGCGCGGCTTCTTTGACGCCAACTTCCATGCGGGTGAACCAGGGAATACCGGTGACTTTAGCGACGACGGCGATATCGTAAGGTTTGGCGGCGAATGACGGTGTTGTAAATAACATGCATGCTGAAACCACACATGCACTGACCAATGCGAGGTTAAATTTCATTATGGTACCTTTCTTATGATGTTCAGTTAGGGGGAACAGACGATAGTTATTAAATCCGCGATCAGAGATTAACTGAAGGGGATACCGCTTTTCGCGCAAATGTGAACAAAATGTGATCAGCACCCGAATGTGTTAAATTCTATGATTTAATGTGTTAATTTAATGTTAATAACGCGATTATTAAGGCATGAGAGTGATGTAATAATCGAATTTACAATGCTTTTGTTAACCAAGTGGCATCAATTAATAAACAATATTGTTACATATGCAGGCTGGCCAGGCGTCCCTTTGCGGGAAGATTAAGGCCGCGGATTTTAATTGCACAAACTGTGAACAGGGTCACGTGAGCAGGTAACCAGGCTGTATTACTGGTGGTGGATTAAATCTAAAAGTAGAAATTAGATTTCCAGTGCAGCAAGGATCGTCGCTTCCATTTTCTCGGGGGGATTAAATGGCGCAAAACGTTTAAGCGGCTTGCCGTCGCGTCCAATCAGGAATTTAGTGAAGTTCCACATGATTCGCCCACCCAGCACACCGGGCAGTTGGTTTTTCAGATAACGAAATACCGGATGCGTGGCGGTTCCGTTAACTTCCACTTTCTCAAATATCGGGAAGCTCACACCGTAGTTGATGCGACACGTTTGCGCGATTTCGTCGGGGCCTCCGGGCTCCTGCTTACCAAATTGGTTGCAGGGGAAACCAAGCACCACCAGACCCTCGACGGCGTACTTCTTGTAAAGCGCTTCAAGGCCAGTGTATTGCGGTGTGAAGCCACAATGGCTGGCGGTGTTCACCACCAGAACCACCTTACCGGCGTAGTCGGCCATGGAGACATGTTCGCCATCCAGACGAACGGCGGAAAGCTGATGAAAGGTTGTCATAGTCGAATCCCAAAGCAGAACTAATTTAATGCCGTTCACTTAAGCAGAAAAATGCCTCTTTATACCAGTGCGTATGAATGTGCACTCTACGAAAAACCCGCTATATCAACGTAGGATCAGCATTCATGGAGACTGATAATAGGCTAAGTCGATAAAAAGTTGCCCGTATTAATCCAGACGCCAGATTCGCCAGAGTTTGCAGGAGCAAATCATGGCGACCTTATTTATTCGCTGGGTATGGCAGGAATTCTGCCCGGATTTTTTTCCTGATATCGACGTTGTAGGCCGCCAAGGTGCCATTCTAGTTTTTCCATGGCCTGTTCGTCTTGCTGTTGATCCAGCAACTCGACAATAGCTTCATGATCATCCTGCGAACTTTGAAACTCTTCCGGGGTTTTAGTGAGATGGTTCAGGAAAGTGCGAATGCGGTTAATGCTGGTTTTGTAAGAGTTAATTAACTCTTTATTACGGCTGGATTCAATCATTGCCATATGGAACGCCGCATCCATTTCACGGTAAGTCTCAGGCGCATTTTGTAAGGCTTCGCGGCCATGTTGCAGATGTATCCTGAGAAGCGTGATCAACGCCTGACGATCGTGGCGTAGTGCAAGCTGTAAAGCGCCAGCTTCAAGAATTTGCCGCATTTCACAGGTTTCACGCATTTCCTGTTCGTTAAATTCAAATACAAAGGTTCCACGCTGTGGAATTATTTGCACCAGCCGTTCCATTTCCAGTTTTTGCAGGGCAGCCCGCACCGGCGTACGGCTAACATTAAGCTGAGCAGCGATGTCATTTTCTGAAATTAATGAGCCCGGTTCGATTTGGCAATTAACGATTAAGTCACGAATATGATCGGCCAGAATATTACCCAATGATTGAGGGCGAATTATCTTTTTAGATGACCAGTCAATAATGAGCTTTTCAGAGGACATAAGTGGGCGTAATTCCTTAATGCAACTAACCTTTTATTGCGTAAATAGTTACATGATCTTACCCCGTATGCAAGATGTAGTATACAAGATACACCCCCCTAGAAAGGATGAGGGGGGCGGCGGTTAGACAGGATGATCAGGAGGTGAACAAGTATTGCTGATGCTGTATATGCGCGGGATTCAGGGCCATTCCCATCCCCGGCATTTGAGGGACCTGGATCAGGCCATCCTCAGGTACAACCGGATCGCTAAGGAAATACTGGTGAATATCGTTCCACTTCACCAAGTACTCTTGATAGGGCGTGTGGATAGGCGATTGCGTTGTGGTGAAATGCGCAGTCGCAATGGTGGAGTGACCATGTGGAATAACTTGTAGATCGTACATGGTCGCAGCTGCCGCGATTTTTAAGGTTTCAGACAGGCCGCCGCACCAGTAAATGTCTGGCTGAATCACATCCAGAACATCAGCCTCAAAAAAGCGTTTGAAGCCCCAGCGGGTATATTCATGCTCGGCACCGGCCAGCGGAATCGTCAGCTTATCTTTTAGACGGCGCATACTGCCGATTCTGTCCGGCATAACACACTCTTCCAGCCAACGTGGGCGATATGGCTCAATGGCCTTCGCCAACTCGATGACGTAAGTCACATCCATTGACTGCCAGCAGTCAAACATCAGATCGTAATCGTCGCCCAGCGTCTCACGCAGTGTCTTAACCAGCTCAATATTTTTCTTTAGGCCTTCTCTACCGCTCATTGGGCCGTGGCGGAAAAACCACTTTTGCCCACGATAACCTAACGCTTTGAATTGCAGAGCGCGTTCGCGTACTCGCCCCATGTCCTGTACGGCAAAACCGAGCATTGAAGCATATGCCGGGATCTCCTCGCGAATTGAGCCGCCGAGTAGACGATAAACCGGCTGCTGCATCCACTTGCCGCGAAGATCCCACAGTGCGCAGTCCACCGCGCTAATTGCCAGCATGGCGTCACCCTGGCGACCATGAATCAGTGCCCGATGCATCTGGTCCCACAGGCGTTCACTGTCACGCGGATCCTGACCAAGCAGTAGCGGACGCAATTGGCCATGCACTATCGACGCAACGGCATGGGGTATCGGCCCCGCCAATCCTTCAACGCCTTCGTCAGAGATAATCTCTAAAAACACGGTGGAGATAGCAAAACCGTTTTTAAGCTGTACGCCACCATCATGATTGTCCACGACGCGATATTGGGAATACACATCCGTTGGACGCGCCAGACGTTCTTCCCAAAAGTCCTCCTTGCCAGGTAAAACGCCTTCTACCTGCAGTAATCGGACATCGACAATTTTCATCTTACTGAGCCTCATGTTGTTCATTGCTATTAGGAATTGCTGATGATTGCTGGCGGCGGAAAATGATGCTCAGGGTAATAATGGAGAGCAGGGCCATCGCCGCCAGCCAATAAAATCCGCCGTTATAACTGCCGCTGCGATCGCGAATGATGCCGATAACCCATGGATTAACGACGCTGGCGAGGCTGCCGAGTGCGTTGATCAACGCAATGCTGCCCGCTACAACGGAAACCGGAAGAAATTGTCCGGGCAGTCCCCAGAAGACGGGCATTGCGCCGAAAAAGCCAAATGCTGAGCAGCAGAGGAATAGCATTCTGATCAGCGAGTTATCAAACCAGGCGACGCAGACCAATCCAAGACAAGAGATGATCAGGGCAATGTAATTGGCCAGCAGACGTGAACCAGGACGGTCGGCAACGCGCCCTAAAACCAGCATGCCGATCAGGCCAAAAATATAGGGAATGATGGTGACAAAACCGGTTTGTATGTGGCTCAACCCCGTTTCGCTAATGATTAACGGCAGAAAGGTACTTACTGCGCCGTTAAGGTTCGCCAGACCGTAGTAGGTGAGGCTGAATAACAGCACCAGCGGGCTGAAAAGCGCCTTGAGCAATCCACCGTGTCCGCGTGAAGGCAGTTTCTTTTGTTCTGCCGCTAACGTTGTCATTAGCCAACGTTGCTCGTCGGGTGCCAGGAATCTGGCATCTTTGGGTTTATCAGGTAGTGCAAAAGGGACGATCATTCCCAACAAAATGGCCGGAATGGCTTCGATCAGGAACATCACCTGCCAACCGCTTAGTCCCATCCACCCGTGTAATTCCAGTAACAGGCTGGAAACCGGTGTCCCGATAATCAGCGCAATTGGAATACCCGTCATGAAAGAGGCGATAATGCGTCCGCGCCAGGCTGCCGGGAACCACAGCGTAAGATAAAACACGATACCCGGAAAGAAACCTGCTTCGGCTGCGCCAAGTAGCGCACGCATCACATACAGGCTATTTTCGTTCCATACGAATATATGCGCGCCGGAAATGATCCCCCACGTCACCATTATTCGGGCTATCCACCAGCGGGCTCCGACTTTCTCTAGCATCAGGTTCGAGGGCAGTTCAAGCAGGGCGTAAGGGACAAAAAACAACCCTGCCGCCAGCCCAAAACTTGCAGCGCTTAAGCCGATATCCGCATTCATGGTTAATGCAGCAACCCCTATATTCGCCCGGTCAACGACGGCAATGACGTAACAAGCAATCAGCAGCGGTATCAACCGCCAGGAAAGCTTGCGTATAACCCTTTTTTCGAGATCTGAGTCTGTGGTTTGCATGATTTTTCCTGAACATGAGAGCGAGGGTATTCAAGTACCTTGTATACAAGCTAAGTTGTATTCATCTACCGACTTGAGTTCAATCTCCTCAATGTGGAAATGAGATGTGAAACGTTTCAGCGCGCAAACTGAGAATGAATCTTTAGTGAAAGTTATTGACGGTAGGTGCAGAAATTGTCGACCGAGATAGAGAGTTTAGGAAAAGCCGAAACTAACGGATAAGGGGAGTTATGACGCTATTCATCCTTGAATAGATTGATATTAAAGCAGCGGTTATTTTTTACGGACGTCGTATGGCAATACACTTTATTTCAACCAGCAGCCCGGGATGCGCCAAACTTGCTACGCCAATACAAGTCCACGCGCTCCGACCGCGCGGAAAGATCTTGTCCTTCACATGGCGAAAAACCGCCATATGCTTGGCCATATCAATATGATAAGTGGTCATTTCAACCACATCATCAAAATCACAACCCGCTTCGTTCAACACTAATTCCAGATTGCGCCAGCAGGCAATAAACTGCTGTTCCGGATCGGTGATAATCTCAAGCTCGGGGGTGCGGCCAACCTGTCCGGCACAATAAAGTGTGTTACCCACCAGTACGCCAGGGACATAGCCTGTGCGCGCTGAGAGAGCTTGCATTGCAGCGGGGATAATGAATTTTCTGTCGCTCATAATATTTTTAATCCATTGAAATTAATAAAAAAGTTTTTTTAGTGGCTCGCGATTATGTGAACCTGTCACATTCATTGACTTTAACAGGGGAGTGTTTCCGCTTATCAGCGTTCGCTGTGTTAAAAATTAACATTTTTCCGATTATATGGCATCCAAATCACATTTATTAACATGCGCCGGCCGTCACTTTTCGCGTCAGTGTTAAAGTCACGAGCTGGCGTCAGCAACATGAGCATGCCGCCAGAACAACGACCGCGCACGAAGTCGGCGCCGGCATAACCTTCCTTTCAGACATTGACTATCAGGGCTAAGACTATGGGCAAAAATCTGGCTTCGCATGCGTCCGAAGAGCGTAACGCCTATCGGATAGCCCCAGGCATACGCTTTGATTTGGTGACGTTAAGAGTGTTTGTTGCCACGGCGGAGCTCGGCGGTATCACACACGCCGCCGCACAGCTGCATCTGGTGCCTGCCGCCGCCTCGCGACGCATTCGCGAGCTGGAAGAGCAACTCGGTATGCCGCTGTTTGTCCGCTTGCCGCATGGCATGGCGTTGAACGATGCAGGACGCGCGATTTTAGCGCATGCACGCTCTATTTTGCACGCCGCCGAACGGATGCAGGATGACATGCAAGCCTTTCTGCAAGGCAATCGCGGTGTGGTGCGCATTGCTGCCTGCACCTCGGCAGTATTGCAATTTCTCACCGACGATCTGCGCAGAAGCCATCAGCTCTATCCCAATATTCATATTGATCTGCATGAGATGAATAGTGAAAGCGTGATTCAGGCAGTGCAGCGGGGCGTGGCGGATATTGGCATCTATGAGCAGTCCGTCAGCCATGCTTCGCTGCCGCTGATCCCGTATCGCCACGATCGTCTTTGCGTCGTCACGCCAATTGACCATCCGCTGGCCGAGTGGGTTGCCAGCAAACAGTTGTTAACGGCGAACGAACTGTTGCAGCATGATCTGATTGGGCTGACCGAAGGCGCTTCCATCTCGATTATGCTTACCCAATTGGCGCGCCGGCTGGATAAGCCGCTGAAGATGCGCATTCGCGTTGGCAGCTTCGATAGCATGGCAGCGATGATTTCCTGCGGGATTGGCATTGGACTCATGCCTGAAAGCGTGGCTCGTCAAATTATCTCCACTTCTGAATTTGCGCATTTATCGCTGCACGATCCACTGGCTGAGCGTCAGTTTGTGTTGTGCCATCAGGCGCATGAAGCTCTGTCAATGGCGACGGAGAGTATTCTTACGCTACTGAGTCACGTCAGCGAAGCCACGCATTGACATATTGTTAACGCTGTATATCCAAATTGTTAATAGCTTCCGCGTAATTGATTGCAGCATAGTTGACAGGGCGACATACCCTACAACGACTGCCCCAATTACATAAAAGCAGGAGGCAATTTTGAAAACTCAGTCCCACATCAGCAGAAATATGCTGATTATCTTCTGTGCCATGTCATTTATCCTTTATCTGGATCGCGTTAACCTGGCCGCCGCTGCAGGACCGCTTAAAGCGGAACTGGGGCTAACGAACACTGAACTCGGTATCGCTTTTTCAGCATTTGGCTACACCTACGCTATTTTTCAACTGGTCGGTGGCTGGGTGGCGGATCGCTTCGGCGCACGTCGCACCATTATCGTCTGCGGTATCATCTGGGCCGTAGCGACCGTATGCACCGGCCTGATCGGTGGGCTGGTTTCATTGTGCTTAGCACGCCTTTTGCTGGGTATTGGCGAGGGTGCTGCGCTTCCGGCGCAGGCAAGAGCGATTACCAACTGGGTACCAAAACCTAAACGAGGTATGGCTCAAGGGCTGACTCACTCGTTCTCGCGCCTTGGTAACGCTGTAGCGCCTCCGCTGGTGGCCATTTTGATTGCATGGCATTCATGGCGCGCGGCTTTCATCGCTGTGGGCATTCTGTCAGCGTTGTGGCTGGTGGTGTGGCTGGTCTACTTCAAAGAGACACCCGAAGAGCACCCCGGTGTTTCAGACGCGGAATTAGCCTTGCTGCCGCGCCGGGAAAACGTTCAGGAGGGAGGTGACTCGCTGCCACACTCATGGTGGACCATCCTGCGTCGCATGCGCGCGACGATCGCGGTTTACTTCTGCATGGTTTGGTCTAATACGCTGTTTTTCAGCTGGATGCCGATCTTCTTTATGCAGTCGCTAAATCTCGATATCAAAAGCTCAGCGCTCTATTCATCCGGGGTGTTCTTTGCCGGTGTGCTGGGCGATTTAACCGGCGGCGTGATCAGCGACTTCATCTTGAAGCGCACCGGTCGTCTGGCGCTGGCCCGTCAGGGCGTGATCACCATCAGTTTACTGGGCGGGCTCATTTTCTTTATCCCGGTGCTGATCAGTCATAACGTCATCACCATCGCGCTGTGCCTGAGTGCTGCATTTTTCTTCCTGGAGTTAACCATTGGGCCGATATGGGCCGTTCCGATGGACGTTGCGCCAAAAACGGCAGGAACTGCCAGTGGCATGCTCAACTTCGGTGCCGCAATGGCGACCATTATTTCCCCGATTATTTTCGGTCTGATGATCGATATGACCGGAAGCTGGACGCTGCCTTTTGCGGGTGCGATTGGCTTCCTGATCCTTGGCATTATTTTTACCCAATGGATCCGTCCGGACATCTCGGTTGAGGACATCTCACAACATAAACCCGCAGAGACACAATCGCTGCTGGGCTAACTTTTAGCGCTTATTCCGTCATTCCCTATGCCACATTCTTCGGCAGAGGCTTGCCTCTGCCCGTTATAAAATTGAGGAGCAATTTGCCATGACAAATGAAACTTTGCGTCAAACCTTCGCCGAAACCGATAAACCCCATATTGTGCTCGCTGTAGGCGATGCCGCGGGCATTGGTCCCGAGGTTATTGTCACACTGCTAGCGGATCCGCAAACGGCACGCAAAGCGAATGTAACGTTGATCGCGAATATGCCCGCGCTTGAAGCGGCGGCTCGCAGTAAAGGCGTTGCATTACCCACCGCCACTGATTGGCTATCAATTCCGCAGTGGCCAGGCTTACACCGCCACATTGCGCCAGCGCAAGTGAGTGAAGATAACGGCGTATTTATCCTCGAATCGCTGAAAATAGGCGTTGAGATGGTTGCATCTGGGCAGTCCGATGCACTGTGCTTTGGTCCTCTGAACAAAGGCGCCATGCGCCTGGGCGGAATGCAGCAAGAGGATGAAATGCGTTGGCTGGCAAATGAGCTCAATTACCAAGGCGTTTGCGGTGAATTCAACGTTCTGGATAAGCTCTGGACCGCGCGCGTCACCTCACATATCCCGTTGTCGGCGGTTTCGAGCCAGCTAACTGCAGAAAAAGTTGCCAGAGCAATTGGCATGCTGACGCAGGCGCTAAAAGACGCTGGTGTCGCGCAGCCAAAAATCGGGGTCTGTGGCTTAAATCCCCATAATGGTGATAACGGCAATTACGGTGATGAAGAGGGCAGAATCATCACGCCAGGCATTGAACTGGCTGCATCTCAGGGCTATCCCGCCGAAGGTCCATTCCCGGCAGACACGATTTTCCTGCGCGCCAGAGACGGTCAGTTTGATGGAATTGTTTCGATGTATCACGACCAGGGACAAATCGCCACCAAGATGATGGGCTTTGATATTGGCGTTACCGTACAGGGCGGGTTGCCGATTCCAGTGACCACGCCAGCACACGGCACAGCCTATGAAATTGTCGGCAAAGGCGTGGCAAAAACCACGGCGATGGCCAATGCCTTTGACCTCGCGTGCCGCATGGGAATCAGTCATCGGCAGAAGCGCGCCTGATTTTACTGACCAGCCAGGTGCGCACTCTTGCACACCTGGCATCATGACGATTAATGGAACAGGCTAAAGAACTTCCAGAGCAAGAACGAAAGAACATGCGATCCCTGATCCAGCGACGAAATCTCGCTGGCGCCGGGTGGAATATTAAAGCCGATATTATGTGCTACCTGAGTAATTAACGGTGCCATGGCTGTACCAATCCAAAGAATGCAGCAGACCACCACAATGGATGAGAGCAGCGAGCGGAACAAATTGCCGGCACAGGGAATAATTACCCAAGTGAGGAAGATCGGGATAACGGGTAAATCAGCGAAGGGCAGAATCTTATTGCCAGGCAGTATTGCAGCAATAAACAGCGTTAACGGCACCATTAAAATACCCACGGAAAGTATTTTGGGATGGCCCAGCGCAATTGCGCCGTCGAGTCCAATATAGACTTTTCGTCCCGGGAACTTCTTCGACATATAGCTCTGAGCACCAATCGAAATAGCCGATAAGCCTTCCATGAGTTTTCGCGTCATCATCGGCAAAAGAATCATCACGGCTGCCAGCTGAGTCATCAGAATTAAGGTGCCTTTGATGTCATAGCCGGCTAATAAGCCAATGCCTAATCCGATCAGTAAGCCAAGAATTCCGGGGTCGCCAATGATTTTATAGAGCACACCAATCCTATTATCATTCGTGCTCCGGGATGTGTCATCCGGCTGATGCGCGTGAAAGACGGTTTCCATAATCTGGTCGTAAATTTCGTTGCCTGCAGCGCCGGCGAGAATTTTCACGCCCAAAAACGACGGACAATCCAGATGCGTTCCCGGCGGTAAAGCGGCTGAGTGGATCACAAAGTCGGGCTTAACTGATTGAGCGTACTGTTCGACTTCCGCCAGCTTGCATTGCGAAATCTCAAGCTGAATATTCAGGTCATCGAAATGCTTTTGTACCTTTTTAATGATCATTGAAGATGTGGCGACCCCGGAAGGGCAGCATACCAAACATTTAGCTGTCGTTTGATGCAGAGCCACGTCAGCAGAATCGCTGCTCCGTTCGCCAATTTTATTAATGCCCGGAATGATGCTCCACAGCTTATTCAAACCGTAACCCACAGGCAGCCAGTTGATGGTTTCCAGATGGGCGAAAGTGACGCCAGGCATCTGGAAATACTTCTCGACAATCGGTGCACCCCAGTCCGCTAATTTCAGCACCACGATAATACTGATGGCTATAGCCAATATGCTTAAGAAGATTGAACCGGTTGAGTAATACACCAGCGCGCCGGTGAAGATGAAGTGCCAGTAATTCCACAAATCAACGTTCAGCACGTTGGTCCAGTTACGCCAAAGCATGATGCCATTAATCAAAAAGTGCAGTACAAATACCCAAAGTACCAGCGGTGTGGCATAAGAAATCGCCGCGCCGACCGACCATCCGGTATCCAACACGGTTAAATGGATATCAAAACGTTCGGTCATCAATTTGGTCGCCGCACCCAGATTGGTCACCATAAAACCAATCATCAGATTGATACCAATAAAACCCACTGAGATGGCAATGGCGCTTTTGATGGCGTCCAGTAATTTTACCCGGAAAAATAATGCCACAAACAAGATTAATATCGGCACAACGATGGTTGCGCCATAAGAGAGAAAGTTATCAATGTAACGCATTATAAGAGCAACCATATTGCAACCTCTATTATTATAAAGCGTGAAGGTTAATCGTGCAGGTGCGCATAACTACGCACCCTAAGATATGCCTGGCTTATTGTTAAGCCGCCGATTATGACGACCGAAGACCCTGGTGTTGACGACTCAATCTTCTAATGAAGAAATAAAGGTGCTCAGTGCGCTAAGTGCCGCCTCTTCATCAGGGCCCTCAGCGCTAATAGATATTTTATCCTGATAAGAAATCCCTACCTGCAGGAGTTTCATTAAGCTTTTTCCATTGGCAATTTTATCATCTTTTTTTACCAGGATTTCTGATTGGAAACGTTTTGCTTCTTTGACAAAACTCGCGCCGGGTCGGGTATGCAGTCCTGTCGGGTTCGTGATCACGATTTCAATTGATTTCATCGCTCTCTCCTTTAGCCACGTTATTATCAGGAAAGTAGGTCACGTACCTGTTCCCCATCTGTAGCATGCTTCAATTGCTCAATAAGGTGGTCATCATCCAGCAGCATCATAATTTCCATGAGGATGCCTTCATTGAGTTCTTCGGTATTTTTAGCTGCCATGGTGAAAAGAATGCTGACCGGGTCATGATCCTCATGACCAAAGACAACCGGTTCTTTGAGAATAACCAGGCTACAGCCGGTTTTGATCGCACCTGCCTCAGGTCTGGCGTGTGGCATAGCAATACCGGGTAGAATTACAAAGTAAGGGCCATGCTCTGCCACGCTATTTAAAATGCCCTGATAATAATCTGCGGTGATGTAACCTTGCTCTTCGAGTAATGCGCAACCGACCTGAACTGCGTCTTGCCAATCAGTAGCGACATGCTGTGTAACGAATAAATTATCCGCGACAATTTTAGCAGCTAATTTCATCATTCATCCTAATATTAAGTTGGATTGAAAAAGAGTTAATGCGTATCGCTTAATCCATAGCCGTGGAATTTGATCAACACCTCGTCAATCTGTGCATCGGACAATATTGGGGCGGGATCCATAATGGGTAAAATAGTCAAATACAGTTTTGCCAATACTTCGACTTCCTGTGCCAGCCACAGCGCTTTTTCCAGCGTCTTCGCCGTGGTGATCATACCGTGATGCTGTAATAGCGTGGCTTTATAACCCTGTAAGGCGTTAACCGCATATTCCGATAATTGCTGGGTACCATAGGTGGCATAAGGCGCACAGGGAATGACATTGCCGCCGGCGGCTGCCACCATGTAGTGAATGGCGGGGATTTCTTTATTCATCACGGCAACCGCCGTGGCAGAAATGGCGTGGTTATGCAGCACGACATTTTCTTCCGGTTTTGACTTGAGGATATCCAGGTGAAAGCGCCACTCGGAAGAGGGATTTTTACCGGGTTCTGCCGCGCCGTTCATATCGACATAAACGATATCGTCCAGGCGCAGATCTTCATATGGCACGCTGGTCGGGGTAATCAGCATACCATTTTCAAAACGCACGCTGATATTCCCAGAGGTTCCCTGATTCAGGCCCATAGCACTCATCTTTAGACAGGTATTAATAATGTCCTGACTTATCTGTGCTCTGCTCATCTTCTTCTCCTTAGGTAAATTTCCTCATTTTTATAAATGTCAGCATTGAGCACCAACACAGGATTGAAATCAGCTTGTGATGGCAATCATATATTCGGCGTACAATGCGCGAATTTTTCTGGGCGCGCTCACATTTCTCTTTGCCCTTTTGATAAATTTCTTAATCAAACGGGCATTTATGAAGGTAGAAGTACTGCATATAAAAAGTGAAATAATGGGGAGGGGATTAGTTGGGTGTTAGCGTTATATCGGGGTTAACTGTAAAAAACGGATGTGACCTGGCTGAGGTTGAAGAGATTCAACTCACCACGCGAACCTATTTTGCTCTTATCGATGAGCAAAATCTTATTGCTAGCCAGGTTGAAAGCGAATTTTTTAAACTTAGCGTTGCCATTATTGGTATCCCAGATGTTTCCCATCTTATCAATGCTGTCGCAGGAAAAAATAAACAGATCGATTTTCTTCGATTTAATCGCGGGCAGGGCATCGCTGCTCATAAAAAAGCTCGAATACTTCCTGATCAACGTTCCGCCCGTGGAGATAATGGTAACATGGTCTTTCTTTTCGAGTTCGCAACAAATTCTAAAACTATTTGTAATGACGGTAAGCGGAATATTGGGGAGCTGCTTAGATAAATACCAACAGGTGCTGCTGGCATCCAGTGCAATACACATGTTGGGCTTAATTTGCGATAGCACTTGTGAAACCACGTCTTTCTTATTTCGGGCGTGACGGCGGAAACGATCAACGAAGGAGAGTCCGTTATCACTGTTATCATCCGCTAAGGCTTTAATCTTGCCATGCTGACGAATGATTTTGCCCTGCTGGTGCAGTTCACGAATATCGCGTCGTACCGTTTCGATGCTAACGTCTAGCATCGCGGCTAAGTCGTTGGTGGCCAATGAGTGCTGGCCAGCGATAATATCCAGAATTGCGCACTGCCGCTGCTGTTTCATCACCGTCTGTACCTAAAAAAACAGAGACAGAACTATACCTGAAATTGGGCGGCTATATACATGCTAATGCTGGGATATCAATCACCTTCATTCCATCACCCAGTGCCCGGCACTGACTTCACGATAGCGACGCGTTTCAGGAACAAATCCCACTGCCCGCACTGGGCTTTTTAACTCACCGATCTCCACCTGCCGCTTCAAATGACGCCGCGTCGGATCGGGGATCGGCACTGAAGACAACAGCTTGCGCGTGTACTCATGCTGAGGGTTTTCGAAGATGGCTGCCCGCGGGCCTATTTCGACGATTTCCCCTAATAACATCACCGCCACCCGATGGCTAATACGTTCGACTACTGCCATATCATGGGAAATAAACAGGTACGACAAGCCCAGACTTTGCTGCAGATCCAGCAGCAGATTGATGATTTGCGCTTTTACGGTGACATCCAGCGCGGACACGGATTCATCCGCAATAATCATTTTGGGGTCGAGCATCAACGCGCGCGCGATGCAGATGCGCTGACGCTGGCCGCCGGAAAATTCGTGCGGATAGCGCGTTAACATGCTGGCAGATAAGCCGACTCGCTCCATCAGCGATGCAGCTTTCTCGCGCGCTTCGGTTTTAGACCCGAGCCGATGCTGTAAAAACGGTTCGGTTAGCGCTCCCTGCACCGACATACGCGGATTGAGGCTGGCGAACGGATCCTGAAAAATCATCTGCATGACGCGACGCAAATTACGCAACTCATTGGCAGAAAGATTCAGCACATCGTACCCATCAAAGGCAATTTCACCGGCCGTGGGCGTGACCAGGCGTGTCAGCGAACGTCCGGTGGTTGATTTTCCACAGCCAGACTCACCCACCAGCGATAAGGTTTCACCCGGCATCAAATCAAACGAGATATTTTCCACCGCGTGAACCGCCCCGGTTTTGCGGCTAAACACGCCTTCATGGATAGTAAAGCGCGTGCTGAGCTGCTTCACCGACAGCAGCGGCTTAACCGGCGCAGACCTGGTTACCGATTCATCGGGTTCCTTTTCGGAGTTTAAGGCGAACTTGCGCGGCCCACGACTGCCGCGCATCGCACCAAGCTGCGGCACGGTGGCAATGAGCGTGCGCGTATAATCGGCGGCAGGCGCGGCGAAAATCGCTGTGGTCGTGCCGGTTTCTACAACGTCACCTTGATACATGACTAACGTGCGATCGGCGACTTCCGCCACCACGCCCATATCATGGGTGATGAACAAAACTGCGGTGCCTTCCTCTTCCTGCAATGTCTTAATCAGATCAAGAATTTGCCCCTGAATCGTCACATCTAGCGCCGTGGTGGGTTCGTCGGCAATCAACAGTTTGGGCCGCAGTGCCAGAGCCATGGCGATCATCACACGTTGACGCATTCCACCGGAAAAATGGTGGGGATAATCATTGAAGCGTTTACTGGCATTGGGTATACGTACTTTTTCCAATAGCCGTATTGTCTCCTCACGTGCGGCACGTTTACTGATTTTGCGATGATTGATCAGCGCCTCTGCAATTTGATCGCCAATGGTAAAGGAAGGATTGAGGCTGGTCATCGGCTCCTGAAAAATCATTGCCACCGCATTGCCGCGAATATCGCGCATGGCGGATTCGCTTAATTTCAGCAGATCGATGCCGTTTAACATCACTTTGCCGCTGACTCGCGCGTGCCGCAGGTTGAGCAAACGCATAATCGCCATTGAGGTGACGCTTTTACCCGAGCCTGATTCTCCAACAATCGCGAGCGTCTCACCTGCATGGACGGTTAACGACAGGTTTTTGACAACCTCGCGCCACCCATCGTCGCCACGAAAAGCCACCGTCAGATTTTCAATACGCAGAACCGGTTCAACCACGGTTATTGGCTCGCTCATTTTGCCGCCAAAAAGCGCGCTGACAGGCGGCTTACCGGCAGGAAAGAAAAGTCGGTATCAAAGGGGTAAGCAGGCTTCAATTTGCGCTTGCGAGCTAAACGTTCCACATATTGATCGACCACGCCTTCCGACAGCGCCATCAGATTGGGATTGGCCAGCGGCGCGAGTTCCGGCGACAGATAACCTGATTTCACCACGACGATTTTGGCTGCTGCCGGATCGAGGCCAAGCAGAGCAAAATCCGCCAGATTGTGATAAGGACGACGCCGATCGGCCACGACCAGCGTAATACCGCCGGTTTGCAGCAATGCTTGTTTTGCCAGGGAGCGGGCGTCGTCGCTGAGATGCTTCACCACAAATTCGGCCTGCACTTTACCTCCCGCCGGATCGAGTGAGGCGCCCACGGTGAGATGCAGCGTAGCGCCCTCGCCAGCGGCAAATGCGGCTTCGGTAGCCGGTTTATCCGTAATTCCGGCCACGATGACATCCTGCGCATTTTGACGAATCAGTTCGGCTAACACATCCGCACGATCCCCTACGCCGCCGCCGGTGGGGTTATCCCCAGAATCGGCCAAAATCACCGGTGCGGTTTCGCTGGCGATAGCCATGGAGACACATTCTGTAATGCTGCCGGTGACGCAGCCAAAGCGAAATTCATCGCGCGCCTGCCAGTAGGCCAGTGCCAGGTTTGCAGCCTGCTCAGCCAGCACATCGGCATCGGTGCCCGTCACGATCGCCGCAGCCGTCGCGCGCGGTTCATCGGCCCACACGTAGCCGACCATCAGCGAAGCATCCCAGATTCCCTCTATCTCATTGATGGCAGGCAAGCGGGCATACAAACTTTTAGCCGGTTCATCTTCAGTGCTGGTACGTTCACCGGGCAAAACGACAGGGATCGGCGCCCATACCACGCCCGGTTTTATGCCGGTTTGCAGGCTTTTAACCAGCATCGTCACCGAGCGGCGCATGGTCTCTTCCACATCAATGTGCGGCGCGGTGCGGTAGGTTGAGAACATATCAATTGCATCGATGATGCGCTGCGTGACGTTGCCGTGTAGATCGTAACTTACCGTAATAGGGCAATCAGGCCCCACCAACTCGCGGGTGGCGCTGATCCAGTCGCCTTCAGCGTCTTCCATACCTTCAACGTAGACCGCGCCGTGCATGGCCAGGTAGACACCGTCGACCGGCAGGTAAGCCGCAAGGCGTGTCAGAAAATCCTGCTTAAAATCCTCGTAGGTCATACGTGCGACGGGGCCGCCGGCAATGGCCCGCGCGTGGAATGTGGGCAGGAACTCAGCGGGATAATCCTGCAGAAAGGCAAAGTAAGGATTGGTCGTCAGTTCATCACCACGCACGATGCGGAAGTCATCGGCGTAATTCAGCACCGGATTGTAAGTACTGCACTCAGTATGAATTCCACCAAAAGCAATGCGCATAGCAGCCTCCGCTAGTCGGGTAAGTGAATGATAAAACGATATGCCGCCACGCTGGCTGCGGCTCTGGCCCAGCTCTGTTCGTTGATGGCAATATTGGCAATGGGTGTTTTGCCCATCATTGCGGGCAAAACATTGCTATCGATGGCCTGCATGACCACGGTTTTGAGTAGGCCATCAAAGGCATCGGGCTGATGCGCAATGACAATCAATTCGGGATCGTTCATCTGAATGATATTCGCGATCGATAAACCCAGCGCATGTCCGGCCTGGTGCAGAATGGCAATCGCAGCGCTGTTGCCTTTCACCGCCAGTGCCTCCAGCTCGCCAATCGATTCGCTCTCCAGCGCTTTATCGCGCGTGCTTTCGCGGATTGCCGTTAGCGAGGCGAGGGTATCGAGGCAACCTCGCTTGCCGCAGCGGCAGGGGCGACCGCCGGGTTCAATGGTGCAATGGGCAATCTCTCCGGCGCCACCGTGTGCGCCACGGTGCAATTGCCCCTGAAAGAAGTGCGCTGAGCCGATGCCGTCGCCATGGGAAATCAGGGTGAAATTGCGCGCCTTTTTTGCCACGCCAAACATCTTCTCGCTCACCGCCAGCGCTTTGGCATCGTTCTCCAGTGAGACGTCCAGGCCGGTTTGCTGCTTCAGCATTTCAGCCAGCGGGACATTTTTCCAACCGAGCAGAGCCGATTGCACACAAACTGCCTGATGTTCATCAATAAAGCCGGAAAGCGTGACGCCAAGGCCAATGACCTGATCCAGTGAAATGGATTTCTGCGCAATCAGCGCTGGGATGGCCGCTGCTATCGCCGCCACTAACTGGGCGGGCGCGAGATGGAGCGCCATTTCGGTGGCTGCCAGCGTATGACCATGCATATCGATTAACACTAAAACTACGCGTTCGCCGAGCAGCGAAGCACCGAGAAAATAGGCGCTGTCGGCGCGCATTTTTAATAATACCGATGGACGTCCCTGGCCGTTTGATTCTGGAATACTTTCCTCCAGTAATCCGGCATTTAGCATCTCTTTAACCTGCGTTGTAATAGCGGCTTTGCTCAACTTCATCTGTTCAGCAATCAGGGTACGGCTCATTCCCTGTGAGGCAATAAGCAAACGCAGAATTTGTTGCTGATGGGCATTGAGCATTCGAGGTCTCACAGCGTTAGCATTTATGCGCTGACAATAATAAGGCCAGAAAACAAATACAACGAGATTTAGTTAAATTTCTGAATACAGATCTAATTATAAGTAAATTATATGAACTGACATCTTGGCTTTTGTTTAGAGATCGTGGCTTATATAGCGCAACGCCGTGGTAAAGATTTCGTAGGGACGCCATTCATGGCAACCAATGCATTCAGGCGCGCATAAATGCGCACCCTACAACGACATGTTCATTCACCCTTCGTTTCAATGATTCATTGAGGGCCTTCATGGAAAGCAAACATAAGCATTTCAAGGTACTGACGCTGGCCGGTTGTTTATTAGCGTCAATGGCCAGCGCCTCCGTTTTCGCCAGCCAGCTGGTGATCATGCAGAACGAACCGCCGCGTAGTATGGATCCGGGCAACCAGACCGCGACCTTTACCGGTACCGTGCTTGATCCGATGTATGAAGGCCTGACGCGCATTGGAGACGATGGAAAAATTATTCCGGCATTAGCCTTATCCTGGACGTCCGACGACAGCGGTCTTAATTGGACTTTCACCCTGCGGCCCAACGTGAAATTCCATGACGGCACGCCGTTTAATGCCGATGCGGTAGTCGAAAACTTTCAGCGCCATTTAAATACACAACGTGGGCTGGCAGGTAGCGGAAAAATTCGTACCTTTATTCAGGATGTGAAGAAAAAAGACGATCTTACCGTTACGTTCCAGCTTAAAAAAATCAACCCGGCCTTTTTAACCGTTTTAGCCTCCGGACCGGGTTTAATGGTGAGCCCAAAAGCGGATAAAGAGGGCAGCATTAACAATAAAGCCGACGGCACTGGGCCCTATAAGCTGGTGCAATACAAATCTGGCGAATATGTACTTGAACAAAAGAACAGTGACTATTGGGGAAAATCCTCCGGGCCGGATGAAATAAAATGGACGTGGAGCAGCGAGCCTTCGGTAATGAATATGGCGCTGCAATCGGGACAGGTAGATATTATTAACCCGGTGCCGCCGCAGTTCGCTGGTATGTTAAAAAACAATGCCAACGTTAATCTGAAACGGTCGCCGGGAGCGGCTGTGTTCTGGGTCGATCTGAATACGCAGAGCAAAGCGCTCAGCGATGTTCGCGTGCGGCAGGCGCTAAACTTTGCCACCGATCAACAGGCGCTGGTAAAAGCCATCATGTTTGGCTATGCGCAACCGGCCAATTCCGCGCTGGCACCCGTCGATCCTAACTACGACAAGAATCTGCACGATTATCCTTATGATGTTCAAAAGGCCAAAGATCTGCTGAAGGCAGCGGGCTACGCCGATGGCTTCCCGATGTCGATTGCGGTGCAGGCGCCGGACGCGCGTACTGCGCAAGTGCTGCAGGGTATGTGGAGCAAAATTGGCGTGAAGCTCACCGTGCGCCAGATGGAAAGCGGTGTGTGGACCAAAGCGGCCTTTGCCGATGGCAAAGAGAAGGCCGCACAGGGCACCGATGCGGTACTGGCGTCATGGTCTTCCGGTTTATACGGCTCAGACCTGCAATTGCGTCCGCTGTATCACACCAGCAGCTTTGCACCAGGTGGCGCCAATCTTGGCTTCTTCAGCGATAAGCACACCGATGAACTGATCGATACTGCCGCGTCCACGCTCGACGATACTCAACGCAAGGATCTCTACTTCCAGGCACAGAAACAGATCAGCGGATTAGCGCCGCAGGTGCTGCTGTTCTATCAGGACGATCTTTACGCCGCGCGCAAAAACATCAGCGGGGTCGTCATGCAGCCGGGTGGGCAGATTGTCGTCCGAGATGCAATGAAGCAATAAACTCATGGCTGATGTGATATGAAAGCGTACGTCGCAAAAAAGGTGCTGTCGCTGCCGTTAATTATTTTCGGGGTGTCGATCATTGTATTCATTGCCATCCGCGCGCTGCCGGGCGATCCGGCACGCTTGATGGCAGGACCGGAAGCGCCACAGGAAGCCGTGGATAATATGCGCGTGCGGCTGGGACTGGATAAGCCTTTGCCGCTGCAATA
Organism: Pantoea sp. BRR-3P; assembly: GCF_039621635.1. Classification (NCBI taxonomy): domain Bacteria; kingdom Pseudomonadati; phylum Pseudomonadota; class Gammaproteobacteria; order Enterobacterales; family Erwiniaceae; genus Pantoea; species Pantoea sp. BRR-3P. The sequence goes on from NZ_CP155067.1 coordinate 117,579, forward strand.
TGCGAAATTTGCTGCCGAAGCCATACATGGCAACCTCGGACTGTCGCTGCAGTCGCAGCGACCGGTGATGACGGAAATCAGTGAGCGGCTGCCGTATACCTTATCACTGGCGGCGCTGGCTTATCTGCTGGCCATTACGATTGGCGTGCCGGCGGGGATGACAGGCGCAATATATCGCCAGCGCATTCCCGACCAAATCGTCATGGTGCTGACCATTGCCGGCGCGTCCATCGCCAACTTCTGGCTGGCGCTGCTGGCGATGAACTACTTCGCCGTTGAGTTAGGTTGGCTACCACTGCTGGGTGCAGATTCATGGAAAAATTACATCATGCCAACCGTTACGCTAGCGATCTTGCCGATGGCGATGATTGCCCGCATGACGCGATCCAGCATGCTGGATGTGCTGAGTCAGGACTATATTCGGACTGCCAAAGCCAAAGGTTTATCGTCTGGCAGCATCCATTGGAAGCATGCGCTGCGTAATGCGCTGATCCCGATCGTCACCATTGTCGCACTGAATTTCGGCAGTCTGATTGGCGGTGCGGTGGTGACGGAATCGGTGTTTAACTGGCCGGGGATTGGCCGCTTACTGGTGGATTCGGTGCGCTACCGTGATTATCCCGTGATTCAGGGCGTGACGCTGGTCGCCGTTACCGGCGTGGTGCTGATGAATCTGGTGGGGGAAATTCTGATTGGTCTGCTTAACCCCAAAATAAGGTTCGACTGATGAACAGCATTGAAAGCTCCGTGCTGCCGCCGCGTTCGCGCAGCCGAAACCTGCTAAGAACCCTGGTCGCTAATCCTTCCATCGGCATTGGCGGCGCACTGGTATTGCTGGTGGTATTCGCCGCCGTGCTGGCACCGCTGATCACCCATTGGGATCCGGTTGAACAGGATTTACTCAATACGCTGCAGGCACCCTCGGCCGCACATTGGTTTGGCACCGACGATTATGGCCGGGATATTTTCTCGCGGGTGATTTTTGGTGCGCGCATAACGCTGTTTGAGGTTTGCCTGAGCGTGGCGATATCAATGGCGATCGGCATTCCACTGGGCATCATTTCTGGCTTAGCCGGGCGTAAAATTGATGCCCTGATCATGTGGGTGATGGACATTATCTTTGCTTTCCCGGGAATTGTTCTGGCGATTCTGATTGTTAGCGTGCTGGGGGAAGGCCTTACTAATATGTTGATCGCTATCTCGCTTTTCTCCATACCGGTCTATGCGCGCCTGAGCCGCAATTTAACGCTGGGATTGAAAAATATGGAGTATATCGAAGCGGCACATATGCTCGGCGTGCGCTATCCGCGCATCATCACTCACTATATTCTGCGCAATTCGATTGGGCCGCTGATCGTGCAATCAACCCTAACAGCCGGCGCGGTAGTGCTCTCTGCCGCCAGCCTCTCTTTTCTTGGCTTAGGCGTGCAGCCGCCCATGCCGGAGTGGGGCACGATGATGAGCGACGGGCGCAACTTCCTTGGCCTAAATATCTATGTGTCACTCTTCCCTGGATTGGCGATTTTGATTACCGTGCTGGGCTTCAATGTCCTTGGCGACGGCTTGCGTGATGTGATGGATAAACGTTTATGAGTAAACCTGCAGTTATTTGCCTCGATTTGGGCGGTTCATTTATCAAGTTAGGCGTGATGGATGCGCAAAATGCATTAACGATTCTCGATCAGCAGAATATCCCGGCGACCAGTTGGACGGCGTTCACCGCGCTGGTCAGCCACATGATTGCCCAACATCAGGCGCATTTTACTGCTGATAGTCCGGTGGCGATTTCCACCGCCGGCATTGTGGCGCCGGACACCGGGGAGATGTTTGCCAGCAATATTCCTGCTTTTCATCAGCGCAGATTGGCCAACGAATTATCAGCGATCTTGCAGCGACGGGTGATTGTGCACAACGACGCCGATTGCTTCACGCTGGCGGAGGCGCTAACGGGAGCCGGGCAAGCACACAAGGTGGTGTTTGGTGCCATCCTCGGTTCAGGTGTTGGCGGTGGATTAGTTGCGGATGGTCGTATCATCACTGGCCAAAATGGTTTGACCGGGGAATGGGGGCATGGGCCGATCACACTCACTGAAGTGGAGCTTGATGGTGAAATGGTGCGCCTGCCGCGCCTGAGCTGCCCGTGCGGACAAAAAGGCTGTCTCGACAGTTACGGAGGCGCGCGCGGCCTGGAAAATCTGCATCAGACATTGCATAGCAGCACAGCGAGCAGCATTGATATTATCAAGCGCTGGCAGCAGCAGGACAGGCAGGCGCAGCAAACCCTGCAGGCGTGGTTACAGCTGGTTGGCGAGCCGCTGGCGTACACCATTAACATTACCGGCGCATCACGCGTGGTGGTGGGCGGCGGGCTGGCTTCTGTGGTGCCGTTAATCGAGGCGTTAGATCAGGCGGTGCAGGGTTATGTGTTGCGCAGTACGCGCCAGCGTTTAGTGGTGCCGGGAGCGTTCGCGCATCATGGCGGCATGATGGGCGCTGCGCTGTTGGCCCGACAACGTCATGGATAATGTTACCCGGTGCGCATAAATGCGCACCCTAAGTCGTAGCGTCGCCATTCATGGCGACCAATAAGGCAGCGTTACCCCAGCCATTAACACATAATTGCGCTATCATATGCCGCTTACTTAACTCAGTTACGACGATGGTTGCTGTTCAATGCACCCACGATCTTGGCTGAGTTCTTCACCTGTGGTTCGGAAAACTCATGTCATCAGTACAACCTCAACTTACTCAGCTGCTGAGCGAGGCATCGCTGCCGCGCAAAAGCGTGCTGAAAGCGCTGTTCGCGCTGGGAACCGGTGGCTTTGCCATTGGTACCGGCGAATTCGTGATTATGGGCCTGCTGCCCGATGCAGCCAAAGGCCTCAACGTGTCGATCCCTTCTGCCGGGCATCTGATCAGTATTTACGCTCTCGGCGTGGTAATTGGTGCGCCGCTGCTGGCCGTTTTGGGTGCGCGAGCCTCACGTCGTAATTTTCTGATGACGTTAATGGGCCTGTTTGCCGCCGGAAATTTGCTGAGCGCGGTGGCACCTGGCTACTACTCGATGCTGTTGGCGCGTTTTCTTGCCGGTTTTCCGCATGGCACTTTCTTTGGCGTGGCCGCGCTGGTAGCGGCCGGTTTGGTCGAGCGCAGAAAGCGTGCGCAAGCGGTATCGATGGTGCTATTTGGTTTGACCATTGCTAATTTGCTGGGCGTTCCGGCGGTCACTGCCATCGGTCAATGGTTTGGCTGGCGCGATGCCTTTGCCATTGTGGGTGGTCTGGCGCTGGTCACGTTGCTTTTGGTGTGGCTGTGGGTACCCAACGTAGCGGGTGATAAAAATGCCAGCCCGCTGCGTGAGTTGTCAGCGCTAACGCGCAAGCAGGTGCTGCTCACACTGGCGATTGGTGCAGTAGGCAGCGGCGGATTGTTCTCGGTGTTTAGCTACGTCAAACCCACTATGACCGAACTGGCACAGATGCCGGTGAGCTGGATTCCTGCCGTGTTGGCGCTATTTGGTTTAGGCATGATTATCGGCAATATTGCGGGTGGTCGTCTGGCCGATCGCGGTATTGAAAAGACGATTCGTATTTTGCTGGTGTGGTCGTTTCTGGTGCTTAGCGCCTTTGTGTTTGCTGCACATTATGCCCTGGCGGGTGCAATCAACGTGATGCTGGTTGGCACCATGGTCGCGCTGGCGGCTGTGCTGCAAATTCGTTTGATGGATGTGGCGGGAGATGCACAAACCATGGCGGCAGCGATGAACCACTCGGCATTTAATCTGGCCAATGCGTTAGGTGCGTGGCTAGGTGGCGTCACAATTTCAGCAGGTTTAGGCTGGCAGTCAACCGGTTGGGTGGGCGCGATTCTGGCGGTGCTGGGTCTGTTGATTCATGGTGTTGCGGTACGTGATGCGCGGCGGAAATTCATCACCTTTGCCCACGATAATCATTAACATCATAGGGTCGCCATGAATGGCGACCCTACTGTTTTGTAGGGTGCGCATTCATGCGCACCTACCCGGTCAGATTCAGTATTATTTCTAAGATATTAATCTTAGACGTAATAAACGCCTCCAGGTTGCTCATATCAAAATTTATAGATGACAGACACTAACAAAGCAATAGGCTTATCTAATGTACTAATAGTCACTGTTTCAGATGCGTTTCCTCTCTGCCAACATACGGCTTGAATATGACACTCTTTCTGCTGAATAAAACCGTTTTTTTGCAGGTATTTATTGATTTCGCTGGGATCATTTGTGTGATAAAACCTTATCGCATATACCTGTGATGCTGGCCCAGTGATATTGGCAAAATCAAAATCGTATTCAGATGTAATGCGCGGCATCGTTTTTAGAATGGCCGGCGTATAAAAGTTATACTCTCTTTTATTTTGCTCGGTGTAATGTGCACTTCCAGAGAACTCCATTTTTATATAAGGAATGAAATAAGCTACCAAGCCGCTAACGAAAATGGCAGTCACAATTAGTGGCTTAAGTGCTTTCTCCATATTGTTCTCCCTTCCTATGTGAATAACGTTCAGGCTCCATCAATGTGAAATATTGCCCGGGGCCCGTATAATTAACCACCAGACCTGTCTTGGGTTTCTGCGTTGCGCGGCTAAAAAAATAGAGAAAAAATTAATGGTTCTATAAGGGCGAGCACGCATTATTTCTATATATACCAATACGATGCTTTTATAGTCACGCCGATTTGCTCGCACGATCACAGCGTAAGTAACACAATTTCTTAACATTAATTGCAGTGATTAAGATCGCAATAATTATTCCCATACTCTCTTTAATAGAAAGCCTTGAACCTAAGCAACCTGGCTTAACATGGAGAGGGCAGCATGCAAGAAAAAATCCCCGGAACGCGTTGGTATCGCGTTATCGCCCCCATTCTCATTACCTGCATCGTCTCATTCATGGATCGCGTCAACATCAGCTTTGCGCTGCCTGGCGGCATGGATCAAGACCTGGCAATCACCAGCCAAATGGCGGGTGTGGTAAGTGGCATCTTCTTTATCGGCTACCTGTTCCTGCAAGTGCCAGGTGGACGTATCGCCGTAAATGGCAGCGGTAAACGCTTTATTGCGTGGTCGCTGGCAGCATGGATGGTGGTGTCTATCGCCACCGGCTTTGTTACCAACCATTATCAGCTGCTGGCGCTGCGTTTCGTGCTGGGTATCTCGGAAGGTGGCATGTTACCGGTGGTGTTAACCATGGTCAGCAATTGGTTTCCAGAAAAGGAACTGGGACGCGCTAATGCTTTTGTAATGATGTTTGCGCCGTTGGGCGGCATGTTTACCGCACCGATATCCGGCTACATCATTAACGTGCTGGACTGGCGCTGGTTGTTCATTATTGAAGGTCTGCTTTCTGCCGCTGTGCTGCTGGTGTGGTGGCTGGTAATCGCCGATCGTCCCGAAGAGGCGCGCTGGTTACCCGCACGTGAAAAGGCGTATTTGCTGCGCGAACTGGCGCGTGAAAAGGCGCAACATCGCCAAAAAGCACCGCTTAGTAAAGCCCCGTTAAAAGCGGTGTTCCGTAATTCAGGTTTGATGAAGCTCGTGGCGCTTAACTTCTTCTACCAAACTGGCGATTACGGTTACACGCTGTGGCTGCCGAGTATCCTGAAAAATCTCACCGGCACTAACATGGCGGGCGTCGGCCTGCTGGCCGCCATTCCGTTTGTGGCGACAGTGCTCGGTATCTATGCGATTTCCTGGCTGAGCGATCGCACCGGTAAGCGACGTTTGTGGGTAATGGTCTCGCTGTTCTGCTTCGCTGCTGCCTTGCTGGCTTCGGTGGTGCTGCATGAGAACGTGGTTGCCGCCTATATCGCGCTGGTGGTATGCGGCTTCTTCCTGAAAGCAGCGACCAGTCCGTTCTGGTCTATTCCCGGACGTATCGCTGCGCCGGAAGTGGCGGGTAGCGCACGCGGCGTGATTAATGGGCTTGGCAATCTGGGGGGATTCTGTGGGCCGTACTTAGTTGGCATCATGACGCTGCTCTATAGCCAAAACGTGGCAATCTGCTGGCTGGCGGGTTCGCTGGTGATTGCGGGGATCTTTACGCTGTTGTTGCCAAAAGAGTGTGATATTAACCCTTCAGAACCGCGCAGACATATGAAGGACGATCGTTTGATGAGTGCCAAATAGTGAAGCTGGCAAGGTTGGCACTATTCTGAATATGAACAATAGAAAGTCAGAATAAATAAAAAGGGAATGCCTGATAAGGTGTTCCCTTTTTAACGTTTCAATCAATCGACAGATTATGAATAGCCAGCACAGCACGTGCGGCTTCTTTGCCTTTCTTGATGAAATGCTCGGTGTAGAAGTTTTCGATGACGTCTACCGGTTGGAAGTTATGCGGCGTCAATGAAACGGAAAACACCGGTACGTTAGTGGTGAGCTGCACATTCATCAGGCCATCAACCACCGCTGCTGCAACGAAATCATGGCGATAGATACCGCCATCCACCACCAGCGCCGCGCAGACAATCGCATCGTATTTGCCGGTTTCAGCCAGACGCTTAGCCAACAGCGGCATTTCAAATGCGCCAGGCACTTCCAGCACTTTTAATTCCGCGGCAATAGATTGATCGGCTAATTCTTTTTCGAAACCTACCAGGGCATTATGGACAATTTCTTTGTGCCATCCGGCTTTAATAAATGCAATTTTAATAGTGTTCATGGTTATTTCGACATCACCTGTAATTTGTTCTTGCGCATAAAATAATGTGTTTGTATATCATACGTAACATTTTTAATCTACCAGCTCGAATTATGACGGGTTTGAGTATGGAGAAAACAATTTAACCACACCCTTTATACAGTTATTCCGCGCTTGACGGCGACCATCGCCTGCAATACAAATAGACGCGTCGGGGGAGTCTCGCCACAGAGACTGAGAGGCTAATAGCGCACTGCGCGGCTTAGCGACCCTTTGAACCTGACCCAGTTGATACTGGCGTAGGAAGACTGACAGTCTGTTAGCTTGGCTGTCTGGCGCTAAGGCAAGCTCGATCGTGGCGCCATTTCCCTTCACCTGTATCTGCGGGTCTCAGTAAACACTGAGAGGCCGATGTGAATTTTCCCTTTTTGAACATCATGGAACCTGCGCTGTGAGCCGCTGGAGCGTGCTAGGCTGCGGCGTGGCCGGCTTGTGCGTGGCAACATTATTGGCGGAGCGCGGCGAAGACGTTGAGGTGATCGACGATGCATCGCGGCGCCCGGCATCGTGGTATGCCGGCGGCATGCTGGCGCCCTGGTGTGAAGCCGAAAGCGCGCCGCGTGAGGTGATAACCCTTGGACAGCACGCCGCCGCGTGGTGGCAACAGCGCGTCAGCAGCGTTGCACATCAGGGAACGCTGGTGGTGGCGCCGCCGCGCGACAGCCAGGAACTTAACCGCTTTGCCCGCATGACCGAGCAGCATCAATGGGTTGAACCTGGTGCGATTGAACCGGCGCTGGAAGGGCGCTTTGCGCGCGGTCTGTTTTTCGCTCAGGAAGCGCACCTCGACCCGCGCCTGGCGCTGCAGGAAATGCGTGAGAAGCTGATTGCGCGCGGCGTAGCCTTCAACTCGCATGCGCCGAGCGGTCAGATTATCGATTGCCGTGGCATTCATGCCGCGCCCGAATTGCCGCGCCTGCGCGCCGTGCGCGGCGAGATGCTGATTCTGCACAGCGATGAGGTGCAGTTCTCCCGTCCGATTCGCCTGCTACATCCGCGTTTTCCCTGCTATCTGGTGCCGCGTCGCGGCGGGCATTTTATGCTCGGCGCTACCATGATTGAGAGCGATGACGCCAGCCCAATCAGTGCCCGCGCCATGATGGAGTTACTCAGTGCCGCTTACGCCATTCATCCGGCGCTGGCGGAGGCACGGGTAATTGAGAGCGGCAGCGGGCTGCGTCCGGCCTATCCGGCCAATCTGCCGGAAATTCACTATCAAAATCACACCTTCTATCTCAACGGCATGTATCGCCACGGTTTTCTGCTGGCACCGATGCTGGCTGAACAGCTGATGCAGCGCCTATCTGGAGAGCAATCTTATGATTATTCAGCTTAACGGGCGCGCTATCAGCACCGAAGCAAAAAGCCTGAGCGAACTGCTGATCGAGCAGCAAATTGATGTGGCCTGCGTCGCCACCGCCTTTAATGGCACGTTTGTGCCCAAAAGCCACTACGACACGCAGCTGCTGGATGAAGGTTGCCAGCTCGAAGTCTTGTCACCGATGCAGGGAGGCTAAACGATGTTTTACGATGTTGACCCACAATCGCGCTTCCTGCTCGGCACCGCCGGATATCCTTCGCCTGCCATTTTGCAGCAGGCGATTGCGGCATCTGGTACTGAAATCATCACCGTTAGCCTGCGGCGTGAAGGTGCTGCGGGCGCGGCATTTCGTGAACTGCTGACCGGACTCAACATCCGCGTGTTACCGAATACCGCCGGCTGTCACACGGTGAAAGAGGCGGTCACCACCGCGCATATGGCGCGAGAATTGTTTAATACCGCGTGGATCAAACTGGAAGTGATTGGCCACGCTGACACGCTGCAGCCCGATCCGTTCGCGCTGGTGGAAGCGGCGCGCATTCTCAGCGAAGACGGGTTCAAGGTGTTTCCCTACACCACTGAAGATCTGATCGTTGGCGAAAAACTGCTGGCGGCAGGCTGCGAGCTGCTGATGCCGTGGGGCGCGCCGATCGGTTCCGGCCAGGGACTGCGTAATATCGACGGCCTGCGCGCGATGCGTGCCTGGTTTAGCGATGTGCCGCTGATCATTGATGCCGGCATTGGCGCGCCGTCACAGGCGGCGCAGGCGATGGAAATGGGCTTCGATGGCATCCTGCTGAATACCGCCGTCGCCAAAGCGGGCGATCCGATCGAGATGGCAAACGCATTTCGTCTGGCAATAGAAGCCGGACAGGCGGCCCGTCGCGCCGGATTAATGGAAAAGTGTGATATGGCGAGTGCTTCCACCCCCATCTTTGGCCTGGCAAATCTCAACTGATGGGCGGTGATATGGAACGCTATCAACGCCAGATGATGCTGCCGGAAGTGGGTGAAGACGGGCAGCGCAAACTGCGCAACGCGCGCGTAGTGGTGGTGGGTGCCGGTGGGTTAAGCGCGACGCTGCTGCCGCAGCTGGTGGGCGCGGGCGTCGGCCATATTCGGCTCTATGACGACGATGAAGTGGCGCTGCATAACCTGCATCGGCAAACGCTGTTTACGCTGCAGGATATCGGCCAGCCCAAGGTGCTCAGCGCTCAGCAGGCTTTGCAGCAGCGTAATCCCGAGGTGCAGATCGACGCGCTGCAGCAGTCGCTGAGCGCCAGCAATATGCAGCAGGCGCTGGCGCAGTGCGATCTGGTGATCGACGCCGCCGATAATTTTGCCGTCACCTATCAGCTCTCCGATGCATGCATGCTAGCTGGCATCCCGCTGATCAGCGCCTCGGTGTTACGCAGACAAGGTTACGTGGGCGGTTTCTGTGGCGGATCGCCGAGCTATCGCGCGGTATTTCCGCGCCTGCCGACCTCCGCGGCGGACTGCAACACCGCCGGCGTGATGGGGCCGGCGGTCGCCGCATTGGGCGCAATGCAGGCGCAGATGGCGCTCAGCGTGCTGCTCGAACTGCAGCCATCGCCGCTTGGCTGTCTGGTGAACTGCGATTTTGTTAACTGGCACTTCCGCCCGTTCCGCTTTGATGAGGCCGAAGAACCGCAACAGGCGGTGCCGTTTATCGATCGGCCGCTGCTGGCGGCGGATGACTGCATTGTCGAACTGCGTAGCCATGAAGAAGCGCCAGTCAGCGTCGCAGAGGGCGTTGAGCGCATTCTGCCGCAGGCGATCGCCACATGGCAGCCACCGACGCAGCAGCGCATTGTGCTGGTATGCGCCAGTGGCATTCGTGCCGCGCAGGCCGCCGCAGTGTTGGCGCAGCGTGGCTTTAACCAGCTGGCGATTCTGGCGGCAAATCGCCCATGAGCCACGACATTGTGTTCAACGACGTGAGCTTTAGCTGGGGCGATAAACCGCTGTGCCAGCAGCTGAATCTGCGACTGCGCGGCGGCAAAACCACGGTGATGCTGGGACGCAGCGGCATCGGCAAAAGCACGCTGCTGCGCTTAATCGCGGGGTTACTTCAGCCGCAACAGGGCGCGGTGCAGGGTTTACGCGGCAATGTCGCCTGGATGGGGCAGCAGGATCTGCTCTATCCGTGGCTGACGGTGCTGGAAAACGTGATGCTATCGGCGCGACTGGGCGGTGAAAAAGCAGATCGTCCGCGCGCGCTGGCGCTGCTGGCGCAGGTGAAGCTCAGCGAGGTGGCGCACGCGCCGCCGCATCAGCTCTCAGGCGGCATGCGGCAACGGGTGGCGCTGGCGCGCACGCTGTATGCGCAGCGTGAGGTGGTGCTGATGGATGAGCCGTTCGCCACGCTGGATGTGATGACCAAACTCAGCCTGCAGACGCTGACCGCACGCTTGCTGCAAGGCAAAACCGTGTTGCTGGTGACCCACGATCCCCTGGAAGCCTGCCGCATGGCCGATGATATTTTGCTGCTTGATGGCCAACCGCTGGCGATCGAAAACTGGCCGGTGCCTGGCGGTGTGACCCCGCGATCGTTCGATGATCCCGGCGTGTTGCAGGCGCAGGCGCAACTTTTCTCCCGATTGAATACCCATGAAAACACTGTTTAGCGCGATCTATTTGTTTGTGGTGCTGCTGTGCGGCTGGCTGCTGGCACGTCACAGCGGCGTGCCGACCTTTTTACTGCCCGCGCCGCAGGCGGTGCTTGAAGCGCTATGGCTGCAGCGCCAACTGCTCTGGCATCACGCGTTATATACGCTGGCGGAAATTGTGCTGGCGCTGCTGCTCGGCGTGGGTGCCGGCGTGACGCTGGCGGTGCTGATGGCTGCCAGCCCGCTGCTGCGACGCGTGCTGTTTCCGCTGGTCACCGCCAGCCAGGCGATCCCGGTATTTGCCCTCGCGCCGCTGCTGGTGCTGTGGCTCGGTTTTGGCATTGCGTCGAAAGTGGTGGTGGCGGCGTTGATTCTGTTTTTTCCGCTGTGCCTGTCGCTGTTCGATGGGCTGTGCCGCACGCCGAGCGGCTGGCTGGAGCTGGCGCAAACCACCACGCCATCGCGCTTTCGCATCTTCTGGCGCGTGCGTTGGCCCGCCGCCTTACCGCAGTTTTTTTCCGGCTTACAGATGGCGGCGGTGCTGGCACCGATAGGCGTCGTGATTGGCGAATGGGTTGGAGCCAGTGAAGGGTTGGGCTACTTGATGATGCAGTCCAACGCCCGGCTGGAAACCGCCACCAGCTTTGCTGCACTGCTGCTGTTACTGATTCTGGCGCTGTTGCTCTCCGGCAGCGTGGCGCTGATTCGCAAGAAAACCCTCTGGCAAACTTCATAAGGATGCACTTTGAACACCTTACGCACTATTTTTACCACCTTGCTGTTGCTGGCTTCTGCTCATGTCCACGCCGCAGAGAAAGTTCGTTTGCTGCTCGACTGGTTTATTAACCCGAATCATGCCGCGATTTTTGCGGCTCAGCACAGCGGGGCTTTCAAAAAAGAGGGGCTGGACGTAGAGATGATCGCGCCTGCCGATTCCGCCTCTGTACCGCTGCTCTTGGCCGCAGGTAAAGCCGATCTTGCTATCAGCTATCAGCCGCAGCTCTATACGCTGGTGGAGAAGGATGTGCCAGTCATCCGCGTTGGTACTTTAATCAATCAGCCACTGAATACGCTGACCACGCTTGCGAGCGATATTCACTCTTTAAAAGATTTTGCAGGGAAAACGCTGGGCTATGCGGTACCGGGAACGGAAGACGTGGCAATTCGCAATATGCTGAAATCGCAGGGCGTTGATGTTGCCACCGTGAAGCTGATTAACCTGAATATGGACGGTGAATCAGCGCTATTGACGCACAAGATTGAGGGTGCGATGACCATCTTCCGCAACTATGAGCTGCTGGATCTGCAGGACAAAGGCGCCAATCCGACGGTGTTCAAACCTGAGGATTACGGTGTGCCGGCGTATGACGAACTGATTATTCTGGCAAATCAAAAAACGGCCGCGCAGGACAAACGTATTCCGGCGTTTTTGCGCGGGCTTGATGCGGGTGTGGCATGGCTGCGCGCGCATCCGCAAGAGGCGTGGCAGGCATTTATCAAGCAATATCCAGAGCTGAACACCAAACTAAACCATGAAGCGTGGCAGGCGACGCTACCGTACTTTGCTGCGCACAGCGCAGAGTTTGATCGGGCGCGCTATCAGGCATTTGGTGAGTATATGAAAGCGAATGGTGTGATTAAGGATGTGGCGCCGATGGCGCGTTATTCACTGCAGTAACTTCTGCCAGGTGCGCATTAATGCGCACCCTACGAATAGGTAGGGTCGTCATTCATGGCGACCGGAAATACACCAAGAATTACGCTTGCACACCGCTGTATTTTTGATAATGATATTTATTCTCAATTATCAAGTGATGGACAACCTGATGCGTTTTCCCGCTCTTTCTCTGCTGCTCACTCTATTTTTCATCTGCACCCACGCCCACGCAACCGCCAGCTGGCCGCGCACCATCCAAACCCCGCAAGGCCCACTTACGCTGCAACAGCCGCCGCAGCGTATTGTTTCGACCAGCGTCACGCTGAGCGGCACTTTGCTGGCAATTAATGCGCCGCTGATCGGCTCTGGCGCCACCAGCCGCAATAGCAGCGTGGCGGATGCGCAGGGCTTCTTTACTCAGTGGAGTGAAGTGGCGAAAGCGCGTCAGGTAAAACCGCTGTACGTGTCGCAGCCAAACGCCGAAGCGATTGCGGCCGAAGCGCCGGACTTGATCGTGATGGCCGCCACCGGCGGGGATTCAGCGCTGCGCTTGTACGATCAGCTGCAAACCATTGCGCCGGTATTAGTGATCGACTACGGCGATAAGAGCTGGCAGGCATTAGCTTTACAGTTGGGTGACATCACCGGTCATGAAGCGGATGCAAAAAAGGTGATAGCTGCGTTTGACCAGCGCGTCGCTGCGGTGCGCAATACGATCACGCTGCCGCCACAGCCGACGTCTGCCCTGGTCTATTACGAAGATGGACGCGGCATGAACCTATGGACACCGGCCTCGGCGCAGGGTGCGCTGTTAAAGGCGTTGGGCTTTACCTTGGCCGCGCCGCCCGCGAGTTTTCAGGGCAGCACCAGCATGGGCAAGCGCAATGACATCATTCAGCTAAACGGTGAAAATATGGCCGATGGCATCACCGGCAACACTATTTTGCTGTTTGCGGCCGATGAGAAAACCGTGCCGCAGGTGGCGAAGAATCCATTCCTCGCCCATCTGCCCGCGGTGCAGCAGCACGCTATTTTTGCCGTGGGGAACGACACTTTCCGCCTCGATTACTACAGCGCCAGCAATATGCTGAGCAGCATCGAGCGGCAATTCACGCATCAAGCGTCAGCGGTGGCTGGTCGCGACGCATCAGGCTGATCGCCGAGGCGTGCGGTGCGCAGGCCGCGCGCCGCCAGCGCCAGCAAGACCAACAGCCCCGCCGCCAGGCCACCAAACCACAACACGCTGCTCAACGGCGCCAACACCCGTGCCAGTGCCCCCAAACCTAATGCGCCAAGCGAATCGCCCGTCACATCCTGTGCTGTGCCAAGGCTGTTAACGCGACCCAGCAGCGCATCCGGCGTATGATGCTGCGTCAGCATAAACTGCAACAGCGAGGCGATAGCGTTGCTGTAGCCGTAACACACCAGCGCCAGCAGTGCGGGCAGCAAATGGCTGTAGAAACCGAGCGAGGCGATGCAGGCAAACGCCAGCAGCGCACAACCGATCAGCACCCGCCCCGGGCGTGCCAGTTGTCGCACCCAGCCGCTGGTAAATGCGCCGATCATCGCGCCCAGCGGCACCGCAGAATACATCAAACCTAATGCCGAGGCATCGGCGTGCAAGGTTAGCGCCAGCGCCGGGAACAGGATACGCACCGCGCCCACCATGCTGAGCAGTAACCCAACCAGCACCACCGCGCCCACCACTTTATGCTGGCAAACAAATTGAATGCCGCTCGCCAGCGCGCGCAGCGGATGCTCCGGTTCCTGCTGTTCAGGCTTCATGGCGGGCAAACGCACTAGCGGAATCAGCGTAGCCAGCGTACCGATGGCGGCGACCGCAAAGGCCCAGCCGACGCCTGCCGCGACGATAATCATCCCGCCAATCGCTGGCGAGAGAATCGCGCCGAGGCGCACCGTTAGCATGCTGAGCGCACCGGCTTCCGCCAGATGTTCGCGTCCGACGATCAGCGGGATCACTGCCATCAGCGCGGTCATGCCCAGCGCTCCAAAGAAGCCATCCCAGAAGGCGAGGAAGTAGAGCGCCAGCAGCGAAGGCGCTGAGCTGAAGGCATTCAGGCTGAGCAGCACAAAGCCAATGCCGCAGGTGCCGCGTGCAAACAGGATCAGCTTGCGGCGATCGTAGCGATCTGCGAGCACACCGCCAAGCAGCAGGCCGATAAACATGCCGACGCCATCGAGCATCACCGCCACGCCCACCTGCAGCGTGGAGCCGGTCATGGCCTGAATCTGCACCGGCACACCCACCGCCAGCATGCCGAGCGCAAACACCGACAGCATGCGAGCGCAGAATATTGCGCGGAATGACGGGTTATTTTTCAGCAAACTAAAATCTAAAAATATCGAAGGCTTAGCCATATATCTCCAACATAAGGGGTAAAGGTCGCCATGAATGGCGACCCTACACTTATTTCCAGGCCGCTATGAATGCGACCCTACAAAAACGTGCAGACCTTTCGTAGGGTGCGCATTTATGCGCACCGTTTCGATGCCCGCACCAAAGCTCAACCCGCTAACAGCTGATTTATCAACGGTCCCAATACCTTCAGCGAATCCGCCGAGAGAATATCGGCGTGTTCGCAATCCAGCGGGTAGAGGGTGAGCTCATCCACAAACGGCGCCCAGCTGGCGCGGACATCCATATCCGGCGGCACGGTTCTCTTCGCCATAAACAGCGTGGCGTTGCCGGCATAACGCGGCGTGCGCGCTTCGGCCAGGCGCGCGACGGCATCTTTGTAATTAGCCACGATGGTGCTAAACATCGCCGCCTTCTCCGCCCGCAGCAGCGGATCGCGTTCGTCTTCGGTTGCCGCCATAAATTCGGCCTGCTCCCGCGCCACCTCCTGTTCCGCTGCAGCGGCATCCGGCATGCGCCAGTCCTGACCTTCCGCCGGATAGGTATCCAGCAGGCCGAGGAAGGCCACCTCTTCACCTAACGCCTGCAGGCGTGCCGCGATGCCTTGCGCCAGCGTGCCGCCAAGCGAATAACCGAGCAGGAAGTAAGGTCCGCTCGGCTGCTGCTGGCGAATCGCTGCCAGATGCCGATCGCACATCGCCGCCACGCTGTGACACGCCGCAATCACCCCATCAGGACGCGGCGATTGCAGGCCGACAATCGGGAAGTCGCCGTCCAGATAGTGCAGCAGGGCGCTGTACTGCCAGGCGAAACCGGAGGCGGGATGGATGCAGAACAGCGTAGGGCCGTTGCCTGCGCGCAGCGGCAGCAGTTCACCGTTGCCACCGGTTTCGCTGCTGGCGCCGTCGTCGAGCAGCGTCGCCAGCTTCTCCACGCTGCGTGCCGCGATGATCTGCCCGACGCTGAGCGGCGGCACCTCACGACGACGCAGTTCTGCCGCCAGACGCATCGCCAGCAGCGAATGGCCGCCGAGCGCGAAGAAATCGTCGTCGGCGAACACGCTGTCGCAACCCAGCAGCTGCTGGAACAGCTCTGCCAGCAAATGCTCACTGGCGCTGTCCGGTAAGCGACCGCTGCGCGCGCTGCGCTGCGGCATCGGCAGCGCTTTGCGGTCGAGCTTGCCGTTAGCGCTCAGCGGCAATTGGTCGAGCAGCAGATAGCTGACCGGCTGCATATGCGCAGGCAATCGTTCGCTCAGCTGCTGCTTCACGCGCTCGAGGTCCAGCGTGATGCCCGCTTCCGCTACCAGCCAGCCCAGCAGCTGACGATTATCGACGCCCGGCGTTGACTGCTGCGTAAGGTTGCGCGCCGCGACCACCGCTTGCGCCACGCCTGGCAGCGCCGCCAGGGCTTGTTCGATCTCGCCCGGCTCAATACGCTGTCCGCGCATTTTCAGCTGATCGTCACTGCGTCCCAGATACTCAACCGCACCGTCGGCGCGCCAGCTGGCAATATCGCCGGTGCGATACATGCGTTCCCCTTCGGCAAACGGCGCGGCGACAAAGCGCTGCGCGGTGAGGTCGGCGCGGTGCAAATAGCCATCGGCCAGCTGCACACCGCTGAGATAGAGATCGCCGGGCACGCCAACCGGCACCGGGCGCAGCAGGTTATCGAGAATATGCAGCTGCGTGTTCCACACCGGGCGTCCAATCGGTACGCCCGGACCGTTGAGGCCCGCTAGCGCGCTGCCGCTGGCCGGTTGCCAGGTGACATCGACGGCGGCTTCGGTCGGGCCATACAGATTGTGCAGCGGTGCGGCAATCAGATCCTGATAGCTGCGCGCCAAATCGCACGCCAACGCTTCACCGCTACAAAATACGCGGCGCAGGCTTGGGCAAGCACGATCGGTTTGCGTCGCCAGATGGCCGACAAATGCGGCCAGCATCGAGGGGACAAAATGCATTGTGGTGACGCGATAATCGTCAATTAGCTGCCACAGCGCCTGCGGATCGCGGTGTGCCTCCGCTGGAGCCATCATCAGCTGCGCGCCAGTCATCAGCGGCCAGAAGAACTCCCACACCGAGACATCAAAGCTGCACGGGGTTTTCTGCAGCACCACATCGTCGGCGCGCAACGGATAGCTGGCCTGCATCCAGCGCAGACGATTGATGATAGCGCGTTGGTTCACCACCACGCCTTTCGGTTTGCCGGTGGAACCCGAGGTATAAAGGACGTAAGCCGGCCGATTGGCATCCGCCTGCGGCAGCGTGTGCCGAGCCTGAGCCTGTGGGTTGGCTAAGCCATCAAATAGCATCAGCGTACCAAAACGGGCGAAACGAATTTCCAGCGCTGACTCGGTGATCACCACCCACGGCCGCGCATCTTCTACCATGTAGGCCAAACGCTCATCGGGATAACCGATATCCAGCGGCAGATACGCCGCCCCGGCTTGTAAAATGGCGCTGAGCGCGATGCTAAGCCGTACCGAACGCGGCAGCGCCACGGCGACGATGTCGCCCGGCATCACGCCGGCTTCGATCAGGCGATCCGCCAGCAGCGTAACCTGCCGCTGCATGTCGCTGTAGCTCAAACGATGCGCTTCATCAACCAGCGCTAGCGCATCGGGCGTACGCGCTGCCTGCTGGGCAATTGCCTGCTGCAGAGTTTCATCTTCCAGCTGCACGCCGGTGTTATTGACCCACGCCAGCAGCGATTGCTCAGCCAGCGTTTGCAGTCGCCACTGCGTCAGCGGCAGATCGGGCGTGGAAACCAGCTGTTGCAGCAGCAGGAGCAACCGCTCGGCGAGACGTTCCGGCGCGCTGACGCAGTCGCGATACTCCATCAGCAGCGTCAGCTGTTCACCCGGTAGCACCAGCAGCGTCAGCGGGTAATGCGTATAGCCGCGGTTGTGAATCGCCTCGCAGCGCACGTCGGCATTGGCATCCAGCACGCTTTGGTTGTCCGGATAGTTCTCGACCACCAGCAAAGTATCAAACAGCGTACCTGCGCCAACCAGCTGCTGAATTTCGGCCAATCCGAGGCAATCCTGCTCAATTAGCTGGATCTGCTGCGCCTGATGATCGGCCAGCTGCGCCAGCAGTGGCCGCTGATGATCGAAGCGAACGCGCACCGGCAAGGTGTTGCTGAACAGGCCGACGTGCTGATCGATACCGTCAATCTGGCCAAATCGACCGGACACTGGTGCACCAAACACCACATCCTGCTGGCCGCTGGCAACGGACAGCATCAAGCCCCACACACCCTGCATGACGGTGTTCAGGGTTAATCCACGCGCCCGACACAGCGCATAAAGCTCGCGCTCCAGCGTGGCATCCAGCGTGATGCGTTTTTCGCTGACCGCGCTGTCGGCCGCGTTTGGATAGAGCAGCGTCGGCCGCACGTCGCGCAGGCACGATTGCCACTGTTGGCGCGCGTCGTCGCAGTCGCGCTGGCCGAGTTGACGCACCAGGTCAACATAACTGCTGCTGAGCGCGGGCAGGGTTTGCTGCCGCAGCGCACAAAGCAGATCGTGGAGGATCACCGGCGTTGACCAGCCATCGACCACGAGATGATGCGCGTTAAGCAGCAGCGTCCAGCGCAGGCCATCGCGATGGGCGATCAGCGTGGCTTGCAGCATGATCGGCTGACTAAACAGATCCTGCGCCAGCGCCTGATGCTCCAGCGCCAGCAGCGCCTGATCTTCGTCTTCCTCAGCCAACTGATGCACCGCCAGCGGCCAATCCCGCTCGCCTTCCGGCAGCAGCTGCAGCGGTTGCAGGCTGAGTTCGGCATCAAAGCGTGCCGCCAGCTGTGGATGGCGGCGTAGCACCGCGTTCAGCGCCTGCTGAACGGCTGCGGCGCCGATCTCGCCGCTCAGCGTAAGACGCGTCAGCGAGTTATAGCTGCCTTGTTGTGCGGTGGTTTGGGCGTGGAACAGCAGGCCTTTTTGTAATGGCAACAGCGGCAGCACGTGGCTGAAGGCACCGTGACGCGCATGCAGCTGTTGCAGCGTGGTATCGTCTACGCCATCAATGGCCACGTCGGCGGCAACCAGCGTATTGGCGGCCTGCTGCGGCTGATCTTGTGCCAGTGCCATCAACGCCTGCGCGGTGCTGACCATCGCCAGATGCAGTTGTTCAATCGCCTCAGCATTCAACACGCCAGCGGCCCAGCTCCAATTGAGCGCCAGCTGCGCCGCGTCCGGCTGCTCTTCGACAAACACGTTAAGTTCTAACGCATGCTGCAGCGGCAGCGCGCCATCCTGCATCACCGCAAAGGTGTCGCGGAACGCCTTGGCGGTGCGCTGTGGCGACCAATAGCCGCTGCGCTGTTGGAAGCGCCCCAGATAGTTAAATAGTACCTGCGGCGCATGCTTAGCCGCCAGTTTTGCCAGCGTAACGCCGCGATGCGCATCCAGCCAACGTAACTGACCATAGCCAATGCCGCGATCCGGCACCGCGCGCAGTACCGCTTTTACCGCGCGTACGCTAGCGTTGAGCGGCGCCTGTGGGTTTTCCGGTAATGCCAGCAACAGCGGGAATTCCGCCGTTAACCAGCCAACGGTGCGCGCCAAATCCTGCTGGGTATGCAGCTCGGCGCGGCCATGTGATTCCAGCGTAACGCGTTGCATCGCACTGCCGTTATGCTGGCGCAGCGCGAGGGTCAGCAGCGTTAACAGCAACTCTTCGCTGGTGGCGCGATAAGATTGCGGCAGCGTGTTGAGCAGCGCGTGCGTAGTGGCCGCATCCAGCAGCGTGCGCCGATGCTGCTGGCGATCGCTGTGCTGAAGGGATCGCTGTCCAATCGCCGGCAGCGGTTCAGCCAGCATCTGTTGCCAGAACGGCAGTTCGCTAGCGCGCGCGGAGAGGTTAGCCAGCAAGGCAGCCGACCAGTCATGCAGCGAGGTTTCCTCTGCAGGGATCATCAGCGGCGTGTTATTGAGCAGCGCATCACCGGCCTGTTGCAGCTCATCCAGCAACACGCGCCAGGAAACGCCATCAACAATTAAATGATGCAGCGTCAACACCAGCGCGCAGCTGGCGCCGTTTTGTTGCAACAGCGTGGCCTTGAGTAACGCACCGGCAGCGGGATCAAGCGCGTAAGCATCTTCGGTAAACGCCTGCTCCGCCGCACTATCGCGATCTGCTATTGCCCATACGCGTACGCGTACGCGGGCAGGGCATGCAGGCAATGTTTCGCCGACGATCAGCTGCTCATCGCGCGTAAAGCCGTTCAACACGGGATGCGCCCGCGCCAGTTGATCGATCAACTGTTCTACCTGCGCCTGCTGTAACTGCGGCGGCACCGACAGCAGCACGCCGTGGGCAAAGCGCGCATTAATGCCTGCCTGCGCGTGGAACCAGTGCAGGATCGGCAATCCGCCAATCGCGCCCTGTTGCGCCACCCGTTTAGCGGTGGACTGTTGTGCCAACGGCGTTAAATCACGCGCCATGCGGGCAGCGGTACGTTCAGCGAAAATTTCACGCGGACGTAACAGATAACCGGCGCGGCGCGCGGCGGTGCTAAGTCCCATCGCCGAGATACTGTCACCGCCGAGTGCAAAGAAATCATCCTCTGCACCCACGCTTTCCAGCCCGAGCAGGTTGGCTATCGCCGAACAAATCAGCTGTTCCTGCGGCGTGCTGGCAGCGCGGCTTTGGTTCTGCGCCGCCTGTTGCGGCTTTGGCAGCGCCTGGCGATCAATCTTGCCGTTGACATTAAGCGGCAACGTCTCCATCACCATCAGTACCGCCGGCACCATGTAATCCGGAAGCCGTGTTGCAAGCTGTGCCAGCAATTGCGCGCTGAGAGTGCCCTCTGCGCGCAGCGCATCATCCTGCACCGAGCAGTAGCCAATTAAGCGATGCGTCGCGCCTATCACTTCGGCGATGACGATGGCGGTGCTGACTTCCGGCAGCGCCACCAGCGCGTTCTCCACCTCACCCAACTCGACGCGGAAGCCGCGCACTTTAATCTGGTGATCGGTACGGCCAATAAACGCCAGCTGACCATCCTGATTCCAGCGCATCAGGTCGCCGCTGCGGTACATCACATCGCCTGCGCGGAACGGATTGGCAACAAAGCGTGCGCTGGTGAGATCGGGGCGACGCAAATAGCCGCGCGCGATGCCGCTTCCGGCAATGTACAACTCGCCTGGGCAGCCAATCGGTACCGGACGCAACTGGTTATCCAGCAAATAGACTTCGCTGTTCCCCACTGGACGGCCAATCACCGGCTGCGGCGAGGCCATCACGTTGGCGCCGAGCGTATCAATGGTGTATTCCGACGGGCCGTAATAGTTGTGGATCTCCATCTGCTGCTGTTGCTGCATCCGTTTCCACAGTGTCGGCGTTGCCGCTTCGCCGCCAATCATCACAAACGATGGGCGATGGTTATCGGCTTCCAGCAGGCCGCTGTCGATCATTTGTGAGAAGAACGACGGTGTGATATCCAGTAAATCCACCGGCACCGCGTTCATCTGTTGTATCAATCCCCAGGCGTCGCGGCGCAGATCTTCGTTGAAGATATTTAGCTCGCAGCCCATCAGCATGCAGAACAGCGGTTCCCAGGAGGAGTCAAAGGAGAATGAGGCGGTGTGACCCGCGCGCATGCGGCGCGGACTGTGGGCGGTAAAGCGCGCAATCGCGGGGCCAAACAGGTGTTCGCGATGCGAGAGGAACAGATTGAGCAAACCCTGATGCGTGCTCATTACGCCTTTGGGGCGTCCGGTCGATCCCGAGGTGTAGATCATGTAAGCCAGATCGACACCGCACAGGTTAGTTGCGGGTCGCGCGGTGGGATACGTGTTCAACTCAATCTCGTTAATCAACAGATGCGGCAGTTTTGGCATTTGCTCCAGCGTGCGGGTGTGGGTGAGTAGCAGTTTGGGCTGCGCGTCATCGCACATCAGGGTTAAGCGTTCACGCGGGTAGTCGAGGTCGAGCGGCATATAGGCCGCGCCGCTTGCCAGTACGCCAAATATCGCCACCAGTGAATCTACAGAACGTGGAATTCCGATTGCCACCACGTCGTCGGCGTGCAAACCGCGCGCGATCAGCAGATGTGCAAGCTGCATCGCGCGATCGGCAAGCTGGCGATAACTCAGGCTGCGCTCGCCGCAAACTACCGCGATCTCATTGCCATGTTGCGCAGCAGATTGCAGCAGGACATCAACAATGGTGGCGGTATTGGCAGGCGGTATGATGCCAGGGCCGGTTGACCAGCGCTGCAGATCGGCCTGCTCTTGCGGGGCAATCAGCGACAGCGCACCCACGTTAATAGCAGGATTATCAACAAACTGGTTTAGCAGATAGCCAATGCGTTCGGCGTGACGTTGTAACGATTTTGCATTATAACGCTGCGGGTTAGCGACTAACGTCAACTGTAATGCACCGTCGCGGAAACCAACCTCAAATTCCAGATCGTCCACCGGGCCCATTGCCAGCGTGTGGGTGGCGGCACCATGACCATCGAATTGCACATCGTCGTGATAAACCTTGACGTTAATCACCGGGCCATACAGCGCCTGGCTGCTGCCAACCAGACCCAGATCGCGGCGCAGCTGTTCCGCTTCATAACGCTGATGACGGCGCGCTTTGCGGATTTCGCTCTGCACCTGCTGCAACAGCGCCGGTAACGTCATCTCATCGCTCACGCTAAAGATCAGCGGCAATACATTCACCACCGGTCCGAGCGTTGAGATCGCCGCCGAACCCATGCGGCGCATGAACGGAAAGCCAATCGACAAACGCGAGCGGTTGCTGATGCGGGCGAGATAGGCAATTAACAGGGCACTGACGATATCTCCTTCGCTGCTGTCAGCCAGCTGCTGATGCAATCTCGTCAACTGCGGGAGGGTGACCTGACAACTGATGGGGCGAGCGTCGGGATGCGTTATGTTTTCATTTGAGAGCGTAAGGGTTTCAGGAAGCTCAGCGGTGTAGCTTTGCCAGTGGCTGGCGGCGCGCTCGCAGGCGGCGGAATCCTGCCACTGTTGATACTCCTCAATCACCGTGGTGAAGGGGGTAAACGGCGTGGGCGCAGGCGTTTCGCCGGTACACTCGGCGGCATAGATTGCCGCAATGCGCTGCGTCAACGCCGCAAAACTGAAGCCATCTACCAGCAGATGATGATAGCGCTGATACCACAGCCAGTTGCCGTCATCGACGCGCATTAACACGTGACGATAGAGCGGAGCGTCGCCGTCGGCAGGCAGCTCAGCAGCGATATCTGCCTGCATCAGCTTGTGCGCCTGGCGGGTTGCGTCGGCACGCTGGCTAAAATCGTGCCATTCCGGTGCGATGGGTGCTTGTGCATCGAACCACTGCGCCGGATTGCCCTCATCGTCGAGACCAAAGCGCGCCTGCACGGTATCAGCTTCGGCCATCGCCTGACGAATAGCGCTATCGAGTGCGACGCGGTTGATGTTGCCGTGCAACACGCTGTAGTGCGCCACGGTAAATTGATTGCGCGGCTGCGCAATGCTGTCAGCGATCCAGATGCCGGGCTGCGCCGCGACTAAAGGATAGGGTTGTTTGATCGTTGCCAAGAGACAGTTCCTGTCTGATTCCCGTCATCCTTCGGGCTGCAACGGCGTTGGCTGCGTGCGCTCACCCCAGTCACTTACGTCCGTAAGCACCTAGGGATTTGCACACTTGCCGCCTTGCTGCAGCCCGAGTGATTGGGGGAATAAATTAACTAAATGATTAAAAGAGCAAATTAAGCTGCGGTAGACGACGTCTGTTGCGTCGCTGGTCGCATGTCGTGCCAGTTGGCTTCGATAAATTCAATTGCCGCAGCGCGCGTTAGCGGCCCTGCCACGTTATGCCAACCGGCGGGAACGGGAGCGAATGCTGGCCACAAACTGTATTGCTGGCGCGTGTTAAGCAGCACCAGAAATTCCAGCGCATCGTTATCAAACGGGTTTTGTTGTTCAGACATGGTGATTACCTTCAGAGGGTGAGGTTGGGGATAGAAAATCGGCCAGCAGCCAGCGACAGCCGTCGATCAGACCGCCGCGCCAGCACAGCGCATCGTGCCCTCCGGCGTAGCGGCGAAAATGTAATTCGTGGCCAGCGGCTTCCAGCACCGGAGCGATCTGCTGGTTGACGTACACCATGTCCGCCTCGCGATCGCCCACTTCCTGGAAGATCTTCAGCGTGCCCGTTGGCAATGTGCCTTGTTGCAGACGCTGCAACAGCAGGCCCGGCGCGTGATGTTCACGATTGGCGTAGTCGCGGAGATATTGCAGGTTGGGCCACCAGAATGAGCCGGATTGCGTAAGAATGCGGCCAAAGCGCTGCGGCCAGTGCAACCCGGCATACAGGGCGGCGAGTCCACCGTAGCTTTGCCCGGCCACCAACGTGCGATCGGCATCGCTGCTGAATGCCGCGTGTTGCTGAGCCAGCGGCAGTAGCTCTTGCTGCACCGCCTGCCAGAAAGTTTCATTGCACGGTAATTCCGCTTCGCGATGCTGGCTGTCGATGACATCGATAAACAGCCAGCAGGCCGGCGGCAGTTCGCCAGCGGCGGTGACCTGATCCAGTGCGCTAAAGATCGGCTGGCCGTACACCCAGTTTTGTCCGTCGAGCAGAATTGCCAGCGGACGCTGTTCAGGCCGGTCGGTTTTACCCGTGCTGTAGATCCAAACCTTGCGCGTAACCTGGAGCAGCGTGCTGCGCCACCGCAGCGTTTGCAGCGTATCGGGCCAGGTTTCGGCGAGTCCGGCATCCAGCGCTCGCCACGCCGATTGATCCGGCGCATCCGGCATATGCGCGTTGCTCAAAGCAAAGCGACGGCTGCTGAGAAACGGCGGGGTGGGATTGAGCTTGTCGGGAATCGCCAGCGGCATCAGCGAAATCCACCATTTACGTTGCAGCGCGCGACAGGTGTCATCATCGCCACAAAATAGCGGCGGCAGCTGTTGCGCAGTGACCGGAATCAGGCTGTAACTGCCGCGCCAATCGGATTCAATCGGCGTAGACCAATGCCAGACGTTGCTGTCCCCCACGCGCGCCAAACTTTCTGGCGCTTCGCTGTGGTGATCGGTGACGCCATTAATATCGATATAAACCCGTTGCGTAGAAGAAAGTGCGGAATGACCTTGGGGATCGCGCCAAAAAAAATGCATGGAGGTCTGACCCTGCTCATCACGTTCCACCAGCGGTGTTCCGGTGGCATAAAGCCGCTGCCACCAGCCTTCGCCGCCCACATCAGCTTGTCGCAACCATTGCGCAACGGTTCCCGCAGGCAACCAGGTTTTTGCTGTTTTTTCTGCATGCGTTAGAAACATTCTGCAATCCATCTCCAAATTTTGTTCATAGTCTTTACTTAATCAAAGCTAATGCAAATGCTATTGATAACGATTTACATTTGCAATATGATTTTTCGCGCCTAAGAAACCTTCGGATTTTCAGTGGATTATTTTGTGAGAGAGGTCACGCGGGGAAATTAGGGCCGTAAATAATCGATGACAGTAATATTTCAATCCGTTACAGCCTCTGCTATTAGGCGAGGACCTCTGAATGGATTATTTCATCTACAAGGCAGTTTGAAATAGAGATGGCGACTATGTCTATTAAAGTAAGAAAATCAGCAATACCTGCTGTGGCACACCCGTTCAGGTTCAATCCTGTCTATCTTTCACTGGCCTCAATTTTGTTAGTGGCACCGGTGTCCGCCGAAGAGACGATTACCGTTAACGCCGAAACGCACGAAAGCGTCACCGCACCGCTACAAGGCTATGTGGCGAAAGAGAGCGCGGCAGGCACAAAAACCGCCACGCCGTTGCGCAAAACCCCGCAATCCATTTCAGTGATTACGCGTGAGCAGATGGACGATCAAGCGGCGGCATCGGTGGCGGATGCGCTAAGCTACACCAGCGGCGTGCTAACCAACTATCGCGGTAACTCCAACCGTAATGATGAGATTATTGCGCGCGGTTTCCGCTATGCGCCGAAGTTCCTCGACGGCCTGAGCTACGGCTTGTCCGGTCAGGCTGGCGCCGCGGGGCAGATCGATCCCTGGCTGCTGGAGCGCGTTGAGATGATTCATGGTCCCGCCTCGGTGCTGTACGGCCAGGTGAATCCGGGTGGCATCGTGGCGATGACCAGCAAACGCCCGACGGCGCAAAGTATTCATAAAGTGCAGCTCAGCACTGGCAATCAACATTTGGGTGAAGCGGCGTTTGATTTCGGCGGTAAGCTAAATGATGACAACACGCTGTTTTATCGCCTGAACGGTATCGCCAGCACCAAACACGAGTTCGTTAAAGATAATAAACAGCAGCGTATGGCGATTGCGCCGGCCATTACCTGGCTGCCCAACGCCGATACCAGCTTTACGCTGTTGACGCTGTATCAGAACGAGCCGAAAGCGGGCTACCGTAACTTCCTGCCGGCCAACGGAACGTTGTTCAACACCAGTGCCGGACGGATCCCTTATGACTTTAACGTCAGCGATCCGAGCTTCAACGAAGCCAAACGCGAGCAGACGTCGATTGGTTATATTTTCGAGCACAATCTGAACGACAACGTCAGCTTCACGCAGAATCTGCGCTACAGCAACATGGATGAGTCGTACAAATATCTGGTGTATACCGTTGATGCGGATAACGATCACTCGATCAACCGTCGTCCGCAGCACGACAAGATCAAGTCAAAAGAGTTGGGTCTGGATAACCAGCTGAAAGCCACCTTTGATACCGGGAATGTTGCGCACACTGTGCTTGGCGGGCTGGATTACAAGTGGAGCGACGTAGATAACAAATTGTGGCTCGACAGGGGCGATCAATACATTCTCGATTGGGCTAACCCAACGCGTATCAGCATCAACGAGAGCGATTTGACGCTGACTACCAGCACCCGTAAGAAGCTCGATCAGGTTGGTGTTTATCTGCAGGATCAGCTGGAGTGGAATCAGTGGAACCTGCTGTTGTCAGGCCGTAATGACTGGAGCGAAGTGCGTACACAGGATCGCACCGATAACAGCGAAACCCAGCAGAATGATAACAAGTTCACCGGGCGCGCCGGTTTGCTGTATGCGTTCGATAACGGGATTTCGCCATACATCAGCTACAGCACCTCGTTTGAACCCAACCTGAACAGCGGCGCGCCGGGCACCGATCCGTTCAAACCGACCACCGGTGAACAGACAGAAGTGGGCGTGAAGTATCAGCCGTTGGGCTGGGATGCGGTGTTTACCGTGTCCGCGTTTGATATCACGCAGAAAAACATTACCGCTTATAACAACGTCACCGGCTATAACGAGCAGATTGGTAAAGTGCGTTCAAAAGGTATTGAAACCGAAGCGCATGCGCAGATCACGCCAGAGATCAAACTGCTGGCGGCTTATACCTACACCGATGCGGTGACCAAAGAGAGCAGCATCACCGAACGTATTGGTCACTCGCCGTCCAGCATTCCGCGTCATGCGGCCTCGGCGTGGGGCAGTTATACCTTCCTCGATGGCGTGCTGAATGGCTTTACCCTTGGCAGCGGCGTGCGCTACACCGGCACCGCGCCAGCGGATGAAACCGGCACCAATAAGGTTCCGCATTACACGTTGTACGACGTGATGGCGAAGTATGAATTAGGCGAAGCGGCGAATTCGCTGCGCGGTACCACGCTGCAACTTAATGTGAATAACGTGGCGGACAAACACTATGTCGCCTCGTGCAGCAACACCAGCGCCTGCTTCTATGGCAGCGGTCGTTCCATTGTTGCATCGGTTAATTACAGCTGGTAATTCCGTCGGCGGTCTTACCGGCCGCCGTTTCTTTTACATTCCGTGCGGCTGGTATGCACCTGTTACAACTCCTCACCGGTTTTAGGAAAATACTGTAATTATGAGACTGTCATCACTATTCAAGGCACGCTAAAATAATCGCTTCTCATTCAGCAAAGGTGTTTTTGTCACGATGTTATCGCGTTTCACACTGGCCACTTTGATGGCAACCTTAATGCTCACCGGCTGTGCCCGACTGGCTGCCGTTACCGGTACATCCCCTGACAGCACTGCGACGGCGGATACCTCCGCGGCTCAGCCTGCGACCGGCGCGCCAATCGAAAATAATGACACGCCAACCCCATTTGAAAGCGGCCCGACGGTGATTAATGTTTCGCATCTGGTTACGCGCACCGATGATGGTTCAACCATTTATTTAACGGTTGATGGTCAAAATGCGGGACTGTTGCAGAAGGGCGAAAAGAAAGAGATTCGTGTCGCGCCAGGTAAACACCAAATTGGCGGATACGTGCAGACGCTTTTTGGCTTTGGCAAAGTGACGATTGCTTCAGTGGATGTCACCACCGATCCTAATAGTCCGAAAAATGTTGTTTATTCGGTAACCCGCCAGAAGCCAACGTTTAGCGAAACCGACGCTACACCGCCGAATAACTCCTGAATCATGTCCGGTGCGCATCAATGCGTCATGACGGCTAATGCGGTCTTTAAAACGGTGCGCATAAATGCATCATGACGGCTAATGCGGTCGTTGAAACGGTGCGCATAAATGCGCACCCTACGATGTAGGGTCGCCATTTATGGCGACCGTCATAATGACGCACAGTACACAACGCCATTCATGGCGACCGTCATAATGGACGCACAGCTCACCTCGCCATTCATAGCAGCCATTTCGCTATTCGCTGCGGCTAATACCCATGGTAATCCCCCAGAGTAAAGTCTTCTGCTGTCGTTGCGCATCTCATCCACGCTACATCTGTTATTTAGATGTTAATCCGCTATGCTGTGATTCCGCTTTAAACTGGCGTGTATAGTGCGCTGATGCAGGAGAATCGCTGTGAACCTAAGCCAGCGTGAACACATTGCCAATGTAGTTGCCCGAATCGAGAACCGTAATGCTGCCCGCGTGGTTAATCCGCAAGAGGAGGCGGTGCAGGCTTCATGGTTACGCTGTGTCAGTGAGCATGGACTGGATCCCGCTCGCCTGCAGGACGCGCGTATTCTGCCAGCACATCAACTGCTTGAGCATCGTCAGCAGTTGGATGAGCTGCGCTTTGTCGCTCAGCACGGTTTGCAGACGCTTTATCAGCAGATTGCGCCCGCTGGCTATATTCTGCTGCTGGCCGATGCACAGGGCGTCGCGGTGGATTACCTCGGCGATGCCAACGCGGAGGTCAGTTTGCGGCGTGCGGGATTATTCCTCGGTTCACAATGGTCTGAAGCGTTATCAGGTACCTGTGCGGTGGGCACGGCGCTTGCCACTGGCAACGCGATCACCGTGCATCAAACTGACCACTTCGATGCCACCCATATTCCGCTCACCTGCAGCGCGGTGCCGCTGTTTGATTCGCAAGGGGTGATGCAGGCGGTACTGGATATCTCCGCGTTAACATCGCCACAGCCGCGCAGCAGTCAGCATCTGGTGATGCAGTTGGCGCTGGGGCAGGCCCGACGGATTGAAAACGCATGGCTTTTACATCGCCATCGTCAGGACTGGATTCTCAAACTCAGTCGCACGTATGCATGGGCCGATGTACATCCTGAATACCTTCTGGCGTTTGATGTTTCCGGACAGCTGGTAGGCATGAATCAGCCGGCGCGCCAGCTGTTTTCTGGGCGGGATGATCTTCTCGGATCCCCCCTTTCAGCGCTATTCCGCACCTCGATCGATCAGCTGCCGAGTTGGTTAAATGCTTCCGAAGTCCATCAGTTAGAAGACATCAGAGGCGAGCAGCGTTTCTTCGCCCGTACGCAGCCACCTGCCGCGCCGCGCATCCGATCGGCCGAGGTGAAAACGGCGCCAGCCCTGGCGGCGCTCAGCGGCGGCGATACGCAGCTTGATCGGCAATTACAGCGCGCGACGCGTTTGCTTAATACACCGCTCAATGTGTTGGTACAAGGTGAAACCGGCAGCGGCAAAGAGTATTTTGCGCGCGCTTTCCATCAGGCCAGTTCGCGGCGGAAAGGGCCCTTTATCGCAATCAACTGTGCAGCAATTCCGGCGACATTAATTGAGAGTGAGCTGTTTGGCTATCTGCCCGGCAGTTTTTCGGGAGCCGGCAATCGCGCGCGCAGCGGGCTGATTCAGGCCGCGCACGGCGGTACGTTATTCCTTGATGAAATTGGCGATATGCCGCTGGAAATGCAAACGCGTTTGCTGCGCGTGCTGGCGGAGCAGGAAGTGCTGCCGATTGGCGCACGCCAGGCGCAGAAAGTCGATCTCCGCGTGATCTCCGCTTCTCACCATGCGCTCACCGAGCGGGTGGCGCAGGGAGCATTCCGTGAGGATCTGCTGTATCGCTTACAGGGCGCGACTATCACGCTACCGCCGCTGCGCGCACGCCAGGATATTAATGGGTTGATCGACCAGATGCTAAACGGCAAGGCGTTAATCAGTGATGCTGCGCGCCAGACGCTGTGCTGTTATTCCTGGCCGGGCAATTTGCGCGAGTTACATCACGCGCTGCAATATGCCCAGGCGATGTGTGAACAGGGAATGATTCAGCGTGCAGATCTGCCTGATGCGTTACAGCTGCCGCAATCCGTCGCGCCCTTATCGCTGAGTGGCGAAGCAGAAGCGCTGCGGCGGCAACTCAACGCCGTGGGTTGGAATCAAAGCGAGGCGGCGCGTCAGCTGGGAATTAGCCGCATGACGTTGTATCGTCGAATGGGAAAATTCGGTATTAAGCGCAAAGACGCGTAACTCCTTAATCTTTCGCTGCCTGTCCCATGGGTCGCCATTAATGGCGACCCATGGCTGGCGATTACTGCGGGGGACGAACCAGAATTTTCACCTGCTGCTTCTCTTTCACCAGCGCTTCAAATCCCTGCTCGACCAGATCGGTCAACTCAATGCGTTTAGTGACCAGTTTTTCCGCCTGGAAGTAGCCCTGAACCATCAGCTCCATCACCGCCGGGAAAATATGGCGATAGGCGATGATGCCTTTCACGTTGCGCTCGGCTAGCACCACTTTATTCGGATGGAATGACGCTTCACCTTCCCAAATAGACACGATGATGGTTTCGCCTTCATAGCGGGTACTGTCGATGCACTGCTTCAGCACTACCGGTACGCCGGTGACCTCAAACGCGACATCGACGCCGCCCTTGCTCAGCTCACGGATTTTCGCTACCGCATCGTCTTTACTCGGATCGATGACTACGTTAGCGCCCAGCTCGCGCGCTTTCTCACCGCGCTGTTGCGAAAGCTCCACCACATAGATTTCGGCGGCGCCTGCCGCGCGCAGCGCTTCAATCACCAGCAAGCCAATCGGACCGGCACCAAATACAGCGGCTTTATCGCCGGCTTTCAGTTTGCTCATGCGCACGGCGTGAAGGGCCACCGCCGCCGGTTCAACCAGCGCCCCTTGCTCGTAAGAGAGTGCATCTGGCATGCGATGCACCATGTGCTCCGCTACCACGGTAAAGCTTGAGAAGCCGCCGCCGCCGCCGGATAAACCGTGGAAGCCGAGATCGCCACACAGGTTGTATTTACCTTCGCGACAGGCAGCGCATTCGCCGCAGGAAAGAATCGGCTCGACCACCACACGATCGCCCGCTTTCACTTTCGTCACGCCGGTACCCACTTCCACCACTTCGCCAGAAAACTCGTGGCCCATCACGATTGGGGCGATGTCATGGCTGATTTTGTGCGGATGGTCGACAGGTACAAAAATCGGACCGGCAAGATATTCATGCAAATCGCTGCCGCAAATACCGGTCCACGCCACTTTAATTTTAACCTTACCGGCTGAAACCTGGGGTTCTTCAATCTCATCTACGCGAATGTCGCGTGCTTTATACCAACGTGCCGCTTTCATTATTTTCTCCTTGAGTCTGGCTGTGGTTCTGTCCATTGCCACGCAGGTGGCCGGTGCAGAAGCTCAAAAGGAGAGTGCGAAAAGCGTGCCAGCCGCTAAGGGGTTAACAAGACTAATAAAATCAATAAGTAAAAATTAAGCGCGTGAGCGTGAACAGTATCAGTGTTACAGCTGTAACAGGTGCAGATGTCACAGCAGTTACAGCCGCGCTGTTATCGCGCGCAGATGCTCGCGCAGTAGGCTATGTAAGGCACGGATCGCCGGAGAAAACTGTTTACGGTGCGGGCAGATAAGGTGCAGCGGGGTACTTTCACCCGGCATCTCCGGTAGTACGATCTCCAACCTTCCTGCAAGCACATCCTCACACACATCAATCCAGGATTTATAGGCGATGCCCATGCCCGCGATGGCCCAGCGGCGGGCAACCTCCGCATCATCACACAGCATGCGGCTTTTAACCGTAATTTGCCGCCGCATGCCTTCCTGCGGGAAAGCCCATTTGTCGTAAACGTGTCCGCCCATAATAAACAGCAGGCAGTGATGATGCTGGGCAATCTCTTCCAGCCTTTGCGGGCGACCATGGCGATCGAGGTAATCGGGCGATGCCACCATCACGCGGCGATTATCCTCCGCCAGCGGCAGCGCAACGTAACTGCTGTCTTCCAGCTTGCCGTAGCGAATGGCGATATCCACCGGATCGCGAAACACGTCGCTGATCTGATCGGAAAAAGCGAGCCGCACCGCCAGTGCCGGATGCGCGCGGCAGAAGCCGGTAATCAACGGCAGCAAGATGTTGCGGCCAATGTCCGAAGGCAGCGCGATTTTAAGCTCACCGCTCAGCGCATCTTCATCGCTCTGCAAACTGTCGGCTCCGGCCTGCATCAGGGCCAGCATCTCCTGCGCATAGGGCAAATACTTTTCCCCTTCCGCGGTTAAACGCAGGCTACGCGTGGAGCGGGCGAATAAGCGGCGATCTAAATCGCGTTCCAGCCGCTGAATCGCCGCGCTCACCTGACCGGGCAATAAGTTCACCTCGCGCGCCGCGCGGGAAAAGCTACCGAGGGCGGCAGAACGGACAAACAGCGTGACATCTTCCAGACGGATCATCTGCTTCTCAGTGAAAGGAGTAAAAACGGATTTTCACTCTAAAAGTGAAAGTGTTCACCTGCAAGGGGCATTTTTCATTGCGTAACGGCCCGTTATGCTGAATCTATCGCATGAAAACTGCTGTTAAATAAGGATCTGCCTGATGAAAGCCATTGTTTATAGCCAAAACGGTTTACCGATTTCTGATGAAAATGCGCTGTATGAACTCGACGTAGAAAAGCCATCGCCAGGCGCACGCGATCTGCTGGTAAAAATTCACGCCATCGCGGTGAACCCCGTGGATACCAAAGTGCGTGCCGGTGCACCCACCGATAAGCCGCGCATTCTGGGCTGGGATGCGGTTGGCGTAGTGGAAGCGATTGGCGCGGATGTCACGCTGTTCCAGCCCGGTGACAACGTGTTCTACGCCGGTGATATTACCCGCGCTGGCAGCTACGCCGAATATGGGCTGGTGGATGAGCGCATCGCCGGGCATAAACCACGCTCATTGAATGATGCCGATGCCGCCGCGCTGCCGCTGACATCCCTCACGGCCTGGGAATTGCTGTTTGATCGACTGGAAGTGCAAGCTGAAGATGACGCGGCCTTACTGATTATTGGCGCGGGCGGCGGCGTCGGATCGATCCTGACGCAGCTTGCCAGCAAGCTGACCAAACTGACGGTAATTGGCACGGCATCGCGTCCGGAAACGGCGGATTGGGTGCGTAAGCTGGGGGCGCATCATGTGATTGATCACCATCGTCCGCTTGGCGAGCAGCTGGAAGCGATTGGGCATAAAGAGGTGCGCTATGTCGTTTCTTTAACCCACACTGACAGCTATTACGCGCAACTGATCGATGTCATTGCGCCGCAGGGTAAATTGGCGTTAATTGACGACCCGGAGACGCTGGATGCGGTTCCACTGAAGCGCAAAGCTATTTCGCTGCACTGGGAATTGATGTTTACCCGCTCGCTGTTCCACACCGCTGATATGCAGCGTCAGCATGAGATTCTGCAGCGCGTGAGCCAGTTAATCGATGATAAAACCCTGCAAACCACGGCGGGAGAACATCACGGCACGATTAATGCCGCTAATTTACGCCAGGCCCACGCGCTGATCGAGAGCGGACGCGCGCGCGGCAAGATTGTGCTGAGCGGGTTTTAAGTTTTAACCATGCGCAATAAATTGCGCCGCTACAGATAACTGCACGCTGCTGTAGCGGCGCGATTTATCGCGCAATGTCGACACCAGAATTTTATTGATCTGAAAACAAGGAATCTGACATGACACTCAATGATGCCGTTGCCCGTCGTCACACCGTAAAAGCCTTTGAGGGCGGTAAAAGCCTGCCGCAGGACGAAATCGAAACCCTGCTAAACGTGCTGCGCAACAGCCCATCATCGGTCAATTCACAGCCGTGGCACTTTGTGGTGGCGTCCACCGCGGCGGGCCGTGAGCAGATGGCAAAATCTACCGACGGCGCGTTCGTTTATAACAGTCCGAAAGTACTGAATGCGTCGCACGTTATCGCGCTGTGCATGCGTACCGATTTGGATGAAGCGCATCTGCAACATGTGCTGGCACAGGAAGAAGCGGACGGACGTTTTGCTAAGCCGGAGGGTAAAGCCGGGCAGGATAAGAGCCGTCGGAGCTATGTTGATATGCATCGTTACGAGCAGCGTGATGTGCCGCAGTGGATGGAAAAACAGGTTTATCTGGCGCTGGGTGGCCTGCTGCTGGGCGCCGCAATGTTAGCGATTGATGCCACACCAATGGAAGGTTTTGACCCGCGCGCACTGGATCAGGCGCTGGGACTGCGTGAAAAAGGTTTCACCAGCGTGGTGCTGGTGTCACTAGGCTACCGCAGCGATGCGGATTTCAACGCTGCGTTGCCAAAATCACGTTTGCCGCGTGAAGAGATTTTCACCTTTATTTGACTGTCGTAGGGTGCGCATTGATGCGCACCGTTTCAACGGCTGCACTTACGCTAAGGAAATCGCAGCGTAAAGCGGTTCACGCCATGCTCGCTGTGCACCTCGCAGCTTCCCTGATGCAGGCGCATAATGCTGCGCACGATCGATAATCCTAATCCGCTGCTACCCTGATGACGTGATGGATCGGCGCGCCAGAAGCGATCAAAGATGCGCGCCTGCTGTTCGCCACTGAGCGCGGGGCCTCGATTTTCCACTACCAATGTCGTGCCGTGATTGAAAATACGGATGGTGGTATGACAATCGCCATAGCGCAGCGCATTCGCTATCAGATTGGCTAGCGCGCGCTGCAGCAGGTGCGCGTCGGCATGCAGCTCGCCGTGCAGCGCCATCTCCAGTTGCATCGCCTGTTCTTCTGCCATGCCGTCAAAGTACTCCTGCAATTTCTCACCCAGCACCGCCAGATCGATGTTTTGCACATCCATTGCCTGGCTGGCATCTTCCGCTTTCGCCAAAAACAGCATGTTGTCGATCATCTTTGCCAGTCGCTCCAGCTCTTCGTAATTGGAGCCGAGCAGCGCCTGATAATCGCCGATGCTGCGCGTCTGGCTAAGTGCCACTTCGGTCTGTCCCATCAGCGTATTAATGGGCGTGCGCAGATCGTGCGCCATATCCGCTGACACCTGGCTCAACTGCTGATAACCGCTTTCAAGGCGGCTTAGCATCTGATTAAACGCCGCGACCAGCGGCTGCAGTTCTGCTGGGGCT
This sequence comes from Pantoea sp. BRR-3P, assembly GCF_039621635.1. Taxonomy (NCBI): domain Bacteria; kingdom Pseudomonadati; phylum Pseudomonadota; class Gammaproteobacteria; order Enterobacterales; family Erwiniaceae; genus Pantoea; species Pantoea sp. BRR-3P. The sequence goes on from NZ_CP155067.1 coordinate 152,873, forward strand.
TGATCGGGCATGCGCTGCGACAAGTGGCGCACATCAATCGCATCCGCCTGCGCCGCCAAACGTCGGAGCGGAATGAGACCGCGCCGCACCAGCCAAACGCTGATCGCCGCCACCAGCAACGCCGCCAGCGCAGTGGTGAGGACGATTTGATTGCGATAGCTGTTGAGCGTTTGCGTGCGATCGCTCATCAGGCGGCCAGTAACGATCTCGATCTGTCCGCTGCCATCGCGCGTGGGCGTTAGCGCCGCCGCCGAGATAAACGGTGTACCGTCTTCGGCAGCCAGATGATGCACCGACGCAAGCGACAACGGTTGATCTGCAGCGACCGGCGTAATGGCAGGAAGCGGACGTTGACCGGGGTTGACCACAATCAGCGGCGGCTGGCCGGGAAAACGCAGCACCAGCAGCGACTCGGTATTACCAAGCATGTTGGCGAATAAGCGGGGTTTCTGCTGGATCAGCGTCACAGCATCTTCATCGCGCAGCAGGGTGCGGATTTGATCGATACGATTGAGCAGCGCCGCATCGTCGCGCACGCCAATTTGCAGCGCCAGGGAGTGATAGAGCGCGATACCGCTGAGGGAAAAAATGACGATCACCGTCGCGCTCAACAACAGCGACAGTCGCGCGGCGAGGGAAGGTTTCTTCATGATTCGGCTTCGCAGCGATAACCGACGCCGTGCACGGTGTGAATCAGCGGCGGCTCAAACGGGCCGTCAATTTTTTGCCGCAGACGTTTCACCGCCACATCCACCACATTGGTATCACTATCAAAATTCATGTCCCACACGCGGGAAGCAATGACGGTGCGCGTCAGTACTTCGCCCGGATGCAGCATGAACAGATGCAGTAAATTGAACTCTTTGTTGGTGAGATCGATACGCTGACCGCCGCGCTCAACGCGGCGCTTTAAAATATCAAGCTGCAAATCGGCAAGCCGCAGCGTATCCGGCAGCTTTTGCTGACTGCCGCGCCGCAGTTGCGTGCGGACGCGTGCCAGTAGTTCTGCGAACGAGAAGGGTTTTACCAGATAATCATCTGCGCCTAGTTCTAGCCCTTTTATCCGATCTTCCAGCGTGCTTTTCGCGGTGAGGAAAATGACCGGCGTGTGGATTTGTTTATCCAGCGCCGCCATCACTTGCCAACCGTCCATGCCGGGCATCATAACGTCGAGTAATATCAAGTCGTAATGATGCTCCTGCGCATAGAACACGCCATCCTGACCGTTTTCCGCCACATCCACGATGAATCCCGCTTCCGTCAATCCTTTGCGCATGTAATCGCGCGCTTTGGCTTCGTCTTCAATCACCAAAATTTTCATGCGCTTCTCCGCGGGAAAGGGGATTTAGGGTTGCGCGTGCTGCGCCGCTTGTTCAATTAATTTTGCAACATCATCAGGATGCGACTGGTAAACCGAATGGCTGGCACCGGCAATTTCCACCGTGTGGCTGTGCGCGCGTTTGGCGTACATGCGCTCCAGATCGGGACTGATGATTTTGTCAGCTTTCGCCACCATGTACCAGCTAGGCTTGGTCTTCCATGCCGGGTCAGGAATGTTGGCGGTGAAAACGGCCGAATTGGTTGGCATTTGCGCATGGGCTTCAAAATCAGCCTGGGCGGCAGGCAAATCGGCAGCGAAATCGCTGTGGTAATTTTCTGGCGCGATAGTCAGATAACCGTCACTCGATTTCGCGAACGGATGCGCGCTATTGGGGAATTTTTTGCCGTTGCTGGCTTCCGTTTCGCCGTTATCCAGCGCGTGGGCGGCGATGTAGACCAGGCCCGCCACTTTATTGTCGTTACCGGCTTCACTGATGATCGCGCCGCCGTAACTGTGTCCTACTAAAATCACTGGCCCATTTTGCTGATCGATAATGCGACGCGTCGCTGTAACATCTTCCGGGAAGCCGGTCAGCGGCTCCTGCACCAGCGTCACTTTATAGCCATCGTGCGTCAACCGATCGTACACCGGACGCCAGCCTGCACCGCCAACGAAGGCGCCATGCACCAGCACAATATTGTTAATCGGTTGCGCCTGCGCTTGTGCTGCGCCGCCTGCGATAGCCAGCAGCATGCCCGCTGCGAGAGTCAGTTTGTTCATTTTCATCTTGTTAATCCTGATTGCGAAGGTTGACCTACAGGATATGAAAAGGGCGCTGACATCAGCGTGAGCGAGTTATGACAAAAGAATGACATCGACCGAAACGTGTCTGTCGATCCCGCGCAACTGATCAAGAATTTCGTGAACATCCTCTCACTTTGAATAGTTTCTGAGCGTCACTGCTTGCCAAATAGCGTTGGCTATGTAATTTATTCCATAACTTCACAAATAATCGTGAAGAAGGAAAGTACATTACAACTTGTCACGAAGGGTCCTTCCTCATGTCCGAATTAAAGTTTGCTACACGTTTGAACTCATTCGCCTCTGGGGCGCATCTTTACTGGCCAGATCTTCAGGGAAAACCTTCTGTTTTACAGATGATTGCGCGTGCAGGAAAAGTGCAGGGGCTCACGCATTTGGACCTCAACTATCCGCAGCACATCACCACGGATATCCACACCATGCGGCAGGCGATTGACGATGCCGGTTTAGCCGTTAACGGCATGCAGATGCGTTGGGATGCGCCGCAGTTCAAAATTGGTGCCTTTACCAACCCGGATGCAAAGATTCGTCGCGAAGCTATCGAGCTGACTAAGCGCGGTATCGACGCCGGTCGCGAATTCGGTTCACGTTTAATGACACTGTGGATGGGGCAGGACGGCTTCGATTACTGCTTCCAGGCTGACTATAAAAAAATGTGGGAAGACGCAGTGAGCGCGGTGCGTGAAGTGGCGGAGTATGCGCCAGATATCGACGTTAGCATCGAATACAAACCTAACGAACCGCGCGCCTACAGCATCTTCCCGAATGCCACCACTTGCCTGCTGGCGGTGGAAGAGGCTGGTTGCGCCAACCTCGGCATTACGCTGGATTTCGCCCACGTGCTGTTTGCCAACGAAATTCCGGCCTTTGCTGCGGCCATGGTGGCGCGCCGTTCGCGTTTACTTGGATTGGATCTCAACGATGGCTGGGGCAAGCGCGATGACGGTTTGATGGCCGGTTCAGTCAATCCGCGCGCCACGCTAGAGTTCCTCTGGCAGATGCAGCGTGATGGTTATCAAGGCGCGTACTACTTCGATACCTTCCCCGACGCCAGCGGTCTGGATCCGATTCGCGAAGCCGAGATCAATATTGCGACCGTTACCCGTCTGCTGAAACTGTGCGAAAAACTCAATAACAATCCGGCGCTGGAGGAGGCGATTGGTCGCCAGGATGCCGTGTCATCGCAGCAAATTGTCAATGACATCATGCTGGCTCGTTAACGAAACAACTTCAACGTCACGCGAAAACTATAAAAAGGCTAACACCATGAAAAAGCGCTTACTCTCTGTCCTTACCACCGCGTTATTGTGCTCCAGCGTTTACGCCGCCACATTGCCGCCGCTGAAATCCGATTCTGAACCCGATCGCACCGACTGGACGCAACTGGAAAGCAAGTATGGCCCGATGCCGAAAGTCGATGCCAAACTGAAAATTGGCGGCGTATCGAAAACGTTGACCAACGAATACTGGCGTTCCCTCGGCGAAGGCTATCAAAACGTCGCGAAGAAATATGGCTTCACCGTGGCGTATCAGGCAGCGGCCAATGAGGACGATCAGCTCGGTCAGCTGTCGATTGCTGAAACGCTGATCGCGCAGGGATTTAATGGCCTGCTGGTCTCGCCGCAAACCGATATCAACCTCGAACCGGCGCTGGAGAGTGCCAGCAGTAAAGGCATTCCGGTGGTGAACGTTAACGATGCTGTGGTGCCCAGTGCGCAGTATTACGTGGGCAACGTGCAGAAAGATAACGGGGCACGCGTGGCAAAATGGTTTATCCAGCACCATCCGCAAGGCGGCAAAGTGGCGGTGATTGAAGGCCAGCCGGGCGTCTATGCTGCGGGCCAGCGCACCGCCGGTTTCAAGGAGACGCTGCAGGCTAATGGCAAATTCAACATTGTGGCCAGCGTGCCCGCCAACTGGAGCCGCGAGCAGGCGTTCAACGCGGCCTCAACCATTCTGCAGCAGCATCCCGATTTGATCGGTTTCTATGCCAACAACGACACCATGGCCTTAGGCGTCGTTGAAGCGGTGAGCGCGCAGAATAAAACCAAACAAACCGCAGTGTTCGGTACTGATGGCATTTCAGATGCGTATGCCTCCATCAAACGCGGTGAATTGACCGGTACGGTGGATAGCTTCCCGGTGCTGACCGGCGAAGTGGCGACAGAAGTGATCCTGCGCCTGATCGCTGGCCAAAAACTGTCGCGCGTGGTGACTACGCCGCAGGCGCTGATCACCAAAGATAACGCCGAGGCGTTTTCGACCAAAGACAACGACAAACTGCGTCAGCTGCTGGCTCAGCAATAAAACAGGCGGAGAGCGTATGGAACAGTATCGCTTAATGATGCGCGGTATCACAAAAACCTACGGCAGCGCTGCGGCGCTGCAAGAGGTAGATTTTATGGTGCGGCCAGGTGAAGTACACGCACTGATTGGTGAGAACGGGGCGGGGAAATCGACGCTCCTCAACATCCTTTCCGGCGTGCGCTCTGCTGACAGTGGTGAAATTTATGTCAATGGCCAACAGGTGCAGATGAAGAATCCGCTAAGCGCACGGCATGCCGGCATCGCCATGATTCATCAGGAGTTACAGCATGTTCCTGAGCTCTCCGTAGCCCAGAATATGTTTCTTGGTCGCCCGCTCACCACGCTGAAGGGATTTTTCGTGGATAAGCGTGCGCAGCTGGCGCGTGCGGTGCACATTCTCAAGCAGCTTGATCCGAGTATTAACCCGGCTGAGCCGATTAAAAATCTCAAGGTGTCACAGCAGCAGATCGTCGAAATTGCCCGCGCGCTGCTGGATGAGGCCAAAATCATCGCCATGGATGAACCGACCTCTAGCCTGACGCCGCGCGAGTTTGAGCGTCTGGCCGAACTGATCGCAGATTTGAAATCCACCGGTGTGTCGCTGATTTACGTGTCGCACAAGATGAACGAGATTTTCCAGGTGTGCGATCGCGCCACCATCATGCGCGATGGACGCCAGGTTGGTGTGGTGAACATTTGCGATGAAACCGAAGAGAGCATCGTGGCCAAAATGGTCGGGCGTAAAATCGAAAAGCTGGAGCATCACTCCTGGGCCAGCGAGCGTCAGGTGCTGCAGGTAGAAAATGTCGCGCGCGGTAATGAGATCAAGCCTGCCAGCTTCAACGTCTGCGCAGGGGAAGTGCTGGGCATCGCCGGGCTGGTGGGCGCCGGTCGAACCGAGTTATTAAAACTTATCGCGGGGATCGACAAACGCAGCGCGGGTGAAGTGCGCGTGAATGGCAAAGCGGTGCGCAATCATAACGTCAGCGCGGCGATTCGTGCCGGTATCGGTTTGGTGCCGGAGGATCGTAAGAAAGAGGGCATTATTAAGGCGCGCGCGGTGAAGATGAATATGGCATTGCCGTCGATGCGCAACTTCACGCTGGGCGGATTGATCCGTAAAGCTAAACTGAACCAGGTGGCGCAGGAAGTGATGTCTGACCTGAAACTGCGTCCGCTGAATATCGAAAAGCCGATCGGCACGCTGAGCGGTGGTAACCAGCAGAAGGTGATTATTGGTCGCTGGGTCGCGGCGGATGCTGACGTATTTTTATTTGATGAACCGACCCGGGGAATTGATATCGGCGCCAAATCAGAAATTTATAATCTGATTGAGAAACTGGCGCAGCAAGGTAAAGCTATTGTGGTGGTCTCTTCGGAAATGACGGAAATACTGCGGGTATCCGATCGCGTTTTAGTGATGCGCGAAGGCAAAATTACCCGTGAACTGCAGGGTGCAGAAATTACTGAAGAAAATATCGCGAGCTTTGCGATTAAAGAAATTAAAGAAGCTATTTAACGCTTACCCTATCAAGGCTAAATTATGATGACGCAAAGTTCTACTCAGTCTACGACTGCGCCGTCGGCGCTGCTCAAATTTAATCTGCGCGACGCGGGCACGTTAATCGGTCTGGTCATTATCGTCGTGACATTTTCGTTTTTATCGCCGGTTTTTTTTACCGTGCCCAACTTACTGAATATTTTGCAGCAGTCATCGATTAACGCCTTAATTGCGTTAGGTATGACGCTGGTGATTATTTCGGGCGGTATTGACCTTTCCGTTGGTCCAACGGCGGCGCTGTCGGCGGTATTGGGCGCTACTATGATGGTGGCGGGCGTGCCGGTGCCGGTAGCGATTATGGCAACACTGGGGATTGGCGCGCTGTGTGGTGTATTTAGCGGCACCTTAATCGCCTATGCAGGATTGCAGCCGTTTATTGTTACGCTCGGCGGCTTATCGTTATTCCGCGCCATTGCACTGATTTATACCGGCGGTAATCCGGTGTTTGGTATTCCGATGGAATTCCGCAGCATCATTAATAGTACGGTAATAGGTGTGCCGACACCGATTGTGATTGTGGCGGTGATTGCGCTGCTGTTATGGGTGGTAATGAATAAAACCCCGCTGGGCGAATACATTCTTGCGGTAGGGGGTAATGAAGAAGCGGCGCGCGTGGCGGGGGTGCCGGTAAAAAGGACGAAAGTGACGGTGTATATTATTTCCGGTACGCTGGCGTCACTGGCATCATTAATTTTGATTGGCCGCTTAGGTGCAGCTGAACCCACCATCGGTAATTTGTGGGAGCTCGATGCCATTGCGGCGGCGGCGATTGGTGGCGCATCGCTGATGGGGGGTAAAGGGAGTATTGTCGGCACCCTTATTGGTGCAATTATTCTTGGCGCATTGCGTAATGGCTTGACGCTACTAAATATTCAGGCCTTTTATCAATTGCTTGCTACCGGGCTAATCATTATCATAGCGATGTTGATTGACCGGGCGACACGAGGCAGGTAATGAAGCAAGATCCGCGAGCCATTGGCGCTCAAATTCGCATGCGCTTACCGCAACTCACGCCGCTAGAAAGACGCGTAGCAGAAGCGATTATCGCCAGAACCGACATAAATGAACAAACATCGCTGCAGGAGATTGCTGAGGAAAATGGTGTTTCCCAGGCGATGATTGTGAAAATTACCAAGAAGCTTAACTTCACCGGCTTCCGTAATTTTCGTACCGGCCTGATTTATTATAATCAGTCGGAAGTGGCCGGTTTACATGCGGAAATTGAGCCGGATGATTCATCGGAACAATTGCTGGCGAAAGTGTTTAGAACATCGATTCAGGCAATAGAAGAAACATTGTCGATTCTGGACATTTCGCAATTTAACCGTGCGGCAGACATTTTATTTAAAGCGCGTCATATTGATCTTTATGCGGTCGGCGGTTCGGCTACCGTAGCACGCGATTTATCGCATAAGTTGCTTAAGATTGGTATTAAATCGACGGCCTATGATGATGCCCATATTATGCTGATGTCGGCAGCCGTATTGTCTGATGATGATGTGGTTATCGCCATCAGCCATTCTGGTGCCACGCGCGCGGTAAATGATCCTATTAAACTGGCAGCACGTAACGGCGCAAAAATTATTGCGATTACGAACTATGCTGAGTCGCCTATTGCGCGAAATGCGCATGTGGTTCTTACATCAACATCCCAGGGATCGCATCTGCTTGGTGAAAATGCTGCGTCACGTATCGCGCAATTAAATATTCTTGATGCGTTATTTGTCGCAATTGCCAAAAAAGATCTCAAGCTGGCAGAAACGAATTTGATGAAAACCCAGCGAGCGGTTCAGGATCTGCGGGACTTTTAAATCATGAACAAAATTATTGTTGCCGGCAGTTTGCATTACGACATTATGCTGGCGGCCCACCATCGCCCGGAAAAAGGCGAAACGGTTATCGGTAGCGGTTGCAGTTATAAATTTGGTGGCAAAGGCGGCAATCAAGCGATAGCGGCGGCGCGTGCGGGTGCTGCGGTAAGTTTTGTCGGCGCCGTTGGTGATGATGCACAGGGCGAGTTTTTACTGCATGCGCTGCAGGCGGCGGGTGTTGATACCCAGGCTGTGGCAATTCTAGCGGCTATGCCTTCTGGTATGAGCGTGGCCATCAGCGATGCAGAAGGGGATTACGGCGCGGTGGTGGTGTCGAATGCCAATCTGCATATTGATGCCAGTGCAACGCGTGATGCGCTGTGGCGCGATGCGGGCATGCTGGTGTTGCAGAATGAAGTGCCCGCCAGCGTAAATCTGCAGCTGGCAACGCAGGCGAAGCAGCGCGGTATTGCGGTATGCATTAACGCCGCACCGGCGCGTGATATTGAACCCGCGTTGGCCGATTGTGTGCAACTGCTGATCGTTAACGCGGTAGAAGCGCGTGACATGTGCCAGATTGCGGTAAACGATCTCACCTCGGCCTGTGAGGCGGCACAAGCGCTGGCACAGCGTTTTCCACAGGTGATCGTAACGGCAGGTGAGCATGGTCTGGCATTATGCGAAACGGGCGGGGCGGCATTTAGCCTGGCGGCGATCCCGGTTGAGCTGGTGAGTACGCATGGTGCCGGCGATTGTTTCGTCGGCGTGTTGAGTCAGGCGCTGCTGGCGGGACTCAGTTTGTCGAATGCGGCGGCAAAAGCCAATCAAGCCGCCGCCGAGCACGTTTCACGTCCTGCCATCGTGTGACTTTTTCTCCGGCATTAAGATTCTCTTACGGCCGGAGATAAATTCGCTTAACTCCTTCTGTTTTAATAAGAATTTCCTCTGCAATAAACCCATCTTTTTAGTGGTGGCAATGTTTCCATCATGTTATTAACTCTGCATGCCGTTGTGAATTTACCTGCCTGCTGGAGATAACAATGAAAAAGAATTTGTCCTTTGCGTTACTGCTTTCACTGAGCGCTTTCAGTCATGCGGCGTTCTCCGAGCAAACCCTGCGCTTTGGTGTTGATCCTACCTTCCCACCGTTTGAGTCTAAAGCCAGCGACGGATCGTTACAGGGTTTTGATATCGATCTGGGCAACGCAATTTGTGCCCAGGCCAAGGTCAAATGCGAATGGGTACAGATTGGTTTTGACGGCAGCATTCCGGCGCTGCAGGCGAGGAAATTTGATGCCATTCTTTCGGCGATGTCGATGACCGAGAAACGCCGCGAGCAGGTGGCATTTAGCGACATGCTGTACGTCACGCCGAGTGCGCTGCTGACACCGGCGCAAAGTCCGCTGACTGGCGACATCAAAGCGTTACGCGGTAAAAAGATTGGTGTCGCGCAGGGCACCATTCAGGAAACCTACGCCAAAGGAAAGTGGGCTACGCAGGGCGTGGATGTGGTGTCGTATCCCAATCAGATGGAGATTTATCCGGATCTGGTGGCAGGGCGTCTTGATGCCAGCCTGGCGAATGCGGTTTCCGCTGAGCAAGGTTTCCTCAGGACCCCGGAAGGCAAAGGTTATGTCATCAGCGCCACGCTGGTGGATAAAGAGGTTCTGGGCAACGGCGTTGGAATTGGACTGCGCAAAGGTGATGATGCCAATCTTAAGTTGATCAATAGCGCACTGGCTGAGTTGCACAGCAACGGCACCTACGATCACCTGGTGCAGAAGTATTTTACATTCAAGGTCTACCCGTAATGAGAAGGCGCGGCCATTGGAAGGGTGCGCATTAATGCGCACCCTACAATTTCCGTAGGGTCGCTATTTATGGCGACCTCGCCGCAAACCGCACCATGCTAGTCAGATCAATCCCGACCGCCATTAATTAGAGCAAGATCAATCATGCCTGACTTACCTCACTACACTACCCAACGCGCGCGTTTTCTCGCCGCCGTTAAACGCCAAAACGGCGCGTTGACCTCCTACGCGCATCCATTACCCGGCCCGCAGGGCGAAGAACTTTACACCGATGTTGCCGTCATCGGCGAGGCTAACGCTTCACGGCTGATGTTGGTGATCGCCGGCACGCATGGTGTGGAAGGTTACTACGGCTCTGATTGCCAGATTGCCTGGCTGGATCTGTTTAACCTTACCGCGCTGCCCGCCGATACCGCCATTGTGATGCTGCATCAGCTCAATCCATGGGGCGCTGCGCACCTGCGACGTGTCAATGAAGACAATATTGACCTTAATCGCAACTTTATCGATTTCAACCAGCCTGCTCCGGCGAATCCCGCTTACGCTCGCTGGCACGCGATTTACCATGGCGATCGCGCTAACGCCGATCGGATGTTAGCCGACACGCTAAGCGGCGCCGGATGGCTGGCAGTGAAACGCGTGGTGGAAGCGGGGCAATATGACGCGGCAGACGGCTTCTTTTACGGCGGCCAGCAGCCCAGTTGGTCATACCGCACCATGGAAAGCATTATCGCCAACCACTTATCGCAGGCAAAAACCATTCTCAGCTTTGATTTGCACACCGGCGCGGGCGCGTGGGGGCATCCGATGCTGCTGTCGATTGCCGAGCAGCGTTTCGCCGCGCACGACTGGGGCAAAGAAATTTACGGCGAATGGCTAACGCTGCTGTTTACCGGCGCAGGCCGCGATAGCGAGACCGGCGTGACCGCCACCGCCACCGGTTATCTGTCGCAATTCCTGCTGACTGCGTTACCTGACGTGCAGATTTTGCCGCTGGTAGTGGAGTGTGGCACCTATACCGGCGAAGAGATGCATCGCCGCGTGCGGGACGATCACTGGCTGCATTTGCAAGGCGATCCGGCGAGCGAACATGGGCGAGTGATCAAGCAGGCGTTAGTGGAGGGATTCTGGCCCGCCGATGCCGACTGGCGGGCGCTGGTGGCGTTTCGTACTCAGCAGATCTTTGTGCGCGGCTGGCGTGCGTTGCTCGCGACGTTATAACCGGCCATAAAACGTCATTCTGGCGGTTTCCGACAGGGCAATACCCGGCTCGGTGTTGTACGCCAGTACGGCCAGCATGCGGGTGATATCGCCTTCGGTTGGCGTAACGCGATGCAGCGAGTTGCGGCCACGGAATAGCACGAGATCGCCGGCATCAATTGCCAGCGCCTCAACCGGCTGGCGCTGATCGAGCACGGCGGCGACGCCGTCAAAATTCATCTCGCCGGCATCGGCGTTACGTAAATCTTTCACATACTGGAATACCGCACCGGCACGAGGTTTCTGCACCAGCAGGGTGATGGCGAAAGAAGAGTTATCAAAGTGCCAACCCAGCTCCTGACCGTCTGGCGCGTAGTGCAAATTGATCGACGACAGCGGATCGGCGTAGGGATAAAGCGCTTCTTCGCCTAACACATCGCAGAGGAAACTTTTGAACAGCGCATCATTGTAGAGCTGACGCAGCGGCGAATCGGCAGCAATCACGTCATCGGTAATACACCCTTTGGTACTCAGCACATCGCGATTACGTGGATGGTCAGCGCTGTAAGCGTCATCCTTTTTCATCAAATAGACGTTGTGCTTACTGGCGGTGTGATAAGCCAGATGGCGCTGCGCATCACCTTCCGCAATGATGGCGTGTAGCGCAGCGGGCTGTAAAAACTTACGCAGTACCAGCGCGCCGTGCTGATTGAGTTGTTCACGGCAGGTGCGACGCCAGTCGGCATCAGCCAGCGGATGAAGGTCGAAACGAATCAAAGCAGACATAGCAACAGTTCTCATTTTTACCGGTGTGTCATGACTGTAACTCGCTGATAGGGTAGTGCGTAACGATAAATTCTTAACACCTTGCTAAGGAAACCTTAATGCCTGCGCAATCACCGCGTTTGCCAAAAATTAGCGTTATTCAATCGTTTAAAGTGGCGGCGGAGCTGGGCAGCCTGGCGAAAGCGGCTGCTCAGCTGGCGTTAACACCCGCCGCCGTCAGCCAGCAAATTCGCCAGCTGGAAGAGCAGTTGGGCAGCGCGTTATTCGTACGTACGCAGAGCGGCGTGATGCTGACGGACATTGGTAAAGAATACCTGCGCTATGTCACTGAAGCATTTGACATTCTGCACCTTGGCCAGCAAAACCTGCGCCATGCTGCCGCCGTGCCAAAACTGACGCTCTATTCACTGCCTGCGCTGGCATCAAAGTGGTTATTGCCCAATATTGCTCAGTGGCGTGAACAGTGCCCGGATATCGATTTATCGCTGCACGGCACCCACACGCAGGTAGATTTCAACGCCACGCCGGCGGATTTTGTCATCTGCTTCGGCGACGATCGCTATCCTCAGCTGGATAAGCAGCTGCTCTTCCGTGATGAGGTGCTGCCGGTAGCCAGTCCAGCGCTGCTGCAACGCTATGTGGGGCAAGATGTTTTGCTGCAGGCACCGTTGATCCATCTCGACTGGGGTAACGAAGGGCGTTTTCTGCCCGACTGGCCCAGCTGGTTTCAGGCTAAAGGGATGGATGATCCGGCGCCGCAGCCTGCTTTTAGCTTCAATCTTACATCGTTGGCTATCGATGCTGCCGTGGCTGGCGCGGGGGTGCTGTTGGGGCAGCGCCGGTTAATTGCTAATGAACTGGCGCGCGGCGATCTGGTGATTGTCGATGCGCTTAGCCTGCCGCTGAGCAAACCCTACTTCCTCGCCTGGCCACAGCGGTCGCTTAGCCAGCCCGGCAGCAAGGCACTGATTAACTGGCTCACGGCACTTTCAAGTTAAAAAACTGTTAACGGATTCATCTTTCTGCAGGTTGGTTTGCAGTAAGCTGTTGCGCTTTGCATCCGTCTGCAGGCGCGCATGAATGCGCACCCTACGAAAACCGCAGCGGGCACGTAGGGTCGCCATTAATGGCGACCGGCACCAGGAAAGGGAGTTCAGTAGTGACCACAGATCTAAATTTTTGGCTTACCGCACTGGTGGTGGGTATCACCATTGTGCTGTGGGCCAGTGCGCGTTTACCTGAATTTATCACCGCGCTGCTGTTTTTTACTGCAGCGATGCTGTTAAAACTGGCGCCCGCCAGTAGCGTGTTCAGCGGGTTTGCCTCATCGGCATTTTGGCTGGTGCTGAGTGGATTTGTGCTCGGTGCGGCGATCCGTAAAGTCGGCCTCGCCCAGCGCTGGGCCAACTATCTGGTGGTGCCCATGAGCCAAAGCTGGCCGCGCATGGTGGCGGGAACCGTGTTGCTCACCTATCTGCTGGCGTTTGTCATGCCTTCGAATATGGGCCGCATTGCGCTGCTGATGCCGGTGGTGCTGGCGATGGGCGAACGAGCGGGGATCAAAGCGGGCAGCCGCGGCAGCATCGGTTTGGCGCTGGCGGTCGGATTTGGCACCTTCCAGCTCTCCGCCAGCATTTTGCCTGCAAACGTACCTAATCTGGTGCTGAGCGGCGCGGCAGAAAGCGCTTATCAGCTGCATTTGCAATGGTTGCCATGGTGGGTGCTGCATATGCCGGTGATCGGCGTTGGCAAAGGCATGTTGTTAATCGGTTGCCTGCTGTGGCTGTTTCGCGCCACACCGACGCCGGTTCGCCAGCGCGATGTGCTGCCGGGCCTAAGCCGCAGCGAATGGCGGCTGATCGGCCTGTTGATGGTGACCTTGCTGTTGTGGATGACCGATAGCCTGCATGGCCTGCCCGCAGCGTGGGTGGGATTGGCGGCCGCCTGCATTTGCCTGCTGCCGCGCGTCGGCTTTCTCTCGGGCGATGATTTCACCAACGGCGTGAATTTCCGCACCTGCATTTATATCGCCGGTATTCTGGGCGTCGCCACACTGGTAGTGGATTCCGGATTAGGGCGCTTCATCGCCAATGCGCTACTTAGCGTGTTGCCGCTGCAGGATCACCCGTCGTTCAGTAATTTTGCCGTGCTGAATGCGCTGGTATCGCTAATGAATTTTGTCCTCACCGCTAATGGCGTACCGGCGATGGTCACGCCAATGGCGCAAGAGCTGGCGCAGGCGTCTGGCTTTCCGCTGCTTACCGTCATCATGCTACAGGTGTTTGCCTACGCTACGCCGCTGTTGCCGTACCAGGCGTCACCGGTAGTGGTGGCAATGGGATTAGGCAATGTCCCGGCGAAGGCCGGCCTCCAGCTATGCGCGACCCTCTTTCTGTTCAGCGTCCTGATGCTGTTGCCACTGGATTATCTGTGGTTCCGACTGCTAGGCTATGCCTGATATATCTGTCAGAGATCGCCTATGCCAGCTAATAACGATTGGGTTGATTTTCGTCGTGATGACGAGACCGGAATTGAAAGCGTCAACGCGCATTTTCGCGGGCACGCTTACGATCCACACGACCACGATGAACTGCTGGTGGGTGTGACCCAGCAGGGTTTACAACGTTTCAATTGCCATCGTTCTCTGCACACCAGCACGCCGGGCCGGGCGATTTTGATTGAGCCTGGCGCGGTGCACGATGGCCATGCGCCGGATGCCGCAGGCTTTACCTATGTGATGCTCTATCTGCCGCAACCTTGGGTGGCAGAGATGATGCAGCGTCGCGGGTTGGGCGATGTTTCGAATATTGAAGGCGCCTTCCGCCACACGCTCACCGACGACGCGCTGCTCGCGAGCGCCATTCAGCAGGCGTGGTTTGCGGTGCATCAGGGAGAAGGGCGGCTGGCGCGCGATCAAAGCCTCGATCATCTTCTCACTTTGCTTGCGCGTCACCTGGATACCAAACCCAGCGTGCAGCACAGCGAAGCGATGCGTCAGATGCAGCTGCTGCGCGACTATCTGCACGATTTTATGGCGCAGGACATTGGGTTGGATGAACTCGCCCGACTTTCCGGCATCGATCGATTTCGTCTGACGCGCCAATTCAAACAGGCGTTTGGTCAATCTCCGCATGCCTATCTGGTGCGTTTGCGATTGCGCAGCGCACGCGCGCTGCTGGCCCAGGGTATTGAGCCCGTGCAGGTGGCAACGCAGGTAGGATTCGCCGATCAAAGCCATCTGGGTCGCTGGTTCCAACGCGCCTATCGCATGACGCCGGCGTCTTATCAACGTCAGTGCACAAACGTTCTATACGCTTCCCTGCCTGCTCTTAGATGATGAGGTTTTGTCGTCATTGGAGAGTAGTTGCAGATGTTTGATACCAAAATCGCCCTGATCGTACGTGATGATTTAGCCACCTGGCAGCGCCTGAATGTGGTGGCGTTTCTTGCCACCGGCATTGCCTCCGCCGCGCCTGAAATGATGGGTGAACCCTATGTTGATGCCAAAGCGCGCCAGTACGGCAATATGGCGGGACAGCCAATGCTGGTGTTTGCCGGAGATTTAGCCGGGTTACAGCGCGCGCATCGTCAGGGACTGGAGCGTGAGTTAACCCTCATTCCTTACGTTGAAGCGATGTTTTCCACCGGACACGACGCCGCGAACCGCGACGTGTTTAAGGCGGAAGACGCCGATAATTTGAACTTGGTGGGTATTGCACTACGCGGCCCGAAGAAGGCGGTGGATAAGGCGATTAAGGGATTGGCGTTGCACGGGTAAGAAGGGTACGCATTTAGGCGCACCTGAATTTATCCGCCACACTCAGCAACAAATCTTCCCGCCCACGCAGCGCCAGCAGCTCCAGCCCAATCGGCAAACCTTCGGCGCTGAATCCTGCCGGAATGCTGATCGCCGGCGCGCCGGTCACCGCTGAAATCAGTGCGTTGCTGCCTTCCTGCATCTCGCCGTGCTTAACCGGCGCACGGCGCACCACTGGATAAGCCAGCAGATTGATCTGCTGCGCGGCGAAAAATTCAGCCAGCAGCAGATACAATTCGCGCTGACGCTGCTGTACCTGCTGATAACCTTCACTCTCCACGCCCGGATGCTGCGCCCGCGTGGTAAACACCGTTTCCAGCTGCGGATGGTAACGCTTCGACGCCACCACTTCCGCCAGCGTGCGGCTCTGCGCCTGCGGTTTATCCGCCAGATACGCCGCAAGCGCACCGGCAAATTCGTAGCCGATGATATTGGCGTCAGCCGCCAATGTCTCCAGCTGCGGATAACTCACCTCACGCGGCGCGAAATCCACCAGCGCCGCGCGCACCGCCTGATTAATCTCGTCTTCATCGGCAGCAAACCCTTCCTGCCAGATGCCGATGCGCAGCGGCTCATCGCTCTCCGCGAACTGTTGCCCGCTCAAAATCTCAGACGCTAAACGCAGATCCGCCGCCGATCGCGCCAGCGGGCCGGGAATGTCCTGGGTTGGCGACAACGGCACGATACCGTCGGTGCTGATCGCGCCGCGCGTCATGCGCAGTCCGAACAGATGATTAAACGCCGCCGGAATGCGCACCGAACCGGCGGTATCGCTGCCGATCGCCAGCGGCACATAACCGGCCGAGACCGCTACGGCGGAACCGCTGCTCGATCCGCCCGGCGAGCGGCCTTCAACCCACGCATTGTGGGTAAAACCGCTCAACGATGACGCGCCGGTAATGCCTGCCGCCAGCTCATGCATGGCGGTTTTGCCGATCAAAATCGCGCCTGCTTTTCTCAGTCGGGTAACCAGCGGCGCATCATCGCTGGCGATAACCTCACGCAGCAGCACCGAACCGGCGCTGGTCGGCCAGCCTTGCACTTCAATATTGTCCTTGATCAGCACTGGAATCCCTTCCAGAGGTCCCGCCACTTCTCCACGCTGACGACGCACATCGCTGGCGTCCGCCGCCGCTAAAGCCTGATCGGCAAACAGCCAGGTAATGGCGTTGTAACGCGGCTGATCCACCTCGCCAATGCGCTGCAGCGCGAACGTCGTTAACTGGCGAGCGCTCACCGTGCGCTGGGTCAGCGCCTGCTGTAAATCGTTGATCGAAGCGGTGAGATAATCGGCGTATTGCATCAGGTTAAACCTCCAGCGGAATCCATTGCCCGTCGCGTGAGACGCGTCCGCACGAGCTGCCATTAAAGTGGGTGCTGAACCAGATTGCCTGATGATGTGCGCACCAGTCCACCACGCGTTGCCTTGAAGTGACGGCCAGCGCTTTATCCTCGCAAAACAGCGAGTTCCAGTGCGGATACTGAAACTGGATGGCATTGTGCATCACGTCACCGGCAAAGATGGCGGATTCACCGGCACTTTGCAGCACGATCGAGGCATGATCGCCACTGTGACCTGGCGTTGAGAGATAGCGCAGCACGCCAGCAAACAGCGGGGAATCCTGCACGTTTATAGTCTCCAGCTGTCCGCTCTCGATCAGCGGCAGAATGCTATCGCGATAGAGTTCCTGCGCCGCTGGATTCTGCTGGCAATGCGCCAGTTCCCGCGCCGAGCAAATATAGCGCGCATTTGGGAACATCGGCTGCCATTCACCGTCTTGTTGATGAGTGTTCCAGCCAACGTGATCGGTATGAATATGTGTCATCAGCACCAGCGTCACCTCCGCCGGATTAACGCCTGCGCGCGCCAGGTTTTCGGCATACGGCATATTCAGCTGATGGAACAGCGGTTTGTTATCTCGGTTGCGGCCGTTGCCGGTGGCGGTATCGATGATGATGGTGTGTTCGCCGGTGCGCACCACCCAGCTGTGAATCGACATTTCAGCAGGTTGATTGGCTAATTCATCACTCATTTCCGCGCGATGCGGCGTAAACAGCACGCCGATTGGGAAGGCAGCGGTTTGTTCGCTCACTTTGGTAATCCGGCAATCGCCGACGCGAATCGTCATGAGGTGCTCCTTATTGCTTGGTTGCAGCGAAGATGCCTCACTATACTGGCGGCACGATCATTATTTAAATCGATTAAAATCATGAAAGGCATCAACGAAAATGATTTTGCACGCATCGACCTGAATTTGCTGGTGGTGTTGATGGTGATGTACGAGGTGCGCAGCGTCACGCAGGCGGCAAATCGGCTCTATCTCGGACAACCGGCAGTGAGCGCGGCGTTAAAGCGTCTGCGCGAGATGTTTGACGACCCGCTGTTTGTCCGCGCCTCAAACGGCATGACGCCAACGCCACGCGCCGAGCAGTTGGTGCAGCAGTTCGCGCCGTTGATGCAGGATCTGCATCGCGTGATCTTCACGCAGCAGCCCTTTAACGCGGCAGAAGATAGCTACAGTTTTCGCATTGGCATGAGCGACTGGCTGGAACATTGGCTGATGCCGGATTTGCTGGCAGAACTGGCGCGCGTGGCGCCGAATGTTGATGTGAAAGTCATCGCCACCGATCCGTGGCAGGCGATTCCGCTGATGGAACAGCAGCAGGCCGATGTGGTGATCACGGTCGGCAACGAAACCAGCCGCGATCTTACGCGTGAGAAGATCCTACGCGCGGGTTTCAGCACGGTTTGGCACCGCGATCAGATTCAACTCGATGCGCCGCTGACGCTGCAGCAGTTTGTCAGTTACGAGCATGCGTTGGTGTCGTATCGCGGCGTAAGTGAAAGCGCGCTGGATCGGCAATTGCAACAGCATGGGATGGCGCGGCGCGTGCGTTATGTGACGCCGCACTTCTCCGCGCTGCCAATGCTGCTTAAGCGTCTGCCGCTGTTCGCTACGGTGCCGCAGGGTTTGGTGCCATCCTGGTGCGCGTTATATGCGCTGAGCACTGCGCCCGTGCCGGTCAGCATGCCGGATTATGAGGTGTCGCTGCTGTGGCACAACGCGCGCAGCGAAGATGCCGCCAACCGCTGGCTGCGGGATTTGCTGCGCGGGTTAATAAGGTCGCCATGAATGGCGATCCTACGACAGGACGGCGGGAATTCCGTAGGGTCGCCATTTATGGCGACCGTTATGCCGACCTGCTCGCTTACCACGGCACCACGCGTCCTAAATAATCCAGATAATGAATCCCGCGCCGTCCGGCGTAACTTTCCATGGTATTCAGCAGATTCGGGATGCTCTCCTCAATGGTCAGGCGCGCTTCCGGGCCGCCCATATCGGTGCGCACCCAGCCGGGCGCCATCAGCAATAATGTGCGTTCGCCGCCACTGCGTGCGGCAAAGCTGCGCATAAACATATTCAGCGCCGCTTTGCTGCCGCGATACACCTCGTAATTGCCGTTGGTGTTGTTGGTCAAACTGCCCTGGCCGGATGACATCACGGCGATGGTGCCGCTAGCCGTGACGCGATCTTTAAAGGTTTCAATCACCCGCAGCGGACTCAGCGCATTGGTCACCATCACGCGGGTAAACTCTTCGGTTGAGACATCGGCGATGGTTTCGCGGTCGTCATTTTTCACGCCCGCGTTAACGAACAGCATATCGAACTGGCGATCCGCCAGCCGCGTATGTAGCGCTTTGACCTGTTCGGGTTCATTGATATCCACGCTTTCTACCCTGAGCTGTGCGGGGAAGCGACCGGCCAGTTGCTGTAAATTGCCTGGCGAGTTTTCACGCCCGGTGGCTACCACCTGATAACCGCGCTGCAGCATGGTTTCCGCCAGCGCCAAACCCAGTCCACGCGATGCGCCAATCAGTAAAATGTTCATATTGTTCTCCTCGGTGTTTGCGATGGATAGAGTGTAGCGCCGGGTGAGGGCAGGCGGAATGCGCAGCATTGACAGTATTAACCTGCACCAAACGCCTTGTCTCGATGCGTCGAATCGGCGAGGATAACCCGCATGAATGATGCCGATCTCAACCTGTTAATTGCTTTGGATGCGCTGCTGATTGAAGGCAGTGTGATTGGCGCTGCGCGTCGCTTGGGCTTAAGCGAATCGGCGATGAGCCGCACGCTGGGACGCTTACGCGCCACCACTGGCGATGCGCTGTTAGTGCGCGCCGGACGCAATATGGTGCTGACACCTTATGCTGAAGCGATCCGCGAGCGCACCCATCACACGGTGAGCGAAGCGCGTGCGGTGTTAAGCCCGACGGCGCAGTCGCTGGATCTACGTCAGCTGGATCGCTGTTTTACCTTGCGCACCAATGAGGGATTCGTCGAAGCCTTTGGCAGCGAGCTGATAGCAGCCGTGGCTCAACAAGCGCCGCACGCGTGGCTCAGTTTTGTGCCCAAGCCAGAGAAAAGCGCGCGCGACTTGCGCGAAGGCAACATCGATCTGGAGATTGGCGTATTGGGCAATATGGGCCCGGAGATTCGCCTGCAGGCGCTGTTTCGCGATGTTTTTGTGGGCGTGGTGCGTGCCGGTCATCCGCTGACGCAACAGCTGGATATCGAACGGTTCGCCGCGTTTGGCCATATCATCGCGTCACGTCGCGCGGAGTTGGGTGGCCCGATTCACGATGCGCTGCAGCAGGCGGGTTTGACGCGCAAGGTAGCGACGGTGGTGCCCGCATTTTCAACGGCGGTGGCGCTGGCGCAGGAATCGGATCTTGTCGCGTTGGTGCCGCGTTCGCTGTTTCTGCATCATCCGCTGATCAAAAACAGCACCACCTTAGCGATGTTTGAACTTCCATTCGCCACGCCGGAAATGACCGTGTCACAGCTGTGGCATCCGCGACTGGAAAATGATGCCGCGCATCGTTGGCTGCGCGGCGTGGTAAAAGACGTTTGTCAGCCGCCGCGCACCGAACCACGCCACACCACATCGGCCTGATAGAGCAAACTATCGTGTTGCTGTTCACCTTGTGGAGTGAAACCGGTGTCATCTTCCTCCGTCTTCATTAACCACTTCACTGCATCATGGGCAAACTGCTCAACCGGCTGCGCAAATGTTGTGAGATGGTAGGATGACCAACCGGCCTGAGCGATATTGTCGAACCCGATCAAACAGAGGTCTTCCGGTACGCGCAGGGCAAAGCGGTGGCGCGCTTCATCCATAAACCCGCAGGCCACCAAATCGGTGACGCAAAACACGCCGTCCGGCCTCTGGTGACGCGTCAGTAAGCGGTGCGCCAGAATCTGGCCGCTTTCGTAAGAGGTGGTGCCAAAGCGCTCTACCGTTACGCTTAACCCGGCGCGTTCGGCCAGGGCGATAAAAGTGGCTTCGCGTTTAAGCAGGCTTGGCGTACCGGCAAGCGAGTTGGCAAACGCCAAATGGCGACAACCGGCGCGCTGAAACGCCATTAATGCCGTTTCAGCGGCGCTTTCTGCATCAAGGTTGATGCTGAGCGAGCCCGGCAGCGCTTCGTCGCGGTTAATTAAGATGATGCGCTGGCCGTGTTTGTAGCACTGGCGCGTGATGGTGCGATCCGGCATGCCGGAGAGAATGATGGAGGCATCGGCACGAAAGTTAATGGCCTGCTGCAGCGCCGCGGAAACGCTGTTATCAGAGCGATCGGTGTTAATCAGCATCGCCACTTTTCCCGCCTCCTGTAAAAACTGTGTCAGCCAGCGCACCAGACTGGCGCGATAGGGCGTAGCAATTTCGGAAACAATCAGGCAGACAATGCTGCTGCGGTTGCGCACCAGGCCGCGCGCCAGATGATTGACGTGATAGCCTAGCTCCGCCGCCGCCTTCATCACCCGTTCGCGCGTTGCCGGTGACACGCTGGCGCCTGGCGTAAACGCGCGCGATACCGCTGAACGCGATACGCCTGCGCGATCGGCCACGTCCTGCGCGCTGACCACCGCTTTCTCATGCTGCATGCTTAACACCCCATCTCAATCGACTCAATTCAGTCTGCCTTAGATTGCAAAGCTGTGCAAACTGCCTGAGATCTCATTTGTTGCATTTTTGTGACAGCGCCTAACAATTGCGCAATGTGGTGTTTGACAGGACAATTTTTGTTCATTACTACTTTGCACACACGTGCAAGAAAAGGTGCCAATGAAGCACCAACCCTACAAACCAGGAGAACACTATGCGAGTCACCTCAATGGCCATCGCGCTATCCCTCTGTTGCAGTGCACTGCCGTTTGCCGCCTCGGCAGCGGGCAATTTGAATATGGTTTGCTCTGCCGACGTGGTGGTGTGTGAGCTTATGACCACTATTTTCAGCAAGGCGCATCCGGATATAAAAGTCAGCATGGTGCGACTCTCGGCAGGCGAAGCCTATGCGCGTCTGCGCAGCGAAGCGCGCAACCCGCGTACCGATATTTGGTGGGCAGGGACCGGCGATCCGCATATGCAAGCCGCGGAAGAGGGGCTGACGCAGGTGTACAAATCACCGCTGCTCGACCAGCAGCAGGATTGGGCGCAGAAGCAGGCGGAGAACTCCGGCTATCGTACGGTGGGTATCTACGCCGGTGCGCTCGGTTGGGGCTACAACACCAGGCTGCTGGAATCGAAAAAGCTTAAAGAACCAAAATGCTGGGCCGATCTGCTGGATCCCAGCTTTAAGGGTGAAATTCAGATCGCTAACCCAAATTCTTCCGGTACCGCCTACAACACCCTGGCCACGCTGGTGCAGATCATGGGCGAAGATAAAGCCTTCGATTACCTGAAGAAGCTCAATGCCAACATTTCGCAGTACACCAAATCCGGTTCCGCACCGGTGAAATCTGCCGCGCGTGGCGAAACCACCGTCGGCATCGTGTTTATGCATGATGCGGTGGCGATGCAGGTGGATGGCTTCCCGATCAAGACCGTCGCGCCGTGCGAAGGCACCGGCTATGAGATTGGCTCGATGTCGATTGTGAAAGGCGCGCGTAACCTGGCCAATGCCAAAGTCTGGTACGACTGGGCGCTAAGCGCTGAAGCGCAATCGCACATGAAAGAGGCCAAATCGTTCCAGCTGCCATCGAACCGTAACGCCGAGATTTCTGAATACGCGCCGCGTTTCGAGAACATCAAATTGATTGATTACGACTTCAAAACCTACGGTGATTCCGCTAAGCGCAAAGCGCTGTTAGGGCGTTGGGATAAAGAGATTGGCGCCAGCGCGCAGTGAGATCGGCGCATTCTGTGGCCAGGTCGTCATGAATGACGACCCTACAAAACCGCGTCAATCCCCGTACGGTCGCCATTTCGGCGACCTGGTTAAGCACCAAACCTTGTAGGGTCGCCATTTATGGCGACCTGGTTAAGCACCGCACGAGACCCGAAGTCGAGGTATTTGATGAATGCAAATAATCGCCGTCTGACCGGCGCGCTGCTCATCGGCGCAGTGGCTTTACTGCTGCTGCCCTGGTTCAGCCTGGAAGCCGGTTTCTTCAGCAGCGGCTGGTTAACCAGCTTATGGAGCGATAGCAGCAACGCGCCCGCACTGTGGCAGCTCGGCGAACATCCGTGGCTTGCCATCGCCATCGCGCTGTTTGTTCTGTGCGCAGCCTGCGGCGCGCTGCCCTCAAGGATGCGTAGCCGTTTACTGCTACTTTTTAGCGCGCTTGGCGTGCTGTTCCTGGTGATTGAAGGCCACGCCATTGGCTACAGCGGCTGGAGTTGGGTGTGGCTGGAAAATCGCTTCGGCGCGCTCGAATCCGGTCAACCGGCGATGGGCGCGGGGGCGCTGCTGCTGCTGACCACGTTTCTGCTGCTGTTCTCTTTTGCACTTGCTGAGCGCGGGGTGATGAAAGGCGATGCGTTTGTGGTGGCGTCGCTGGTGCTGCTCACCGCGCTGGTCAGCATCTTTGTGCTTTATCCGGTGCTAAGCATGTTTGTGGTATCAGTTCAGGACGTAGACGGCAGTTTCAAGCCGGATGGGTTGATCAGCAATATTCAGGACCCGTCAATCTGGAGCCTCTCCTGTTTGTCGGGCGGCACCTGCGGCACCGCGTGGCGTACGCTGTGGCTGGCGCTAATGACCGCAGCAGGTTCCACGCTGCTCGGCCTGGCCTTTGCTCTCGCCGCAACGCGTACACCGTTACCCTTTAAGAAAGCACTGCGTATGCTCACCATCCTGCCGATTATCACACCGCCGTTTGTCATCGGGCTGGCGCTGATTCTGCTGTTTGGCCGCTCCGGCGTAGTGACGGAACACCTGGCGGCGCTGTTTAGCATTGAGCCGGGCCGCTGGCTGTATGGCTTAACCGGTATCTGGATTGCGCAGGTGCTGTCGTTTACGCCGATTGCTTTTCTGGTACTGATTGGCGTAGTCGAAGGGGTCAGTCCTTCGCTGGAAGAGGCCTCGCAAACGCTGCGTGCCAATCGCTGGCGCACCTTTAGCCGCATCTCTTTACCGCTGATGGCGCCGGGTTTAGCCAATGCTTTCCTGATTAGCTTTATTGAAAGCATGGCGGATTTCGGTAATCCGATGGTGCTGGGCGGCAGCCACGGCGTGCTCTCAACTGAGATCTTCTTCTCGGTGGTGGGCGCGCAAAACGATCCGAGCCGCGCGGCGGTATTGGCGATGATTCTGCTGTGCTTCACGCTGACCGCTTTTGTGCTGCAACGCTGGTGGCTGGGCGGGAAAAACTTTGCCACTGTGACCGGCAAAGGCGACGGCGGCAAACATTTGCAGCTGCCGCGCGTGCTGCGTTTTGGTGTGTACGGCATGGTGATTCCGTGGGGCCTGTTCACGCTGGTGATCTACGGCATGATTGTGGTGGGCGGCTTTGTGCAGTCGTGGGGATTGAACGATGCGCTGACCATCGCGCATTACGTTCGCGCCTTCGGCGTCAGCTTCAGCGACGGACATCTGCTGTGGAGCGGCGTAGCATGGAACTCGTTCTGGACCACGCTGGAAATTGCGCTGATTGCCGCACCGCTGACGGCGATCGTTGGCCTGCTTACCGCCTGGCTGATTGTGCGGCAGAAATTTGCTGGGCGTCAAACCTTTGAATTCCTGCTGATGCTCAGCTTCGCGATTCCCGGCACGGTCATCGGCGTGAGCTACGTAATGGCGTATAACCTGCCACCGCTGGAGATCACCGGCACCGCGCTGATCCTCGTCGCCTGCTTTGTGTTCCGCAATATGCCGGTTGGCGTACGCGGCGGCATCGCGGCAATGAGTCAGCTGGACAAAAGTCTTGATGAAGCCTCATTAACGCTGGGTGCCAATAGCTTCCGCACGCTGCGCAAAGTGGTGCTGCCGCTGCTGAAACCGGCAATCAGCGCCGCGCTGGTCTACGCCTTTGTGCGCGCCATTACTTCGATCAGTGCGGTGATTTTCCTCGTCAGTGCGCAATACAACATGGCAACGTCTTACATCGTTGGGCTGGTAGAAAACGGCGAATACGGCGTGGCGATTGCTTATTCAACGGTATTGATCGTGGTCATGCTGCTGATCATCGGCCTGTTCCAGTGGCTGGTGGGCGAACGACGTCTGCGTCGTGTGGCCCGTCCGGTCGATATGCTTGCACCGCCTGCTTCAACCTCATTAACTCAGGAGAGTGCCGTATGACTCGCGTAACCGCCGGTTCTGTGGTGTTTGAACATGTCTCAAAACGCTTTGCCGGTTTTGATGCCATTCCCGATCTCTCGTTAACCGTCGAACCCGGCACGCTGGTCACGCTGCTCGGCCCGTCCGGCTGCGGTAAAACCACGACGCTGCGTTTACTAGCCGGGCTGGAGCATCCCACCGCCGGACGCATTTTGATTGGTGGCAAAGATGTCACCAATCTGCCCGCCAACGAGCGCGACGTGGCGATGGTATTTCAATCTTACGCGCTGTTCCCGCACATGAGCGCGCTGGATAACATCATGTACGGCTTGCAGTCATCCGGGATGAATAAACGAGAAGCGCAGGACCGCGCGCGTGAAGGGCTGAAGCTGGTGGGGCTGGAACATCAAGGTCAGCGCCTGCCGTCGGAGCTCTCTGGAGGTCAACAGCAGCGCATTGCAGTGGCACGTGCGCTGGTGCTGGAGCCGCAGGTGCTGCTGCTGGATGAACCCCTCTCCAACCTCGATGAACGTCTGCGCCGACGGGTGCGCACCGATATCCGCGACTTGCAGCAGCGGCTCGGCTTCACCGCCGTGTATGTCACACACGATCAGGAAGAGGCGCTGGCGGTCTCCGATAAGATTATTGTCATGAAAGAGGGCGATATTGCCCAGCAGGGCGCGCCGGAAAGCCTGTATCACGCGCCAAACTCGGTGTTTATCGCCGACTTTATGGGTGAAGCCAATATTCTCCCGTGCGAAGTGGAGCAGCTCGAAGGCAGTGAAGCGCTGGTGCGCTTAGGCAGCCAGCGCTATCGCGTGCGTGGCAATGGCCTGAAAATCGGCGCGGCGCAGCTGTCGGTCCGTCCGCAGTTCATCACGCTGCGCGGCGAAGGCGCAGGCGCACTGCGTGGCGAAGTAACGCATAGCACCTGGCTGGGCGACCATATTGAATATGAAGTCGCCACCGAATTGGGATCGCTGTTCATTGTTGATGCGGAGATGGAGCAGCAGCTGCCGTTGGCATCGCATGTCGCAATTGATTTTAAACCTCAGGGTTTGGCCCTGATTGCCGGTTAATTTAAGGATGGATGATGAGTGAATTAGACAATGACCCGCTGTTATCGCGCCTGATTCTGGCGGAGAAAGTGGCCCGCGCAGGGGGGGCAAAAGCGCTGGAATATTTCCATCAGCGCGACACCCTGGTGGTGGAAACCAAATACGATTTGCAGGATGTGGTATCCCGCGCTGACCGTGAAGTGGAACAGATGATCGATCAGCAAATCCGTGCGCAGTTTGCGGAGGATGGTTTCCTCGGCGAAGAGTATGGTCTGCAGGAAGGTTCATCGGGCTATACCTGGGTAGTGGATCCCATTGACGGCACCAGCCCGTTCCTCAATGGCATGCCGAACTGGTGCGTATCCGTCGCGGTGCTACACGATGGCGTGCCGGTGATCGGCGTGATTTTCGCGCCTTATTACCAGGAGTGCTACGTGGCGGCCATCGGCCATGGCGCGACGCTGAACGGCAAGCGCTTGCAGGTGGATGCGACGCGCACGCTGCAAAACCATGTCACCGGTTTTGGTGCTAACAGCCACGTGAGTCCGGATGAAGTGGGGAAAATCCTCGCCTCGCTGCTGGCTGCGGGGGGTAACTTTATCCGCATCGGTTCGGGCGCATTGATGCTGGCGTGGGTGGCTGCGGGGCGTGTAGTTGGCTATTACGAACCTTACATGCACGCGTGGGATTGTCTGGCCGGTTATTGCCTGGTGAAAGAGGCGGGTGGCTGGTATCACCCGTTCAATACCGAAGGCGAACGTTTGCTGAAAGGCGCGCAGGTACTGGCTGTGGCGCCGGGTGCGGAAGCCGATTTGAAGCGGATTGCCGGGCTGTGATGTTGGTACTGGTCGCCATGAATGGCGACCCTACGATAATTCTGCGCGCTTCAGGCGGTCGCCATGAATGGCGACCCTACGGCGGTTCTGCACGCTTTTGTAGGGTCGTCATTTATGGCGACCTTCCATCAAACCAGAATAAATTCCCGATAACCCGACCAAATCACATAGATCGCAAAATAAACAAAAATCAGCGCTGAAGCGAGGTAGGAGTACTTAAGTAAGCGCGCCCCCAGTAATTTTCCACCCATGCTGCCGACCAGGCACAGTACGCAGGTCCACACCACCCCGGCAATAAAGAAGCCGCTGAGGAAAGAGGACGTAGCGATTACGCTGCCGTGTCCCATGCGGGAAATCAACGCGCCGCCAACGCTGGCAAACCATAGAATCGCCGTGGGTGACGACATCGCGAGCATTACGCCCCGACTAAACTCGCGCAGTAGCGATCGATACGGCTGCTGTTCTGCTTCCGGCAGTGCCGTCTGTTTGCGCAGCGCTGCATAGAGCATTTTTCCAGCAAACCACAGCAGCAGCACACCGCCACCAATCCACAGCACCCAGCGCACCGCGGTAAACTGCAATACTACAGCCATGCCCGCCAGCGCCAATAGCGCGTAGATCAAGTCACCGATACAGGTGCCAATCCCCAGCCAGAACCCATGAAAGTAGCCGCGCTGCATCGCCAGCGTAATCATGGCGATATTGGCGAGGCCGATATCGAGGCACAACGATAAACTCAGTAGAAAACCATTTGAAAACTGCAGCATAGCAACGTCAGCATCCCCGGCATGTAAATGGAGTGTTATTAAATCACACTGTACTTTGTCGCGGAGGAATTTATTGCTCTATGGGGTCAAGCTAAAAAGGGGGCCTAATGGCAGATCGGTATGGATTTTGTCGGCTGCGCATTTATGTGCATCGGGTTCTTTTTTAAACAGCCACACATTTAATTCTTATTATGCTAATTCTACGGTAAGAAACTCCACGCTCTCATCACAATGTTTAATCTCCTTTTAGCTTGCTCATAAATCTTGATGTTGAGCGTGTTAATTTATCCCGCAACTTTACGAGGGATAAACAGGGAGACATTCAAAATGGAAATGTTACGCCAGATTAAATTATTTGTGAACAATGAGGTGTTATATAAATGAAAAAAGTAAAACATCTCTACATCATTATTTTCCTCGCCGCCATCATGACCTACCTGGTCTCAGCAGAATATACCAAGTTGGGGGCCAACTCATTATGGTGGGGCCTGCGTCAGAATATGGTATTTCTCGCCGGCGTGTTGGCATGGTTTGGTATGTCTTTTACGATTATTTTAAGTATCCGTAACGGTGTTATTTCCCGCTGGTGCGGCGGGCTGGATAAAGCGTATAAATTGCACAAATGGTGTGCTATTTCAGCCGTGGTGCTGGCGTTAATTCACTGGCTGGCAGAGAAAGTGCCGCACTGGTTAGTTGATGCAGGCATGGTTGCCCACCCTGGAGAATTGGGTGACATTGTTATGGCCGGCTGGCAAGAGCAGTTATTAGATTTCGGACTGGTATTAGCAGAGTATGGCTTATATCTCTTAATTGCGCTGTCGCTGGTCTCTATCAGTAAAAAAATTCCCTATCACATCTTTTATTACCTGCATAAAGCTTTTCCGGTTGTCTATATCGCCTGTGCCTATCATGTGATGACGTCGTTATTTAAAACCGACTGGTGGCAAACTCCCGCTGCCTATCTGTTGGCGTGCGTCACGGCGGTGGCGGTGGGTTGCGCGTTGATTGCATTATTCCAGCGAACCGGCAGTCGCAACACGTCCGTGGCCGATATTCTTCATGTTGAAGCGGCACCGCAAGATATCGTCGAGGTGACAGTACGTCATCGCGCCACTATCCCGATGTTGCCCGGACAGTTTGCGTTTGTGCAGTTTGCACACTCGACAGAGCGCCATCCGTTTACCCTGTCTGATGTTAATCCCGATGAAAAATCGCTGACTTTTTCTATAAAAAAGCTCGGTGATTATACCCGCGAGCTGGCTCAGCATCTTTTGCCGGGCCAACGTGTAAAAATTGAAGGTCCCTACGGTGATTTTACCTTTGAACATGCAGGAAATAAGCAGTTATGGATTGCCGGAGGTATTGGTGTGACACCCTTTATGGCGAAATTGAAAGATGCCGTGAGAAAAGGGCAGCCACTTTCGGGTGTTGAATTCTGGTACTTTACTCGTCCGGACCGGGGATTGACCTATCCAGATTATTTAACTGAACTGTGTCACCAGGCCGGCGTGAGGCTTAAATACTTCACCGTAAATAGTACGGAAAATATGCAACAACACGTTACTGAAATGAAAAGCAGCCTGAATGACAACGGGGTGGATATTTGGTTTTGCGGACCTGATGGTTTGAAAAAAAGCATTAATGATACGCTGAAACAGCAAGCCGTTAGCATTCAACATTTTCATGCGGATTGCTTCTCGTGGCGATGATAAAAGCCAACGAAAAATAATTGCGCGGTATCGATTTTTATTTAAATCAATTATGTGAAGGTGGTCACCTTTAGTGGCCGCCTTGCAGGCTTATCGCACGCTATATTCCCTTAACAGTCAGCCAATTTTTTATTGATGCGGAGTGTTAACTTGATTAATTCTAATAATTTCAAAAGGCAGGGTTTAGCAACCAACCTAACCGTGGCATTATCTGCTGTTCTTTTCATCATAGCGGGAAGTGCAATGGCAACTGCAGCGGAACATCACAACCAAACGGCCTTAGTGGGCACATGGACCAGCATCCCGGATGCACCCTTAGTGCAAAACCCGGGACATCCCAGCGAAGGGTTATACCGTTTGAAGGTCAATAGCGACGGTACCTTAACGCAACTCGACTTCATTAAAATGAAAAGTCCCTCATGGATTGTGAAATCACATGATGGGCGTTTTGCTTACACCACCAATGAAGAGAACGCGGGTGCTGTTACGGCGCTGGCGATTGATCACGATGGCAAGGTACGTGTGATCAATGCGGTGGACAGTCACGGGCAGCAGCCTACCCATGCCACCATCAGTCCGGAGGGTAAATTCCTGTTTGTCGCTAACTATTCCGTGGCGAAGGGCGGGGCCAGCGTTGCAGTGTTCCCGATTCATCACGATGGTTCGCTGGGTGAACAGGTACAGAATTTTCCGTTTACCCATGGAAGCGGCGCGGTGAAAGATCGCCAGGATAGCGGTCATGCACATTCGACCACCTTCACCCACGATGGCAAATACCTGTATGCGGCCGATCTCGGCGGCGACAAACTGCATGCCTACGCCTATCACGCCGGCCAAAAAGAGCCATTGCAGGCAGATAGCACACGTGATGTCAGCTTCCCAGCGGGATCGGGTCCACGTCATATGGTGTTTTCCCCCGACGGCAAACATGCTTATGTCACCACCGAAATGGCCGGTGAAGTGGTAGTGTTTGCGGTGAAGGACGATCGACTGGAGCAGCAAGCCCGGGTCAAACTGAATACAGAAAATAGCAGCGCCGAGTACCGCAGCGGCGGCGGTATTATCCTTAGCCCTAACGGTAAGTTTGTGATTGCGGCCAACCGTGGATCGGATAACCGTTTAGTGGTGTTCAGAATTGAACAAGATGGCATGTTGGGTTCGCCGGTACGTTATAAAGCTGACGGCATTGAACCGCGCGCATTCGCTTTTGATGCCAGCGGTAAATATCTTTACGTGGCGAATGTGTTCACCAACAACATCACCATGTTCCATTTTGATGCAGAGAGCGGCGCGCTGAAAGCGGCAGGTGAAGTGGCGAAGATGCCGACGCCGACGGATATTAAATTCTTTAATTAGGGTATTGCCTTTAGCCCGACCTCACCCCAACCCTCTCCCGCGCGCGGGAGAGGGAGCTGCCCGAGTGATGCTCAACGTTGAGTGTCATATTCACGCACGATGCCGATCGGTTCCCTCGCCCGCTTGCGGGAGAGGGCTAGGGTGAGGGGAAAAGATCTAAAGCTGCTGCACATTTAGCCGATAACTTTCCTCAATAGTACCTAACGAGGATTATTTTCATGCTAAACGGGATTGGCAGCAGCGTACTGAGAAATTTAATTACGTCAAATGCGGTGATAACGCCGGCGGTAAACAACAAAAGCGCGCAAAACGCCCTGACGGCGGAAGCATCAACCAAAGTTACCTTCAGCGAGGCGAGTGACGCTATCGCCGCGATCTATAAAATTGTGCCCGCGCAGGTGCAGAGCTCGGTGGGTGTCACCAGCAGCCTGCAAGCGCAGTTGAATGGTGCCGCGCAGTCGAAAGGCGTCGGCATGAATGGTCTTGGCAGCACTTTGCTCAGCAACCTGGTGAACAACCGTGGAGACGTGACGCTGAGCGTGCCGGCAACTGATGCGGTCAACGCTGCGCAGAGCAGCAGCCAAAGCGCGCTGGCGCTTACCGTGACGACGCAATCGGGTGTGCAGGTTAGCCTACAAATGACGCGCCAGCAGGGCGGCATGGTGGTGGAGCTGAAAACCAGCGGCGGCCAGTTAAATACTGACGAAGCCGCAGCCATCGGCAAACTGTCGGCAGGTTTGCAAACGGCGCTGGATGGCTTAGATAGCAGCACCACTAAACTCGATATCAGCGATCTAATGAAGTTTGATAGTTCCCAGCTGAAAAGTGTCGATCTCAAAACCGATCTGCGCAGCGGAAATAGCGTCACGCAGTCGCTTAATTTACATGCGGATGATCAAGAGCGCTGGCTCGGTTTCCACAATGGGGATGTCAGCATTAAGCTGGACACCGATATGTCGAAACTGACCCAGGCAGGCAGCGCTGCACAGCAGCAGGCCGCCCTGGATAAGTGGGCCGCGAAGTTCGATCAGGCAGCTTCGCGCGGTCACGGCAATAGCGACATGCTATCGCTGTTTAAAGAGAGTTTCCGCGCCCTCAATACCACCGAAGGTAAAGCGAACGAAAGCATCAATACGCAACGCGTGAAGTCGATTGATGCTAACGCTGCGAAGAACGGTGCGATTAGCGGACTGGCGGATTTCTCCGCCACCTATCAGCAAACGCCGGTTGCTGGTAATCCGTATAAGCCAGAAGAAGAAGATACGTTTTCGCTGAACGTGGCACAGAAAACCACCTCGCAGACGCAGGGTGATACTCAGGATCTCACCCAGCAAACGCTGTTTAAACTGAAAGCCAGCTTCCATACCGCGCTGGATTCGGATGCGCCAGCTAAGCTCAACGCGCTGAAGTCATCGCAAAATTATAAGTACCATTTGATCGATGATGAAGAGCGTAGCCAGACGGCGGTGACGCAGAATAAGAAAGGGGAGCTGACCGCGAACTATTCCCAGCAGCTGACGCAAAATGAAACGGTGAAGCGCTATCAGCTGGCGAAGTTGATAGATAGCGTACAGATTCCGCACAGCGCGAAAAGTGAATCGACACGCTCGTTTGCCGCTGCACAGTTTGATGCGCAAATATAAATGCCTAATCCGTCGCATTGTAGTCGTAAGGTCGCCATTAATGGCGACCCTACAAAATAACCATATGCATTAATTAACATTCAATTGCGTTATTTGATCTTAAGAATTACTCGCCGCTTTTTTATTCTCTTCTTTTCCCCCTATCGCCGCTGGTAGCCTGTTGTTGTCGTTAAATAAATCCATAGCTTAATAATGGCAACCCATTGCCAGATATAGCATAACCGCGCTATTTACTTGCTTTCACCCCGCTGATTATCATCGCTTTCAATCTGTTATTCATTTCCTGGCCTGCTGGCATATTCCGTGCAGGCTTACTATTCGCTGTGCAGTAAAAGTGAAATCAGCTATGACGCAAACCAGTGACGAGATTATTAACCGCGCCGCGATATTAAGCAGCGATGCACAGGCGATTGACGCCGCACGCCATTTAGCCGAGCAGGCGAAAAGTGGGGCAGTCGAGCGCGATCAACAGCGCTTATACCCGATTGCGCTGCTCAATCAATTTACTTTACTGGGGTTGGGGAGCATCAGCGTGCCGCGTGAATTTGGCGGTGCCGGATTGTCGTTTCAAACCCTGGCGGAGGTGTTCCGTCTTATCTCGGCCAGCGATCCGTCGCTCGGGCAAATCCCCCAGAACCATTTTGGCCTGATTCAGTTCATCCTTGGCGAAGGCACGTTGGCGCAACAGCAGCAATTGCTCAGCGCAGTGGTCAGTGGCAAGCGTCTCGGCAACGGCGGTCCGGAGAAAAACACCAAACACACGCGCGATGTACAGGCGCAACTGGTGACAACGTCACACGGAGTGCAACTCACCGGTGAGAAGTTCTACTCTACCGGCGCACTGTTCGCCGACATTCTGGTGACGACCGCGATGCTCGAGCAGCAGCCGACAATGGCCTTTATTCCGTTACCGGCGCAGGGCGTAGAAATAGTTGATGACTGGTCAGGTATTGGCCAGCGCACCACCGCCAGCGGTACGGTGAAACTGCAGCAGGTAACCGTAGATCCCACGCTATTAATGCCGTTACCGCCAGCGGAAAAGCCGACGCTGCGTGGGGCGGTTTCGCAGCTGATTCAGGCGGCGATTGATGCCGGTATTGCCCAAGGGGCGCTGGATGAAGCGTTGGAGTTTGTGCGCAGCAGCTCGCGACCGTGGGTAGATGCCAATGTCAGCCGCAATGCCGACGATCCTTACATCCTCGCCGACGTTGGCCGTCTTAGCACCGAGTTGAGCGCCGCCAATGCCTTGCTGGCGCGTGCCGCCCGCGTGCTGGACGGTATCGACCAACAATCACTTAGCGCTGAAAACTGCGCGCGCGCGTCAATTGCGGTGGCGGAAGCCAAAGTCCTGACCACCGAAGTGGCACTGCGGGCCAGTGAGAAGCTACTGGAATGGGGGGGCAGCCGCGCCACGCTGCTGCGTCATGGACTCGATCGCCACTGGCGTAATGCGCGTACCCATACTTTGCACGATCCGGTGCGCTGGAAAACCCACGCTATCGGCAACTATTACCTCAATGATGCGCTGCCTGCGCGTCATGCGTGGATTTAAGGAGCGATCATGACGCAGGTATTGCCAAAACAGCGCGCGACGCGCATCAACAATGCCCATCAGGCGTTGCAGGTGGCGCAGGAATTAGCTGAACGTTTTCGCACCGGTTCCGCTCAGCGCGACCGCGAACGCGAATTGCCGCATGCGGAATTGCAGCAGTTATTTCATTCAGGACTTGGTGCTGTCACCGTGCCGCGCGCTTTTGGTGGCATTGAGATTTCTACCGCGGAGTTAGCAGAAATATTCGTTATTTTGAGCGCTGCTGACGGTTCGATTGGGCAGGTGCCGCAGAACCATTTCTACGCGCTGGAAGTGCTGCGCATTAACGGCAGCGACGCGCAGAAAAAACGGCTGTACGCCGAGGTGCTGGATGGCGTGCATCACGGCAATGCGCTGGCGGAGTTCAGCTCGCCGGCTGCACATCAGCGTTCCACCGCCGTTTCGCAACAGGCTGAGGGATTACGTCTCAGCGGCAACAAGTTTTACTGCACCGGCGCGCTGTATGCCGATCGTATTCCGACGCTGGCGATTGCGGATGATGGCAAAGAACAGCTGGTGTTTGTACCGCGTCATCAGCCTGGCGTGAATGTGATCGATGACTGGAGCGGCTTTGGTCAGCGCACCACCGGCAGCGGCAGCGTGCAGTTCAGCAATGTGGCGATTGCGCCGGAAGATGTGGTGCCCTTCCAAACGGCTTTTGAACGCCCGAGCACCGTTGGGCCCTTTGCGCAGATTATGCATGCCGCCATCGATCAGGGCATCGCGCGTGCAGCCTTTAACGACATGCTCGATTTCCTGCGCCAGCGCGCACGTCCCTGGCCGGACAGCGGCGTAGATCGCGCCAGCGACGATCCGTTGACGCTCGATCGTACCGGTCGCCTTGCCGCGCGTCTGAGCGCCGGTGATGCGCTGCTGGCGATTGCCGGTGACGCCGTTGACGTGGCGCAGCGCGATCCCAGCGCGGAAAACGTAGCGCTGGCTTCGGTTGACGTGGCGAAGGCGCGCGCCTGGACTACCGAAGTGTCGCTGGAGGCCAGCAATCTGCTGTTTGAACTGGGTGGGTCGCGCTCCAGCCTGCGCGAACACAACTTCGACCGCCACTGGCGCAATGCGCGCACCCACACCCTGCACGATCCGGTGCGCTGGAAATATCCGGCGATTGGCAACTATCTGCTGAATGGCGTGCTGCCACCGCGTCGGGGGACGATATGAGTCAAAAACAGATTCTGCTTAACGCTTTCAATATGAATTGCGTGGGCCATATTCATCACGGTATGTGGACGCATCCGCAGGATCGTTCGGTGGATTTCAATTCGCTGGAGTACTGGCTCGATTTGGCGCGCCTGCTGGAACGCGGGCTGTTTGATGGATTGTTTATCGCCGATATTCTCGGCGTGTATGACGTCTACCAGCAGGGCATTGGCCTGACGGCCCAAGAGTCGATTCAGCTGCCGGTTAACGATCCGCTGATGCTGATTTCTGGCATGGCGAGCGTTACGCAACATCTGGGCTTTGGCGTCACCGCCAACCTGAGTTATGAAGCGCCGTATCCGTTTGCGCGCCGCCTTTCCACGCTTGATCACCTGACCAAAGGGCGCATCGGCTGGAACATTGTCACCGGTTATCTCGATAGCGCCGCACGCGCCATGGGGCAGCAACAGCTGCTGGCGCACGACCGTCGCTACGATCAGGCCGATGAGTTTCTGGATGTCACCTACAAATTGTGGGAAGGCAGCTGGCAGGACGATGCGCTGGTGCAGGATAAGGTCAATCGTCTGTATGCCGATGCCAGCAAAATCAAGCAAATCCATCATCAGGGCGAGTTCTATCAGGTGCAGGGCTATCACCTGAGCAGCCCGTCACCGCAGCGCACACCGCTGCTGTTCCAGGCCGGTTCCTCGGCGCGCGGCGTGCAGTTTGCCGGGCGTCATGCCGAGTGCAGCTTTGTTAATGCAGCGTCGCCAGCGGCGATGCGCGAGCAGTCCACGCGCCTACGCCAGGCGGCGGTGGCAGCCGGACGCCATCCTGACGATCTGCGCATCTTTATGGGCGTCAGCGTGATTGTGGCACCGACCGAACGTGAAGCGCAGGAGAAGCAGCGCAGCTATCTCGAATATGCCAGCCCGGAAGCCGGCATCGCCCACTTCTCCAGCTCGATTGGTCTGGACCTGGCGGCCTTTGAACTGGATGAGCCGATTCAGACTGGCGACACGCGCGCGATCGAATCGGTGAGCAAAGCCTTCAGCGGCTGGACGCGTCGTCGCTTGCTGGAGCAGCACGCCATGGGCAGCCGCTATCCGCTGATCGTCGGCAACCCGAGCCAGGTCGCCGATGCGTTGATCAAGTGGATCGATGAAGGCGATATCGACGGCTTTAACCTGACGCGCATCCTTAATCCGCAGAGCTACCGCGATTTTATCGATCTGGTGGTACCGGAATTGCAGCAGCGCGGCCGCTTTAAAACCGCCTATCAGCCCGGCTCATTACGGCAAAAAATCTTTCAACAGCAGGACCGTTTGCCCGATCGCCATCCGGCGGCGCGCTGGCGCGACGGCGTTAACCTTCGTTAATTTAACCTCAGGGATCTGATATGAAAATTGCACGTCAATTCGCGCTGGCTGCCAGCGTCGCACTACTGGCGTTTAGCGCCGTCGCCGCCGAGAACTACAGCGGACCGCTGAAAGTGGGCACCACCGCAGCCTTTGCGCCGCCGCTGGAAACCGCGGTGGCCGAAGCGAAAAAACAGGGTTTGAACGTTGAGCTGGTGGAGTTCACCGACTGGACAGCACCCAACGTCAGCGTGGAAAACGGCGATATCGATGTGAACCTGTTCCAGCATAAGCCGTTCCTCGAGAATGCTAATCAGCAGGGCGGATTCCATCTGGTACCTTATGCACCGGCGATCATCAATAACATCGGTCTTTATTCGAAGAAACACACCGCGATTGACCAGATCCCCGACGGTGGCACGGTGGCGATTGCCAACGATCCGATCAACGGCGCGCGCGGCCTGCTGCTGCTGCAAAAAGCCAAACTGATTACGCTGAAACCTGGCGCGGGTCTCAAATCGACCGTGGATGATATCGTCAGCAATCCAAAGCATCTCAAGATCATCGAAGTGGAAGCGGTGCAGCTATCGCGCTCGCTGGATGAAGTCGATTTAGCGCAGGGCTATCCGCACTATCTACGCCTGTCGAAGACCATTGATCCTAACAATGCCTTGCTGTTCGATGGCCTTGAGCATCCGGAATATGTGATTCAGTTTGTGATCCGCGACGGCCATCAGAACGATCCGCGCCTGGCGAAGTTTGTCGATATCTACCAGCATTCGCCGGTAGTACGCGCCAAACTGGATGACTTCTACGGCAAACTGTATCAGCCGGGCTGGAGCCAGTAAGCATGGTTAGCCTGACGCTACCCGGCGAGCGCGATGCGTTGCTGTCACCGACGGCCGAGACGGCAGGGAAAGTGCACGTGCAGATTCGTGGCTTGAGTAAACGTTATCCCGGACAAACCCAGGAGGCATTGAAAGCGGTGGATCTGCAGGTTAAGCGCGGCGAGATTTTCGGCATTATTGGTCGTAGCGGCGCCGGTAAATCGACGCTGATTCGCTGCCTTAACCGGCTGGAAAACCCGACAAGCGGTCAGGTGGTGATTGACGGCATCGATCTTGGCAGCCTGAGCGATCGTCAGCTGGTGGATTGGCGACGTCGTACCGGTATGATCTTCCAGCATTTCAATTTGCTTTCCGCCAAAACGGTGCGCGAAAACATTGAGCTGCCGATGAAAGTGGCGGGCGTGCCTGCGGCTGAGCGGCGGCGCAAGGTGGATGAACTGCTGGCGCTGGTGGGACTGGAGCAGCGTCAGCACGCCTGGCCTGCACAGTTGTCCGGCGGCCAGAAGCAGCGCGTCGGCATTGCGCGCGCGCTGGTGCACGATCCCGAACTGTTGCTGTGTGATGAGGCGACTTCAGCGCTCGATCCGGAAACCACACGCTCGATTCTGGCGCTGCTGAAGAAAATCAATCAGCAGCGGCACATCACTATCGTATTGATTACGCATGAAATGGATGTGGTGCACGATCTCTGTCATCAGGTAGCGGTGATCGATCAGGGTGAAATCATTGAGCGCGGTCCGGTATGGCAGGTATATAGCGATCCGCAGCAGGAAACCACGCGGCAATTGCTCAACCCGCAGTTCAGTGCGCTGCCAGAAGCGATTCAACCGCTGCTGACGCCAACGCGTCAGCGTGCCGATTCACGTCTGCTGGTGCGGCTGCGCTACACCGGGCAAGGCGCGCTGCCGGATTTGGCGGCGCTGAGCACGCGCGTGGGCGGGGAACTGACCTTGCTGTTCAGCGCGGTGGAGTGGGTGGATAACAAGCCGACCGGGCAGATGCTACTGCTGCTGGATGCGCGTCATGAATCTGACGCGGTGCGTGCGCTATTAACCCCTGTTGCTGACCAACTGGAGATTCCGGGCTATGTCACTGGCTATTGATCGTTTATGGGTGGGGCTGCTGGATACGCTGCTGATGGTTGGCGTGTCCTCGCTGCTGGCGCTGGCCTTGGGTTTGCCGATGGCGGTGATTTTGGTGGTGACCGGACGCGGCGATCTGTTTCCCAGCCCGCTGTTGAATCGTGTGCTTGGCTGGGTGGTGAACCTGTTCCGCTCGATTCCGTTTTTGATTCTGATGGTAGCGCTGATTCCATTTACCCGCTGGATCGTCGGCACCACCTACGGCGTGTGGGCGGCGGTGGTGCCGCTGACGTTGGCAGCAACGCCATTTTTTGCGCGTATTGCCGAAGTGAGCCTGCGTGAAGTGGATAAAGGGCTGACCGAAGCGGCGCAGGCGATGGGCTTTCATCGCTGGCACATTATCTGGCATGTGCTGTTGCCCGAAGCGCGACCCGGCATCGTCAGCGGATTTACTATTACGCTGGTGACGATGATCAACGCCTCAGCCATGGCCGGCGCGATAGGTGCCGGTGGTTTGGGCGATCTGGCTTATCGTTATGGCTATCAGCGTTTTGATATGCAGGTGATGCTGACGGTGATTGTGGTGCTGGTGGCGCTGGTCACGGTGCTGCAGTTTTTTGGCGACAGGTTGTCGCGGCGGTTGAATCACCGCTGATATGAGCGGTCGCCATCAATGGCGACCCTACAAATCTGAACCGGCTCTATTACCGTTGATTGCGTGGTCGCCATTAATGACGACCCTACGAAAACACACCGTAGGGTGCGCATTAATGCGCACCAGCAATTTAACGGATCGATAATCCTTCTAGTGCGGCCAGCAGCGCATCGACTTTGGGAAGCAGCTGTTTGCGGCGCGGCCAGATCAGCGTTAAGGCTAAACCGTCCGGCTGCTGTTCGGGCAGAATAATCTGCAGATCGCCGCGCGCCAGCGGCTCACGGATCAACCACGATGGCATCTGTGCAATACCTAGCCCGCCACACACTGCCTGCACCTGCGCATCCACATCCCCCAGCGCCATGCGGTGCGGCACATTGCGCCAGTGCGGATAGCCATCTTCAGTGGTAAACAGCCATGGTCAGGTGCTGCCATCGACGCGTTCATACATGATGGCCTGATGCTGAAGCAGCTCGCTTTCATTGTTTGGGCGACCTACGCGCGTCAGGTAATCCGGTGACGCGCAAAATACCATGCGTTCGCGACCCATCTGGCGACAGCCGAGCGAGGCGGGTAGATCGGGCGATCCGCCAATGCGTACCGCAACATCAATCCCCTCATCGAACAGATCGATAAAACGATCGGAGAACGTCAGATTGAGCTCTACATCCGGATGTTGCTGGCAAAACGGAATCAGCAGCGGCATCACGCCAAGGCGGCCATAAGTATTCGGGACCGCGAGGCGCAAGCGGCCGGAAGGGATGGTGCGCTGCGCCGCCAGCACCGCTTCGGCTTCTGCCAGCTCCTCCATAATGCGCAAACAGGTTTGGTAATAGGCGTTACCGGCGTCGGTGAGTTTCAGGCTGCGCGTGGTGCGCTCCAGCAGGCGCGAGCCAAGCCGGGTTTCCAGCCGCGTTACGCTCTTACTCACGGCGGAACCGGTCAAATGCAGACGCTCCGCGGCAGCGGCAAAGCTGCCGCTCTCCACGCTGGCAACAAAAGGAACAATATCTTTCAGGCGTTGATCGTGCATCGATTAGTGAACTCAGGTTGTGAATGCCGTGAATTAATGCCAAAGATAGGAATTTAATTCTCTATTAAACTCATCATTACTGAAACTGAGGAGAATTGAAATGCAAAAGCAGGCATTGATTGTAGGTATTAGCGGTGTGATTGGACGTGCGCTGGCAGAAAAATTACAGCGTGAAGGCTGGCAGGTGAGCGGCTTATCGCGCGGACGTGGCGCGGTGCCAGATGGCTGCCGCAGCCTGACTGCCGATCTTACTGACGCAGCAGCGGTGCGCGCTGCGCTGGGGCAAGAGAAGCCGGATGCACTGTTCTTTAGCGTTTGGTCGCGTCAGGAAAATGAGAAAGAGAACATTCGCGTCAATGGCGCGATGGTGCGCAACGTAATTGAAGCGTTAGGCGATCGTCTAAACGGCGCGCATGTGGCGCTGGTTACCGGCCTCAAGCACTACCT
This sequence comes from Pantoea sp. BRR-3P, assembly GCF_039621635.1. Lineage (NCBI taxonomy): Bacteria > Pseudomonadati > Pseudomonadota > Gammaproteobacteria > Enterobacterales > Erwiniaceae > Pantoea > Pantoea sp. BRR-3P. The sequence goes on from NZ_CP155067.1 coordinate 193,409, forward strand.
CGGTCCATTTGAAGCGTACGGTAAAGGCGCGGTGCCGGTCACACCGTTCCGCGAAGAGCAGGGCCGTCAGCCGGTCGATAACTTCTATTACGCGCAGGAAGATGAAGTGTTTGCCGGAGCGGAGAAATATGGCTATCGCTGGAGCGTGCATCGCCCGCACTCCATCGTTGGGTTCGCGCTGGGCAACGCCATGAACATGGGCCAGACGCTGGCGGTCTACGCTACGCTGTGCCGTGAACAAGGCTTGCCGTTTATTTTCCCCGGTTCGCCAGAACAGTGGAATGGTGTTTCTGATGTCACCGATGCCGGTTTGCTGGCTGAGCAACTGCTGTGGGCGGCGACGGCGGCAGAAGCGGCCAATCAGGACTTCAATGCGGTGAACGGAGATGTGTTCCGCTGGAACTGGTTGTGGCCACGTCTGGCGGCCTATTTCGGCGTGGAAGCGGCGGCGTATCCGGCACAGATGATGCCACTGGAAGGGCGCATGCAGGATGCGGCAGATGCCTGGCGTGATGTGGCAGCACGTTATCAGCTGCGCGAAGCGGACATCACTAAGCTCGCATCCTGGTGGCACACCGATGCCGACTTGGGCCGTCCGATGGAAGCCTTCACCGACATGAGCAAGAGCCGCAAAGCGGGCTTCACCGGGTATCGCGCCACGCTGGATTCGTTTACTGAACTTTTTGACCGGCTGAAAGCAGAGAAGGTTATCCCACAATAAAGCTGCGCGAAATAAAAAGGGCGGCTCGTGAGAACCGCCCTCCAAATTAACTGTTTTGCAATGCGCCTGCCGGTTTTAACCATTACTTCTTCTTATAAACGATCGCAGTGCCATATATTTTATTATTGGTATTCGCTGAGGTAACGATATAAATATCGCCTCCTTTTTCATCTGCCAGTTTAGACAGTTCTTCTTTGGCGCTAGCCGCATCCGTTTCACCCGAAGTGGAAATATTTCCCACCTCAACGTATTGATCTTTCACCTTTTCAAATTCTACTTTTGTTATCAGTTCTGCAGCAAATGCGCTAAAAGATAGTGAGGTTGCTAATAATGCCAATATTAATTTTTTCATACGAATCCTTGGATGAGGTAAATGATGGGAATAATGTTAGCATTGCTATTATTCTATAGTTTACAAATGTGCCCTTTACAATGTGATTGAGCCAATTTTTAAACTTTTGCGTAACTTGCATCCCCTCCAAAAATTAACTTAAAAAAGTTAACTCTTTTACTTCAACGTCACCCAACGTTTTCCCACCAACACCGTCATTGCCACAATGGTCACTATTGCAGCCAGATGCATGACAAAATCCATTGGATGCAGATGGACCGGATGGCAAAACGCCAGCAGCGTGACCGCCATGCAGGAGACGCCCAATCCCGCCATCGCTAAGCTGCGTACCGGATGCAGTGCGCGAGTACGGCGCAGGCTGGCGATCATTAGCAGCATCATTGGCGTGCTGACCACCAGCAAAAAGGTAAAACAGCGCGTACTGTCGTTATCGTGCACCAGCGGCACTTCACCGGGAATCTGGCTGATGCTCATGCCCAGCCACAATAAACCGATTGGCAGCAGCGCTTTCCAGCTGATGCTGCGACGTCCGGCGATGCTCATCGTAAAGGCGCTGCGGATCGCCAGGGTACCGAGTACAAACGCCAGCGCAAGTTGCAACATGGCCTGTAGCGCGCCGGGCTGCGTCCAGTCGGTGAAACTGCGCTGTACCAAAAAGCTGGCGGCAATCCCGCAGGGGAGAGCCAGTAGCAGCCAGACAAAGACGCGCCAGCCGGTTGAACGCAGCGGTTTAACGGGTTGCATCTCGCGCCCGAGTTTTTCAATTAACAGGTCATGATCGGTCATGATTGGCTCCAAAGCGGCGCAAATTGGTTAATGCGCGATGTAGCAGCGATTTCACCGCCGCCACACTCAGGTTGTTATGCGCGGCCGCTTCCGTCAGGCTCATCTCACGCAGGTGAACATGTTCAACAATTTCGCGCTGACGCGAAGGTAGCTGTTGCAGGTAACCGGCCAGCTCATCCTGCGTATCTTGCCGGTGCGCGTCCGGTACGCTGGCGGCTTCCGGTAATGCGTCGTCGTTCACTTCCCACTGCTGATGGCGGCCGCGACGTCGCAATGCATCAATAGCGCGCGCCGAGATAATCGCCATCAGCCAGGGCAAAAAAGGGTAGGTAGGATCATAGGTGTGACGCACCCGATGTACTGCCAGCAGCACATCCTGAATCACATCTTCGACTAATGCCTCATCGCTGAAGTGCTTGCGCACTTGCGAACGAATCACCGGCACCAGCGCTTTGAGCAATCGGGTATAGGCGAGCTGATCGCCCGCCTGCGCCCGTTCCATTAGCGCGGGCCAACTTTCGCGCGCGCTATCGCTTGTTTGCATAATCCGCCTTGTTGTTCTTACGCTTTCTTGCTTGCCGCCTGATTGAGCGCATTCACCACAATGCTGGGTGTCAGCACCTGCGGCAGCACTTTCGGCGGTCCGCCATCGGCGGGGTACACCAGATACATCGGTAAGCCACCCTGGCCGAATTCACTCATCGTGTCATCCACGTCCGGGTTAAATTTAGTGGAATCGGCCACCATGTACAGCGTACCGGTTTTTGCTAACGCGTCTTGCACGGCCTGCGTTGAGAGCGAGGTTTTCTCGTTCACCTGGCAGGTGATGCACCAGGAGGCGGTGAAATCGACAAAGATCGCTTTACCGTGACCGCGCTGCGCTTCAACCGCTTGCGGCGACCATTTGGCTTTGCTCACTTCAGCCGTGAGCCGATCGCCCGCCAGCCCTGTGCCCGGTTTGATCAGGCTGGGTAGTGGCGCGATCACCGCGATAATTAACACCGCCGTCACGCTATACATGACTTTATGACTTTTACCGGCGAAGTGGCGATGCTGCGCCATCCCATATAACCAGCCAGCGAAGGCAACGACCACAGAGGCAGCCAGTAAGGTGGCGAGAGCTGCGCTGCCCGCTTGCTGCGCTAAAACCCATACCAGCCAGGCGTAAGCACCAAACATAGGGAACGCCAGGCCGCGCTTAAGAATATCCATCCATGCGCCGGGACGCGGCAGGAATTTAGCCAAAGCCGGGAACAGTGAAACCAGCGTAAACGGTGCGGCAAAGCCCAGCGCCAACGCGAAAAAGATCACTAAGGCAACGGCAGGCGGCTGTACCAACGCATAACCGATGGCGCTGGCCATAAACGGCGCGGCGCAGGGTGTCGCAACGATAATCGCTAGCGCGCCGGTCAAGGCTGAACGCGTAAAGGCGCCGCGTCCGACATCGACCGAACCTACACGCTGTACCGATAAACCCACTTCAAACACGCCAAGTAAATTGAGTGCGGCGGCAAGGATCACCAGCGAAAGCAGGGCGATCACCAACGGCGATTGCAGTTGGAAGCCCCAGCCAACGGCGGCACCACCGGCTCGCGCCGCCAGCAAGATCCCCGCCAGCGCCATCATGGTGACGACAACGCCGAGTAAAAAGCCCAAACCTTCGCGGCGCGCGCTGGCGGCGTTATCGGTATGGCGTAACAGGCCGAGTGCTTTCAGCGAGATCACCGGAAACACGCAGGGCATAAGATTGAGAATAATGCCGCCGATGAAGGCGGCCAGCATGGCGGTTAACATCGCTGGCCTCTTTGCTTAGTGAGTTTGCGGATGAGAGGCGTCGTACTGCTTAACGGCGGCCAGCGCTTTCTCGATATGCGTGTCAGGGTTTCTATCAGTGTAACTCAGCAGAATATTGCCATCTGGCGCAATTACGTAAGAGGTACGATCGGAGAGGGTTTTGCCTTTCATCTGCATGGTGGTTTGGTATTGTGCGGCCACTTTTGCGCCCGGATCGGCGGCAACGGTAAATTTATCGCGGCACTCCAGTTTGGAGAAATCGCTAACCTGATCGGTATTGCCCGCGGTAACCCCAATGACTGTGGCGCCCATTTTGGTAAAGCTATCTGTGGCTTCGGCAAAATCGTGCGCTTCGATGGTGCAGCCCTTACTGAACGCGGCTGGGAAGAAATAGAGTACCACTGGGCCTTTCTGCAGCGCTTTATCCAGTGAGAAGGTCAATGGCTTACCGGCTAACGCGCCCTGCAGTTCAAAGTTGGGGGCTTTAGCGCCTACCGGCAATGCGGCACCGGCGTTGAACGCGGACAGACCCAGTGCTGCTGTTATAGTCAGGGTACAAACGAGGGATTTCATGCGTTTCATTAGCTGCTCCTGCGATGTAGGGGAGTTCCGATTTGGGTGACTCAGTAGTTCAGTTCGCTGGGGCGGGAAGGAAAGTTTCGGTGGAGGTGAAAAAAACTATTTTTTTAGACGTGCCAACATACGCATGCTGTTCTCAACAGCGTGGTCAGATCGGGATTGTTTTCAAAATGAGCAATAGTGGATTGTTTTAACCCGACTTTCTTCGCCAATTCACTCTGTGTCCATTGGTTCTTTTGACGAATCAGCCTGACGTGATTGGCAAGTTGGCGCGGACTGTAAATCATCTCTTATTCTCATCTTAAGGGTGCATAACGTTGAGCCATTATCCCTTACAGAGGATAAGAAAGCGTTTATCCCCGCCAGGGGATAAACAAAGAAGACGCGCTGATTTACGTTTTGGATAGCCCATTGGAACGTCACGAAGCGCTATGAATCTCTACGAAGCGGCGAGTGATGTGGGTTTAATCCCCTGACAAAACAGACTCAAGGTATGCTGCACGATGATGTCGCGATTGTATGCAGGATCGTTGGCAAAGCGGGTGAAGGGCACCAATACCAGGCTAAGGATTGATGTCATCAGCAGCTGCGGCTCTAAATCTGCATTGAGTAATCCCTGCTGCTGCCAGCCTTCAATCAATTTTTTTACCTCATCACGCTCACCGTGGCCAAAACGCTTCTTAATGTGCTGACCTAAACCGCCTTCACCCTGCATCACTTCCTGCATCCACAAAGGGGCGAACCAATTGTATGTCGTGACGATATCCGCGACTTCGCGAATAAACGCGCTAAAAGTCGTGACAGGGTCACGCGGGTCGTCGATAAAGTGCGCAACCAGGCGTTGACGTAACGGTAAAAAACGCTCCTCAACCACAATATCCAGTAGTGATTCACGGGACTGAAAATAGTAATTGAGCATTGCCGGACTTACGCCCGCTTTGCGCGCAATCGCATTCAGTGACGTCTCGCCAATGCCGTTTTCTGCGTATAGCGCCAGAGTGATATCAAGCAGCAATTCACGCTGCTGCACGTTAATCGCGCCGCCGCGTGGACGGCCGGGACGACGCGGTTTGGCTGCCGTGGTTTTCGCTGCTGCTGGGATTTTTTTTGCGGTCATCTTTACTCGCTCGCTTGCTTCATGTCAGACTGCGCTCAATATTAATTGTCTATTTAATTAATTTCAATTGGTGTCTGTGATGAAACTTAACACTCTTACACCGTCGTCGGGCAGCGGGGAGGAGAATCCTCCTTCAATCCGCTTGCTGATGGGTGCTTTACTTCTTGTCATGCTGTTATCGGCGCTGGATCAAACTATCGTCTCCACCGCGCTGCCCACTATTGTGGGCGAGCTGGGCGGGCTCGATCGCCTGTCGTGGATCGTCACGGCTTATATGCTGGCATCCACCATTGTCGTGCCGTTGTATGGCAAGTTTGGCGATCTGTTTGGCCGCAAAACGGTGTTGCAAATCTCGGTGGTACTGTTCCTGATAGGCTCCGCATTGTGCGGGTTAGCGCAGAATATGGAACAGCTCATTTTTACCCGTGCGCTGCAAGGTTTAGGTGGCGGCGGCCTAATGGTGGTGAGCATGGCTGCGGTGGCTGATGTCATCCCACCACAGGAACGCGGTAAATATCAGGGCTTATTTGGCGGCGTGTTCGGCCTGGCAACGGTAATTGGCCCGCTGCTCGGCGGCTTTATTGTGCAGCATGCCTCGTGGCGCTGGATTTTTTATATCAATCTACCGTTGGGTTTACTGGCGCTGTTAATCATCAACGCGGTGTTCAAAACCGACAACAAGCGTAAGCCACACGAAATCGATTTTCCCGGTGCGGTGTTCCTCAGCATGGCGCTGGTGGGCATCACGCTATTTACCAGTGAAGGCGGCACGCTGCGCGCGTGGTCCGATCCTCAGCTCTGGTGCATTCTGGCATTTGGTGTGATTGGGGTGATCGGGTTTGTTTATGAAGAGCGTCGCGCCTGGGAGCCGATTATTCCGCTGGCGCTGTTTCGTAATCGTAGCTTCTCCCTCGCCAGTTTAATGGCCTTTATCGTCGGCATGGCGCTGTTTGGAAGCGTTACCTTTCTACCGCTCTATCTGCAAGTGGTGAAGGGATCGACGCCGACCGAAGCGGGTTTACAATTACTGCCGTTGATGGGCGGGTTGCTGGTCACGTCCATCGCCAGCGGGCGCATTATTAGCCGAACCGGCAAATATCGCCTGTTCCCGATTGCCGGTACATTGCTGGCAACCATCGGCATGGCGCTGCTGACCACGCTAACCATTGATGCACCGCTGTGGCACATTTACCTGTTCGCCTGTGTGTTAGGCATGGGAATGGGGATGGTGATGCAGGTGCTGGTGCTGGCGGTGCAGAACTCGGTAACGCCGGACAGTATTGGCGTGGCAACCTCATCAGTAACGCTATTCCGTTCCGTTGGCGGCTCAATCGGCGTGGCGCTGTTTGGGGCGTTATTCAGCCAGGTGCTGAAATCGGGCCTGACCTCGCTGGTGGAACAAGGCAAAACGCTGCCGCGCGCGCTCGATCCAGAGGCGGTGCATCATCTCCCCCCTGATGTGCAGCAGGCGTATTTACAGGTCTTTGGCGACGCGGTGCACGCCGCGTTTCAAATGGCGGCGGTGGTGATGTTGCTGGCCTTTATCCTTTCTCTGATGTTGCCAGAATCACCGCTGCGCAAGAAAGACGCAGCGGCGTAACACAGCTTATACTCCCGCGCGCTGCTGCAAGGTTTTCACCGCTTGCGCAGCGTCGCGGCGCAATTCAGCCACATCCAGTCCTGGAATCACATCTTCCTGCATCACAACATGTCCATCGCAAATAAGCGCTTTCACGCTGGCGCGCCCGCCGCTGGCTATCGGACCGATGGCCATATCATGCAGGCCAAAATAGCGCGGATCGTCGAGGCGATAAATGGCGATGTCGGCAGCCATGCCCGGCGCAATGCGCCCGGTGTGCAATCCCAGCACCTGCGCGCCGCCCGACGTGCCCCAGCGCACCACATCCTCAATGCTGGCGGCATCACCGCCACCTTCATACGTACCACCAGCATAGCGCGGCTGGGCCTGCATGCCTTTACGTACGCGCTGTAACTGCCAGGCAGCGTGGGTTTCACTTTGCATATCTGCCGCTTCGTTCGATGCCGCACCATCTACGCCAATTGAGATTTTCATGCCGGCTTGTTCCATTGCGACTACATCGGCAATGCCGCTACCGAGGCGCGCATTACTTTGCGGGCAATGCGCGATGCCGCTGCCTGCCGCACCCAGCATCGCGATCTCTTCCGGCAGCAGTTTTACCAGATGTGCGAACCAGACATCGTCACCAATCCAGTCGTGTTCAGCGCAAAATTGCAGCGGCGTCATACCGAATTTGCTGCGCGCCGCATCGAGATAGTCAACGGTCTCGGAGAGATGACTATGCAGGCGAATACCGAGCTGACGGGCGAGGCGCGCGCTTTCGCGTAACTCCTGAGGCGTGGTGGAGTGCAAGGTGGTGGTAGGTGCCATCACGATGCGACGCATCGCCCGATCGTGCGGTTGATGATAGCGCGCAACCAGGCGATCGACATCCGCCATCATGCTGTGGAAGTTTTCCGGACGCAGCGCGCCAGGTAAGTCGCTTTCCAGACCACGACTTTGTGTGGCGCCGCCACGACACAAAACAAAGCGCACGCCCAGTTTGGCGGCTTCATCGAACAGGATTTCTGCGCCATCAAACGGCATATCCGGCCAATACAGGTAGTGATGGTCAGCAAGGGTGGTACAGCCAGAACGCACTAATTCAACCAGGCCAACGCGTACCGCAATACGAAACGTCTGTTCATCGAATGCCCCGCGAAAGCGATAGGGCGTGGCGGCCAGCCAGCCGCCAAGGCTCAGATTCAAACCCTTAGGTTCACCTTTCAGTAATGATTGAAACAGATGGTGATGGGTATTGACCCAGCCGGGATAGACCACGCAATCGCGGGCATCAATGACCGTTTCATCTGCTGTCGCGATGAGATCGCCCATTTCGACGATCAGGCCGTCACGAATACGTATATCGCGTGCCTGGCTGCGTGGCAGGTGTTTATCCCCGGTCATAATCGCGGCGCAGTGTTTAATTAACAGTGGGTTCATCGCGGCCTCACTGCGTAGCGGATGGAGTGAACTGGGTGGTGAAAGCACGTTGCCAATCGGTGGCGGCTTTCAGCAATCCCGCGTTGACCATAAAATCACGCGTGGCCTGCCAGCGTTGCTCGGTCATCACGCCTAAGCCCTGTTTCGCTGCATCGCCGCCGTCTATCAGGTGCAAAGCCTTCATTTGTGATACGCCGAAAGCCAGAATGGCGTCGGTCATTTGTGGATTCTCTTTTTTGATCAGCGTATTGCCTGCTGTCGGATTAGCGAGATAGGATTTCCAGCCTTCCATCGAAGCCGCAACAAAGCGTTTCATCACATCCGGCTCTTTTTGCAGTAAATCATCGCGCGTAACCAGAATGCCGCCGTAGGCTGGATAGCCATAATCGGCAAACAGATAGAATTTACTGTCGGGCTGCACTTCTTTGATCTGTTGCACTTCGGAAGTGGCGTAAGCCTGTTGCGCAGTATTTTTATCGGCAAGGAAAGGTTGCATGTTGAAGGTGTAAGGACGCGCCTGACCATCCTGCAGCTGATATTTGCTTTTCAACCACGGCCACCAGCTCGCTTGCCCGCTGGCTGATACCAGCACGGTTTTGCCCTTGAGCTGATCCAATGATTTCACATCGCCGTGGGTAACAATGCCTTGGGGATCAAACTGAAAGGGCGCAGCGATGGCTTTTAACGGAAAATTGCGTTCGATGCCCTGCAACACTTGCAGGTCGTAGCTGACGATCACATCGGCGCGATTCGCTAACAGCAGCGTCATGTTATTGAGCTGTGGTCCACCTGAACGTACTTCGACATCCAGCCCATATTTTTTGTAGATGCCGGTAGCGACCGCCTGGTAATAGCCGCCTTGCTCGGCTTGTGCGACCCAGGTGGTTTGCAACACCAGTTTGTCTGCGGCGTGCGTCAGCGCAGAAGTACCGAGCAGCACAGCGAGTAAAGAGAAACGGAAACGTGACATTGTCATAATAACCCCCAATAAACGTTGAGTTTGTCGTCATCATCAGGGGCGCAGCGGCGCATGGCGTGCTCACGATGCCGGTAATAAAAGCATCGTCCCCTGACGAGGTACAGCTAACGCTGTAGAGCAATGTCCTGCGTGAATCTGGTGTCACGCTGACCGCTTATACTCAGTGTGGAATTAGCAAAGCGCATGCCATTTATGTAACGATTTGAATATACGCATATTTTATTAACTCCTCTGTCACATTTCTCTCAAGCGCTGCTCATTCAGGATGCATCCTGGCGGGTGTTGCACCGCCTTTGTGCACGATGGGCATGCCACTTTGTTTAACCTATTGATTCTGCGTGGTTCACCGAGCTGGCACAGGCTTTGCTTGAGTGAACATGAGTAGAAGCTGTCAGCCGTGGTTTTACCCGGTGGGTCATTGCTCGATCGCCTGTTGTAGTAAAGCAAACAGGCGCGGGGATGACTGCCACGCTGCGGGCGTGTCATCCGTTATCGCTCAATAACGAGGTGAACCAATGGAAAAGACCACTTTTGACATGCATGAACTGGCTAAAGAATCGCGCATGGGCGCGCGCGGCGTTGAGGCAGCACGCGATGTGCGCATCATCGATCTCTCTGATTTTAAACAGCGTAAACCCGAAATAGCCGAGCAGCTGTGGCAAGCCGCCACGGAGATCGGTTTTTTCCAGGTTTCCGGCCACGGCATTCCGCTAGACGATATCAACGCTGCCTTTGCTAACGCTGAGCGCTTTTTTGCGCTGCCGCAACGTGAGAAAGCACGTTATCCGTTAAGACGTAACGCGGGCTGGGAATACCGGGCGCAAATCCGTCCTTCCACCGGTAAACCCGATCAAAAAGAGTCGTATCAGATAACGCGACCGCGTATGGCAGATCTGTGGCCTGATGATGCCTTACCGGATTTTCAACGCGACGTGCTGAAATTTGAACGCCAGTGCTGGGAAGTGGGGATGCGTTTGCTTTCCTGTTTCGCGCTTAAGCTGGGCTTCCCGGACGATTTCTTTGCTCAGGCGCACGAACCTTCACGTGAAACCTATCAAAGTACGTTGCGCATGCTGCACTACTTTGCCATTAGCGGCGAGCCTGATGGGCCGTGGCGTGCCGGTGCGCATACCGATTTTGATTGCCTGACTTTGCTGTTCCAGCGCGATGGGCAGGGCGGTTTACAGGTGTGTCCAGGTAAAGAGATGGAAGAGCAGGTGTGGACGCCCATCGAGCCGCTGGAAGGCGTTATTACCTGTAATGTCGGCGATATGCTGATGCGCTGGAGCGATGATAAATTGCCGTCCAATTTCCATCGCGTCAGTAATCCATTACCTGGCGAATCTGTCCCGGCACGCTATAGCCTGGCGTTTTTCTGTCAGGCTAATGAGGATGTGATTATCGAAGGACCGGAGAAAAAGTATCCGCCTATTTCCGCCCGGGATTATCTGGCGCAGCGTATAAGCGCCAACTTCTCCGGCAAGTATTAAACTTACAGCTGTAAGGCGAAATTGATGACATTCTGTGCAGGAGGGGTAAATATTCTCCTGCACAAAAAATTAGCGCTAAGGAAAATAGATTTTTAACTCAAATACAAGATGTTACCGAAGCGTAAACTTAGGTAAAACCAAGCGGTAATTAAAAGATTTCGCCGCGCGGCTATTTATTTCTGCAACTTCTTTACGGTATAAATCTCTAACCCCTGTCTCCTCAGCGAAAACACCATCACATGATCAATTCTGCGGCCTGCAAAGTTATCGCCTGCCTGTTTCTCTTCACCCTGGCAGGTTGTTCATCTAAGTCTTCACACGCGCCTGCTGAGGAGAGCGTTGATACTTCGGCCGAGGGTGGCAAGCAGCCCGATTTGATTCCGGTAATTGCAGCGCTGCACGATCAAATGCATTCATGGGAAGGGACAAAATATCAGTGGGGCGGCACGCAATTAACCGGCGTGGATTGTTCAGGATTTGTCTGGCGCACGCTGAAAGATCGCTTCAATATTCCCATGGATCGTGTCACCACCAAAGAGTTAATTGCCATGGGCAAGCCGGTGGATCAGGCGCATTTGCAGCCGGGTGATTTAGTCTTCTTCCGCATTAAACGTGAGTTGCACGTTGGCTTTTATGACACCGATCATCAGTTCCTGCACGCCTCTGTAAGCCAGGGCGTGATGCGCTCATCGCTAAATAATCCGTATTGGAAATCGGTTTATTTGGAGGCACGACGTTTGCCGAAAGAACAAAATTCACAGATCAGTTTCAATTATAAAAACAAGGTTTGATTGGAGGTGCGCATAAATGCGCACCTTACCCTGTTGGGTGATCCGGATAGATTAGAATTGATATGACAGGCTCATTGAGAAGCTACGCGGTGCGCCATATACGTAGCTGTTCATGTAGCTGTAATATTCGCGGTCAAAGAGGTTATCTACGTTAGCCTGCACTGCCACCTGCTTAGTAACCTGATAACGCGCAAACACGGATGCCAGCGGATAGCTACCTTGATAAACGCGCACGGTATCACCAGTGGCATTGGTCGCGTCTTCAAACACGCGATTTTGCCAGTTCAGCCCACCGCCAACCGTTAGATCGGGCAGCATTGGCAGTTGATAACGCGTAAACAGCTTGAAAGACGTTTGCGGCTGGTAGCTGTTGAAGCGGCCCTCTTTATCCCGAGCGACATAGCGTGTGGCACCGAAAGTCAGCTGCAGATTATCCGTTAGCGCTCCATTCAGCTCAAACTCCGCACCTTTACTGACCGCCCCTTTGGCCGGCGCGTATGCCTGCTCGCTGCCGCTAAGATAAACACCATCAATTGCCTGCCCGACGTTATCCTGTTCAATGCGGAACACTGCAACCGTCGCCGTTAATCGACCATCATACCAGGCAGATTTCAGCCCGGTTTCATAGCTTTTACCGGTAACCGGTGACAGATATTTGCCGCTGGTGTCGCGATAGGTTTGCGGCAGGAAGATGGAGGTGTAGCTGCCGTAAGCGGACCAGGTATCATTAATGTCATACACCAAACCCGCATACGGCGTAGTGTTGTTTTTGGTCATGTCGCCGCTGCTGCCATTGGTGCTCCACTGCGTGTAACGCGCACCAATAATCAGCGACAGCGGATCGGCCAGCGAGAAACGCGCGGCGGTGTAGGCCGATTTCTGGCGGATAGTGTCATTAGCGTTCTGATACCAGCCTTGCCACTGCGGTTCGGCAATGTTGCCGTTCCAGCTGTTATTGAAAATCCCCATATCGCTGGTGGCGATATCGTAGTTTTCCAGATCCGTGACGCCATCCTGGCTATATGTCGCGTTGTGCTGGCGGCTATAGCTGACGCCCGCCATTAACTGATGCTGACGACCTAACAGTTCAATCGGGCCGCTGGCATAACCGTCGAAAGAGTCCATCTGGCGTTTGCCACGATCCATGCTGCCGTAGCCGGTGGTGCCTTCACCCGTATCCTGATCGGCATTGCCCATCACATATAACAACTTATCGTTGAACGTGTTCTCCGCGTGTGTGCCGTTAACGTGGATATTCCAGCCGTTATCGAAGTTATGGTCGATATCGGCGAACACTTTGCGGGAGTTGGTGTTATAACGCGCCCAGTTAGCCGCGGAGTTAAGGCTACGATCGTAATGTGTGGTGGCGTTATTGCTATAGAACATGGGTAAGCCACCCCATGTCGGATTTCCGGTGTTGGCGTCTTCATAGTCGTAGCCCAGCGACAGGGTGGTGTGCTCGGTGATATCCGCATCAAGCACGCCATAGAGGAATTTTTTTGTTTTGTGGTAGCGGTCGAGCCAGCCATCTTCATCGCTGTAACCGGTTACGACACGGCCGCGCAAGCTGCCATCCTGATTCAGTGGCGCTGAGAGATCGGCGACGTAGCGCTGTTTGTTCCAACTGCCGTAGCTGGCGCTGATCGAACCGGTGAAGGTTTTGCTATCGGCGTGCTTGCGTACCATATTGATGGATGCTGCGGGGCTGCCCGCACCGGTCATTAAGCCGGTGGCACCGCGTACAATCTCGATGCGATCGTAAATGGCGGTATCAGATGCGGCATCACCGTAATTCCAGCTGTCGTTAACCGAAGTTGGAATGCCGTCGTAAGAGAAATTGCTGATTTTAAAACCGCGCGAATAGTATTCCGAACGCTCGCTATCGATCAAATTGGTGGAGATGCCGGTGGCATTGGTCAGTACATCGTTCACCGATTGCAGATTCTGATCTTGCATACGCTGCTGGGTTACCACGCTCAGCGATTGCGGAACATCGCGCGGGGTCAGCAACAATTTTGTGCCAGCACGCGTGGTTTTTACGGCGTAATCCTGCTTTTCATTGTCTTCATCCGCGCTGGTTGTCGCATCCACTACCAAATCCTGTTGGCTATTGCTGCTGGAGGCCGCTGCTTGTGCCACGGCTGGGTTGAGCAGGGCATGTATCGCCATAGCCAGTATTGAGACGCTAAAGGTATTCCTGATGCCAGACATAAAACTTCCTATAAAAACAGCGTTGTTTGAAGCTGTTGCGCTCCAGTTCTTATCATTGGTGTTACTCCGATACCGCCGTTAAGGGCAGGGAGAGAAACACGTATAACGCTGTTAAGCCACAAATGAGAAGGGCAATGATAATCATTTGCTTTAGATATTCTCGGAAGGTTTCATTTGCAATTGTAATAATATGTGTACTTGATAAATATCAATTGGTTATGTATGAAAATAACCCGTTAATTGCCAACGTTTTCACATTTATTTGGCGCGTAGGGTGAATTCTGGAGACGTTAGCGGGTCTGGAAAAGCGTTATTCCCGGAATGAAATGCGTGTGGAGGGGATAAAAGCGTCGGAAGAGTTGCTAAGTTCATGCTAATGCGTATGATTCTCATTCTTCTTGTGTTTTCCGTACGCGCACAGGTGCTACGGGGCCGTTCATCCATTGATGGAGTTGAGCATGAAATCGTTATTTAGCCCGCGCAAAGCGGCCGTTGCTGCTGCGGTTGTTGCCGCATTCAGCCTGACCGCTTGTCAGGCACCCGCTAAAAAAGCTGAAGCGCCAGCTGCTGCCGCCAAGCCTGCTGATACTGCGTTGACCCAACGCACGCTGGGTGACGGACTGTATGAAATGGCGTACTCGCCTGCTGCGAAAGCGCTCTATGTTGCCAGTGCTCAGAGCTTCAAAGACGTCAACGGCGGCGTGATTTACCGCCTCGATCCCACCACTTTGGCGACCAAAGGGGTAACGCATACCGATCTGAAAAACTTCGGTACCGCGATTGATAAAGAAGGCAGCGTGTTCTATACCACCAACTCGCTGGATGGCGCCCTCTCCAAAGTGGACGCGCAAACGGGGAAGGTTTTGCAGCGTTTAGTCTTCCCAGGTAAGAAAGATAAAGAAGGTTATCCGGCGGGCGCGCGTGAAGTGCTGTGGCACGGTAACGAGTTATATGTCGGCCGCGTGGCGGATCCCGGTTATATCTCCGTGGTTGACGAGAAAAGCTTTAAGCTGAAAGCAACCATCCAGAATGCGGGCAAATGGGTGACCGGTATCATCTATTCACCGCTGACGGAGCGTATTTATGCCACCAACGGTGCAGGTGAGATTTTGGTGATCAATCCACGTACGCATAAGATTGAAAAACGCTGGACTGCGGGCGATGGTAAAGAGTACCTGTTCCTGAACATGGCGGAAGACCCGGCCACCGGTCGACTGTTTGTTACCGATGATTCGAAAGGCAAGACCACGCTGGTATTCGATGAGCGTACTGGCAAAGTGATTAAACGCATCGAAGGTGATGCGCTGGGCATCAAGTTTAATGCTAAGCGTAATGAGATCTACATTAGCCAGCGCGAATCGAAGAAAGTGCTGCAGCTGGATGCCACCACCTATGCGGTGAAAAACAGCTGGTCGTTTGATAACCATCCAAATAGCCTGCTGATTGGTCCGGACAACAATACTTTGTATGTCACGCTGAAAGCGGAGTTCAATAAAGACTCCTCCACTAAAGGCCAGGATCAGATTGCGCGTATCGCATTGAAATAAGATTGTGGTTGCAGCGTTAATTATGCCCTCGTAAGAGGGCATTTTTGTTTCTAATGGCTTATAACCAAGCAGGAAAAGATTCTGTTCACTGTTATCTCTTAATAAGGCGCTGGTTATGTTTAAAGGTTTAAGTGCGTTTCCTCTGACTCCGCTGAATGCTTCTGGTATCGACGAAAAAGCTTTTCTTAACATCCTCAAAAGGCTAACTGATGCACAAGTAGATTCGCTTGGCATATTAGGTTCCACCGGCAGCTACGCCTATTTTACGCGTGAACAGCGCAAGCGCATTGCTACCCTGGCCGTTCAGCATGCGGATAACATTCCGGTGATGGTAAGTATTGGCGCAATAAGTACTGATGAGGTGCTGCGGCTGGCCGATGATGCGCAGCAGGCTGGCGCGAGTGCCTTATTACTACCGGCCGTTTCGTATCAAAAATTGAATGATGAAGAGGTGTTTGGCTTTTATCAGGATGTCTCGCGGCATGTGTCACTGCCGATCTGCGTTTACGATAATCCCGGTACGACCCACACTGTTTTCTCTGATGCGTTACATGCCCGCATCGCCACGCTGCCACATATTGCTTCCATCAAAATCCCCGGCGTACCTGCGGATATTGCAGCCGCCACGGAGCGGGTACAGGCATTGCGTACAGACTTACCAGCAAGCGTCTCGATTGGCGTGAGCGGCGATGCGTTCGCGGGTGCAGGGCTGATCGCCGGTTGCGACCTGTGGTATTCGGTGTGTGGCGGACTGTTCCCGCGCACCGCTAAAGCCATCACTGATGCGGCAATGGCGGGAGATTTTGCTAGCGTTGCCGCACAGGCACAACGTCTGGCACCGCTTTGGGCGCTGTTTACCAGGCACGGCGGAAGTCTTCGCGTCATCGCCGCCGCAGCAAGCAGTTTGGGACTGGCAGAGATGGATTGTCTGCCGCGGCCGTTGCGACCGCTAGCTGCCGCTGAGGCTGCCGAAGTCCATAAAGTGATTCTCGGGCTGGAATTGGGTGAGTGATAGTTAGGTGATTAACTGTGATCGCACTAATAGTTAATCTGATAATAGTTTCATTGGTTATCATTGTTTCCATCGAAGGCACACAGCCTTCACAACAAACACCTAAAGGATTATGACCATGAAAACTATCAAAACACTGACTATCGCTGCTGCCGCCGCTCTTTCATTGATGTCTGCTGCGAGCTTCGCACAAACCGTTTCCGCCACTTCGCTGACTCTGGATGGTGCTGAGGCCAAAATTGCTGCGCAGGCCAAACAGAATGGCGAGCAATATCGCATCCTGGAAGCCAGCAACGGTAATGTCGTACACATGACGGCTGAACTGTATAAATAAAGGATGGTTGCATACGGATGTGCCAGAACAGGTCGCCTACGGGCGGCCTTTTTTGTATATAAAACTCGACGAAGCGTATAGTTACGTAAGTTATCGTGATCGCACTAATGGTTAATATTGAAACGATAACCTGAGTTATTATTATTTTTATCGAAGGCACACAGCCTTCTTAATAAATCACTAAGGATTATGACCATGAAAACCATCAAAACACTGTCTATCGCCGCCGTTGCCGCTCTTTCACTGATGTCTGCTGCCAGCTTTGCACAAAGCATTTCAGTTGAATCATCAACGCTTGATGGCGCAGAAGCGAAAATTGCCGCTCAGGCACAGCAGCAGGGCGCACAGTATAAAATTACTGAAGCTAACACCAATAACCGCGTTCACATGACTGCTGAGCTGTACAAATAAGTCTCTGAATAGACGTTGTGTTAAGGCCGCCTCCGGGCGGCTTTGCTGTATCTGGATGTCCGTAAATGGTCTGCACCTGTCCCACGCTTGCGAGGCGTGGTGTGTAATATCGTTGCAGTCCTTAGTTAATCGGATATGTCATGAAAACGTATGTCAGTAAAAATTACACACCCGCTAATGCATGGGATGCGCTAGACATCGCAAATTTCTCAGGCACCAGCGTGCGTTTGCACTGGACCAATCAACCTTACAAATGGCACATCAATGACGGAGAAGAAGTGTTTGCGGTGCTGGATGGCACGGTAGAGATGCATTACCGCGAAGCGGGAGAGGTGCAAAGCGTGTTGCTCAATACCGGCGATATCTTTTATGCCAGCATCGGCACTGAACATGTCGCGCATCCGCAAGGCGAAGCGCGCGTGCTGGTGATTGAGAAAGCGGGCTCGATTTAGTCGGCTGCCACAGCCGTGCTTATGAATCGTGCAAAAAGTAACCGCGCGCGTGTATCAGGCGCTGTATGCAGTAAGAAGAGTTTTATCCACAGGATAACGCCGACTCTACGCACGGGGATTGTGGATAACCTTATTAGCGGTGCCCTTTAAGGGCACCGCACCGTTAACGCATCGCATCCACAAAGCGACGAGTGATCTGTTGCGGACGCGTAATCGCACCGCCGACCACCACCGCATGCGCCCCAAGGGCGAGGCAGCGTGCCGCCATAGCTGGCGTTTCAACATTCCCTTCGGCAATCACCGGCACGTTGACCGCTGCAAGCACGTCGCGCAGAAAGCGGTACTCATTGGCCGCCAAATAACAGCCTTGCGTTTCCGCGGTGTAACCGTGCAGCGTGGTGCCCACGCAGTCAAAGCCTAACTGAGATGCCTGACGGGCCTCTTCAACCGTAGCAATGTCGGCCATCAGCAGCAGCTGTGGATAGCGCTGGCGAATTGCTGCCACCAGCGCGGGCAGCTGCAGGTCGCCAGCGCGTTGATGGAACGTAGCATCCAGAGCAATCATCGCGGGGTTCGCCACCATCAGCTCATCCACTTCTTGCAAGGTGGCGGTGATATAGACATCGCTGCCGGGATAGTCGCGCTTGATAATGGCAATAATCGGCAGATTTACGGTTTGCATAATCTGCTGCACGTCAATCAGGCTATTAGCGCGAATCGCTGCCGCGCCGCCTTCTTTGGCCGCCAACGCCATGCGCGACATAATAAATGGACTGTGCAACGGCTCATTTTCCAGCGCCTGGCACGAGACCACCAGTTTTCCTTTAATCTGTGCCAGCATGGGTGCTTTCATAGCGCGAGTAACTCCTCTACTTCATTTTTGATAATGGTGACGTGCGGACCATAAATTACCTGCACGCCTTTGCCACGTTGGATCACCGCGCGGGCGCCGGTGGCTTTCAGTGCGTCTTCATTGAGTTTGCTGCCGTCCAGCAGGGTGATACGCAAGCGTGTGGCGCAGCAATCCAGCTCGACAATATTCGCTTTGCCGCCTAATGCGGCGATCACCTGCTGTGGACGCTCGCCAACCATCAAGGGAGCGCTTTCGATGTTGCTGTCTTCGCGGCCGGGAGTTTTGAAATTGAAACGGCTAATCAGCAGGCGGAAGGTAAAGTAATAGAGCAGGAACCACGGCACGCCAACCAGCGGTACGTACCACCAATGGGTTTTCGCTTCGCCCTGTAATACGCCGAAAAGAATGAAATCAATCAGTCCGCCGGAGAATGTCTGGCCGATGGTGATATGCAGGAGGTGGGCGATCATAAACGCCAGGCCATCGAACAGGGCGTGAATCACGTAGAGCACCGGCGCAACGAAGAGAAATGAGAACTCAATCGGTTCGGTAATGCCCGTGAGGAAGGAGGTTAACGCCGCTGATAACAACAAGCCGGCCACGCGCTTACGATTTTCCGGTCTGGCGGTGTGATACATCGCCAGACATGCTCCAATCAGGCCAAACATCATGGTGATGAAGCGGCCGGACATAAAGCGTGATGTACCGACATAGAATTGCTGCGTAGTGGGATCGGCGAGCTGGGCGAAGAAGATACGCTGCGTCCCTTCCACCAAATGCCCATTGATCACTTCGCTCCCTCCAAGCGCTGTGGTCCAGAATGGCAGATAGAAGATGTGATGCAGGCCAAACGGGCCGAGCATGCGCAGCACGAAGCCGTAAATAAAGGTGCCGAAATAGCCGGTTGCATCCACTAGCCCTCCCAGACCAAAAATTAACTTTTGAAAGTGCGGCCAGACGATAGTCATCGCCGCACCGACTAAAATGGCGGCCAACGAACTGATGATCGGTACGAAACGCGAGCCGCCAAAGAAGCCAAGAAACTGCGGCAGCGCAATTTTGTTGTAACGGTTGTGCAGTATTGCCGTCACCAAGCCAATAATTACGCCACCAAACACGCCCGTTTCCAGCGTCTGAATGCCGAGTGCCATGCCTTGGCCCACCGCGCTGAGATGGCTTTCTGCCATCACGCCGGTTAGCGTGAGGAGCGCGTTGATGGTGGCATTCATCACCAGATAAGCCAGTAGCGAGGCAAGACCCGCAGTCCCTTTATCACCTTTGGCCAATCCTACCGCGACACCCACCGCAAACAGCACCGCCAGGTTGGCAAACACCACCGAACCGGCACTCGCCATGATTGTGAACACGCCCTGTAGCCAGGCAACATCGAGAAATGGATAGGCTTGAATCGTGTTGGGATTGGAGAGGGCGCCGCCAATACCCAGCAGCAATCCCGCCGCCGGGAGAACGGCAATTGGCAACATAAACGACTTACCAAAGCGCTGGGCTTTTTCAAACCAGCTGCCTGAGGAAGCACCGCTAAAGTGTGATGACATAAATTTTTATCCTTGATGAGCTGTTGTGGTAAAAATTATTACCACAATTTAATTCATCAGATGAAAATTTCCATCATTATTGTGATAGCTTTCACTTATGCCCTAATCTGCTGCACACTGTGCGCCATCAACGACGCGAAAAGGGAAGGCTGCCATGACGGACAATGAAAACATCTTGCTGCACCTGCGACAGGGATTGCCGGGCTACAGCCCAACGCTGCAAAAGTTGGGCGATTTCATACTCACCGAACCGCAGAGAGTGTTGTATCTCACCATCACCGAACTGGCGCGCGAGACCGAAACCAGCGAAGCCAGCGTGACGCGTCTCTGCCGTCATTTGGGTTGCAAAGGTTATACCGAATTCAAAATGGCGCTGGCGCTGGATGTACAGCACAGCCAGCCCGCGGCGATCGCCAGCGGTGATAGCATTGACATGTTGGTAGAAGAAACCGTGCAGGCATTACGCGATACCGGAAAATTCATTCATCGCGAAGTGCTTCAGCAGGCGGTAGATGCGCTGCATCAGGCCAAATCGATCCAGATTTACGGCGTAGCCGCCAGTGCGATCACCGGTGAATATTTGCACTATCGTTTGTTGCGCTTAGGTAAATCGGCACAGCTATTTGGTGATATGCATCGCGCGGCGATGAACGCCTCGACTTTATCCACGGGCGATTTGGTGATCGCTATCTCTGCTTCCGGATCGACTAAAGATGTGATGCACGTGGTGAAGGTGGCAAAAAAGCAGGGCGCTCAGGTGCTGATGTTGAGTAATACGCTGCGCAGTCCGATGGGCAGCTTAGCGGATATGTTGCTGGTGGCCGCCCGCCCCGAGGGGCCGTTCAATGCGGGAGCGTTGGGCGGTAAAGTGGGTGCGATGCTGCTGGTGGAAGTGCTGATTAATGAACTGATGACGCACGATGCGCGTTATCTGGCGGCAAGTCAGCAAACGGCCACTGCGACCTTGCCGATGTTGATCTGAGCTGTGTGCTTAACGGTCGCCATAAATGGCGACCCTACGACGTTGTAGGGTGCGCATTGATGCGCACCGTTTCAATGAACGCATCATACGAAATGGAGCATTGATGCGCACCGTTTCAAATCACTCGCTGGCTAACGCCGCGACCGGATCCATGCGCGCCGCTTTGCGGGCCGGCAAGTAGCCAAAAATCATGCCGATAATGGTGGAGCAGGCAAAGGCTGCGCCTGCCGATTGCCACGAGAATATTGCGGTGATCATGCCGCCCGCCAGCAGGCTAATAATGGGGCCAATCACCAGCGCTAACGCGACGCCGAGCGATCCGCCGACCAGGCATACCAGCACCGCTTCAATCATAAATTGCTGCATAATGTCACCACGCCGCGCGCCAACCGCCATGCGCACGCCGATTTCGTGGGTACGTTCCGTGACCGACACCAGCATGATGTTCATCACGCCAATGCTGCCAATCATCAGCGCAATTGATGCCACTAACAGAATCAACAAGGTTAACGTTGCCGCCGCATCTTCAATGGCCTTACGGTATTTATCGCGGTTAAACATCAGGAAATCTTTGGTGCCGTGTCGCGTAGTCAGCAGTTGCGTCAACGACTCCACCGCCGGGCCGCTGACCACGTCATCTTTTAACTTAATGCTGATGCTGGTAAGCGCAGTCTGCCCGCTGATGCGATACATCACCGTGCTCCACGGCAGCCAGACGCTGAGCCGGTTAGGTGACATGCCATCATTATTATCCGCGATGCCAATGACGCGCACCGGCACTGAACCCAATACGATCATTTTGCCAATTGGGCTGTCGCCGTGTTCACCAAACAGCTTGTTGCGCGTGTTGGTATCAATGATGATCTCCTGGCGTGCATGGCGTTCATCACTGAAGTTGCTGCCCTCCAGCAGTTTGATACCCTGAATCTGGAAATATTCTTTACCCACGCCATACACCGAGGTCTTCGAGTCGTTAGAGAGATAGCGGATGGGTTGGCTGGCGATCATCTCCGGACTGACAGCAGCGACAAACTGTTGACGCGCAATCACTTCCGCATCTGCCATCACCAGGGTCAAAACCGGGTGCGCTTCATCTTCGACAAAATCGCCACCGGCGTACACCGACACCACGTTGGTGCCGAGACCGGAGATACTCTCCAGCGTTTTTTGCCGTGCGCCCTGGCCGAGTGCTACCACCGTAACCACCGCCGCGATGCCAAAAATAATGCCGGTCATGGTCAATGCGGTACGGAGCCGATGTGCGTTCATGGCATTCAACGCCATGCGCAGCGATTCACGCAAGCGATCAACCCATCCGCGCAATTTGCTCTGACTTTTACGGGCCGCAGGGATATAACGCGCGCGCGTCGTGTCCTGTTTGCGACCGCTATCGGCAAAAATCTCACCATCCTGGATCTCAATAATACGATCGGCGTGCTGTGCCACTTTCATATCATGCGTCACGATGATCACAGTGTGACCTTCACGATTGAGATCGTGCAGGATACGCAGCACCTCTTCACCGGAATGTGAGTCCAGCGCGCCGGTCGGTTCATCGGCGAGAATGATTTCAGCACCGTTAATCAGCGCGCGCGCAATGCTCACGCGCTGCTGCTGGCCGCCGGAAAGTTCACCCGGTTTGTGATGTTCGCGTCCTTCCAGACCCAAACGCGCCAGCAGCGCCGCCGCCCGTTGCAGCCGCGCTTTGCCTTGCAGATTGGCGTAAATGGAGGGAATTTCAACGTTGCTTAAAGCGCTAAGGTCCGGCATTAAATGATAGCGCTGGAAGATAAAGCCAATATGTTCACGCCGCACTTTCGCCAGCGCGTCCGGCGATAACGTGGCGGTATGCTGGCCTCCAATCAAATAATCGCCGCTGTCCGGCGCATCAAGACAGCCAAGAATATTCAGCAGCGTGGATTTTCCCGAGCCGGAAGGTCCAATGATCGCTACCAACTCGCCGCTGGCGATGCTCAGGTTAATGTTTTTCAGCACGAGCAGAGATTGCGAACCGTTAACATAGCTGCGCTGAATGTTTTTCAGTTCGATGATATTCACATCACCACCTTGTCTGCGCCCGCCGTCTGGGTAGCAAGAATCACTTTTTCACCGGTTGTTAATCCGCTCAGCACCTGAATATCAACGCTGTCAGAAATGCCGGTGGTGATAAGACGTTTAACCGGCTTATTTTCTGCATCAGGGATTTCGACGTAAGTTTTACCGTCGGCATCTTTCTTTGTCGCCTGCACCGGCACCAGCAGAGTATTTTTAGCGGCGTCGCGCAGCAGATTGACCTGCGCCGTCATGGAGATGCGTAGCGCATTGTCCGGGTTCGGCACATCGAGCAGGGCGTTGTAATAGACTGCGGCGTTCGTCGTGCTGCTCGGCGTGCTTTCACTGTTGCCCATCAGCGCATCATCTTTCATCACCGATTCGGGGGCCAGTTCGAGGCTGCGCAAAGTGGCGTTATAGCGCTTATCCGGGTTGGAGAAAGTTGTGAACCACGCCTTTTGGCCTGGCTGAACGTTATTGATGTCTGCTTCAGAAATCTGCACTTTGATGGTCATGGTGCCCAGCTGCGCCAGCTTGGCGATAGTCGGCGCGGTTTGCACGGCATTCACCGTCTGGCCTTGTTTGGTGACAATGGCGACCACGGTGCCGTCCATCGGCGCCATGATGCGGGTGTAACCGAGATCGAGCTGTTTCTTATCTACCTCAATTTGTGCCTGAATCACGCGCGCTTTCTGTGCCGTCAGCTCCGCCTGCGCAATGCTCCACGCTTCTGCAGCTTCGTCAAAATCCTGGCGCGATACCGCATTGGTTTTAATCATCTGCTGCAAACGTTTGAACTGCGCCAACTGTCGCACCAGCGTGGCTTCACGCGTCGCTAAATCGGCCTGCGCTACGCTAAGTGCTGCCTGCGCATTGCGCAAATCGCTACGCTGGGGCTGATCGTCAATCTCGGCAATCAGCTGTCCTTTACGCACGTTGTCGCCGGTCTTGATATAGAGTTTTTTTACCTGACCGGAGACCTGAGCCCCCACATTTACGCGTTCCACCGCATCCATTTTGCCGGTTGCGGCAATCACATTTTCGATGTCGCCCTGGCGCACCACGGCGGTCACAACGGTATTTGGTTTAGTGCCTGAACCGGCGTAGTGCCAGATGAGCAGCAGGATAATGAGCAGCGCGATCGCGATCGACAACCACTTCTTTGAGATATTGAGCATAAGCGTCCCTTTTATGAAGTGAGAATCATAATCATTAAATGGGACAAACTGGAGAAAATTCGCCGGTTTTTTACCAGCAGTACGTGGCAGTGGAATAAAAGTAAATTTTTCCGAATAGAAATGTGAGTTGAGTTGTTTACAGCCTATCTGAGTCACTTTTTAACTCAGTACAACTTAGCGTTACATGTCACTCCGTGAGGAAAAATGATGAAGACGATAATGAAGTTACGTTGGTTAGCGATGCCGGCTTTGCTGTTGGCGCTGCATGTACCGGCGGCACTGGCGATGGGCGACGATGATAGCGACAAAAAAACGCCGGATTGCCCGAAAGGTCAGGTTTATGACAGTAAATCCAAATCCTGCGTGCCAGAAAAAACCAGCATGCTGAGCGACAGTGATAAGACCCAATACGCCTATCATCTGGCGAAAAAAGGCGAATACCAGGCTGCATTAACTCTGTTGGATACGTTACATAATCAGAACACGAAAGAAGCGTGGAATTATCGTGGTTATGCCACGCGCAAGCTGGGACGCACCGATGAAGGTATGCGTTATTATCAGAAATCGATCGCGCTGGATCCCAAATATGCCAAAGTGCGCGAATACCTCGGGGAAGCCTGGATGATCAAAGGTCGTCCGGATCTGGCGCAAGAGCAGCTCACCATTATTAAATCGTTATGTGGCGTTGATTGCGAAGAGTACCGCGATTTACACGCGGCCATTCAGGGACATCCTGAAGCCTGACGATGTCGGCTATTGGAGGAGAAAAAAATCACCAGCACTGAAGTTCGTCAGCATTTAGCCGCGCATCTGGCACGCATGTGGCGTTACGCGATGGTGTTATCACGTAATCGCGACGTGGCCGAAGAACTGGTGCAGTCTACCTGCGTGCGGGCGCTCGAGCGCGCTCACCACTACACGCCGGGTACGCGCATCGACCGCTGGTTATTTACCGTGCTGCACTCAGTGTGGATTAACGAACTTCGGGCGCAGCGGGTTCGCGTGGGACAAGGTTTCGTCGATAGCGATGAGTTGGTGGCACCCGATCTGCAGACGCTCAGCGATGAGCGCTTGCAGTACGCCAAAGTGATGCAGCGCGTTGGTCAGCTGCCGGAAGCACAGCGTAACGCGGTCTTTCTGGTTTACGTTGAAGGCTTCACCTACCAGGAGGCCGCCGCTACGCTGGCGGTGCCCATTGGTACCATCATGAGCCGCCTCGCCGCGGCGCGTAGCACCTTGGCCAGCGCCATCACCGCGCGGCCAGAGATAAGGGAGAAACGTTTGTGAAGGCAGCTCGTTTTAATTCGCCCTACGCGGATGAGGCCATCGTTGCCTGGCTGGATGGTGAGATGCATGTGGAAGACGCGCAGGCGTTTGAAACCGAACTTAAGCGCAGCGAGACGCTCTCGGCGCGCACGGCGGAGTTGATGCAAAGCAATCAACCTTTTGCCGAGGCATTTGCCTCTCTGCTGGGAGATGCACCGCAGGCGCGCATGGCGCAACGGTTAGAATATCTGCTGGCTAATACGCCAGCCACGCCGCAGAAAATGCCCGCCCAGGTGAGCCGTCGCGCGATGATTGCCGCTTCCGTCAGCTTTTTGCTGATTGGTGGAGGTCTGGGATTTCTGACGCGTCCCACAGCGAAGGCAGAAAAGGGGGAAAGCGCCAACATTCGTGAGCTGGAAGCGCAGTATATGTCGCTTTACAGCACCGAAACGCTGGCAGACGTCGACAGTTCACCGCAGATTTTACAACGTTCGCTGGCGCGAACCGCGCGCGATCTTGATCTGTACCTCACTCCCGCGCAATTAACTCTGCCGGAAGCGAATCTGAAAAGCGTGCGCATGCTGCGTTATGATGATGTGTTAATCACGCAGATTGCCTGGAATCACAGCAATTACGGTCCGATGGCGCTGTGCATTTCCCGCGAAGATCATCAGCAGTCCACCGAGCTGGTGCAGGAAAAAAGACAGGGCATGAATGTCGTGTGGTGGCATCGTGCGGGTTATCAGTATGTATTGATTGGACGCAATCCGGCGGAGCAGTTAAGAAAGACGGCGCAAGCGTTAAGCCGAATGTTAATGGCGTAATGCCGATCAGTTAAGCGCCGTATCAAATCACCGCACCTTTCGTAGCGGCGCAATGAATTGCGCCGCTACAAGGTGTGCGCTCGGTAATGAGGGTTTTTCATGTCTTAACTAAAGCATTAGGCTCCTCATGGCCACCCGGTTCACGCGTGCATACCTTACAGATCGAGCTGGGTTTTCAGCAACGCAATCTCCTTACGCCACTGCGCCTGCAACGCCGGCTTTTGATGTTTAGGCTTGCGCGCCAGATCCTCATCCAGCTTGCTTTCGACGTGCAAAAGTGCCCACAGCAGGGCATCTTCATCCAGCGCTTGAGCCGTCGCGGGACGGGCAATCGCGTCAGATTTCGCTATTGATTGCTCAGTACGCATGCGCTCGGTGACTACATCAAAATCATGCCATTCACTCAGCCGCCGATCCTCAATCAGCCAGAAGCGATTGCAGCTGTTGGCGATTAACTGACGATCGTGTGATACCAGCAGCACCGCGCCGTCGAAATGATTTAGCGCCTCCGCCAGCTCCTCTTTTCCTACCATATCCAGGTGGTTGGTTGGTTCGTCGAGCAGAAGCAGCGAATAGCGTGCCAGCGTTAATCCCACAAACAGTAAGCGCGAACGCTCTCCGCCGCTCAGTGAAGCAATGAACTGCTGATGGCGTAAATAGGGGAAACCGGCAGCGATCAGCGCTATTTTACGTTGCTCGTCGTTGAGTGGCGCAAACTGGCAAAGCGCGTCGGAAAGGGTCGCATTATCTTGCAGCTGATGCAGGCTCTGATCGTAGTAGCCAAGGCGCGCACGCGGATGAAACAGCGCGCTGTCGGTGTGCTGATATTCACGCCACAGCTGCCGCAGCAGTGAAGACTTTCCCGAACCATTGCGGCCAACAATCGCCACGCGATCGCCACTTTTTACCTGCATTTCTGATAGAGAGAAGAGCGCGGGCGCTCCATCAGCAGGATGAATCATCATCTCTGGCAGCGCCAGCACGCGATTTGCGTCCAGCGCCTCGCCGTGCAGCTGAAGACGCCACAGCGAACCTTCACTCAACGTGGTTTGCGCCTCTTTTAACCAGCCGGCACGTTTCTCCATTTGCTGTGCCTTGCGCGCCAGGCCTTCGTTATCATAGGTGCGCCCCCACATCGCCAGGCGTTTAGCGCTTTTCTCTACGCGTTCAATCTCCTTTTGCTCAGCCTGAAAGCGTTGCGCATCGGCTGCGTCTTGCTCAAGCAGCGCCTGTCGAGCCGCGCTGCAGGGCAGACGGAAGAATTGCAGGCCGCGATCGCGCAGAATCCAGCTGCAATTGGTCACCCGATCAAGCAAGGTGCTGTCGTGAGAGACCAGCACAAAGCTGCCGCTCCAGCTATGCAGGAAATTTTCCAGCCACAGCAAAGTGGGAAGATCAAGATGGTTACTGGGCTCATCCAGCAGCAGCAAATCCGGCTGCAGAATCAATGCGCGCGCCAGGAGTAAGCGCATATGCTGACCACCACTCAAGGTTTCGATACTTTGTGTTTGTTGTTGCGCGGTAAAACCCAAACTGCCAAGCAGTGCTTCCGCACGCCAGCGATCGCTCTGGTGCGCTAATCGCACCATTACGGCCTCAAGCAGCGTAGAAGAGTGCAGCGCATCTGGCAGATGTTGTTCAATGCGCGCCAGTAAACAGTGATTGGCCTGTGTTATGCAGCCGTGGCTGGCTTCCAGCTCACCACTGAGGATCTTCAACAGGGTACTTTTGCCAGTGCCGTTATCGCCCAGCAAACCAATGCGATCGCCTTTTTTCAGGCTGAAATGAATATCGTGGAACAGGGTGCCGAAGGCGTTATCGAAGCCGATAGCCTGTGCAGATAGTAAAGTGCTCATGTGCTTACTCATAAGTTGCAGGCGTAAAAAAGCCTGACGTCATAAAAAGCTGACGACAACCCAGCAAGCCGGAGGAATTAGATTGAGAAAACTTCGCTCAGGACGGATTATCGCAGCACGAGTGCGGAAATGCCTGAACGCGGCCAATTACTATAGAAGTGTGAGTAAATAAACAATTCACACGCGGGCATAGTAATCCTCCTTAGTTATCAATAAGTGAAAAGTTGAATCGATGATAACGGGACTATAACCGCTTTTCCAGCGCCAAATGACACCCACATGAGTTTCCTGATGATAATCAAGCTGGATAGAGTCAGGAGGCTTCATCATTAAAATGTGCTAGCTATCACATTTAATGAAATTTCTTTTTGTTCCGCATGACGCTTTTAGCGTTAAAGTCCGCATAGATGTCACGATTTGTGACAAGATAGGTGGAAAAATTGTCGCATCAGGATGTTTAAATATATGTTCGACGCCAGAAGATTATCTAAACTTAACGCACTCGAAAGCAGCGTGCATAACTATATTATAAAGAATATTAACGCGGTTATTTATATGACAATAAGGGAGCTGGCCGATAATTCTGGTGTCTCTACGGCGACGGTTCTTCGATTCTGTAAAAAAATGGATTTCAAAGGTTACTCTGAACTTAAAGCCAGTATGAAATTGCACCTGCATAAAAACAGTACCTTACTCATACCCCATGGCGCAGAGGAAATACTGACTTTCTTCAAAAGCATCAGGAATGATGAGTTCGATGCGCTTATTGAGCATGCTGCAGAATACATTCGCAATGCAGAGCGGGTTTTCTTTGTTGGGGCAGGCAGCTCTGGCACGCTCGGAAGGTATGGTGCGCGCTTTTTCTCTAATATTGGTAAGTTCAGTAATCACATTGACGATCCCTATTATCCGGTCAGTACCGACATGGTCCAGAGTTCAGTTGCCGTCATACTCTCTGTTTCTGGCGAGACGCCTGAAATTTTGAAACTCGCCAGACAGTTTGTTATCCATAAATGCAAAGTTGTTTCCATTACCAGTAACCCGAATTCAACCCTGGCGAAGCTTTCCGATTTTATTATTCCTTATCATGTTTCGCGCATTTTGATCGACAATGAATATGATATTACAACGCAGGTTCCGGTTATTTTTATTCTTGAATCTATCGGTAGAAAACTGGTGGTGAATAATGTCAGTGAGTTGTCACGTGGTGTGACATTTTTGTAATTATCGACCCGGTTTGTCATATTGTGACCACGTGACATTGCCAGGCGTATTTTCTAACATCGCCAGAGTAAGTTCGCTCCTGATGGGCTGAATTCCCTCTGGTAATGGAAAAACAAGATGGCAATAAATTATGCAGATTCTGCGAAAGAGATCGTAAGACTGATTGGTGGCGACAATAATGTGATAAGCGTCACGCATTGTGCCACACGACTGCGGTTTGTGCTTAAGGATCATTCTGAGGTCGAAGTTGAATCGCTGAAACGTGTAAAAGGTGTAATTACCGCCGTTAAGGCGAGCGGCCAGATGCAGGTGATAATCGGAAACCACGTGGGTGACGCTTATCGTGAAGTTCAGAATCTGCTGAACATTGACGAAAGCGCAGCAGTAACGGCACCTAACGTCGGCATTGTCAGCCGCATTATGGATATCATCTCCAGCATATTTGCGCCTTTCCTTTATCCGCTGGCAGCCTGCGGTGTTCTGCAGGGCATCATTTCTCTGCTGACCGCATTAGGTGTGATGGACCCAGCAGGAGGAACCTATCGCATACTTAACTATGTATCCTGGACGGGCTTTACTTTCCTTCCCGTCATGGTGGCTTTTACCGCCGCAAAAAAATTCAATGTAAATCCGTTCACTGCGGTTATCTCGGCTTGTGCTCTGGTGTCGCCGGACTACCTGAATATGTTGACGGCCAATAAAATCCTCACCGCCAACTCAGCCGATCCGGCTGTGCATGCCTTAATGAAAAGCGCGGTTGAAAATCCCGCAATCTCAAAAGTGCTGGTTGAGATTGCCGGTATTCCGCTTGATGCCGCTCCGCTGACGTTCATGGGGCTACCGGTGCAGTATTTGAGTTACACCTCATCCGTTATTCCCATTATTTTGATGGTGTGGGGCATGTCTTATGTTCAGCGCTTCTTCGAACGCCTGCTTCCGATGGTGATAAGAAATCTTTTCACCCCGATGTTCTGCATCGCCATCATGGTGCCACTCACGCTTCTGGCATTCGGACCTGTCGGCAACATGATCGGTGGCGCCATCGGTGGGGTCTATAACACCCTTTATCATCTGAGTCCCGCGATCGCCGGGTTTGTGGTAGGTGCCCTGTGGATGCCGCTTGTTACCCTGGGTGTGCACTGGGGGATCACGCCAGTTACCGTCGGAAACTATGCGACATTGGGCTACGACACCTTTACCGGTCTGCAGGCCTCGGCGGTATTTGGTATGGCAGGCGCTGTGCTGGGCGTTTACCTGAAGGCCAAAGATGCTGAGCTTAAGCGTATGGCGTTGTCTGCGGGTGTTACCGCGCTGTTCGGCATTACCGAACCCGCCATCTACGGTGTGGCACTGCGCCTTAAGCGCCCGATGATTTGTGGCTGCCTGGCCGGAGCTGCGGGGGGTGTGATCGCTGGCGCTTTCAATGCGGTTTCCTGGAGCTACTGCATTCCCGGCATCGCGGTCCTGCCGGTGTTCTTCAAAGAAGGGCACATGACGCAGTTCCTCGGTTTCCTGCTGTCCATCATCGTTGCATTCGTGCTGGGGATTATTTTCGCCTGGGTAGCGGGTTTCAAAGAACAGAGCCAGCCCGAAGTGACCGCTATGCCTCAACCTGGCACCCTTTGAATATATTGAGAGAATGAAATGAATAACGAATTTCCGGAAAATTTTATGTGGGGTGGCGCTGTTGCCGCACATCAGGTGGAAGGTGGTTGGGATAAAGGTGGTAAAGGACCCAGCATTGTCGATGTACTGACGAGTGGGGCGCACGGCGTTGACCGAGTCATCACTGATGGGGTTCAGGAAGGCTACCTGTATGCGAACCATGAGGCGGCGGACTTTTATCATCGTTACCGTGAGGACGTAGCGCTGCTGGCTGAAATGGGTTTTCGCTGCTTCCGCACCTCGATTGCGTGGTCACGTATCTTTCCTCGCGGCGATGAAGCCGAGCCGAACGAAGAGGGACTGCGTTTTTACGATGCGCTATTCGATGAGCTGTTGAAATACGGCATCGAACCGGTTATCACGCTGTCCCATTTTGAAATGCCAAATTTCCTGGCAACCGAATATGGCGGCTGGAAAAATAGAAAGGTAATGGCGTTTTTTGTCCGCTTCAGCGCGGTGGTTATTCAACGCTTCCAGCACAAAGTTAAATACTGGATGACGTTTAACGAAATTAACAATCAGCGCAACTGGAAAACCCCTCTTTTCGGTTACTGTTGCTCCGGGGTTATATTCACCGATGAGCCTAATCCCGAAGAGTGCATGTATCAGGTCCTGCATCATCAGTTTGTTGCCAGTGCGCAGGTCGTGAAGCTGGGGCACGACATTAATCCTCAACTGAAAATTGGCTGCATGATCGCGATGGTGCCGTTATACCCGTTTTCTTGTCATCCTGATGACGTGATGTATGCCCAGGAAGCTATGCGGGAGCGATTTCTCTTCAGTGACGTGCATATGCGCGGCCATTATCCGGCTTATATTCTCAAGGAGTGGCAACGTAAGGGATACCATATTGCAATGGAGCCTGGCGATGAGCAGGTGCTGCGTGAAGGATGTGCCGATTATATCGGGTTAAGCTATTACATGAGTAATGCCGTCAGCAAAGAAAATGCTGGCAGCGGCACGGCACTTTCTGGGTTTGAGGGCAGCGTGCCAAACCCTCACGTTAAAGCCTCTGACTGGGGCTGGCAGATAGATCCGGTTGGCCTGCGCTATGTCCTGAATATTCTTTATGAACGTTACGAAAAACCACTTTTCATTGTTGAGAACGGCTTTGGTGCCATTGATAAATTGAATGAAAAGGGTGAAGTCAATGACGACTACCGGATTGACTATTTGCGCGCTCATATTGAACAAATGAAGAAAGCCGTAACGGAAGACGGCGTCGACCTAATGGGATATACCCCTTGGGGATGTATTGACTGCGTCTCTTTCACCACCGGGCAATACAGCAAACGCTATGGTTTTATTTACGTGAATAAAAATGACGATGGCAGCGGTGATTTTTCCCGTTCGAAGAAGAAAAGCTTTGATTGGTATCGTCGGGTTATTGCCAGCAACGGCAGCGATCTCAGTTAGCGTTTGAATAGCGATATCCCTTAATGCACGTATCGTAGCGGTGCAATTTATAACGCGATAAATCGCGCCGTTACGACATGTGCAAGAGTTTAGTCACCGTGCTTCTTTCGGCTACCTGCAGAGCATTATGGTCTTTCTTGTTCGTTTTCCTCTGGAATTAGCGGCTCATCAATCGCGATGGACGAATTTGATTTCAGCAGCTGAATATCCAGAATCACGTAAACCATGGTGGTGATAAACAGTGAAATCACGCTGCCGATTACGCCGCTGGTGGTGAAGGTGAAATAGTTATACATCACCACCCATGTCACGCAGATAAACAGCGCTAGCGCTACATTAATCGCCGACTGAGAATAGTTAGTGGTTCGCGCGCCCATTTCATTAATTTGCCGCGTGAGATTCGCACCGCTGTATTTTTCTAATACTTCAATACCCTGTTCCCAATTACTCAGTCGCCGCGCACCGCTACGGGTAAGAAAAAGATACAGCAGCGATACAAATAAGCCGGAAAACGCGATCAGCACTGGCACCGCCTCGAGCGCATAGGCGAGGCTTTTATGGCTGGATACCTGCGGGGTAAGGTCCAGCGTTAACGATGCGCCCAATGCGGCATAGAGAAAGACGAATAACAGCAGAAACAGCGCATTGCGCTTCCAGTCGAGGTTGGCTTCGTGGTTTTTTTGCTGGTGCGCACTGTTCAGTGCCTGTTGCATTTGCGCGGCCTGTGGCGATGCGGTCTCAATACTCTCAACAACGTCGCCTGGCAAGCGGTGAATAAATGGCTGATCGGCCGGTTCAATAGTAATACGCATAAATTTCTCGGTGTCGTAACGATCAAAGGCGTCAGTGTAACGTAATTCCCCCGTGACGCGCAGAATCTGCGAGTAAGCGCGCAAATTTTCATCTGTATTCCGGCTTGTATTGCACATCATTCATACAATTACTGTGCGGTTATTATTGACCGTGCAAATGACGACGGAGTAAATCGCTATGTCGTACGTTGATGGTTTTGTTGTAGCGGTACAGGAGGCGAATAAGGAAGATTATCGAGCCATGGCGGCCAAGGCCGCGCCGCTGTTTAAAGAGTTTGGCGCCACGCGTATCGTTGAGTGCTGGGCTGATGATGTTCCCGTGGGTACGCAGACGGATTTTTATCGCGCGGTAAAAGCCGAAGAGGGAGAAACGGTGGTATTTAGCTGGATTGAGTATACGTCGAAAGAGGTTCGCGATGCAGCGAATGCCAAAATGATGTCCGATCCGCGCATGAAAGAGCTGGGTGATAATATGCCTTTCGATGGCAAACGCATGATTTACGGCGGATTCGCGATATTGTTGGAGGAGTAGCTGTCAGGTGCGCATGAATGCGCACCCTACGAAAACCCAGCTTAATCAACGCAGGGGCGCCATTAATAACATAATGCCGATCGGTGAAGTGCCGCATCAAATCACCGCACCTTGTAGCGGCGCGATTTATCGTGCAATGCGTGCGCAACCTGTTGCGTTGATTGGCGATAGCGGATTATTCGGGTAACGTGGAATGCTTATCTACGTACCTATAATAAATTACCGCGCGTTAAGCTGCAGGAGAGTCAGGCCATGACCATTAATTCCAACCTCGTCGGTGTTATTAGCGATGAACTCATCAATCCGAATAGTATAAAACTGCTGAATGAGGTGACGCGTCAGCTCAATGAGCGCGGCTTCATCACTCTCCTGCTGAATGTGACTTCACGCGAAAACTATCAAACTACCTTGCGTAATCTGGTGCAGCTCAACATTAGCGGATTGGTATTTCTGACATCGCTGTTTGACGATGAACTCAGCGTGGCGACGGATATTCTGCCGCAGGTCGCGACGGTGCACCTCAGCCCAAGCGTCAGTGCAAATGCCAATGTGGTGGTTGCCGATGGTTATAACGCAGGCGCAGAGATGGGATTACTGCTGCTAGCGCAAGGTCATCAACGGTTTGGTTTTATGCATAGCCAGCAAAACACGGCGCCCGTTTGCCAGATGGCGGGATTTGTCGCGAGTTTGCAGCTCGAGCAGAAAGCGCTGAACCTTCAGCTTTACGCAGGCGGTAATGCGCGCGAACGGGCCTATGAGGCTATGATGGCGTATCTAAAGAAAACGCGCGCCGCCGAGCG
The DNA here is from genome assembly GCF_039621635.1 of Pantoea sp. BRR-3P. NCBI lineage: Bacteria > Pseudomonadati > Pseudomonadota > Gammaproteobacteria > Enterobacterales > Erwiniaceae > Pantoea > Pantoea sp. BRR-3P. Next base: position 228,023 of record NZ_CP155067.1, read on the forward strand.
CATTAATGCCCTCTTTTGTGAGAGCGATGTGCTGGCCTTTGGTGCCTTACAGGCAGTGCGCGATTTTGGCCAGGGGGCACATGTCGCAGTGGTTGGTTTTGATGATGTTGATGAAGCGCGGGCCTCCACATGGCATCTCACCAGCTGGGCGCAACGGTGTGATTTGCTGGTGGCCGAAGCGCTCAATCGCTTACTTGAAAACCGCGTTGATACCAGTGGCTCGTGGCAGCAAGGCGAACTGCAGGTACGTCACTCGCATCAGGGCAAACCTGTGCCGGGCGAGATGTCGCAGTGTGGGTGTGCGATTCGCCATTGATAATTAAGATTTGAGTGCTGGAGGTAAGATTTGATGCTGTGGCTTATCGCCAAATATGCCATCACGGCGGGCATGGTGGTGCTGATATCTGAAGTGGCAAAACGTAGCGATCGCCTCGGCGGATTAATTGCCGCGCTGCCGTTGGTGACGGTATTGGTGCTGATTTGGATGAAGCTGGAAGGGCAGAGCCAGGCCAAAATAGCCAGTCACGCGTGGTATACCTTTTGGTATGTGGTACCTACATTGCCAATGTTTGTGGCCTTTCCCTTTCTCTATCAACGCTGGGGATTTTGGCCGACATTACTGGCGAGCTGCGCACTCACCATTCTGTTATTTCTGCTCTGGGCAACGCTATTAAAACGCTTTGGTATTGCGCTAATGTGAATGCGGTTAAGTGCGCGTGAACGCACCGATACTAATGCTTGGTATCGTCACTGGCGTCACGGTTACGAAAAATATGCGTAACATTATCCGTGCTTTTAAGTGCCACGCCAGCGGCTTGAGGTGTTTCAATATGGTTCATGACTTCAGTCATTGCTCGGCTAAACGCTTGTTGGCGCGCTGAATCATATTCGAGCGCAGCCATTTTACGCAATTTATCGAGCAGGGCGCGTGATGAAATCGGCCCAGATTTTTTCAGCAGCTGTAAAATTGCATCGCCCATGATGATATCAGTGAGTCGTTCTTCATCACTTCTGTACATAAATACTCTCTAATTACTGCCGTAAAGCATCGTGGATTCAGTGTCATGCAAACGCGAAAGACATAAAACCACGTGGATAATTTTCAAGCCGATAAAGGAGATTTTCACGCTTCGCGTTCTACTGAGAACATCAGTCCAATCAATTGCTGATAGTGAATTTCCTCTTCCGTTCCGCGCGCCTGCTCCATGCGGCAGAGCAATTTGGTGCAAAGCGATTTGCGACTGAGCGTACGTCCGGAACGCAAAATTTCAACCACGAGTTGGCCGAGCGTTTCCTGCTGTGAAGGTAAAGACGCTTCATTAAAGTAACGTGCGATGGCGTCTGAAGCCGCTGAGTAATTACGATCCTGGCGCATGGTTCATCCCTCGAGGTTAACGTGGCTAAAAGCCCATTAAACTTATACAAATAAAATTAATCTGTACAGGAATATGACGAATCCCCGAGGCGCCATTTTAGCCAAAAGTGCTAATTTATTGTTAACAATAACTTAAGAGAAAACATGATTTGAGCGTTGCCCTGTCTCAAATCATGCGGCCTTAAGCTCCTCAACCGTCTGTCGAACGCGTGATCGCTTCCCAGCGATCGATCTCCTCGCTATATGAATGCAGTTTTTCCCGCACTAATCTGAGTGCGTCACTGCCTAGCAGCAAATGCGCTGGCGGGTCGCGGCTTTCAATCACGTCCAGCATGGCGCGTGCGGCTTTAATAGGATCGCCCAACTGCTTGCCGCTTTTCTCTTCACGCGCCTGGCGAATAGGATCAAACAGCGCATCATAATCCGGAATGCTGCGCGCGCTACGTACCATAGAACGACCGGCCCAATCGGTACGGAATGAACCGGGCGCCACGGCGGTGACATGGATATTGAACGTTGCCAGTTCTTTACTCAAGGTTTCCGATATTCCTTCCAGCGCGAATTTACTACCGCAGTAATAGCTGATGCCCGGCATAGTGATAAAGCCGCCCATCGAGGTGATATTAATGATATGACCACGGCGACGCTGACGCATAAAAGGCAGCACCGCTTTTATCATCGCCACTGCACCAAATACGTTAACGTCAAATTGTTGGCGCATCTCATCCAGCGATGACTCTTCCATAACGCCTTCATGGCCGTATCCTGCATTATTCACTAGCACGTCTATCGGACCAATTTGCGCCTCAATATCTGCAATCACGTCATCTATCGCCGCGAAATGGGTAACATCCAGCAGATAGGCGAAAGCATTTTTGCTTTCTGATGCTATAAATGCCGCTTTCGCGGTGGCATTGCGAACCGTACCAACCACGCGATAGCCCCTTTCTAACGCGACCTGAGCCAGTGCGCGACCAAATCCGCTGCTCACACCGGTAATTAATAACGTTTTTACGTTGGACATTTGTTGTCTTCCTGAATGAATGGAAGGTGCATATTATTCTCATTGCATGCTAAGTTTAAGGCCGGATATTGTTGTTATATTGCCTAAAGTTATGAGTTCAATCTTTCGATGATGAATGAAACGTTACAAAATCAGACGGTGGAATTGCTGAAAGCTTTAGCGCCACAGGAGGGCTATAACCTCACCGCACTGGCCGATGTGCGCATCCTGCGTTCCGATCGCCCGCTAGCACGCACGCCTGTCCTCTACGATCCGGGTATCGTGATTGTTTGTCAGGGTTCGAAACGTGGCTTCTTTGGCGATCGCGTCTATTTGTACGACGAGCAGCACTATTTGGCGGTCTCGGTTCCCGTGCCTTTTACAATGGAAACCGCCGCGTCGGCAGAACATCCGCTGCTGGCCATTTATATGCATCTGGACTTCAACGTCGTGACCGAACTGATGTTGCAGCTGGAGCAGCAGGAGGTGGGGTTTGAGGTTAAAGCGGCGCAGAGCATGATGTCGAGTCCAATGGATGAAACGCTGCGGGAAACGGTGCTACGTTTTCTTACTGCGCTAAACCACCCGCTGGATGCAAAGATACTCGGCCCCTCGCTGGTGCGCGAGCTCTATTATCGCGTACTGACCGGCGCTCAGGGCAGTGCGCTGCGATCGGCTCTGACATTGCAGGGGCGATTTGGCAAGGTGGGGAAAGCGCTAAGCCACATTCATGCCTACTATGCGCAGCCGTTAACGCTGGGTCAGCTGGCGGCGGTAGCGGGAATGAGCGTGCCCACCTTTCACACGCATTTTAAAAACATTACCAATCAGCCACCTATGCAATATGTTAAATCTGTCCGTCTGCATCAGGCTCGCATGCTGATGGTTCGCAGAGAGATGACCGCAGCGGCAGCGAGTCATGCTGTCGGTTATGAAAGCGCTTCACAGTTTAATCGCGAGTTTAAACGTTTGTTTGGTTTACCCCCTGCAGAAGAGATTAAACGCATGCAGCGTAACTTTGCAGTGCCGCCTGCGCATCAGGCATCGGTGTTTGTATCATCGCATTAAAGCCGCGTATGCTATAAATGATAACCATTATCATTTTTACGTGAGGCAAATGTGCAAACACCATTGGGAAAGGAATTAACCGCTGATTGTTGCATCGTCGGCGGAGGGCCAGCGGGTCTAATGCTTAGCTATTTGCTGGCGCGTGCGGGATTAAAGGTGGTTGTTATTGAGAAACATCCTGATTTCCTGCGCGATTTTCGTGGTGATACGATTCACCCGTCCACGTTAGAAATTATGCACCAGCTTGGGCTGTTGGATGAGCTGTTGGCATTGCCGCATCAACGCGCCGAGAAACTCCAGGCGGAAGTGGCGGGAGAAGAGGTCACGATGGCTGATTTCTCTCGTTTACCGGTCCAGTGCCGCTTTATCGCCTTCATGCCACAATGGGACTTCCTTAATTTCCTGGCGGATAAAGCCGCTCAGTTCCCCGGCTTTACGCTACTGCAATCCACCGCTTTTGATGACTTTCTCTATGAGAAAGGTGAAATAAGTGGCGTGCAGGCGTTACAGGGTAACGAAAAGTGGGTCGTTCGGACTTCTCTGGTGATCGGTGCAGACGGCCGCAATTCACAAGTAAAAGCGCAAGCGGGGTTAACCGGCAAAAGCTTCGGTGCGCCGCGTGATGTGTTGTGGTTCCGCCTGGATAAACAGCCTGATGATCCTGAGTGGGGTATGGGGCACAAAGGGCCGAAGCAAAACTTCATCGTCATCGATCGGGGGGATTATTGGCAGTGCGGTTACACCATTCAAAAGGGGCAATTTGAAGCGCTGAAAGCGGCAGGATTAGAGGTGTTGATCAACGCTATTGCGCAGGTTGCCCCTTTCAGCGCTGCACGCATGGCAGAAGTAGATGAGTGGGAAAAGCTCAAGCTATTATCTACTCGTATTGACCGTCTCGATCGCTGGATGAAAACGGGCGTGTTGTGCATCGGCGATGCCGCGCATGCGATGTCACCGATTGGCGGTGTTGGGGTGAATCTGGCGATTCAGGATGCTGTCGCGACCGCCAACATGCTGACCAGCCCTTTGCTAAAGGGCAATGTCACGTTGCGCGATCTGCAAAAAGTGCAGCAGCGTCGTCAATTTCCCACCGTCGCCACTCAGTTTCTACAAATCAAGATGAGCGGCGGCAAGCGTAAACGCACTACGCCGAGTAAAGTGCCGCAACTTATCAACCGCTTTCCCTTCCTGCGCCATCTTTTTGGGCGACTGATTGGATTAGGATTCCGCACAGAAAAGCCGCAGCACCTCTGACTTAAGGCTCGTTAGTTAAGCGTGAATCGGTCACCATGAATGGTGACCCAACGTAGGTATAGCCGGGTTTTCGTAGGATGCGCATTCATGCGCACCTGCATAAACAGGCATTTTTTTGCTTAACCGATCGGCATTCCAGCATCTCTGACTCGGTTTAAGCCAAAAAAAAGCCCGCTAAGCGGGCCGGGTAAACGTTACCAATTTGGAAATTCTCGTTGCAACGCATTGCTGTGTGCTGCGTCACTATATTAGCAACGTGTCGCTTGTAGTACAGGAAATGATCAACGAGTTAATTTTGTTGAATGGATAAGCATTATGGTTTCACTGCACGTGTTGACCACCAACACAGTAGAGAACCGAAGCTCACCATGGCGGTGCCTTGCCAAAAGGACGTCGTCAAATGTGAGCGAAGAATAAAGGCGGCAAGGAGCGAAGAGATTATTGGGATGAAATAGGATGCGGCAGCCAGCACGGTGACGTTACCGTGCAAAATCCCCACGTTCCACGCGGCGTAGCCAAAGCCCATCGCGACAGCGGCCAAAGCCAAACTGCTCCATGCCGCAACGGATAAGTGAAACGGAGGTTGGGGGGAAAGCAGGAATTTCAGCCAAAGCGTCAATGCGGTTAAAATAAAAAACAGCGTTATGCCATTGCTGCCATCAGCAATTTTCCTGGTTACAACACAATAAACTGCCCAAATAACCGCGCCGCTAAAGGCAAGGCCGTAGCTCAAAGGATTATCCATTACGTTGCGGGTTATTTCGCTGAATGAAAAACCCTGGTCACCGCCGAGCACGCGGCAAATCCCCGCCACGGCCAGCAACACACCGGGAATAATCAGCGGGCTGGTTTTTTGGCGATTGACGATGACCGCTAATACGATTGTCATACTCGGCCATAAATAATTGACCATGCCGACCTCAATCGCCTGCCGACCGCTGTGAGTAAAGCCTAACGAGAGTGACAAGCAGAGTTCATAACAAACAAAGAGCACGCTGCCGAAGAGTAAATAACGGCGTGAAAAGCGGCGTAAGGAAGGCAATCCGACGCTAAACAGCAGCACAACTGCGCTCGCGCTGTAGATGAGCGCGGCACCGCCAACCGGTCCAAAACCTTCACTGACGGTTTTAATCAGTCCTACGATGGTGCTCCAGAGTAAAATGGCAATCAAACCAATTAGTGTGGCTCTTTTTTGCGGCATGGCCCGCTACCTTAATGAGCTATATCGGGCCAAAATCCTATCAAATCATGTTCTGTTTGTATTGCTTACCACTTCATTTCGCCGGTATTCACTTTGGCAATGAGCTCCAGCGAACTCTCATCGGGTAAATGAGGATAGGACGCTTTCATGGCCGCGATCACAGGCGCTGCTTGCTTATGCTGCTGCAACGTGTGCTCAAACGTTTGTAAATAGTGGGACGTAAAGGTGATCGCCGCATCTCCAGCAGGGCGAGTACCGAGGTAATGCCCAGGAATGACCACCTTCGGCTGCAGTTTTTGCATTTCGCTCAGGACACTGCGCCATTGCTGACGAATGGCTGGTGTTTGCGTATCGGCAGTCCACACATGAATGCCTGCCGCCACGCCGGTGCCGCCCAAAATCGCTTTATTGGCCGGGATCCATACATAAGCGGCGTAATCATGGGGGTGACGCAGTTCCAGCGTTTCGCCATCGACGTTAAAGCGGGTGGCGTCGGTCACCTGTGGCACATACAACTGCTTGGGTGCACCGTCTTTCATTAGTGGCCCCCAATACGCCAGCTTGGCTGCTTTGGTGGCTTCAATATGCGTTACCACATCGGCTGACGCCACAATCTTCACCTGCGGGAACGCTTTTACGATCGGTTCAAGTCCAAAGTAAAAGTCAGGATCGCCGGAAGTGATGACAATTTGCGTAAGCTTTTTGCCGCTGGCTTTAATCATCTGCACCAGTTTTTCACCGTCTTTAACGCTGAATTGGGCATCAAACAGCATGGCTTCATGCGGGCCAGAAACCAGTGTGGAAGAGACCGGGAAAATACCCTTTTCTTGCGGGTTATAAACTTCTAACTGCAACGGCGCGGCAACAGCAGGCAGGGCGCTTAACGCCAGGGCCAGCGACAGTATTTTCATTTTCATCACGTTATCCTTTATCTGGCAATGTGCCGTATTCAGGACGCTATTGTAGAGAAATCAGCGGCTGCCAGAATTCCCGAAAATGGATATGATCAGTTTCGTAAAACGATCAAATGGAGCCAATATGGATAGAGTGACGGCAGCTACGGTATTTAACCGAATTTGCGAACTGGGCAGCCTAAGCGCAGCTGCACGCGCGCTGGATATCTCGCGGCCGATGGTGAGTCGCTATCTTGAGGAGATGGAGAAATGGGCAGGTGCACGCTTGCTGCACCGTTCATCGCGTAAGCTGACTATTACGCCCAGCGGTGAAAAGATCCTCGAAAAAACCCGGGCGCTGGCCAGGTTAGCTGAAGATATCGCTGGTCAGGAGGCAGATGGCCAGCCGCAAGGCACGCTGCGAGTCGCCTGTGCACACTCTACCGCCACGCATATTCTGGGTCCGATGATTCCAGGATTTCTGGCGCGTTATCCGGCGGTGCGCATTGAGCTGGAAATTAACAACCAGCCGGTGAGCCTGATTGGCGAACGCATTGATGTTGCGGTGCGTATTACTGACGATCCCGAACCGGGCGCGATTGCCCGGCGCTTAGGCGAATGTATTTCGGTGGTGTGTGCAGCTCCGGATTATCTGCAAGCCCGCGGTACACCGCAAACGCCGGATGATTTGGCCCAGCATAATTGCCTGCATTACAGCCGTTTTGCCGGACAGCGTTGGCAGTTCTACGATACACAGGGCGAAATCATTTCTACAGAGGTAAACGGTAATTTCAGCGCTGGGATCTCTTCGGTACTGTGTGACGCAGCAATCGCTGGCTGCGGTTTGGCGATGGTGCCGGAAATGGAAGCGCGGCAGGGGATCGACAGCGGACAACTTCAAACCGTGATGCCCCATTATCAGCCAAAGACGTTGGCGATCTACGGACTGTATATGTCGCGCGATAGGCAACCCGCAGCGCTGCGTGCCTTTCTTGATGCGGTGAAATTGGCGATAAGTGTTGGGTAAGCATTCGACACACAATGACACGACGGTAAATAGTCTACTAATCATTAACTTATAAATGATTGGTCGCTATTTAAAGTGGCATTTTCAGCCTGAAATCGCCAGGGTGTGATGGAATTTTGCTCAGCGTCGACCGCAATAAAATGATGGCACCTGGCCCGTTACGCGGCGAAACATGGTGGAAAATGATGAGCTGCTGTCATAGCCGAGGGACAGCGCAACCTCGTTAACTGATTTCCCCGCCACCAGCAACGCAAGTGCCGTGACCACACAGGCGCGCTGTCGCCAGGCGGAAAATGACAATCCGGTTTGCTGCAGAAATTGGCGGCGAAAGGTACTCGAACTCATAAACAGCGCTTTGGCCCAGCGATCGGCTGCATCATGAATGGTCGGCGCCTGCAGGAAAATCTGACACTGTGCCAGCAATGCCGGATGCTGGGGCAAAGGGATATCAAATTCGCGTGCCGGCATCGACGCCAGCTCCAGTAGCAGTAACTTTATCAAGGCTCGATCGCGTTCGCTTGCATATAACGCTGGTAAATCAACGGCTTCAATCAACAGCTGGCGCAGCAAGGGTGACACGCTGATCACGCTGCAGCGATCGATATGACGTAGCGATGCTGCACAGTGCGGTTCAATGTAAATGCTACGCGTTGCAACTCCCTCAAACCTTACGCTGTGCGCGGTATGAGGGGGAATCCACACGGCATGCTGAGGCGGCACCACCCATTCTCCTGATTGGGTGGTAACGTGCATCAATCCCGTCGCGCCATATAACAGCTGTGCACGACGATGGCGATGTTCTGGCAGCACAAATCCTTGCGCATAGTGGTTACCGAGCGCAACCACCTCGCGATCCAAATGATCGTATTGATCGATATGACTGTTGCGCATTTCACACACCCGCCAGGATTGACCGGTTTGCAAGAGTAATCGAGCGCTGCACAAATGGGAAGCGGGCAGTTTACTGCGTAAGCTGCGAAGCTCTTTTGCGATGCAGGGAAACAAGATGAGCGATTTGTTGATTATTGCGCTGGCGGGGTTTACCACCGGCATCACCACGGTGTTGTTTGGTTTCGGCGGTGGTTTTGTGGTGGTGCCTTTTGTCTATCAGCTGTTGATGCAGCAGCCCCCGCTGGCTGCCAATGCGATGCACATCGCGGTGGCGACCTCCACGGCAGTAATGATTTTTAATGCCGGCTGGGCCAGCTACCAAAACTGGCAGGCAGGCAAACTGAATAAAACCACGCTATTACCGCTGTTATGGTTTATTGCTTTGGGGGCGGTAATCGGTTCATGGCTAGCCGGGCAGATAAGCGATAGCGGAATACGTCGACTCTTTATGGTTTACATGGTGGTGACCATCGGCGACTGCCTGCTGCGTAAAGGTTTTTTTCGACGTACGGAACCGCGCGCGTTATCACATCTCACCACCATTGCGGGAGGGAGCATCATTGGCATTATAGCGGCAATGTTGGGCGTCGGTGGCAGCGTAATGACCGTGCCGCTATTGCGCCGACACGGCAACGCGATGCGCGACTGCGTTAACGCAGCCAATCCGCTGTCATTACCGGTCGCCATTTGTGGCACCCTCACTTACGCCATCAGCGGCTGGCAGCATATTCCCGCCAGCGGCTATCTGGGTTTTATCAATCTGAAAATTTTGCTGCTACTGGTGATCGCTGGTTTCATGGGGATTCTGTTTGCACGGCGATGCATCCCGGCGGTGGCGGATATATGGCATGCGCGCGTTTATGTACTGCTTTTGTGCGCGGTGCTGGTAGCCATTGCCATTTAAACGCTTTAGATAGGACAGCGATGATAGTCCGCAACTTTCACGATCATTAAGCCAATTTTAAGCTTCACCGCGTACAGTGCCTTCACAGTTACAACCATCAGTAAACGAAGTCAGGATAGAAGGGTGGCAACAGAACTCCTGTTAAACACCCGCGTCTACAGAGCGTACTGAGCTATGAATAAAGCGCTGGAGTGTTTCTTTGTTGCGATTACTGTTTCTTCTGATGGGTGGATCAGCATTGCGGTCCGGCTGGGCTTATCTCGCTGGCCTGGGCGTGCTCTGTATTGTCGCGAGTGGTGGCATCGTCATTGATTTAATGCAGCATGGACGCGTCTCTTTTCCGCTGCACGCATTAGGTCTGTTCCTGACCGTGGAAGGCATAGCCGAAGCGTTACGCGCTATTTATGCACACGCTGGCATTGCCTGGCCGTCACTGGTGAAATCCGCAGTGCTGATGCTGCTCGGCGTAGCGGTGTTCTTGGTGCCGCAAGAGAGCGGTGTCTGTATTTCGCTAGCCTTTGCCGCCGCCTTTTTACTGGATGGTGGTTTTCGCATCATCTCGTGTTGCCTGATGCGCTGTCGTCGCTGGACGCGCAAGTTGACGCTGGGCTGTGCCGAGATGCTGTTTAGCGTATTGATTGCTATGGATTGGCCGCTCTCGCCACACGTCATTGTGCCCGTGTGTTTTGCGCTTTTGCTGACGGGATGGGGAATCAATTTGCTGTTTATGGCGACGCAAATTCATGCCTTACCCGCCAACACCAGCGTGACCGCATTGCCGATCTTCACGCGTAAAGGGCTGCGTGCGCCTCACGGCTTGGGATACGTGCATCCCCCTTTGAACCACCAACCGGTGAGTGTTCCGTTGAACATCTATATCTGGACGCCAATGGGGTCGGGTGAAGTAGCAGGACGTCGACCCTGGTTTGACCGATGGGTTGCTGCAATTGACCATCGTGGTGAGGTCTCCACCGGGCATACCTCGCTGGAAATGGGCGATGAGATATATATTAGCCTCTATCCTGCTGATGATGTTTCACGTACTTTTACGGGATTTATCAGAACGTTGCGTGCGAAGGAGGAGTTTGATGTGGAAGGTTTTCTGCTGCCGTCGCTGGAGAAAGAGATCAAAGCATGGTGCCGCCCTGACAAACGTTTAACGCTCGTGCACTACAATCAGGCAGCGCTGCGCAATTTCTGGCTCAGCAACGCAGCTGACACGCGTTATAACCTCACTTCACGCAACTGCTCAACCAGTGTAATCCAGGCGCTGGATGTGGCTACCGAAGGTTTGCTCGGGGAACGAGGATTGAAAGGCCTTTGGGTACTATTTAATCCCGATTTTTGGCTATTAAGCCTGGTACGCAGCCGTGCCGAAGGTATGACCTGGACGCCAGGCTTAGTGATGGATTACAGCATCCTGCTGCGCCGCGTGTTGCAGCCGGGAAACCGTTATAGCGCCTGCAGAAGGGCAGCAAACGGGTTGCGCAACGAATTACACAGCGTGCTGAGCAATAAAAAACTCGGCCACCGATCCTTAACGCGTTAGTTGAAAGCCGTGCTGCTGCAAGATGCGTTGCGCCATCCCGGACATAATAAACTGAGCAAAAGGCTGCGCTGCGGGTGAGCAACATGCCCAGCCATATTCAGCTTGTACGTTATAAGGCTCAGGAATATCAAACACCTGTAGCCCTGTGCAGCGGCGCAGGCGTGGTGCATAACTGACGTAGCCAATAAAAGTGTCAGCATAATGATGTTCAATCAGCCATTGGGCGGCCAGTTCACCGGCTGGCAAGGCTAAACTCTCCGCTCCACCAACCAGGGGGCGCGCTTTCCGCCTTATTCTTTCACCTAATCCATGATGAAGCCGTTCGATATTATCAAAAAGCTGCCAGGTGTAATCGCCAGACGGATCGCAATGCGGCGTTGAGGTCGCCAATCGTAAATCATTCCGACGCAGCAGTGCTAACCAGTCATCACCCTGCGTGACAACGTCACGATTGACCGTCAGGCAAAGCGCATTCGCTGCAAATATGCCCACGGCGCAAGCCCGTCCCTGAGCCAATAACCGTTGTGGGTGCAACATATTAGCGGAGGCAAAAAAGTCACAGTGTTCACCCGCTTCAATGCGCTGACGCAGCAGTCCCGCCGGGGCAAAATCAGTGGTCATCGCGAGGCCGGTAAGAGAGGTGAAATGTTTCTCTAGATCCGGCCAGACCGCCCGCAGGCTACCGGCTGCCAGAATTTGCAGCGTTGTCATGATAATGTGTCCGGTAGAAGCGCTGATACCAGCGGTCAGCCTGCTGCTGCATGTCGATATCGTGGAATTTTTGCGGATAGAGTTTTTTCGCCATCCACAACTCGCCTAAACCCATCGCTTCTGGCATCGGATAGCCCCACGCCTTGGCGTATTCCGGCATAAGCCACACTTGATGATTTTTCACTGCGTCAATGGTTTGCCAGCGTGGGTCATGCTCGATCGCCTGCACCACCTGTGGATAGCGGTCCTGCACGAAAATTACCTGCGGATCCCACGCCACAACCTGCTCCATGCTGACCTGTTTGAAACCTTGCACAGTGGTAGCAGCGACATTGAATGCCCCCGCATGCGCCATCATCAGGCCGGTATATTTACCTGAGCCGTAAGTGGTGAGGTCAGGGTTCGCCATATAGGCACGTACGCGCTGCTGTTCAGGAATATTTTTTAGACGATCGCTCACCATCTTACGCCCGGCGAAAGCGGCATCAATCAACGCCTGCGCCTGCTCAGGCCTGTTTACCACATCGCCAATCAGCGTAATGCCTTCTTTAATGCCGCGCTCGTAAGCCTGATCTTCATTTTGCATAGTGGGATTGATTTTGCCTTGCTGGCCCGCGTCGTCGTGCCGAAGCGAAATCGCCAACACTGGAATCCCGAGGGCGGAGATCTGGTCGATCATCTCCTTCGGCGCATAGTTAGTGACAAACACCACCTGCGGATGCAGCGCCACCAGCTGTTCGAGATCAACGTGAGTCAAGTCACCCAACATCGCTTTATGGGTTAACTCCGGTACCAGTTGGGCATAGCTATCGCCTAACTGCTGTTTCCAGTTCGCCAGAATACCAACAATTTTATCCGTCGCATTCAGCTGCACGAGTAGATTTAAGGTTTGATGTTGCAATACCACTACGCGATCGACCTCATCCGGGATAGTCACCTGGCGACCTATCTGATCGGTTACCACGCGGCTGGCATAGCTGTGAAGAGAGGTAAAAGTAAGTAAGCCGGCGAGAATCAGCCGGCCGTAGGTCATCTTCATAAAAGCTCCTTGCTTCGTTATGCAAGGGATTATATAGCGATTGGCGGGGCCGGGATATGAAAGTTTACGGAATGATTCGTGCCGCACGTAGCTGAGCAAACAGGCTAAAGAACATCTCATCTGTCGCCTGAAAAGCAGTGAAACCCGCGCGGCGCAGCTTACTGCCATCGCCAAACATGTCGTAATCCCAGCTAAAGACAAAATCGGCAAAGTGGCCATCATTTAATCGTAAGATATCTGGTTCGCTGAGCTGATGTTGTTCAGCGATGCGGCGCCAGAGATCGCGGTAATCATGAAACAGTTGATGAAACGATAACTTCACTGCGGGCGCGGTTTCCAGTTCAAACCAGCGAGCAATAGCAGGCCAGAGTTCGCTCCAGCGCCATAAATCACCGTTATTCACATTGAAGGCCTGATTATGTGCAGCGGGCGCGTCGGCAGCCCACAGCGTGGCCTGAGCGAGCAGTTCGGCATCAGTATGATCCACCATGCTATGCCAGGTTTGTAACGATCCGGGAAAGCGCAACGGCAAACGTTGAGATTTACACAGCGAAGCGTAGATCGCGATGCTCAATGCCAGATTCATGGCATTACCCGGTACCGGGCTGCCTACCACGCCCGGGCGCAGAGCATGCCAGTGCCAGGATTTGCCACGTTGAAAATCGCTCAGCCAGCGAAGCTGTTCCGCATTAAATTCTGCGCCCGCCACGCCAGCATCGCTTTCACGCGCGGGGGTTTTGAAGGGGCCCAAATGTGCACCGTAAACTTTATAACCCTGCATCAAACTGACGCTGCGTAGCGGCGCGATGTTCTCCATATTACTGACCAGATTACGCAGCATAGTGACATTAGGCTCAACCATTTCCCGCCAGCTTGCTGCATTCAGCCAGGCGCTATAGAAAATATGCGTAACCTGGTTAAGCGGTGCCAATGCGTGTGCGCTCTGTTGCGCATCCAGCAAATTTGCATTGATCAGCGGAATATCATCACTGTGTGCTGTTGGCTGGCGTGTAAGACCAATGACTTGCCACTGCTGTTCGCGTAGCGTTTTTATCAATTGGCTGCCGACGATACCGGTTGCTCCGGCCACCAGCGCGACCTTTTTACCCTGTGTTTGTGCCATTTTGCTTCTCCTGAATACAAGACAAACACAGTGTTATCTATTATTTTAAAAGCTGATATCCCACAAATCCGATGAAAATTATTAAAAAAATCACTAAATGAATAATAAGCTCAATGCTATCAATACTTTTGTGCGGGTTGCTGAGGCGGGTTCCTTTTCTGCCGCGGCGCGACAGACCGGAATGAAACAATCGGCCGTTAGCCAGCAAATCGCCGCGTTAGAAGAAGAACTCGGTGTGGTATTGCTGCATCGCACTACGCGTGCCATGGCATTAACCGAGCAGGGCGAGCGCTATTTACAGCAGATGCGGCCACTGCTTGCTGCAATGCAGGAGGCGGAAAGCCAGCTGCGTTCGCAGCAGTCGGCACTGCAAGGCAACGTGCATATTCAGCTGCCCAGCGGATTGGGCCAGTTGTTTTTGCCGCACTTGCTGGCCTTACAGCAGCGGCATCCACAACTACATCTCACGATTGCGCTAGAGGATCGCATTGCAGAACTGGTGAGTGAAGGTGTTGACGTTGCCCTGCGTTTGAGTGAAACACCACCCGACAGGTTTGCCGCGCGAGTGCTAGCACGCATTGAAACGCCGCTTTTCGCTGCGCCAGAGCGGGTGCGGGAAACCCCGATTACTACCCTGGCGCAGCTTGCCTCTCATCCCCACGTTCGCTTTAGCGCAATTCCTAAAGACGCGCCGCTGCGTCTGATTTCCGATTCCAAAGCGGTGACGCTGGCGGTGGATACCGTGTTCCGTGCCAATAGCAGTGAGGGATTATTGCAGGCGCTTCAAGCGAACATTGGTGTTGGTGGCATGCAGTTACCGCTGGTAGCCAAAGCGTTAAAAGCCGGTTCGCTGAGACGAATTGTGCCGGAATATCGGTTACCTGACAGATTTCTGTATGCGGTATTTCCCGACGCGCGCTTTATCCCCCTGAGAGTCCGACACATTGTTGAGCTGATCGAACAGGTGCTATCTGAGTTAATACAGGTAGCAGATCAGTCATAACACGGCGAACGCCATAATGGCGCATCTCTGCGCCATTATCGTGCTTTTATCCTTTCGCTTTGCTGCGTAAAGATGCATAAGTATTCGATCTTGTATCCAAGTCCGTATCCCATCTGGCTTTGCTTCACGCCTCGCGCTTTCTGGAAAGTATTGGCACGTAATCTGCACTATCCCCGATAAGTTCTACATCGGGAGTATTCACATGTTTGATGCACTGTTGGATGAGGATGCCACCACGCTCGCGGCATTAGTTCATCGCGGCGAGCTTTCGGCGCGTGAGCTGACGCAAGCAGCTATTGATCGCATGGAACAGCGCGAGCCACTCATTAAGGCGTTTTGCACCGCAACGCCAGAGTTGGCGCTGCAGCAGGCGACGGCGATTGACGCCAGGCGCAGGCGCGGCGAAACGTTGGGTGCGCTGGCTGGCGTGCCGCTGGCGGTGAAAGATCTGATCTGTACCGCTGGGGTAAAAACCACTTCCGGATCTGCGGCCTATGCCGACTTTGTTCCGCAAGAGGATGACATCACCGTGGAACGCCTGCTGGCCGCTGATGCGGTGCTGCTGGGTAAAACCACGGCGCCAGAATTCGGCTACAGCGGGGTTGGGCACAATCCGCTGTTTCCTTCACCACGCAATCCGTGGGATCTCAGTAAAACGCCGGGCGGTTCAAGTGCCGGTTCCGGAGCGGCGCTGGCAGCGCGCTTATGTCCCATGGCGTTAGGCAGCGACGGCGGCGGTTCGGTGCGCATTCCCGCTGCGCACTGTGGCGTGTACGGGCTGAAAGCGTCGATGGGGCGCGTACCGCTGTGGCCAGGCTGTCGTGATGAGCGTTATCCCGGCGTCTCCAGCTGGGAATCGCTGGAGCATATTGGGCCAATGACGCGTACCGTGCGTGACAGCGCGCTCATGATGTCGGTGATGGCGGGACCGGATATGCGCGATCGCCACTCCATTCCCTGTAATGACGTCGACTGGCTGACGGCGCTGAATAAACCGCTGGACGGCCTGCGTATCGCCTTTAGCGCTGATTTTGGCTATATCACCGTCGATCCCGAAGTGCGTGACGTTGTCACTCAGGCGGCGCGACGTTTTGCCCGTGAACTGGGCGCTGAACTGGAAGAGGTCGATCCGGGTATCGCCGACGAAAGTGCCACCTTTGCTGCGCTGGTGGCATTTGAAAGCGATTTGGCGGGCATGCGTCAGATGCAAACAGCGCTCGGATCGCGGATGTCGCCGCACCTTGCAGCCATGCTTCAGCGCGACTGGCGTGCGGAAAACTTCACCGATGCCAACACCACGCGTAAAAAACTGTGCAATCAGATGTGGCGCTTTATGCAGCGCTACGATCTGCTGCTTTCGCCGACGCTGGCGGTACCACCGTTCCCGCTCAACATGCAGGGGCCGGAGGTGATTGATGGCCGCATGGTGCGTAGCGATCACTGGCTGTCGTTCTGTTTCCCCTTCAACTTTACCGGCCAACCGGCGGCGTCTGTGCCGGCGGGCTTCACCGCCAGCGGATTGCCGATTGGCATGCAAATTGTGGGTCGTCATCTGGACGATGGCCTGGTGCTGGCGGCAAGTGCCGCATTCGAGCGCATTCAACCCTGGAATCACATCGCCTGTTCATTCGGAGTTACCCATGACTAACAAAAATTCACCTGCTCTTGAGCAGGAGTTCGAACACGAGCCGGTGCCGCTTAGCCATCGCCATTCAACCGGCTCGGTCTCTGCGGTGTGGTTCGGTTTTCCGATGATCCTCACCAATGCGCTATTCGGCGGCATCATCACCTGGCATCTCGGTTTTTGGCCGGCATTGATAGCGATTTTGCTGGGTAATCTGGTGCTGTTTGCTTACGTCGGGGCGCTAAGCTGGTTTGCGGGTAACACCGGTATGAACTTTGCGCTGCAGGCGAAGCGCACCTTCGGCACCAAAGGCTACATTCTGGTGTCAGGTTTTCTTTCTACCGTGGTTATTGGCTGGTATGCCTTTCAGACCGGCCTAACCGGTACGGTGATCCATCAAACTTTTGGCTGGAACGCGCTGGCAGTAACGGCGTTTGCGATGGTGTTGTACACCGCCATTACTTTCCTGGGCGTGCGGGCGTTGTCGGTGCTGGGTCTGATTGCCGCTCCGCTGTTTGTGATTCTGGGAGTGGTGGCACTATGGCTGATTGGTCAGGATCACGATTTCAGCACCGTTACCCAGTTTAAGGGGAGTGCCAGTGCGGTCGGCGCGATGAGCATGGGTACGGCAGTTACTATGGTGGTGGCCGGTTTTGCCGATTCAGGCACCATGACCGCTGATTTCACTCGCTGGTCGAAAGATGGGAAATCGGCGGTGATTGCTGCGTTCTCTGCTTTTCCGCTAGCGAATGTTATCTCTTATCTGTTTGGTGTGGTGATTGTAGCCGTTGGTGCGGCGGTGGACCCGGCGAGCAACGGCGGTAACTTCCTGCCGATGCTGATGGGGCATGGCATGTTGCTCTCGGTCATTGCCTTCCTTTTCGTATTCATCAACCTTGGTTCCGTGTGCACGCATTGCCTTTATAACGGTGCGGTCGGCTTTAGCCACCTTTTCAGCAGCAAAATGCGCTTGTGGACGGTGATCCTTGGCGTCATCGGCGGGGCGCTTGCGCTTGCTGGGGTGTGGTCTTATTTCCTCGAGTGGCTCAGCTTGTTAGGTATTGTGGTGCCGCCATTTGGCGCGGTGATGATTGTCGACCTGATCTTCATGGCAAAAGTCAGCGAGCAGCGTAAATCACGTCGTTTACGAGGCAGCGCCTTCGCGGCCTGGGCAATAGGCAGCTTGTGTGCGGTGATTGCACATGTTGCATTTCCACAATTTGGTGAAGCGGTGATTGGTCTGGTTACTGCCGCCGCTAGCTATACGCTGATTGTTAAATTTAAGCGTGAGAACGCAATCAATGTGATGGAGGAAAAAAATGCCTGATTTCGCTATTGATTCAACCCCTTACTCATGGCCGTATGACGGCCGCTGCAGCCCGCGCGATACCGCGCTGATCGTCATTGATATGCAGACTGATTTCTGCGGCAAGGGCGGTTATGTGGATAGCATGGGTTACGATATCGCCTTAACGCGTGCGCCCATTGCGCCACTGCAACGCGTGCTGGCAACGATGCGTGAATGGGGATTCCCGATCATTCATACCCGCGAAGGTCATCGCCCTGATCTCAGCGATTTGCCCGCGAATAAGCGTTGGCGTTCTAAGCGGATGCAGGCAGAAATTGGCGCGCCTGGTCCGTGCGGCCGCATTCTGGTGCGCGGTGAACCGGGCTGGGAAATCATTCCGGAACTGGCGCCGCTGCCGGGTGAAATCATCATCGATAAACCGGGCAAAGGCTCATTTTACGCCACCGATTTGGAGTTGATCTTACGCAGTCGCGGTATTCGTAATCTGATTATCAGCGGTATCACCACCGATGTTTGCGTGCATACCACACTGCGCGAAGCTAACGATCGCGGTTTTGAGTGCCTGGTGCTGGCCGATTGCTGCGCCGCTACTGAGTTAAAACATCATGAAGCGGCGCTCAGTATGATCCATATGCAGGGCGGGATTTTTGGTGCGGTGGCCACTTCGCAGACTTTGCTGGCGGGATTTGCCAGCGAGCAGCTGGCCACGATGCGTTAACGTTGCAACCAATTTTCATAGTGCTCCGGCCACGCCACGGTGGGTGTGCCGGGCCTGCCCATGCCAAAGCCATGTCCGCCACTGCTGTAACGATGCATCTCAACCGGAACATGCTGCTGCTGACAAGCATCGGCCATGATCAGCGTGTTGTGTGGATCAGAGATCGGATCATCCTCAGCCTGCACCAGAAAGAAGGGCGGCGAGTGCGGATTCACAAATTGCTGCACGGACCAACGTGCATCTTCGCTTGCGGGCGCATTGTTGCCAACCAGAATCTTGTGCGTTGAAGTGTGTGTATAGGGCTGCTCCAGCGTGATGATCGGATAGATGAGCGCCGCGCGGTCGGCGGTCGGGGGCTGATTATCCAGCGCATCCGTGACCTTATAAGAACGGAAGTCCGGTCGTGTCGCTGCCATGCCGAGCAGGTGCCCACCGGCCGAGAATCCCAGCACGCTGACATGCTTTTCACGCTGCCGTACTATGCGCAACGCGCGCTGTGCATCCTGCAATGAAACTGTCGCGCCATCTTTCCAGCCTTCATGAGGCAAACGATAGCTCAGCACATAGGCGGTATAACCGCGCGCGGTCAGCCATCGGGCGGCGGGCCAGGCCTCTTTAGCCATTTCTATGCGCGTGTAGCCACCGCCGGCGGCAACTAATACCGCGCTGCCATTGGGCTTAGCAGGGGTTAATACCGTAAGCGTGGGCTGTGCAATATTGCGCTGCGCGCCTTTGTCTGAGATCACCACCTTGCCAGCAGGGCCGCCGCCGCCGGGCGGCAAATCAGGCCAAAGTGGTAAAATTGTCGTTGTGACATGCGTGGCTGCAGCAAACGTCATCCCGCTGCGTATGGCCAGCGCCGAAAGCGAAAGGCAGGATAAAAAATGGCGGCGATTCATGGTAGATCCTCATGAAATGGGTGATTTATTGAAGCAGAAAAATCAGCAGGAGGGCGCGGCTTTGTATTACCAAATGCGACGAGGGAATTTAACGTTTATAGTTACAACATACTTTGATGTGGTTTTTTGATCCGGGCTTTAGCGATATTGCTGTGGTCTTTATTCAGGGACTTTATGTTGATGCGGGAGTGTGAAAATCAATCAACAGAATATAGGCATAGGTCAAGCATATGCGTATGCTTCACATATGTGCATTGTGGAGGAAACTCATGCGTACTGTATCTGTATTCAAAAATGGCAACAATCGCGCTATCCGTTTGCCGCGCGACATGGACTTTGAAGGTGTCAACGAACTCGAAATTATTCGTGAAGGGGACATGCTAATCCTGCGTCCGGTCAAACCGAGTTGGGATTCTTACTTGTTGGAAGAAAAGGCAGAGCCTGACTTCTTGAGTGAGAGGGAGGACGTGATTCAGGAAGGGCGGTTTGAACTTTGATGAAAACCTATATGCTAGATACCAATATATGCGCATTTATCGTGCGTGAGCAGCCGGAAGCGGTGATTGAGAAGTTAACGCAATGTGTTATGCGACGCGATCGTATTGTGGTATCGGCTATCACTTATGCCGAAATGCGCTTTGGCGCGATTGGCAAAAAAGCCTCTCCGAAACACCTCTCGTTAGTTGAAGCGTTTGTGACTCGACTTGATGCTGTTTTGCCATGGGACCGTGCGGCAGTTGATGCCACCACTCAAGTGAAAATGGCGCTTGCTGCTACCGGTACGCCGATAGGACCTAATGATGCGGCAATTGCTGGGCATGCGATTGCGACAAATACTATTTTAGTCACCAATAATACGCGAGAATTCATTCGTGTTGCAGGCCTCGATCTACAAGATTGGTCTCAGTAATAACGAATATTAATGACTGCACTGAAATAAATGCAGCCAGATGAATGTTTGTGTTATGGCGTGTTTAATCTCCACGCAACACCGACAACAATGTTTCGGTATTCATTTTCCCCGCACTATCACTGCCTGCCAGTAAGTCCGCTGCCAGCTGACGTTTACGGTTATGGTTGCGGGAATTCGCAGCTTTTCACCGAGTACCGCGGCAATTTTTCTGTGTGCTTCGTTCACCGCATAGGCGACTAATCGGGTCGGCGTTTCATTGACCATGACGACCTGATCGCGGCTATCGAAACTCGGGCTGAGCCTAAGACAAAGTTGGTCGTGCTTTTCGGTGATCGAGAGCTGGATTTGTCCTGACTCAATATCGATGCGGACATCCGGCGCATCTTGCCAGAAAACAGCGGGATGTCCGGCCAACAGCTGCAGCGCTTCATTAGCGTCAACTTCATATCTATCCGAACCGTAATAGTGGTATTGCGAAGTGATAGGTTTGGCGACCTGGCGATCCTGCGCCACCAGCCATGGCAGCTTATCATCGATATATGGAGCAAAAGGGCAGGGTAACAGAACGTTACCCTGCGAATGGCGTAGTTATCCGCGCATCGGTTCAGCGCGTACTGGTTTATCGCCGGCGACAAAGTAATCCGCTTCGCTGCGCGGCAGCGGCTGGCGACCACGAATGTTATCCGCGATTTTTTCACCAATCATGATGGTGGTGGCGTTGAGATTGCCGGTGATGATTAACGGCATAATCGAGGCATCGACAACGCGCAGTGCTTCAATGCCGTGCACGCGACCTTCGCCATCAACCACCGACATTTCGTCGTTACCCATCTTACAGGTGCCGCACGGGTGATAAGCGGTTTCGCCGTGGTTACGCACAAACTCATCCAGCTGTTCATCGGTCTGGCAATCCAGCCCTGGGCTGATCTCTTTGCCACGATACTTATCCAGCGCCGGTTGATTAATGATTTGACGCGTGATGCGAATGGCATCGCGGAACTCATGCCAATCCTGCTCATGTGACATGTAGTTGAACAGAATCGCCGGATCGCGACGTGGATCGCGTGATTTCAGGCGTACATGGCCGCGACTTGGTGAGCGCATGGAGCCAACGTGGCACTGGAATCCGTGCGCTTCCACCGCATTCGAGCCGTTGTAGTTAATCGCTACTGGCAGGAAGTGATACTGAATATTCGGCCAGGTAAACTCTTCACGGCTGCGGATAAAGCCGCCGCCTTCGAAATGATTACTGGCGCCAACGCCGGTGCCGTTAAACAGCCACTCCGCGCCGATTTTCGGCTGGTTCCACCACTTCAGTGCCGGATAAAGCGAAACCGGCTCTTTGCACTCATATTGCAGGTACATTTCGAGGTGATCCTGCAGGTTCTCGCCCACGCCTGGCAAATCATGCACCAACGGAATATCAAACTGTTTTAGCAACGCTGCCGAACCGACGCCAGAACGCTGCAGAATCTGCGGCGAAGCAATGGCACCGGCGCAAAGCAGCACTTCACGACGCGCCTCGACTTTATGCGAGGTGTTGCTGGAACCCAGCAGATACTGCACGCCAATGGCACGTTTACCGTCAAACAGAATGCGATCGGTGGTGGCATGCGTGATGATCTTCAGGTTCGGACGCGTTTTCGCGGTATCGAGATAGCCGCGCGCGGTGCTGGAACGGCGGCCTTTCGGCGTGACAAAGCGGTCCATTGGACCAAAGCCTTCCTGCTGATAGCCGTTGAGATCGTCAGTGCGCGGATAACCTGCCTGAACGCCCGCTTCAATCATCGCTGCAAACAGAGGATTGTTACCGGGTTTACAGGTGGTAATGCTCACCGGGCCTTCGCCGCCATGATAATCGTTGGCACCGATATCGCGCGTTTCGGATTTGCGATAGTAGGGCAGACAGTTGAGATAGCTCCAGCTCTCGAGGCCAGGTTCCTTCGCCCAGTTGTCCAGGTCCATGGCGTTACCACGGATGTAACACATGCCGTTGATCAACGATGAACCGCCTAAACCCTTGCCGCGCCCGCACTCCATTCGGCGGTTGTTCATGTATGGCTCAGGTTCCGTTTCATATGCCCAGTTGTAGCGTTTTCCCTGCAAAGGGAAAGCCAGCGCCGCAGGCATCTGCGTGCGAAAATCGAAGCGGTAGTCTGGGCCACCCGCCTCTAAAAGCAGCACATTGACGCTGCTATCTTCGGTCAGTCTTGTTGCCAAAACGTTCCCTGCGGATCCGGCTCCGATAATGATGTAATCAAATTCCATTAGTCGTTCCTCAGGTTAAAAGCCAAAATTAAAATACGGACTGAAAACGGGTCATTTCGAGCTGAACAGATTTCACCTGGGTGTAATTCTGCAGCGTCATCAGGCCGTTTTCGCGGCCCACGCCGGAGTGCTTATAGCCACCCACCGGCATTTCAGCGGCGGATTCTCCCCAGGTGTTAATCCAGCAAATGCCCGCTTCAATCTGGTGAATTACGCGGTGCGCGCGGTTAAGATCTTGCGTCACCACACCGGCCGCCAGACCAAAATCGGTCGCGTTGGCGCGACGTACCACTTCGTCTTCGCTTTCGTAAGTCAGAATTGACATCACCGGGCCAAAAATCTCTTCGCGCACGATGGTCATCTCATCGCGGCAATCGGTGAACACGGTCGGCTCCACCCATGCGCCGTTATCGAAGCCCGCGCCGCTCAGGCGTTTACCGCCGCACAGCAGACGCGCGCCTTCGCTAATACCTGATTCGATATAGCGCATGACGTTGTCGCGATGGGGGAAGCTCACCAGTGGACCAAAATTAGTGCCCGGATCGTTCAGGTCTCCCGCTTTAATGCGCGCCACGCGCTCGGTGATTTTTGTTTCAAACGCAGACAGCAATTTGGCAGGGATGAACACGCGCGTGCCGTTGGTGCAAACCTGGCCGGAGCTGTAGAAGTTCGCCATCATGGCGATATCGGCAGCGAGATCGAGATCCGCATCATCGAAGATGATCAGCGGTGATTTACCGCCCAGCTCCATGGTGACGTCTTTCAGCGTCGAACCAGCCGCGTTAGCCATCACTTTCTTACCGCTCGCCACGCCGCCGGTGAAGGAGACTTTATCGATGCCCGGATGATCGGTCAGCAGTTGCCCGGTGACGGAGCCGCGACCGTTCACCACGTTAAACACACCATCTGGCACGCCGGCTTCGGTGTAGATTTCTGCCAGTTTCAGCGCGGTCAGCGGCGTGACTTCACTTGGTTTGAAGATCATCGCGTTACCGGCAGCCAGCGCTGGCGCCGATTTCCACAAGGCAATCTGAATCGGGTAGTTCCACGCGCCAATACCGGCAACCACGCCCAGCGGTTCACGGCGGGTATAGACGAAAGAAGTATCGCGCAGCGGGATTTGCTGGCCTTCAAGCGCGGGAATCAACCCGGCGTAGTATTCCAGAACGTCGGCGCCGGTGACGATATCAACATATTGGGTTTCGCTGAGCGGCTTGCCGGTGTCGAGGGTTTCCAGCGCGGCCAGTTCATCATTGCGTTCACGCAGAATATCCACCGCACGACGCAAAATGCGCGAGCGTTCCATTGCGGTCATCGCCGCCCAGACTTTTTGGCCTTTTTTTGCCGCGGCGACAGCGCGATCAACATCCGCGCGCTCGGCCTCGTGCACTTCAGCGAGTACTTCGCCGTTGGCCGGGTTGATGGTCTGAAAGGTGTTGCCTGCCGCAGCGGGAACTCGTGCGCCATCAATATAAAGGTGTTGCTCGGTGAATCGGGACATGATTTCTCCTTCCTCAGTGATTCTGGTCAGCCAGCTGCTGACGAATGAATTGGGTGGTGAGCGTTCTGGCGATATCCAAATCGAACGGTTTACCGCTTAGCGCGGCGCGCAACCAGAGGCCATCGATCAGCGAGGCGAGACCATGTGCCGCCAGGCGAGCCTTTTCGCGCGGAATCACGCGGCGAAATTCAGCCGCGAGTGTGGAAAACAGTCGACGGCTGCTAACGCGCTCCAGTCGCCCTAGCTGTGGCTGATGCATGCTGCTGGCCCAAAAATCCAGCCAGGCTTTCATCGCGGCGCTGTGCACCTGCGAATCATCAAAATTGCCTTCCACAATCGCTAGCAGGCGCGCTTCGGTACTGGCGTCGGCCAGCGGCTTCAATCGTGCCGCCACGGCATCGCGCAACTGACGGGTAACGTCGCGCATGGTGGCTTCTAACAGACCGTTCTTGTCTTTGAAGTAGTGGCTGATGATGCCTGTCGATACGCCGGCACGTCGTGCTATTTGCACGATGGTGGCGTCGTTGATCCCGACTTCATTAATGGTACTCAGGGTCGCATCAATCAGTTGCCGACGACGTATCGGCTGCATTCCCACCTTTGGCATAACGCTCCAGCTCCACCGCAATGTAAGGACACTATTAAAACTTTTTTTGATTGCACGTTCAATATAAAAAAGAAATTTGTTAGGATGCTGTGCTTGATTTGTTACAGAAACGGAGCGGTTAGTTGAAAGGAACTTAGCAGGTGCGCATTAATGCACACCCTACGAAAACCGCATTTTCCCGCTTAGGATCGCCATTCATTGCGACCAAATCGGGCTTTATTGGCATGAATTACAGGAAATTAACCAGAGGTAATCGATGATTAATCCACCTGCCAGTGAAAAAGACAGAATCAATCCTGTGGTGTTTTACACCTCCGCCGGACTGATTCTGACGTTTTCACTTGTCACGATTTTTTACAGCGAATTAGCGGCCAGCTGGATTCAGACCGCCGTCAATTGGGTCACCTCCACGTTTGGCTGGTACTACATGCTCGCTGCCACGCTGTACATCGTGTTCGTCATTTACATGGCGTGTTCCCGCTACGGCGCGATCAAGCTCGGGCCTGAGCAATCCAAACCCGAATTCAGCTTACTAAGCTGGTCGGCAATGCTGTTCGCGGCCGGCATTGGTATAGACCTGATGTTCTTCTCGGTAGCCGAACCGGTTACCCAATATATGCAGCCGCCGGAAGGTGCAGGGCAGACCCTGGAAGCGGCGCGTCAGGCAATGGTGTGGACACTGTTTCACTATGGCGTGACCGGCTGGTCTATGTACGCGTTAATGGGGATCGCACTCGGCTACTTTAGCTATCGCTACAATCTGCCGCTCACCATTCGTTCCGCGCTCTATCCGATATTCGGTAAGCGCATTAATGGTCCGATTGGTCACACGGTAGATATCGCCGCGGTAATCGGCACCATCTTTGGTATCGCCACCACCTTGGGTATTGGTGTGGTGCAGCTTAACTACGGTCTTAATGTACTGTTTGATGTGCCGGAAGGTTTCACCGCGCAGGCGGCGTTGATTGTGCTGTCGGTGATTATCGCGACCATTTCAGTCACCTCCGGCGTAGATAAAGGGATCCGTATTCTTTCGGAACTCAACGTCGCGCTGGCGCTGGGATTGATCCTGTTCGTGTTGTTTATGGGCAAAACGGACTTCCTGCTTAATGCGCTGGTGCTGAACGTGGGGGATTACGTCAATCGCTTTATGGGCATGACGCTCAACACCTTTGCCTTTGACCAGCCAAGAGAGTGGATGAATAGCTGGACGCTGTTCTTCTGGGCATGGTGGGTTGCATGGTCACCATTTGTTGGCCTGTTCCTTGCGCGTATTTCACGCGGCCGTACCATTCGTGAGTTCGTATTAGGTACGCTGATCATCCCCTTCACCTTTACGCTGCTGTGGCTGTCAGTGTTCGGTAACGCGGCGCTGTACGAAATCATTCACGGCGATGCAGGTTTTGCGCAGGAAGTGATGGCGCATGCCGAACGCGGTTTCTACAGTCTGCTGGCGCAGTATCCCGCCTTTAAGTTCAGTGCTTCCGTTGCCACCATCACCGGTATGCTGTTCTATGTCACGTCTGCCGATTCAGGCTCGCTGGTGCTGGGTAACTTCACCTCGAAGCTGAAAGACATCAACAGCGATGCACCAAACTGGCTGCGTATATTCTGGTCGATAGCGATTGGTGTGCTGACCATGGGCATGTTGATGACCAACGGCATTTCTGCCTTGCAGAACGCCACGGTGATCATGGGCTTACCGTTCAGTTTCGTGATCTTCTTTGTGATGGCCGGTTTGTATAAATCGCTGAAGGTGGAAGATCATCGCCGTGCCAGCGCCAGCCGCGACACTGCGCCGTATATTCCGGCCAGCAACGATCGTCTGAGCTGGAAGAAGCGTTTATCGCGCCTGATGAACTACCCGGGCACGCGCTATACGCAGAAAATGATGGAAGAGGTGTTGTATCCAGCGATGCAGGACGTGGCGAAAGAGTTGGAACTGCGCGGTGGACGCGTGTCGCTGGAGCGGGCGGAACCGGAGGAAGGGCAGCCGCTGGGCCATCTGGACCTGCGCGTGCTGCTGGGCGAAGAGCAGGATTTCGTCTATCAGATTTGGCCACAACAGTACTCGGTACCGGGCTTTACCTATCGTGCGCGCAGCGGTAAATCAACCTATTACCGCCTGGAAACCTTCCTGCTGGAAGGCAGCCAGGGCAACGATTTGATGGACTACAACAAAGAGCAGGTGATTATCGATATTCTCGATCAGTATGAGCGTCACCTGAACTTTATCCATCTTCATCGTGAAGCGCCGGGCAGCAGCATGACCTTCCCGAGCGTGTAACGGGTGGTTACCTGCCGATGAGCTAAGCACTGAACGACTTTCGTTCGCCATTTGCTACTGAGTCATCATCGCTGTAACGCCTGTAGGGTCGCCATTCATGGCGACCCACTCGCGCAGATTCCCGAATAACAGCTAAGCTTTCAAGCTGATTAAATGGGGGATGAAATGAAATTAGGCTTTGCTTGTAAGTATCTGGATCAACAGGCTACCCAGCCGTTTCCCTTCAAAAGCACCACGCGCACGCGCTTTCTCAGCCTTGACGATGATGCTCGCATCACGCTGCTGAACCAACTTGCGCAGAATAATCTGCAAAACCTCCATCTCACGCTGAACCAGCTGGCAGCGCAACCAGACGCGCTTCGCATGATGCGAATTGGCAGCGATCTGTTACCGCTGTACACGGTCCCGCAAGCTACCCAGCTTTATGGTGAATTGCTGAAGGATCTCGAGCCGTTATTGCAGCGCTGCGGTGAGTTGGCGCGGGCCCATAATATTCGCCTGTCATTTCACCCCGGCCAATATACCGTGCTGGCATCAGATAATGAGGGCGTAGTGGATCGCGCGATTGAAGATGTGGAATATCACGCCACCTGCGCCGTGCTGATGGGTTATGGCCGCCAGTTTCAGGATTTCAAAATCAATATCCATATGAACGGGAAAAAGGGGATTGAGGGATTTCGCGCCGCGTTTAGGCGCCTGAGTCCGGCAGCCCGTAATATGCTCACGGTGGAAAACGACGAGATATCCTGCTCGCTGGATGATGTATTACAGGCGCGCCATCTTTGTCCTGTGGTGCTGGATATCCACCATCATTGGGTGAAAGAGAATCAATATATTCAGGCTGACGATGCGCGTATTGAGCTGATTGAGTCGTCATGGCGTGATGTGCGGCCGGTACTGCATTATTCAATTGCTCAGGAAGGCATCATTCCCGATCGTGGTTTTCCCGATCAGCAGGATTTGGCCGTATCAAAGTCGAAACTTCGCGCCCACTCTGATTACTACTTCAATCAAACGTTAAATGATTGGGCGCTGTCGTTTAATGCCTTTGATATTATGTGCGAAGTCAAAATGAAGAATTTAGCACGCGACCGTTTATACCATTATGCAGTCGAGTGCCAGCGCATTACGGTGAGGTAATCACAATCGCTACGCGGCGATTTTGTGCCCGGCCCTGAGCGCTGTTATTACTGTTGACCGGCGCGCTCATGCCGAGGCCGCGCGTGACAATATTGTCGCGTGGGATTGCCGCGCCCACCGCCCACTGAGCCGCTACGGCGTTGGCGCGTTTCAGTGAGAGCTGTTGGTTATAATCCGCTTTGCCGTAGTTATCTGTATGACCATCAACGCGTACGTGCTTAATGCCGCTAGCCGCCAAATTTCTCGCCATCGTGGTGATGGTACTTTTACTAGCTGGCGTGAGTTCCGACTCGTTCACACCGAACAAAATTTTGTCCGATAAGCCTAACCCCCAGCCTTCGTTATTTTCACTGAAGCCAGCGTGACGCATCGCCGCTATTTGCGCATCGCTGAAGCGCCCCGTTGACTGGCAGCCAACCAGCGCCCATACCACCATCATCAGGAAAAGTTTTCTTTTCATACCTGCACCTTACTTATTCCCTTATTTTTATACATATTCATATCTGCGCGTTCCAGAATCGATTCCACCGTATCGCCGTGCTGTGACCAGGCATAGCCGATGGTTACCGAGGTGGTTATCTGAGTGCCTTCCGCAACCACAATTTTTTGGCTAATCGCTTCATGAATATCCTGCAATAGCAATTGAAGCTGTGCTTCACTTACCCGGCTGGTGATTAACATGGCGAACTCATCGCCCCCAAGTCGTGCCACTAAATCATTTTTATAAGCCAAAGCGGAAAGGCGTGATCCGACGGTTTTCAGAACCTCATCACCGGCTGCATGTCCCCAATTGTCATTAATACTCTTAAAGCGATCGCCATCGAGGAACAGCAGGGCAAAACGCTCTTTCGCGAACTGCCGATCGAGCAATTGCGACAGGCGGGCCACAAAAGCGGCGCGGTTAGCCAGGCCGGTTAACGGATCTTCCAGGGCTTTAGCCGCCAGCGACTGATTGTCACGTAGCAGCGAAGCCTGCAACGTTTGCATCTCCGTCAGCAGCGAATTGAGGTCGTCGGAGAAAAGCTGAAATTCCCGGGTTGGGCTTTCCGGAATATGTAATGAAAAGTCACCGGAGCGAATCACGTAATGAATTGAGCTGGTGATATTGCGCAATGAGGCGAGCATGCCGCGATGCAAAAACTCACTCAACAGGAAAGAGATAATCAATACGCACAGCATGCCGCTGGTTAAAATCATCAGCGAGTAGCGGATAAATTCGGCCGCACCGGTAACGGTGCCCTCAAGCGTAAGCGTGCCGACGGTGGCTTCCGCGTGGTTAATGTTGACGCTAAGCGGTTTGACGTAAATCCATTCACGCAATAAACGCGGATACCAGCCGTTCTCTTGCTGATGATCGTGCCACTCCACCAATACAGTGTGATCATCAGTGACCAGTTTTGCCGAGTCAAACATTCCTTCTTCACCCAGGCGCGCAATTTTATTATGCGCATCGTAACTGTCTTCAAATACCGTAGCGGCGGTGAGCGTGGTGCTCAGCGTCGCAGCAATCAGTTCCAG
Organism: Pantoea sp. BRR-3P; assembly: GCF_039621635.1. Lineage (NCBI taxonomy): Bacteria > Pseudomonadati > Pseudomonadota > Gammaproteobacteria > Enterobacterales > Erwiniaceae > Pantoea > Pantoea sp. BRR-3P. The sequence goes on from NZ_CP155067.1 coordinate 257,848, forward strand.
ATTGCGCTTTTCGTAGTTTTTTATAAACAGTAACGACGTTGAAGAGAGCAGCAGCCAGCACAGCAATAAAATAACGGCAGAATTGATGGTGCTAATTTTGCGCAACTTATTGCGTATCGATGATTTGTCATTTCTTATTTTATCGAGTTTCATCTTATTTGCTTCCATTGCGGGACAGCAACAGCACATCTGGGCTTACCCTGACGCCACTCCGCGCCAGTGAATCAAGATTGACTGAAAATAGCGTGTGGTCAGCATTGAAGATCAGACAAAATGCGGCACCAATCGTACAATCTGTATTGTTTTCAGCCAGGGTAAGCACCGGTTTCCCGCTGAATTGCTTAGCAATTTCCAGCTGTTGTTGTGGCGTCTGTTCGCCGAAATAGACCGCATCGCAATCTTGCGTCGCCAGCTCGCTCTGGCTGGTCAAATAGACCACCTTAAACAGCGCTGCATTGGAGGCGGTATTTTGCGGCAGCGAGAGATGCTGCGCGGATGAAAATACGCAAAGTTGCGGTGCGCGCGTTAAACCCGGCCAGTGCGTAAAGCTAATAATGCCGCTGACGATCCGGTTAGCTTTATCGTCTTTAATTTCGGCAAAAGCAGAGTGTGAAATAAACAGCAGCAGAAAGATGGCATAGATAAAAATTTTACAGGCGTGGATCAGGGATAATTGCCAGTTGGCTTCCCAATAAGCGTGTTGTTTACATAACATCCTGCGTTCCTGGTCATTCTCGGCATCGTTCTGCGCCTGATTAAGCGGGTAAATAGTACCATCGCCGGTTTTAAAAGAGTACTGGGGTTGGCCGCTCGCGCTGATTGGGTCGCCACAATCAATGGCAGCGAGCGGAGTGGCTACTCGTCCAGGCGGGAGGCGCTTTGGTTGATGAAGAGATGATCTGGCACAGGAAACCGCTTTTCTCTGCGCGAAATAATTTTATGGAAATCCCACCGGAATGAGCATGTTTCAACAAAGTGTGATCCAGAACACATTTATTTGTCTGATAACAGATCCTCGTAAAAATCGTCTCAGGCGCGAGAAATGTGCAAAACGGCAGCAATAATGCGCTCCAGCAATCAGATTGCATTAGCAGTCCTTACACGTTATCCGCGCAAAGCATGCGGTTTAAGAACATCTTTTTTTATTGCGAAACATTTTGTCGTATTTATCGAGGTGAGGCTTTTTTACATTCTGGCAGGATACGCAGCACTCGTACTTCCTGGTCTTTGTGTGATGCAGTGGTTTTCAAAAAACGCCGTTTTTTTTGCTGTAAAAACCTCTCTGGCCGCCTTCCTGGCATTGTATCTCGCACTGGAATTGAATCTGGATAAGCCGGCCTGGACAGTGACCACGGTCCTGCTTGCGTCGCAGCTCTATTCCGCCTCAACCATTTCCAAATCGGTGTTTCGATTACTCGGCACCTTGCTGGGTGGCGTATTTATCTTCTTTATTTTTCCGCCAACCGTGCAACATCCATTGCTGTTCTGTTTCTGCGTCTCGCTGTGGGTGAGCGTTTGCTTGTATCTGTCGCTGCATGACCGCACACCAAAAAGTTATATTTTCATGCTGGCCGGTTACAGTGCAGCAATCATGGGGTTCCCGGAAGTCACCACGCCGCTCTCTATCACCAGCACGGTTATCTCGCGTATAGAAGAGATCACGTTGGGTATCGTCTGCAGCAGCCTGGTGCATGCGCTGTTATTTCCGGTCTCGATGCGCAGCCTGCTGGAGCAAAGCGTTAGCCTGTGGTATCTCAACGCGCGCAAATTATGCAGCGATCTGCTCTCCGGTATTCCCAGCGACACATCGCCTGAGCGCGACGATATCCTCATCCGCATGGCAACCAACCCGCAGCAGGTCGAAGTTCTGATTACCCACTGCGTCTATGAAGGCGATGCCGCGCGCCGGTTAATTCGTCTGGTCAGCGTACAATACCAACATCTTTCCTATTTAATCCCGACGCTCACGGCGATTGAGCTGCGTTTACAGCGGTTATCTGCGCTGCAAATTACTTTCCCGGAAAATGTGGCGCTAACTTTTCAACTGTTTTTGCAATGGCTACATGATGGCGAAGCGGTGGGTGAAACCAGTGGCATTCAGCAGACGCTGAGTGGCTGTCAGCAGGAACTCAATGCCACATGGCAAAACGGGGAGATGCCCACGGAAACCTGGCTGCTGTTGACCGGATTACTTGAACGACTAACGGATTTTGTGCGTATTGCCGGTGCGTATCAAAGCGTAAGTGGTTTGGTCAGCGATTTGTCAGGCGACACCACGCTAGCTCGGGGCAAACGCACGCATCGCTTTTTTGATAAGGGGCTGATCCGGCTCTCCGCGTTAACCGCATTTTGCGCAACCTTCGGTTCCTGCCTGTTATGGATGGCCTCGGGTTGGCGCGATGGCGCGTCGGCGCCGGTAATGGCGGCCATCCTGTGCTCATTGCTGGCCAGTGTGGATACGCCGCTAACCTCGATGAAGCTGTTTGTGCGTGGCGTCATCGTAGCCATTGTTATCAGCGTGATTTACGTGGCGCTGCTGTTACCGCAAGCCACCTCATTTGAAGCGTTAATCATTTGCCTGGCACCTGGCCTGATGATGCTTGCGCTGATGATTGCGCGACCTTCGACCAATATGATTGGCCTCAGCGTCGCGATTCAAATTCCCGGTTTCATTGGTTTGGGTCACCATCTAAAACCGGATTTGGTGTTGCTGATCAATAATGCGATTGCCTCGATGGCCGGCGTGATGTTTGCGGTTATCGTGACAGCCATCATGCGCAACAAACGACCTTCCTGGACCGCACGCCGCGCAGTGCGGCAAGGCCTGCGCGAGCTGTTACGCTTTATTAAAGAGACCGAACGTAATGGCTCGTCGCTGCTGGGACGCCAACGCTTTATCAGTCTGATGTTGGATAAAGTGAATGTGGTACTGCCGCGTTTGCGTCTGGATCCGCATCCCGATATGCGTTCAGCCGGAATGTTGCTCAAAGAAGTGTGGTTGGGCGTAAACAGTTTTGACTACTACGCGCGGCACAAAGCGCTTCTGCAGCAATATCAGCTGGATAGCGGACAGATGTTTCATGAACTGGCGCTGTTTCTTAAACGCAGGCTGAAATCCTTGCAGACGCCGCCGCACGCTGACTTGCAAGAGGAACTGGATTTGCTGCTGTTGATACTGGAGCAGTTGGCAAAAAGCGATGAAAGGGTGCTAACACCCTTGTTCCATCTGTTCAGCGTTCGGTTGTATCTGTTCCCGCAGCAAGCGTGGCCGGTGGCGACGCCGCGTCAGGTGGAGATTATTGCGCGACGTCGTTTTATTCACACAGAGTCAGGTGCACGCTAATGCGCACGCATTAGATCGATTCGAGATTACGCCCGTTGCTGGCAATCACCTGTTTGTACCACCAGAACGATTTTTTGCGGATACGCTCAAGGCTGCCGTTACCTTGATCGTCACGATCAACATAGACGAAGCCATAACGTTTACTCATTTCACCGGTCGATGCCGCCACTAAATCAATGCAGCCCCAGGTGGTATAGCCAATCAGCGGAACACCATCAGCGATGGCGTCGCCCATCGCCTGAATATGCTGCTTAAGGTAACTAATGCGGTAATCATCGTTAATTTCGCCGTCAGCATTCATTTCATCGTGCGCGCCTAATCCGTTTTCCACCAGGAAAAGCGGCTTTTGGTAGCGGTCATACATCATGTTCATGGTGATGCGCAGACCAAGCGGATCGATGCCCCAGCCCCACTCGCTACGCGGCAAGTGGGGATTGGTAAGTGATTTCACCACATTGGCGGCGCTGCTGTTTTGCTCATTCATCTCAGCCGACGCACAGCGCGAGGCATAATAGCTGAAAGAGACAAAATCAACCGTGTGACGCAGCGTGGCGGCGTCTTCAGGCTCCATCGCAATTTCCACGCCTTTTTCCCGAAACACGCGAGCGGCATAAGAAGGGTAGGCCCCACGCGCCTGCACATCGATGAAGAACAGGTTTTCGCGATCTTTTTCCAGTGCTGCCCAAACATCTTCCGGCTTGCACGACCACGGATAAAAATTGCCGCCCGCCAGCATGCATCCCACCTTGTTAGCGGGATTGACCTCATGCGCAATTTTCGTGACCAGCGCACTGGCTACCAGCTCATGATGCGCCGCCTGATACTTCACCTGTTCCGGATTTTCATCAGGCTCAAACACCAAACCCGCGCCCGAAAAAGGACTGTGCAGGAGAATGTTGATCTCGTTAAAAGTCAGCCAATATTTCACCAGACCGTCAAACGCTTCAAAGCAGGTACGCGCGTAGCGGCTGAAAAAAGCGATCATTTTGCGGTTGCGCCATGAACCGTATTCCGTCACCAGATGCATTGGCACATCAAAGTGGCAAAGCGTTACCAGCGGCGTGATGCCGTATTTCTGGCACTCTTCAAACAGGCTACGGTAAAAAGCGATACCTTCTTCATTCGGCGTCAGTTCATCGCCTTTTGGGTAAATACGGCTCCAGGCTATCGAGGTACGGAATACGGTAAAACCCATTTCGGCCATCAGCGCGATATCGTCCTGGTAGCGACGGTAAAAATCGATGGCGTCATGACTGGGATAGTATTCATCGCTGCGCAGCGCAAAGCGCTTCTCCAGGCCCAGCTTTACCGGCATGCGGTGTGCACCATGGGGGATCATATCCACCGTGGTTAAGCCTTTGCCGCCGGCCAGATAGCTCCCCTCAGACTGATTAGCGGCTAATGCGCCGCCCCATAAAAATCCCTCTGGAAATGTCACTGCAGACATAAAAACCTCATTTACACCTTGGATAAATTAACGTTGGCTGGCTTAGCGTTCTCTGCCACAGTTTTTGCCGGTGCATTCTCGGTCACCGGAATATCTTCAAAGCCCAGAATCAACGTAAGCACGAAGGAGAGCACCACGGAAAGCACCATCACGCCACCAACCCACACCATGCTCATCGGATTGTCAGGGTCAAAAAATTGTACGCTGGTAAACAAACCTGGTGAGGCCATCGAATGGCTGGCAAGCCCGCCAATGCCGGCTACCGCGCCGCAAATAAAGCCGCTTATCAGGCTGGCGATCAGGGGACGTTTGAGGCGAACCGCCACGCCGTACAGCGCCGGTTCGGAGATGCCCGCTATAATCGCCGACGCGGCTGCGGCAAACGCCGTCTGGCGCAGTTCCGGATTTTTGGTTTTAAACGCTACCGCCAGCGAAGAGCCGCCAAGCGACAAATTGGCACCGATTTCTGATGGCATTACCATGCCTTCTTTACCCGTTTCGGCAATGGTTTGGATAATGGTGGGGGTGAACACACGATGCATGCCGGTCATCACCAGCAGCGGCCACAGCGCGCCCATAATGGCCACTGAAAGCCAGCCAAGATAGCCGTGAATGGTATAAACCAGCGCCGAGATACCGCTACCAATCCAGATGCCGAGTGGACCAATCAGCACAATGGCGATCGGTGCCGCTACCAGCACAATCAGCATTGGCTTGAGGAAATTCTTTGTCACTGCCGGCGTGATGCGATCAATCCAGTACTCGATATGTGACAAGATCCAGGTCATTACCAACGCCGGGATCACCGTGTAAGTATATTTCACCGCCGTAACGGGGATATAGGCGAACTCAACCGCCTGTCCCTGCGCGGCTTTGGCCATCAAATCAACAAAGTTGGGATGAACCAGCACGCCGGCAATCGCAATCGCTAATGACATATTGGTTTTGAATTTGAGCGCCGCCGAGGCCGCCACCATAATCGGCAGGAAGAAGAAGGCACCATCACCAATGACGTTAAGGATTGCCAGCGTAGACGAACCTTTTGCCAGTACGCCGCTCATCTCTAACACCATCGCCAGCAGTTTAACCATCGAACCGCCAATGATCGCCGGAATCAGTGGCGACATGGTGCCCACCAGCGCGTCGAGAATCCCGGCACCGATGCTGCGCAGGGTGATTTTGCGTTTTAACGGCGCGGCACCATCGCGGTTGGGCGTACCGAGCTTCAACACTTCCTGATAAGCGAGGTTAACGTTATTTCCAATGATCACCTGACATTGGGCATCGGTATGGACGACGCCCATCACGCCGGGAATGGCCTTCAGCGTGGCGTTATCAATCTGCGCGCTATCTTTCACCACAAAGCGCAGACGCGTCATGCAGTGCGTTACCGCTTCGATATTGTCTAACCCGCCGAGCGAAGCCACGATGGCGCGTGAGACTTCCGCATAATTTTTAGCCATGGATTTTTGGTCTCTGTTTTTTTAGGTAGAAGTACAGCCGCCTTCTGTATGATTTATCATCATGAGAAACCGGTTTCACAAAATCATGAAGATGTGGGTTTTCACAGGCAAGAAATTTAAAATTTAATGATCGGAAATGTGAAGTTGATCGGATTGAGCAGAACCGTAAATTTGTCGCGGCAGCAGAAAAATTGCCGCACAATTCGCAGCTTAGGTACACTGCGGCAATGAGCATGGAAAAAGAGTGAATCATGGCGACCATACTTGAGGTGGCAAAAGTAGCAGGCGTCTCCAAAGCGACGGTGTCGCGCGTGTTATCGGGCAATGGTTATGTCAGTCAGGAAAAACGGGAAAAAGTCTTTGAGGCGATAGCCGCAACGGGTTTTCGCCCTAATTTACTGGCGCGTAACCTTGCGACCAAATCGAGCCAAACGATTGGATTGGTGATCACCAACACCTTGTATACCGGCAGCTATTTCACCGAATTGATGCAGCACTCCGCACGCCTGATGGAACAGCAGGGGCGTCAACTGCTACTGGTGGATGGCAAACACAGTGCTGAAGAGGAGCGTGCAGCCATTCAATTCCTGCTCGATCTGCGCTGTGATGGGGTGATCATCTATCCGCGTTTTCTCACCACGGATGAGATGGACAACATCATTGCCCAGCATAACCAGCCGATATTGGTGATCAACCGCCGCCTGCGTCAGCACGACAGCTATTGCATCTATTCCGATCAGCAGCGCAGCAGCGCCGAAGCGGTGGAGCAATTAATTGCTCTGGGCCATCGCGATATTGCGTTTATCACTGGGTCGCTGGATTCTCCTACCGGACGCGAGCGTCTGGCGGGCTACAAAGCGGCATTGCAGAAACAGGGCATTGCGGTTGATGAAGGGTTGATCGTGGCGGGCAAATGGCAAGCGCAAAACGGCATGGCGGCGGTAAACACGCTTGTTGCGCAGGGGCGCAATTTCACCGCGCTGGTTGCCAGTAACGACGATATGGCCGTGGGTGCGCTTAAAGCGCTGGCACAACATCAGATGGCCGTGCCCGCACAGGTCGCCGTGATTGGATTCGATGACATTCCGCTGGCGCCTTTTACTATTCCTGCACTGTCGAGCGTAAAAATGCCGGTCACCGAGATGATTCAGGAGACCATCGAACGTTTGATTGCGATGCTGGACGGCGGTGAAATGCGCAATGATAAAATGTTTAGCGGCGAACTGATTGTGCGGGAATCATTGGGGCCCGGGCCTCATAACAATTTGTGATGGATTAAGTGAAATTTGGCAATGTATCAGTTTCCGTCCTGTTATTTCACCGAAGGCCAGTTATTACTCTGCTAATAAATGGCTTTATTATTTTTACGCATTAAAAAACAAAATTGATAAAATGCAATGGGAAAAGGGTTTCCTCCACAATGTCTGTTAATTTATTGAGGCCAGTAAACAGCAAGCAACGCCGCAATTATTTGTTAGGTTATGTTCTCATTCCATTCCTGCTTAATCAGAATTAGTCTTATTGCTAATAAAAGTTACGTGGTGTTAATTTGAGTTAACTCACCAGTTATCTTTCCTGAGGGAATTATGCACGCACGTATAACGCATCTTGATGGAATGCGCGGTTTAGCGATTCTCATGGTTATTGGTTATCATGCCTACGCACGATGGGCGGAATTATTACCCTATGCCACGGCTACAGAGCATATTCCCGTTTTTGCTTATGGTTGGCTTGGGGTGGAATTATTCTTTATGATCTCTGGCTTCGTCATTTTTATGACGTTGGATAAATCGGTTAGCTACATCAGTTTCCTGAAAAAACGCTGGCTGCGTCTTTTCCCTGCCATGTTTATTGCCAGTATGTTGTTGTACTTTGTCGGCGGACTCTTTCCCGAATGGTCAGCGATGACGCCGCAGGTCAAAAACCTGCTGCCCGGCCTGATATTTACCAATCCAGAAACGCTATCGCAGTTAACCGGCATTGAGTTTAAATCGATGGCGGGTTCGTTCTGGTCGCTTTATGTTGAAGCCGTTTTTTATCTTATTATCGGTGCCATCTATTTTACCTTTGGGCGTAAATATTGCTTACCAGGATTGCTGGTACCCATGTTGCTGCTGTCTGCCTCTTCGGTATTGAAGTCGTTGGGCTATCCTCTGTTTATAGATGTTATTGCCAAGTTCGGTTTTATCCATTACTCATGGTTTATGGTGGGCTGCCTGGTTTACGAAAGAATGCACGGGCGCGATAAGCTGTTGCATTACGCCATTGTGGCGTTCGCGATGCTGATTAATTTCAGCTATTACGTGAAGAATGCCGGCGTAATGACAATTATTCCTTTGCTTGTCGTCATGCTGTTTTTTATTGCCAGTTTCTATTTTAAACAGATGGAGCGCATACTCTCCGTGCGTTTTTTCACGGCGATTGGTTTTGCCAGCTACGCCTTCTATCTTATCCATGAAAACTTAATGATCGCTACGCTAATTAAACTGAATGTTTATATTAAGAGTGAGGGGGGCATGCTATTCATGCCGATTGTTGTGGCTACCGTGCTGTATTATATCGCATTTCTGATCACCAAATATGCAGAGCCAGCGTTGAGAAATATGCTCAAAGGCAAGCGCGTGCCTGCGGCACCGCAATCGGGGGCGGGAGCTTAATACTTCAGCCTGATTGGTTTGGTCTTTCTCTGGGTGCGCTTTTAGGCGCACCGGTCGCTTTCGTCTGCGCATCAGATGCTTACCACCGCCATTTAGTCCTTTCATCCCTCCTTCGGAATTTCTAAAGCAACACCTCGGTTAATGCTGTTTTCACTGTTTCAGGCGGCAGGGTATATCTGACGTAAATCTTTCACTGTTAGCAGGCTGACATGAGCACACATACGCGCATTCGTAAATTCAACACCAAAGAGACGTATCCCAACCAGGCTCTGGATAACGATCTTTGCCAGGCCGTTCGCGCCGGTAATACCGTTTATGTCCGCGGGCAGATAGGCACTGACTTTGCGGGCAATCTGGTGGGGTTAGGCGATCCTGCCGCGCAAGCCGAACAAGCGATGAAAAATGTCAAACAGCTGCTGGAAGAAGCGGGCAGCGATTTGTCGCATATCGTGAAAACCACCACTTACATTATCGATCCGCGCTATCGCGAGCCGGTGTATCAAGTGGTGGGCAAATGGTTGAAAGGGGTGTTTCCCATATCAACTGGCCTGGTGATTTCCGGCCTCGGCCAACCGCAGTGGCTAATGGAAATAGATGTGATCGCCGTGATCCCCGACGACTGGCAGCCAGCAGAAGGAGCATGAATTAATGACGTTATCCATTGTTGGACGCTGCGCGGCAACTGGCCAAATCGGCATCGCGATCGCCTCATCCAGTATCGCTGTGGGCGCGCGTTGCCCGTGGTTACGCTCTGACGTCGGTGCCGTCTCAACGCAAAACATCACGTTACCGGCGCTTGGACCACGCATTTTGGATCGCCTGCAGCAGGGTGACAGCGCTGAAGCCGCGTTGCGTAGTGGTTTAGCGAGCGATTGCTGGTTTCAGTATCGCCAGATAACGGTGTTAGCGGCCGATGGGCAAAGTGCCTGGTTCAGCGGAGAGCAAACGTTGGGGATACATAACGCGCAAAGCGGTAACCAGTGCGTCGCCGCCGGTAATTTGCTGGCCAATCCCGAGGTCATTCCGGCGATGGTCGCTGCTTTTGAGCAGCAGCAGGGGCAACTTGCCGCGCGTTTGCTGGCGGCGATGCAAGCCGGCATGGCGGCGGGAGGTGAAGCGGGCCCGATACACTCAGCCGCCTTATCGATCGTGGCGGATCAAGTGTGGCCGATTGTCGATCTCCGCATTGACTGGACCGCAGCCGAGCCTATCGACGAGCTGAACCAGCTGTGGCTGGCTTACCAGCCGCAAATGAATGATTACGTGACGCGCGCCATCGATCCCACTCAGGCACCCAGCTACGGCGTGCCGGGTGACGAGTAACGTTCAAGGAGCGGTGATGTTAACCAGTCGACAACTGCTTGAAACGCTGGTGGCGTTTGATACCACCAGCCGCGAATCCAACCTGGCGCTGATTGATTTCGCCTGGCGCTACTTAACCGATCTGGGGGTCAGCTGCGAGCTGATCCACAACGCTGAACGCAGTAAAGCCAATCTTTATGCGCGGCTGGGGCCAGCGGGCGATGGTGGCGTCATGCTCTCCGGCCACAGTGATGTGGTGCCGGTAGAGGGGCAAAAATGGAGTGTGCCGCCGTTTACCCTAACCGAGCGTGACGGCAAGCTATACGGGCGCGGCACGGCAGACATGAAGGGCTATATCGCCTGTATGCTGGCCGCGGTTCCGCATTTTCTGGCGCAGCCGCTTACGCAGCCTCTTCATCTGGCGATCACTTACGATGAGGAAGTGGGCTGCGTTGGCGTGCGTACTTTGCTTGACGCGCTGGCGCAACGTGCGGAAAAACCGGCTATTTGCCTGATAGGCGAGCCAACTGAACTGCAGCCGGTGCTGGGACACAAAGGTAAACTGGGCGTGCGCTGTGAAGTGAAAGGCGCCGCCTGTCATTCGGCCTATGCGCCGCAGGGCGTGAATGCCATCGAATACGCTGCCAAATTAATTCATCGCCTCACTGCGATAGGCGAACGCCTGTCGCAACCGCAACGGCAGGATGCACGTTTTGATCCCCCGTTCACGACGGTACAAACGGGCACGATCAACGGTGGCACCGCGTTAAACATTGTGCCAGCCGAATGTACCTTCGACTTCGAAGTCCGCACCTTACCGCACGATAGCGCGCAGGCTATCGCCGATGAGCTGGAGAATTTCGCTCAAACCGCACTTTTACCGCCTATGCGGGCTATCGCACCTGAAAGCGGCATCCGTTTTTATCCTATAAGCGGCTATCCAGGTCTATTCACCGATAAGGAGAGCGCGGCGGCGCAGCTGATTGCCTACCTGACTCAATCAACCGATTTTTCAACGGTAGCCTTTGGTACGGAAGGCGGGCTGTTTCATCAGGCTGGCATTCCCAGCGTAATTTGCGGACCCGGCAGCATGGCGCAGGGCCATAAGCCGGATGAATTTATCAGCGTTGCCCAGCTTGACGCGTGTGATGCCATGCTGGCTCGTCTTGCCGGATGGATGTGCCGCTCATTATCGTGACAACGTCACGGATTGCGTTGCTTTATGTTTTCCAAATGCCAGCTTCAGTAAGCACTAACCGTGTTACACGCGCACAAGCCGTATGCTGGTGACAAGCAATACAGCCCCGTTTTTTGGAGATTCCATGGTAAGTGCAGAAGTGACTTCATTCCCGCATCCTGAGCGGCTTGCGCCAGCAGCGAAAGCCGTTAACGTTGCCGTGCAATTAGATGGCGTGCTAAAGCGTTTTGGTGACGCCATCGCGTTACACAAGATTTCTCTCACGATTGAAGAAGGCGAGTTCATTACGCTATTGGGGCCATCTGGCTGCGGGAAAACTACGCTGCTTAATCTGATGGCGGGTTTTGCCGAAGCCGACGGCGGCGAAATTTTCATTGATGGCGATCTGGTGACGGAGATCCCGCCTTATCAGCGTGAAATCGGCATCGTATTCCAGAATTACGCGCTATTCCCGCATATGACGGTAGAGAAAAACGTCGGATACGGCTTGCGTATGCGCGGTGTGGCGAAAGATGAAATTGCTGAGCGTGTTGAACAGGCGTTGGCGCTGGTCAAACTGGCGGGCTACGGCCACCGCAAACCGCGCGAGTTATCCGGTGGACAGCAGCAGCGCGTGGCGCTGGCACGGGCGCTGGTCATTCGCCCGAAAGTGCTTTTGCTGGACGAACCCTTCTCCGCACTGGATAAAAATTTACGCTTATCGATGCAGGTCGAGCTAAAAGCTATCCAGCGCAAACTGGGCGTTACCACGGTGTTCGTGACGCACGATCAGGGCGAAGCATTGAGCATGAGCGATCGCGTTGTCGTGATGTCGGCGGGGCACGTGCGGCAAATCGGCACGCCAGATGAGATCTATCGCCGCCCGCGCGATCCTTTCGTCGCTGGTTTTGTGGGCGATGTGAACATTCTGCCGGGTCGATACGCCGGCCGTGATAGTGCTGCGGTGGTTGAACTGGGCGGCAATGCGCTGCGTCTGCCCGCGGAACGCGTCCAGGCTACGGTGGGCGAGCGGCTTGACGTGTATGTCCGCCCTGAGAACATTCAACTGGCTGCGCTTGGGCCGCACTCCTTCCTCAGCGCGACGGTGATCACCCATGTCTTCCAGGGCGACCATGTTGATGTGCATCTTGATGTGCCCGCGTTAGGCAGTGCGACACTGTTTGCCCGTCAATCGGGGCTGGAATCATTGACGCGCTGGCCGGTGGGCAGCGTGGTGGGCGTGATGTTTGATGATGAGGGCGTTTGCGCCTTTACCTCTGAGAAGCAGGGATAACGCAGATGCTACCAGAAATGATGAAAGCGGTGATTGCTCACCAGCCGGGCGGCCCCGAGGTGTTAACCATGGTTGACCGCGCGGTACCGCAGCCAGGGGCAGGTGAAGTGCTTATCCGCGTAAGCCATGCGGGGGTGAACCGTCCTGACATTATGCAGCGCAGCGGGATGCCCGTTCCACCCGGTACCAGCGAGGTGCTTGGTCTGGAAGTATCGGGCGTTGTCGCGGAATTGGGTGAGGGCGTTGATAGCCTGAACCTCGGCACGCCGGTGATGGCGCTGCTCAACGGGGGTGGCTATGCCGAATATTGTGTCGCACGCGCCGAACTCTGTCTGCCGGTGCCGGCAGCGCTGCCGCTGGCGCTGGCCGCCGGCGTGCCGGAAGCGGCCTTTACCGTCTGGCATAACCTGTTTGAGCTAGGCCGCCTAACGCCGGGTGAAACCGTGCTGATTCATGGGGCGGCCAGCGGCGTGGGCAGCTTTGCGATTCAAAGCGCGCAGGCGTGCGGTGCGCGGGTTATTGCCACGGCTGGCGGAGCCGCTAAGATTGCCGCACTTCAGCGACTCGGCGTGTGGCGCGCCATTGATCGCCACAGCCAGGATTTTGTCGCGCTGATCCAGGATGAAACTCAAGGCCACGGGGTTGATGTGGTGCTGGACAACGTGGGGGGGGACTATGTGGCCCGCAATCTCAGCGTTATGGCGCAGGGCGGACGCCATGTCAGCTTGTCATTTATGCGCGGCGCTAAAATTGAACTCGATTTGCAACTGGTGATGCGCAAAGGCTTGAGCCTGACCTCATCCACGTTACGTCCTAAGCCGGCCGCCGAAAAAGCGCGTCTGGCCGAGTGTCTGCGAAAACACATTTTGCCGCTGCTGGCAGCAGGAAAAATCATTCCCACGCTACATCAAACCTTACCGTTAGCGCAGGCGGCTGAGGCACATCGCATCCTGGAAGCCAATGCCAATATCGGCAAAGTGCTGCTCGCCATTGATCAACCAGGAGTGTCGAGATGATGCAGCTCTACTACGCCAGCACCTCGGCTTATGTTCGCAAAGTCATGGTTACGGCGCATTGCCTTGGGCTGCTCGATGAGATTACGCTTTTGGCGTCAGCGGCCCATCCCATCGAACGCGATGAGCGCATTGCCAGCATCAATCCTTTAGCCAAGGTGCCTGCGCTGCGAACCGAGGCGGATTTATGTCTGTATGACAGCCGCGTGATTTGCGAATACCTCAACGCACGCGCGCAGGGAAATTTACTGCCGGCGCACGGTGAATCCCGCTGGGTAAGTCTGGCTCGTCAGGCGTTGGGTGATGGATTGATCGATGCAGCACTGCTGGCGCGCTATGAGTTCAGCGCGCGCCCGGCAGAGAAGCAGTGGCCTGGCTGGGCTGATGCGCAGTTAAAAAAAGTCAGCGCCGCACTGGGCGAAATTGAACGTCAGGCTGCCGGCTTTAACACCCTCCCCGATGATATCGGTTTAATCGCTATAGGTTGCGCGCTCGGTTACCTCGACTTCCGTTTTGCCGGGATGAACTGGCGTAAGCAGCATCCCCTTACTGCCGCGTGGTTTGCAATTTTCGATGCTCATCCGGCCATGGCCGCCACGCGCCCGCATTGATAGTCAGGAGCTTACATGGCACAGCAGATTTTCTTCCTTAACGGACCGAACGCAAATTTGTACGGCATGGATAAAGGCGGCACTTACGGCACGGAAAGTTTTGTCAGTATTGGTGAGCGATGCCAGCGCCGTGCGGCAGCACACAACGTGAACCTGCAATTTCGCCAAAGTAATCATGAAGGCGTTATTGTCGACTGGATTCAGGAGGCACGTCAGCACGCGGCGGGGATAATTATCAACGCGGCGGGGCTGAGCTACAGTTCAGTGCCTATTCTGGATGCCTTGCTAATGTACGATGGGCCCATTATCGAGGCGCATATGAGTAATATCTGGAAGCGTGAACCCTTTCGCCATCACTCGATGGTTTCCAAAGCGGCCACCGGTGTGATTGCCGGACTCGGCGTGCTAGGGTACGAGCTGGCGATTGATGCGGTGGTCACGTTGATAAAGGCGGACGCGGCATGAGTACGTTGGTGTTTTACAGTGAATTCGACAGTTTCACCGAGTGGTCAGCGTTATTGGCGCCGCATCTTCCCGGCGTCACTATTTGTCGCGCTGAAGAGGTACAGCAGGCTGATGAGGTGCACTATGCGTTGGTGTGGAAACCCCCGCACGGTTTTTTTGCCCCTTATCGCCATTTAAAACTGTTGGTCAATCTGGGGGCTGGCGTTGATTCGCTGGTTGGCCGTAATGATTTGCCAGACATTCCGATAATCCGCCTGTCGGATCCGCATATGGCGCGCATGATGGCCAGCTACGTGCTGTTTGCCGTGCTGCGCTACGCGCGTGATATACCGGCGTTTGAGCGGGCGCAGCGCGATCGACGCTGGCATTATCTGCATCCGCGATCGCCAGAAAGCGTGCGCGTAGGGGTGCTTGGTTTGGGTGAGCTGGGAGCCTATGCCGCGAGTGAATTGGCGCGGCAGGGGTTTGATGTACGCGGCTGGTCGCGTTCGCAGAAAACGCTGGCTGGCATTGCCTGCAGTAGCGGAATGGATGCGCTGGACGACTTCCTCGCCAGCAGTGACATCCTGGTGGTAATGCTGCCGTTGACGCCGCAAACCCACGGATTGCTGAACGCTGAAAGATTAGCGTGCTTGCCGCAAGGCGCTGCGTTTATCAATGTGTCGCGCGGTGCCATCGTTGATCAGCAGGCATTAACTCTGGCGCTGAGGCGCGGGGATATTGCCGAAGCAACGCTGGATGTCTTCGATCGTGAACCTTTACCTCCAGATGATGCATTGTGGGGCATGGATAATGTGCTGATCACGCCTCATCTGGCATCTGTGGCGATCCCCGCCAGCGCCGCACCGCAGGTGGCGGATAATATTCACCGCATCACTCGCGGGGAGCCGGTGTTAAATCAGGTGTTTCCGCAACAAGGTTACTGAAGCAAGCGCTTAGTTGCGTCGCTATGCATCCAGGTGCGCATGAATGCGCACCCTACGACATCCCCTTACCCTTTATGGTGTCCCGTTCACGCTTATCTGACGAGCATTACGCCACCTTGACCACTTGCGGATCGAAATAGCTCGGTGCCGCCATGCCGGGAATGTACTGGTCGGAAATAAACATGCGGCAACGCTCGGCAAAGGCACTGACCACCATCGATTGCTGCACATGTGCCACCGTGGCATAGCCGAGTTGCATGGGCTTATTCACACCCGCCAAACGCACGCGAATTAAGCGTTTACCATCCTGCGAGAGGTGGGCTTTGGGCCGCACGTTAGCGATGCCAAAACCTACGCCGTTTGCCACCATCGCGCGGACCACTTCCATATTGCTCGAGCGCATAACAATGTTGGGCGTGACGCCGGCCTCACTAAACAGACTCAGAAAATATTCCCGGCTCCACGGCATATCCAGCAATACCATCGGCACATCGGCCAGATCCTGCATAGAGACGGCTGATTGCGTGGCGAACGGATGATGTTCACCCACCATCACATAAGGCGGCAACTGCGCGAGTGATTGAAAGGTGATGTCGCCGGCAGGAACCAGATCGTAAGTCAGGGCAATATCGATATCGGCCGCACGCAGCTGTTTCAATAGCTGCTCGTGATTGCCCTCTACCAGCGTGATACGCACGCCAGGAAAAGCGCGACCAAAACCGAACACCAGTTCAGGCGTCAACATCGGCGCTAAGGTATCGAGACAGCCGACGCGCAGCGGTCCGCGCACATTATTCATGGATTCTGAAGCAATCGTGTAGAGGTTCGACATCTGCTCCAGGATCAGCTTCGCCTCTTTTAAAACCTGATGGCCGATGGCGGTGAGTGAGACGCCCTGCGCGTGATGACGGACAAAAAGCTGCACGCCAAGCTCAGACTCAATATGGGTGATAGCCGCTGAGATCGACGGTGATGAAACGTGGATACGTTCCGATGCGCCGATAATGCTGCCCGCTTCACCGGAAGCGACAAAATATTCCAGCTGACGCTGGGTGATGCGACTGAGCATGCAGATTCTCCTGGGATTGCTGACGCGCTCATGTCGCGCCAGTCATTCTAATTGTGTTGGAGACTATGCATTTATCATGCCGGCTCCCGTAACAGGATAATCACCTGCCTGCATCTCTTCGCCCATTCGCTTCTGCCTCACCTGCGGTTAAGAAAATCCTTGCCAGAGCAGCGCTTTTTTTAGCGTCAGAAATTCTGACGCAACAGCGAGGTAAATGCTGTTTTACCGAATCTCAGCCTGACGGCAATATCGCTTTAACACCAGAGAGCTGCCTTCGCACTGTTGTAGTGCAATGCGACGTAACGGAGCAGACGGTGGTTCACAGTTGCTACCACAGCCATTTCATTCATTGGGGACGAGAATATGTTGCGTAAGATTTGTGCCTTAACGTTGTTGACCACTGGCGTATTAAGCGCGGGCAATGCAATGGCCGCAGATAAGCTGATTGTCAGCACCTGGGGCGGCAGCTTTAAAGATCTGATTGATCAAACCATCGCGAAAGAGTTCACCAAAGAAACCGGTGTTGAAGTGCAATTTGTCACGGGCGGAACCATTGACCGCCTCAACAAAGCTAAGTTGGCCGGCGGCTCGCCCGAAACGGATGTGACGTTTACCACCGCGCACGTCGGCTATTTATATGCCAACAGCGGTCTGTTTGAGAAGCTCGATATGAGCAAAATCCCTAATGCGGTCAATCTGGTGCAGCAAGCCAAAGTCAGCCCTTATCACCTTGGTGTTTGGGGTTATGTTTACACCATCGGCTACCGTCCCGATTTAGTGCCAAAAGGCGAAACCTTCTCCAGCTGGAACGATTTGTGGCGCCCTGAGCTGAAAGGATCGCTGGCGCTGCCCGATTGGGATCCCAGCCATATTATTGCGGTATCTGCCAAGCTCTCCGGTACGGATGCAGCACACTGGCAACAGGGGCAAGCCAAGCTAAAGGCGCTGATTCCGAACATCAAATCCTTCTATACCGATGATGCCAACAGCCAACAGCTGATCTCTACCGGCGAAACCCCGGTGCAGGTGATGTTGTCGATGAATGCCTACAGCATGATTGCCGAGGGCGTCAACATTAAGCTGGCCATTCCCAAAGAGGGCGCGATTCTCGGGGTGGATACCGTGGGAATCAACAAAGGCACTAAGCATGCCGACCTGGCCTACAAATTTATGAACATTGCGCTTAAGCCGGAAATCCAGCAGCAGGTGGCGAAGATCTATCGCGGCAGCCCAACGGTGACCAATGCGCATATCGATCCTGAGCTGGCGAAGTTGCCGGGCATGCTGACCACGCCCGAACAGTGGAATGCCACCATCAACACCGATCCGCAGCTGCGCGCGGAGAAAACCGCCGAATGGCGTCAGTGGTTCTCGGAAAACATCATGTCTCATTGAGGGGGATGGGCAGCCCGCGCTGCCCACTTCTCAACGGTAGTCGCAACATTTTATGCAGGCAGCAACGTCTATGACGAGAAAACCGACATTTTTACCCTGGTTCATTATCCCAGCCACCTTTACGGCGCTCGGGTTAGTGGTTGCCATGTTCGCCGTGATGCAGTTTAGCGTGCGGGCCTATATTCCCGGTTCACTGGACGTGGGCGGATTTACCCTGGCGAACTTTAATGGCTTGTTTAAGAAAATCTATGCCGATGCCTTTATCAACACGGTGCTGCTTAGCGCGAAAACCGCCGTTTTTGGTTTACTGATGAGCTATCCGCTGGCCTACGCGCTGGTGCGAACGCGCACCACATGGATCAAATCCACCCTTTTGATTATTGCCATCACGCCGCTGTTTCTCGGCGAAGTGGTGCGTACCTATTCGTGGATTATCGTGTTGGGCAATAGCGGATTTCTTAACAGCTTACTGCTGGCAATCGGCATCATTCATAAGCCTATCCAGTTTATGTTCACGCAAACGGGAGTGGTGGTGGCGCTGGTGCATGTGACGATGCCGATCATGGTGATGATGCTGGCCACCGCGCTGTCACACATCAATCCTGATTATGAAAAAGCCGCCACCAGCCTCGGGGCCGGGCCCATACGCACACTGCTTACGGTGACGATTCCGTTGTCGCTGCCAGGCATAGTTTCCAGTTTAACCACGGCCTTCGCCTGGACCTTCAGTGCTTTCGCCACCCCGCAACTGATCGGTGGAGGACGCGTTAGCACCGTGGCCACCATGGTGTATCAGCTGGGATTTTCATCGATGAATTTTCCGTTTGCCGCCGCGCTCAGCATTGCCGGTTTACTGCTGACGATTCTGCTGCTGATGGTGCTAAAACGCATGAGCCGCTTCCTGCACGCAATGGGAGAACATTAAGATGACGCGTTCGCTAAACGATAAACTGATTACCCTGACCGGTCGCCTGCTGGTCATTGCCATTGTTCTGTTTGTCATGCTGCCAACGATTGTGGTTTTCATCTCCTCATTCAGCAGCACATCGGTGCTGTTCTTCCCGCCGAAAGGCTGGTCACTGCGCTGGTTTGAGCGTGCAGTAAGTTACGATGATTTTCGTCACGGCTTCTATTCAGGCCTCATTGTTACCGCCTGGGCATCCTCCCTGGCGGTGATCATCGGCGCAACACTGGCTATTGCAATTGAGCGCTACAGCTTTCCCTGCAAGCAGGTGCTGGAAGGGGTGTTGCTCTCACCGCTTTTCATTCCCCATTTCACTATTGGGCTGGGTTTGCTGATGCTGGTTTCGCAGCTCGGTATCGGGCGCGGTTATCCACTGGTGATTTTCTGCCATATCGTGCTGGTGCTGCCGTTCGTGTTGCGCAGCGTGTATGTGTCATTAAAGAATCTGGAGCAACGTATTGAACTGGCCGCCGCCAGCCTTGGTGCATCGCCTTTACGCGTGGTGTGGACCATCACCGTACCGTTGATATTACCCGGCCTGTTTGGCGGCTGGTTATTTGCGGCCATCCTGTCGTTCAATGAATTCACTGCCTCGCTGTTTATTACCACGCAAGCGACGCAAACCCTGCCGGTGGCGATGTACAACTATGTACGTGAATTTGCTGATCCCACGCTGGCGGCGCTCTCGGTTATTTATATTGCCGTAACGGCAACAATGTTAATTATTGCCAATAAGTTTTTAGGCTTAGGAAAAATTCTGAATGTTGAAGCGGGACATTAATTAATTTACTGAGCGTCAGCGCTTTCTAACGCACCGATTAACTTCAATGCGACTCTTTTCCATGAAAAGGGCGGAGTCGTTCATCTTTAGGAAATTCACATGTCAGTAGAAAAAATGAATACCGTGATTGTCGGGGCAGGCCAGGCAGGTATTGCGATGAGTGAGCATCTGTCATTAATGGGGGTTCCCCATGTGGTTTTAGAGCGTAGTCGTATTGCCGAACGCTGGCGTTCTGAACGTTGGGATTCATTAGTTGCGAATGGTCCAGCGTGGCACGATCGTTTTCCGTCATTAAAATTCGACAATATTTCCCAGGAAGCTTTTCCGCCCAAAGAGCGTATGGCGCAATATTTCGAGGATTACGCAAAAATGCTCGATGCGCCCGTGCGAACTGGCGTTGAGGTTTATCTGGTTGAGCGCTTGGCCGGACGCAGCGGATTTAAAGTCGTCACCTCGGCGGGAGAATTTGAGGCGGATAACGTGGTAGCCGCCACCGGGCCTTTTCAAAAGCCCTCGTTCCCGCACATTGTGCCAGAGAGCGCCGCGCTGCATCAGATCCACTCTTCGGGCTATAAAAATCCTCAGCAGCTGCCGGAAGGCGGCGTGCTGGTGGTGGGTGCTGGCGCTTCCGGGACACAAATCGCGGAAGAGTTAAGAAAATCGGGGCGTGACGTGTATCTCTCAGTCGGCGAACACTATCGTCCGCCGCGCGCCTATCGCGACCGTGATTACTGCTGGTGGCTCGGCGCACTTGGCCTGTGGGATGAGGTGAAGATCAAGCCGAAAAAACAGCATGTTGCCTTTGCGGTGAGCGGCTATGAAGGCGGCAAAACGGTAGATTTTCGTCGTCTGGCCCACATGGGCATCACGCTTGTGGGCATCACTACGCGTTGGGATGATGGCGTACTCAGCTTTGCCGAAGGTTTGGCGGAGAATATTGCCGAAGGGGATAAAGCCTATTTCGATGTGCTGCGTGATGCAGATGCTTATATTGCACGCAACGGTTTGGACCTGCCGCCGGAACCGCAGGCGTGGGAGTTGTTGCCGGATCCTGAATGCCTGATTAATCCGCTGGCTAAGTTGGATATTCATGGCGCAGGGATTAGCACTATTATTTGGGCCACCGGATTTAAATTTGATTTTAGCTGGCTACAGGTCGATGCATTTGATGAAAAGGGTGTGCCATTCCATAAACGCGGTATTTCAGCAGAACGTGGCATCTATTTTCTTGGCCTGCCGAATTTGGTTAATCGGGCGTCCTCATTTATTTATGGTGTCTGGCATGATGCGAAATATATAGCTGACCATATCGTGTTGCAAAATGCCTATACCGATTACGTAAAATCGTAATTTATGCGCATGAGGTGCGTATAAATGCGCACCCAGCCGCGCTGTAGTGAATATTTTCGGATGCCGATTGATGAACATAACCTGTATTGAAGAGTTACGCCTACTGGCGCGTAAGCGTGTGCCGAAAATGTTTTATGATTATGTGGATGCAGGTTCATGGACGGAATACAGCTATCGCGCTAATGAGGCCGACCTGCAACGCATTGAATTTCGTCAGCGCGTGGCCGTCGATATCTCTCAGCGCAGCACCACCAGCACGATGTTGGGGCAACCCGTTACGTTGCCGATGGCGATTGCACCCACCGGCTTAACCGGCATGGTGCATGCCAATGGTGAAATCCTTGCCGCGCGGGCAGCAAAAAATTTTGGTATTCCTTTCACGCTATCCACCATGAGCATCTGTTCTATCGAAGCGGTGGCACAGGCGACACAGCACCATCCCTTTTGGTTTCAGCTGTATGTGATGCGCGATCGTCAGTTTGTCGCCCGTTTGATTGAGCGCGCTAAAGCCGCCAACTGCAGTGCGTTGGTGGTTACCATGGATTTACAGGTGTTTGGTCAGCGGCACAAAGACATCAAGAATGGCTTATCCACGCCGCCCAAAATGACGCTGAAAAATATGATCAACATTGCCAGCAAACCGCGCTGGTGCCGCAACATGCTGGCATCACCGCATCGTAATTTTGGCAATATTATTGGTCATGCCAGCGGGGTAGAGAGTATTGATGCAATGATGGCGTGGACGCAGCAGCAATTTGATCCTTGCCTCTCGTGGCAGGATGTTGAGTGGATTAAACAGCGCTGGGGCGGCAAACTGATTGTCAAAGGCATCATGGATGCTGAGGATGCGCGATTAGCGGTGGCAGCGGGTGCGGATGCCGTGATCGTTTCTAATCATGGTGGTCGTCAGCTGGACGGCGTCTCTTCATCGATATCCATGTTGCCACTGATTGTTGATGCGGTGAAAAATCAGGCCGAAGTGCACTTTGATGGCGGCATCCGTTCCGGACAGGATGTTCTCAAGGCTATCGCGCTGGGCGCCAAAGGCACCTATATCGGCCGCAGCATGCTGTATGGATTGGGGGCATTAGGTGAGCAGGGCGTAACCTGCGCGCTGAATATCATCCGTAATGAATTCGACCTCTCAATGGCGTTTTGTGGCAAAACGGAGGTGGCCGCAATTGATGCGACGATATTGCGTCAGGATATTTGCCGATAAAAAAAGCCGGACATGGTCCGGCTTTGTTCATTTCTGGCGTGAATTACAGCGCCATATCCTGCTTGCCTGATTCCACACGCGGCTTGGCCTGCGTTGGCGCCACGGTCTGGTCGCCCATGTTAATCACCGGCGGTTTAGTCAACTGCAGCGTGGCTGCGGTATTGTCCCAAACCTGCTGCGTCAACGCGGTGTTGCCGTTCAGCTTCTGGCCGAAACTTGGCACGACGTCACGGATCTTCTGCTGCCACTCTGGCGATGCAAACTGCTCTGGGAACAGCTTCTTCATCACGTCGAGGGTGATAGGTGCGGCAGTCGATGCACCTGGTGAGGCACCTAACAGCGCTGCCAGGGTTTTCTGCTGATCGGTCACAATTTCGGTGCCCAGCTTCAGCACGCCGCCTTTGTCTGCGTCTTTCTTAATGATCTGTACGCGCTGACCGGCCTGAATCAGTTTCCAGTCCTCTTTACGTGCGTTTGGATAGTACTCCTTCAGCGCAGCAAAGCGATCATCATCATTCAGCATCACCTGACCAATCAGGTATTTCACCAGATCAAAGTTATCAATACCCACATGCGTCATCGGCATGATGTTGCTGGTGGTGGTGGCGCTCAGCAGATCGAACAGCGAACCGTTTTTCAGGTACTTGGTCGAGAAGGTGGCGAACGGGCCAAACAGCACCACTTTCTTACCGTCGAGGTAGCGAGAATCGATGTGTGGCACGGACATCGGCGGAGCGCCCACAGAGGCCTGGCCGTACACTTTTTCCAGGTGACGGTTGGCGATCGCTGGGTTTTCGGTCATCAGGAAGGAACCGCCGACCGGGAAGCCGCCGTAGTTATCGGCTTCTGGAATACCGGTTTTCTGCAGCAGCTTAATGGCAGCGCCGCCTGCGCCGATAAACACGTATTTCGCATCGACAGAGCGCTTATCACCGCTCTTCACATCTTTAACGGTAACGTGCCAGGAGTTGTCACTGTTACGCTTGAAATCAGTGACTTCAGTAGACGTTTCCAGCTTGAAGTTCTGATCTTTTTTCAGGCTGCCGATTAGCTGACGGGTGATTTCACCGTAGTTGACGTCGGTGCCTACTGGCGTCCAGGTTGCAGCAACTTTCTGGTTCGGATCGCGGCCTTCCATCACCAGCGGTGCCCATTGCTGGATCTGCTGATGATCGGTTGAGAATTTCATGCCCTGGAACAGCGTCGTTTTCTGCAGCGCCTCATAGCGCTTGGTGAGGTATTCGACATTTTTGTCGCCCCAAACGAAGCTCATATGCGGAGTCGAATTGATAAACGAGTGTGGATCGTGCAACACGCCGCGCTGTACTTGTGAAGTCCAGAATTGACGAGAAATCATGAACGCTTCGTTGATTTCCAGCGCTTTGCTAACGTCGATTGAACCGTCTGCACGCTCTGGCGTGTAGTTCAGCTCCATGTTAGCAGAGTGCCCCGTACCGGCGTTGTTCCAGCCGTTGGACGATTCCAGTGCCACGCCATCCAGCTTCTCAACCATCAGCTGTTTCCAGCCCGGCTGAAGCTCTTGCAGCCAGGTGCCAAGCGAGGCGCTCATGATACCGCCGCCAATCAGCAGCACGTCAGTTTTTTCTGGTGCATCTTCAGCGTGTAGCGCAGAAGAGACAAGCAGCGCTGCCAGCGATAGGGCAGACACGATCTTTTTGGTGTGAGTCATTCCAGTCCTACTTATTATGCAATGCAGGTGAACGTTAAAAATTCGGTTTGCACATTAAGAGATTGTTACGAAATGATTAACTTATTTTTAGTTAATAAAGTATTGGTGTTAATTAATTAACTTTAAAAAAAGAAAGGCGGATAAAACATAAGCAAAACAGGGAGTAAAGCGAGGATAAACCGCTCAGGTCACGCGGTTATTCTTTATATCGGTTGACGCGACTTAGGTCAAATAAAAACCTCGCCTACCGCTGCACATTTCATAAACCATCACTGCACGAAGCGTGTTCATTACGCGTAGCAAAACTGTATTACCCTAAGGTCTCTAATGATTTGTTTAAACACTTTCACGTGGGCAACGGCATGGCTAACAAAACGCTGTATGAAAAACTGATCGATCAGCATGTGGTTCGGACGTTAGACGACGAAGGGCATGTGCTGCTGTACATCGACCGCTCTATTCTGAATGAGTACACCAGCCCGCAGGCGTTTAGCGGTTTGCGCGATCATCAGCGTGCGGTGCGTAATCCCGGCACTATTTTACTGAATGTCGATCACGTCAACCCAACGCGTCCCGAACGCGATGACGCGATGACCGATGCCGGTGGACAATTACAGGTTGATTATTTCCGCCAGAATGCCGCGCATTTTGGCATTGAACTGTTCGATGTGATGGATCCACGTCAGGGTATTGAACATGTTGTTGCCCACGAGCAGGGCCTGGTCATGCCCGGAATGGTGATCGCTGCAGGTGATAGCCATACCACCACATACGGCGCGTTTGGTGCACTTGGCTTCGGCATCGGCACCTCGGAAATCGAGCATCTGCTTGCCACGCAAACGCTGATTTATCGCCGGTTGAAAACCATGCTGGTGACGGTGAACGGCGAGTTGCCGTTTGGCTGCTCGGCGAAGGACATCATCATGGCGCTGATTGAGCAGATTGGCGCTTCAGGCG
This sequence comes from Pantoea sp. BRR-3P, assembly GCF_039621635.1. Classification (NCBI taxonomy): domain Bacteria; kingdom Pseudomonadati; phylum Pseudomonadota; class Gammaproteobacteria; order Enterobacterales; family Erwiniaceae; genus Pantoea; species Pantoea sp. BRR-3P. The sequence goes on from NZ_CP155067.1 coordinate 282,971, forward strand.
CTACCGGTTTTGCCATTGAATTTACCGGTGTTGCCATTGCGGCGCTGAGTATGGAAGGGCGCATGACGCTGTGTAACATGGCGGTGGAAGCCGGTGCTCGCGGCGCTATCATCGCGCCGGATGAAAAGGTCTTTGCCTATATTGCGGGCAAACCGCAAATGCCGGTGGGACCAATGTGGGATCGGGCCGTTGCGGAGTGGCGTGCATTAAAGAGCGATGCTGACGCGCCCTTTGATCGCCGCATTACCATCGATTGTAGTGACCTCGAACCCAAAGTGACCTGGGGGATTAGCCCGGATCAAGCTGGCGCTATCACGGGGCGCGTCCCCGATCCCGCGCAGGAAAAAGATCCGGTTAAACAGCAGGCGTTAAATACCGCACTGAAATACATGGGGCTGGAACCCGGCACGCCGTTAGCCGATATCGCCATCACGCACGCGTTTATTGGTTCCTGTACCAATGGTCGAATTGAGGATTTACGAGCCGCAGCCGCCATTATCGACGGCCATAAAATTGCGCCACACGTGCGAGGCATTATCGTTCCTGGTTCAACTCAGGTGCGTCAGCAGGCAGAAGCGGAAGGATTAGCGGCGATATTCATCAACGCCGGCTTTGAGTGGCGTCAATCGGGTTGCTCAATGTGTCTGGCAATGAATGAAGATGTGCTTGCGCCTGGCGATCGTTGCGCTTCAGGTACCAACCGTAATTTCCCAGGCCGTCAGGGCGCAGGTGCCCGCACGCATTTGATGAGTCCGGCGATGGTTGCCGCCGCCGCGATTGCCGGTCATCTGGTTGACGTCCGCCGCTTTATGGCAGCAGAGGTTTAAAATGGAAGCGTTTAACAACATTACCGGCACGCTCGCCCCGTTACCGGCTGCCAATATTGATACGGATGTGATCATGCCGAAGCAGTTTCTCAAAGGCATTGATCGCCAGGGTTTAGATCGCGGCGTGTTCTTTGACCTACGCTTTTTAGCCGATGGCAGCCCAAACCCGGATTTCATTCTCAATCAGCGCGGGTGGGAACACGCCACTTTCTTACTGGTGGGGGCGAATTTCGGCTGTGGTTCCAGCCGCGAACATGTGGTGTGGGGGCTCAATCAGCTCGGCATTCGCGCCATTATTGGTACCAGTTTTGCCGGTATCTTTGATGATAACTGCCAGCGCAACGGTGTTCTGACGCTGACGTTGAGTGATGAGGATTACCAGCGATTGAGTGCAGTGGCGAACGATCCTACCAACAATCGCATTACCGTTTCGCTGGAACAGCAGGCGATCCTTTTCGATAATCAACGTATTGCGTTCTCCGTGAGCGCATTGAAACGTGAAATGCTGCTGGGCGGCGGAAGCGCGGTAGATTGGACGCTGCAATACGCCTCTGATATTAGCCAGTTTGAAACGCAGCATTTTGCCCAACGTCCGTGGCTGAAACGCGCGAATACGGCAAAGGATGAACAGCATGGGTGAGATAACGCCGCGGGGAGATTCGCCGTTTATTGAAGGCTTTACGCTTAGCGATGTGCGTCTGGCTAACGGCATTACGTTACGCGTAGCCATGGGCGGCGAAGGGCCGCCGCTGCTGCTTTTGCATGGTCATCCGCAGAATCATCTGGCGTGGCGCAAGATTGCGCCGCAGCTGGCGCAAAAATATCGCGTTATCCTGCCGGATTTACGTGGCTATGGCGACAGTGATAAACCGCCGAGTGATGAAACCCATCGCCCCTACTCAAAACGCGTGATGGCCGATGACATTAGCCTGCTGATTGAAGCATTGGGATGGGATCGCGTGGCCTTCGTGGGCCACGATCGCGGCGCCCGCGTCGGGCACCGATTGGCGCTCGATCACCCGGAAAAACTCTCCTGCTGCGTATTTGTCGATATTGCACCTACCGCAACCATGTATGCATTAACCGATAAAACATTCGCCACGCGTTATTTCTGGTGGTTTTTCCTGATTCAGCCGTACCCGTTACCCGAAACCATGATCGGTCACGACCCGGCTTTATTTCTGCGTAAACACATTGATGGCCAATTAAAAACGCCAGGCGCAACCTCGGATGAAATATTTAATGATTATCTGCGCTGTTATCAAAATAAAGCGATGATACATGCAGTATGCGAAGATTATCGCGCTGCGGCCACCATCGATTTAGACGACGACGCGCAAGACAGTGATAAACGTATTGAATCTCCGCTATTGCTGTTGTGGGGTGAAAAGGGCACGGTTGGTCAGTTATATAACGTAGTGGATACCTGGCAGGATAAAGCGCGTCATGTGCAAGGGCAGGCATTACCTTGTGGCCACTCGCCGCATGAGGAAGTACCCGAACTGTTTTTAAGCCAGCTTCAGTGCTTCCTGGATTCTGTGTTATAACCGGCTAAATTTCTTTAACGCTGTGGTGTTATGAAGATATTGCTTGCCGGAAAAAGTTATCAGAAACCCTTGCAGGGCTGGCCTTCAGTAGACGATCTGTACGTGTTTATCAGCGTGGCGCGCTATGAAGGTTTTGGCCGCGCCGCGACGGAGCTGGGCCAGTCGCCATCTTACATCAGCAAACGTATTGCCATCCTTGAAAAGCAGCTGGAAACCCGGCTGTTTTTTCGCACCAACCGTGTGATGCGCCTGACGCCCGAAGGTGAAAAAGCGCTGGAGGGCGCGCTGCAGGTGGTGCATGAAATGGATTCTTTCCTAAATAATTTCCAGCAGTGGCGCGGAGAGCTGACCGGCGACCTCACCGTGGCTTGCTCCTTTGGTTTTGGGCAAGACTATCTTTCCGACGCCGTGGCAGAATTTATGGCGCGTCATCCCTCGCTGAATATCAAATTAATTCTCACCGATCGCGATATTGATCTGCTGCAATCTGGCATCGATGTTGATATTCGCGTCAGTGATGATATTAATCACTCTTACATCGCCAAAAAATTAGCAGCTAATCGGCGTATTTTATGCGCATCGGCAGAGTATTTAGCGCAGTCACCTGCATTAACCACGCTGGGCGATTTGATGGATCACAGCTGCCTTATTATTAATGAAAACAACAATACATTTGGGCATTGGACATTGACCGATGGTGAGAACAAAATTGTTTGTCGTCTTAATAGTCACTATTCATCCAACAGTGGCAAAGTGATTCTTAACTGGGCATTAAAATCACACGGGATTGCACTGCGCTCAGCCTGGGACGTTTCACCTTATTTAACAGAGAACAAACTCGTTCACGTTTTACCGCAGTGGTATCAGGAAGCCAATATATGGGCGGTTTATACACAACGCTCTTCAGAATCTCCGCGTATTAAGGTGTTTATTGATTTTCTGTCGGAGTATTTCGCAGAAAAAAGCCTGCCGATGACGCAAGGCAGGCTATGAATTCATGCAGGACGACAGTAAACATCAGCCATAGGCCACTTTACTATTGATGTGATAAAGCGTCGCTGTTGCAGCCATCACGTGTTGGCCATCGTGCGCCGGCTCGTGAGACTCAACGTCGGTGATGTGGTAGCCCACAGCGCCAGCGGCAAGTGCTTTTTGCACAAATGCGTCATTCAGTTCTTCCATTGAGGTGGCCCAGCTCACGGAAGTAAATCCAACCGGATGGATTGATGAAATTTCGCGATGGGTTAAATCAGCACGAATTAAAACGGGTTTTACAGATTGCGGTGTAAAGATTGAGATAACATCATTAATTAATTGTTTCATGGCCATACTCCTCGGAAAGAATAGCTGAGCCCATGGCTGAAGCTGCGAGTTGTTCAATTGTTGATAATGCGCTTTTACATCCCAAAAATGCTCACGGCGGGTGATCATTGCCGGTAAAGCTAATAAACACGTTTTGAGGTTAAGCGTTTTAGCTTTAATTGCTAATTAGATGTTAAGAAATCTTCAGCCACAACTCATTCAAACTTCCGCGAATATATTTGCATGTGGTTACATTTGCCGGTGTTAAAAATGTTGTCATGAATGGCGGCCTGACAAAAAACGGTAAAGCGCTTCTGACAGCCGCATTCATGGCAACCCGACTAAGGGTGGCGTTAGAAAAATTAAAACTCGCGCTGTCCGCCCAACTCAATCACCCGATTCGGCGGGATATTAAACTGCTCATGCGCGCGCAGCGCATTACGCTGGCAGAAATGGAAGATACCGCCTTTCACCCGCATCAGACCTTTTCTTTTTTTCATCACCAGGGTGTCATGTGAGGTAAAGAAGGAGGCTTCATTCACGGTACAGCCAAATCCTTCCAGCCCACACAGATGCAGAATTTCAGCCATTGACGGCGTTTCGCGCCAACCATAAGTGGCGGTGACTTGCCAGAATGAAGGGGACAGCTGGGAGATGCTCAGGCGCTTTTGATTATAAACGCGCGGTATATCAGCGGTGCGGATGTGTAGCAGCACCACGCGTTTATGTAATACGCGGTTATGTTTGAGGTTATGCAGCAGCGCCTGCGGAATTTCGTGCTGTTTCCGCGCCAGAAAAATCGCCGTGCCCGCCACGCGACTGGGCGGATTGGTTTCCAGCGATCTGACCAATGCTTGCAAGCTTTCTGGATCGTTATTCAATCGGCGAATTAAACGATTACGCTCGCTGCTCCAAATCAGCATGAGTCCCATCATACTGAGCGCCAGCAACACGGGCACCCAACCGCCAGAGAACAATTTCATCAGATTGGCGCTAAATAGCGGTACATCAATGCTGAGCATACACAGCAGGAAAATGAGAGCGACCGGTAACGGCCACTTCCAGTTACGCAGCGCGACGACGCCTGCCAGGCAGGCGGTAATCACCATTGTTCCGGTGACGACGATGCCGTAAGCGGAAGAGAGCGCCGAAGACTGGCGGAAGGCCAAAACAATCACCGTTACGGCAACAAACAGCAGCCAGTTCACCACGGGAATATAGATCTGTCCGGATTCGGTATGTGACGTAAAGATAATGCGCATCGGCGGCAGGAAGCCCTGACGTATCGCCTGATGCGTCAGGGTATATACCCCGGAAATCACGGATTGTGCGGCAATCACCGTTGCCATTGTCGAAAGCACAATCAGCGGAATTTGCCCCCAGGCAGGTGTGAGGTTAAAAAACGGGTTATTAATAGCCTGCGGATTGGCAATCACTAATGCACCCTGACCAAAATAGTTAAGTACCAGCGCAGGCATGGCGATGACCAGCCAGGCCATGCGAATCGGTGTTTTACCCAAGTGTCCCATATCTGCATACAGCGCTTCTGCACCGGTTACCGCCAGAACTACCATGCCGAGCGCGGCAAACGAGAGCGCTTTATGGCTCAGTAAAAACGTCAGTGCGTAGGAAGGATTGAGCGCGTAGAGCACGTCAGGGTTGAGTGCGATACCGCGAATACCTAGCAGGGCGATTGAAACAAACCAGACAAACATCACCGGCCCGAATACTTTACTGACCTTCTCCGTTCCGTGCCGTTGAATGATAAACAGTAGGGTAAGAATCACTACCGCCAGCGGTACCACATATTTATCCAACTCTGGGGAAACCACTTCAATCCCTTCAATCGCCGATAGCACCGAAATTGCCGGCGTAATAACGCCATCGCCATAAAAGAACGCGCCGCCAATTAAGCCCGCCAGCACAATGATGTGACCCGCTTTTTCTCCAACGTGCTGGCGCGCCAGCGACATCAACGTCAGAACGCCGCCTTCGCCATCGTGATCGGCTCGCATGACAAAACAAACATATTTCAGTGTGACGATGAGCGTCAGCGCCCAGAAAATCAGCGAAAGAAAGCCCATCACCGCCGTGGTTGATATGCCGCCGTCGGACAGAATGGAGAGGCACTCTTTGAGGGTATAAAGTGGGCTGGTACCGATATCGCCAAACACAATGCCTGCTGCGGCTAGCATCCCTGCCGGTAGGGACTGTTTTTCGTTCTGACTCATAGATTTCCTGTAGGTATCAGGTTTGAGACTCATGATGGCGAACATACCCGTTTGCTACGCGGGCGAACAGAGTAAGGCGAATTTATGAACACCATTTTTACGCCAATCGCCGATATTTTTACGGCATTTTTATATTGCTGCCTGGTTTATGATCTGAGCGTAGTTGATTAATCGTTTTAACAGTGAGAGAGGAAAGCAAATGTGAAGAGAAAGAGGGGCTTGATGTTGAGATAGCCGCGCAAAAAATGCGTTGCGCGGCTTTATTTTGCCGGGTATTACCAGCCTTTAATAATATCGCCTTTATAGATTTCGTTCGCTTTATCCAGCACTTCCTGCGACTGGAAGGCCTGTTTCAACTTCTGCACGTTGGCGCTGTCTTTATTGTCTTCACGCGCCACGATGGCATTGACGTATGGTGAGGCTTTGCCTTCCATAAACATCCCATCACGCGAAGCAGAGAGATTAACCAGGGCAGCAAAGTTATTATTGATGATGGAAATATAAACCTGTGGGTCATCCAGGGTGCGCGCTAGCTGCGGCGTATCAACTTCCACAATTTTCAGCTTTTTAGGATTGTCAGTGATATCCAGCGTGGTGGGCAGCAGGCCCGCTTCTGGTTTGACTTTAATTAGGCCTTGCGCCTGTAACAGCAGCAGACTGCGGCCCAGCGTGGTCGCTTCATTAGAGATGGTTACAGTGGCACCGATGGGTAACTCATTAAGCGATTTTATCTTGCGTGAATAACCCGCAATCGGGAATACAAAGGTGTTGGTTACTACGGCGAAGTGGTAACCGCGCTCTTTTGATTGCATCTCCAGATAGGGCAGGCTCTGGAACGCATTGGCGTCAACATCTTTGTTAAACAGCGCTTCGTTTGGCTGTACATAGTCATTGAAGGCGACAACATCAACATCCAGCTGATATTTGTCGTGCGCAACTTGCTTCACTGTGTCCCATAACGCCTGGTCTGGCCCGGTATTTATGGCCACTTTGATGTGGTTTTCATCGTTTTTATTACAGCCACTCAACAGTGCAACGGAAGCAGCCAGCAGAGTTGTGAGTATTATTTTCTTCATTGCGCAGGTCCCCTCTTAACGTAGGAAACGGACTATAATGGATATCTAGACGTCTGTACATCCATTGGCGAGCCGTTTGCCTGGAATTCGTTCAGGGGCCGCTACTTTTGCAAACAGGCGATGTATTTCTCGCCCGAATGCAGAACTTTTTTCTGCGCATTGGTCAAAATTTCACGATGCTCAAATGCGCCGTAAAGTTGCTCAAATTTTAACGGTGAAAGCCGAAGCATAATGTCGCTCACCGTCGAGGCAGAGAGTGGCAGCATATTTGGGTAGCTCCACATAAATGACACGGCATTAGCGCCAGGCGTGACTTGCAATATATCGCCGCTTAAAAGTAAGCCGTCATTGTGCGAATGATGCAACACACAACCCCCGGCAAAATGGCCGCCAAGACGAATCAGCTTCACTGCAGGTAAAATTTCCAGTTCGTCACCGTGCCAAAGCTGAATATGGGGACTGGAGCGCATAATCCATTCACGATCGCTGGCATGGAGGTAAATCGGCGCGTTAAAGGCGGTAGCCCAATCCTGCATGGTGCTGTAGTAATGCGGGTGTGAAATAGCGATGGCGTGAATACCGCCAAGCGCGCTGATAATGGCTTTCGTGGCGTTATCCAGATTAGCGATGCAATCCCAAAGAATATTTCCCTGAGATGTTCGCAGCAGAAAGGCGCGTTGATTGATGGCAAAGCCTGGCACCGTCTGCAAGCTAAAGAGTGTGGCGGTGTGCTGCTGCCATTTATTGCTGTGAGTGAGGAGCAGGCGTTCCAGCGGCATCCATTTTTGCCCGGTTGCCGGCACGTATTGCCGCTCATCGTCACATATTGCGCAGCGTTTGATTTCTTCACGTTGCTCGTCGTAAGACGTGCCGCATGCAGTGCAGACTTTAATCATGCTCAACTCCTGACCATAAATGAAACACGCTTATTACTGCGGCTGAAGCTGGTAAATCCAGGCCGAGAGCGGCTGTCCATCAAGGGTGATCACGTCGACTTCAACGCGATCGTAGCCATCTTCAAATTCATCAAGCATCGGCCAATGTGACGCCAGCCGATCGGACATAAACACATAACCCTGCACGCGTGGCCCGTCGTGCTGCAAAACAATGCCGGGAAAATCCGCTGCAGCGCCCCAGCCACGCGCGTAGTAGATGCCTGCAACCGATCCCGCCAGCCATTCGCCGCCGATATTTTCCAGAATATGGGCATTAGAGTGGCCTGGCTGTAACGTGCCATAAACAAATAAACGTTCCATTTTCCCTCGTAAAATCAAGCAAAAGCGGCACTTTACTCTGCCGAAGGGTTGATGTCATCCCCGGCATGCAGACCGCCCGATATGTGATGTGCGTACTAATGAAAATCGCTATTCTGAACCACCCGCCTGGTGAGGTAAAAGATCAATGATGAATAGTTCGAGCATTGCCCGCTGCACGATAAAAAGCTATCCACAATCCGCACAATTTGATGGCAAGAGATTTAATAATGGCATTCCACGCCAGCAGCTGGGATTGGCCGAATACGCCAAACTTATCTGGGACTTTACGTTTAACAAACCTAAAAATACGGTTCCCGAGCATGCATTACCGCTTATCCCTCTTAGCGCGCAGCAGCTGCTTCTCGCACCGGATAAGCGTGTATATCGGCTTGGACACTCTTCATTATTGTTTAAAATACAGGGCAAATTTTGGCTGACCGATCCGGTATTTACCCTGCGTGCGTCACCGTTTCGCCGATTAGGTCCCAAACGCTTTCAGCCCGCACCTATTTCACTCGACGCGTTGCCGCCCATCGAAGGGATTATTCTCTCGCACGATCATTATGATCATCTCGATTATCACAGCATCATGCAGCTCAAAGATCGGGTGCGATATTTCCTGACTCCGCTCGGTGTTGGCGACTTGATTACATCCTGGGGCGTTGCGCCGGAGAAAATTACGCAGCTCGATTGGTGGGAATCCACAGATATTGGCGGCATTCAATTTGTCGCAACGCCTTCGCAGCACTTTTCCGGGCGAGGTTTATTTGACGGTAATAAACGCTTATGGTGCTCGTGGAGCATCATAAGCGATGAATTCCGTTTGTTCTTTGGTGGTGATTCCGGCTATTTCGACGGATTCAAACAGATCGGCCATAAGTTTGGCCCATTCGATATGGCATTTCTGGAAAATGGGGCTTATGACCGTCGCTGGGCCGATATTCACATGCTGCCGCAAGACACCATAAAAGCCTTTAAAGATCTGAACGCGAAATGGCTGTTTCCGATTCACAATGCCACCTTCGATCTGGCATTTCATCACTGGAACGATCCGCTGAATCAAATAGTCGCGCTGGCAAAAGAACATCAAATCAAACTCTGTATGCCGCAAATCGGGCAGGGCGTGCAATTTTTGCAGCCGCAGGAAGAAGCCTCCTGGTGGTAAAAAGCAGCATCCCAGCGCATGAGGCTGGGATGCTTTTTATCAATCGAGGGTTAATTCATCGTACAGGCTGCGTAAGCGGGTGCGCAAAAACAGTACCGCTTTATGCTTGCGCGACAATAAAGCCTGCACGCTGCTGCCGCTTTCTGCTGCCAGCTCATGGTAGCTATATCCGAGGAGTTCGGTTTTCTCGAATACCTCGCGCTGTAACGCTGGAAGCTCAGCGAGCGCTTCTTCCAGCTCTTCCCACAGTAACGCTTTTAAATATTCATCTTCTGGCGTTTGCGGCACCCCAAATAAGGTTTCCGCCAGCTCATCCTCAGGAAATTCACCCTCTTCGTCACCGCCGAAGACGTTCGAAAAAGGCTGTTCGGTCTTTTTACGCGCGCGGTCGGTCATTTCATTGCGCGCCGCGCGAAACAGCCAGGCGGCAACGTTCTCCACCGGCTGCTCTACCTGCATCAGCTTATAGGTGACTTCCTGCAAGATATCATCAGCATCTTCACGCACCGCCGTTCGACCGCGAATAAACGCCTTCAGCTTTGTGCGACAGGCGTTGATTGCTGACATTAGCAGTGAATCCTGCGGCATCACGATTACTCGGAATCGCTGGGTTTGGACGCGTTGCTATCGGGCTGCGGGCGAGAATCGTTTCTTTCGTCACGACGACCACCGTGCCAGTCGCAGCGATCGCGGTGGCCGCGATGACCAAAACGATTACGGCGATGCTGCATAAACTCTTCGCGCTGTTCCGGTGTCATTTGCATCCAGCGTTCATGCATACGGCGGCGTGCCATACCAAACATCCCTGGGCGGAAACCCAACCCCCCAAACAGAATGCGGCAAAGCGCTAACAGCCCCAACGCCTGCCAGAAACCGATGCTTTTCACGCCGACGATGCCCGGCAGTAACGCATTCCAAAGCGACATCACCAGCAATCCGAGTGCGGCAACAATAACGGCACCGATGACCAGTGGTTTTGCCATGCGGTGACCACCAAAATGGTGGCCGTGATCGCGTCTGTGCATATCAAAATCTCTCATTGCTCTTTCCTCATTACATTATTAGATAACGGCTTGTGATGAGGTAGACGAATGAGCGGCAGGAATATTGCTGATTATTTGAAAAAATATTCAGCCAGCGGTTTTCAGCAGTCTGCATTCACGCCAGAAAGCATAGCTACAAACCAGGATGATCAGCGCGGCGGTCAAAGTGCGAGACGTCCAGTACAACTTCACGATCTGTTGTGTGATCATCTGCGCTGGTCCAGCAGAATAAGGTGGGGCGCTGGTGATGTTGGCGGTGATCATCCACAATATTGTCACCACGAAACAGCTGCCAATCAGCCAGGCAATAAAGGGCAACGTCAGCGCAAAACCCCAGGTGAAATGGGCTTTACGCGTTAGCCAGACAAAACAGGCGAGAGGAATGCATGCCGGGACGATATTGGCGCTATAGGTCACGACCAGCTGCCAGATCGGAACATCGTATTGTTGCAGTACTTGCCACGATAAGACGATCTCGGTAAGCAACGTCCGGTACAGTAATAAAAAACAAACTACACCCCACACCAGTGCCGCTCTCAGTTTTGTGTTCATCAGCTAACTAATCCTTAGTTATCAAAGATGCCACTTTACCTTCACACCCCCGGCGCTGGGAATGCGTTAAGCCACACATTCAGGCAATGTTCACTCAATTGCTGTTAACGCCTGGCCTTATCCCAGCGCGGGCGTATTACGATGTCGGCGATCTGCGTGTCTTCCGGACTATCAACAATAAATCTGACGGCACGCGCAACAGAAGAGGCCTCAAGATATTCCCGTGGATTGATGGGGGCATGGTTACCGGCACGTTGGCGCGAGGCTTGATTCATCGGCGTATCGGTGGGGCCTGGCGCGATCGTCGCCACGCGCACGCCATGCTCGCTCTCTTCCGTCCGCAGCGCATGCGCCAGTGCCGTGAGCGCAAATTTCGAGGCGGAATAAACAACATGGCCTGCCAGTGCCAGCGTGCCCGAGCCGGAGTTAATAAACACCACCTTACCCTGAGATGCGCGCAGAGCAGGCAACGCTAAGCGCGTCAGTTCAGCGGGTGCAATGACGTTGATACTCAAATGCTGCTGCCACAGTTCTGGCGTGGCCGAGTAAGTGGTGCTGAGCACCGAGATCGCCGCAGAATGTACCAGCACATCGATACGCGCGAGAGAAGCCGTAAACGCGGCTACGGCGGCGTAATCCGTGATATCCAATGCTACCGGTATTACATTTGCCACCTTTTCCAGTGCCTGAAGCGTTTGCGGGTTGCGCCCAATCGCGTAAACCTGGTGATCGGTCGCCAGTAATTTTACCGTTTCCAATCCAATGCCGCTGTTGCCGCCCGTCACAATGGCAACGGATAATGTTGATGCCGTCATCTATTCTCTCTCCTGGTTAAGCCTTCACCCTATGGAAAAGAGAATAATGTGGCAAATGCCGAAATTAACTATCTATAGACGATACGCCCTGGCACCGAAGCGACGGGGTCAGATGGATTATCACCTGGTGATGTCGCGCGTCGTCGCACAAGGTGATTTCATCTCCCGCGCAGAGCTCGCCATCCAGCCACATTTGATGGGCACCCTCGGCACGCACAATATCAATCTCATACGTTGCCTCGCCTTCGCGATAGGTGACCTTCGCGCCTGGCCACGCGGTTGGCAGTCGCGGACGTAATTGCAACTGCTTGCCGTGTCGGATGATGCCCAGCAGGCTCTCAATTATTAGCTGATAGGCCCAGCCAGCCGAGCCGGTATACCAGGTCCAGCCGCCGCGCCCTTCGTGGTTCTCTGCGCTGTAGACATCCGCCGCCATCACATAGGGCTCAACTTTGTAGGTTTCAACGTCAGCCGGCGTGAGACTGTGATTGATAGGATTAACCAGCGCCAGCAGTGACCAGGCGCGGTCAACGTGGCCCATTTCGGCAAAGGCCATAATCGCCCAAAGTGCCGCATGCGTATATTGCCCGCCATTTTCACGCGTGCCCGGCAAATAACCGCGGATATAGCCGGGATTCGGCCCTTCACCGTTAAACGGCGGCGTTAACAGCTTAATCAGCCCGTTATCGTTATCGACTAACTGCTGGTGCAGCGCCTGCATCGCTGATTCACATTTGTCCGGATCGCCAGCGCCGGAAAGCACCGACCAACTTTGGGCGATGGCATCAATGCGACATTCGCTATTGAGATGCGACCCCAGCGTTTCGCCGCTGTCAAAATAACCGCGCAGGAACCACTCGCCATCCCAGGCAACGTTATTAAGCGCTGTTTTCAGGCTATCGGCCTGAGACAGGCACAGCGTAGCAGCATCGGTTTTCCCTAGTCGGTGCGAGAGGGCTGCAAAACGGGTAAGCACGCTATAGAGGAAAAAGCCCAGCCAGACACTCTCTCCCCGCCCGGCAATGCCCACCGCGCTCATGCCATCATTCCAGTCACCGGATCCGATGAGCGGCAGGCCATGCTCGCCGAAAGTCAGGGCATGTTTGATTGCGCGTAAGGCGTGCTCCCATAGGTTTTCGTGTATCTGACTCACGCCGGGAAGGCTATATACCGATTCCTGTTCCGGCAGCAGCAGCGCTGCTTCCAGATACGGTACCTGCTGCTCTAACAAGGTAAGATCGTCTGTCGCCGTTACGTAATGGCACAGCGCATAAGGTAGCCATAGATAATCATCTGAGCAGCGCGTTCTGACGCCACGTCCTGTCGGCGGATGCCACCAGTGTTGGGCATCCCCCTCAAGAAACTGACGAGATGCGCAGAGCTGTAGCTGCTCACGCAGCAACTGCGGCGCAGCATGGGTGAGGGCAAGCGTATCCTGCAGCTGATCGCGAAAACCGAATGCTCCACCCGACTGGTAGTAACCGCTGCGTGCCAGCAAGCGACTGGCCAGGGTTTGATAGAGCAACCAGCGATTTGCCAGTAAATTCACAGCACGATCGGGCGTTTGCACCTCGATTTTGTTCAACACGTCTTGCCACTGGTTTTTTACCTGCTCAAGTTCAGCCTCCGCTGCTTCAAGAGGCAGGAAGCGCTGCATAAGCGTCAGCGCCGCGTCGGTATCTTCCGCTGCGCCCAACACAAAGACGAAGGTACGCGTATCGCCATCGATCAGGGTTGTCAGCGTTTGCAAGGTGGCACAAGGATCATAACCTGCTCCGGTATTGCCCGATAATCCACGCGCTTGCATCATCGCCGGTTTGCGCATCGATCCGTTGCGGCCAAGGCATTCAAGTCGATTGCCGCTGAAGGTAATCTGGTTGCCTGATGCGGCAAAAAAGGTGGTTCGGGCCGACCCTGCGCTGTTATAGCGATTGATCGCCAGAATGGCGCTGCCGGCTTCCACCATGGCCGATGAGGTCTGGACATGCGGGGCAGATTGACTCATCAACTCGCCCAGCACCCATTCGACATAACCGGTGATCGACATATACCGCGTTCTGCCTGAGAGATTACTCAGCGTGACGAGCGTAATCTTCGCGGCCTCTTCTCTTGCCACAAAGGTGGTTACGCTACTGCTTATCCCCCGTTCCTGATGCACAAAACGGCTGTAACCCATGCCATGCTGCGTCACATAGGCGCCTTTACCGCGCATCGGCAGCGGCAGCGGCGACCACACATCACCGTTCTCTTCATCGCGCAGATAAAAGGCTTCTCCGGAGGTATCGCTTACCGGGTCGTTTTGCCACGGGGTTAACCGATATTCATGGGCATTTTCATACCATGTGTACGCTTGCCCACTTTCCGAGACGACGCTGCCAAACTGTTTATTGGCCAGTACGTTACACCAGGGGGCCGGCGTCTGGTGGTTTTCCGGTAAATGAATGTGGTATTCGTTACCCTCTGCGGTGTAGCCACCGGTGCCATTGAACATCTGCAACGCTGCCGATGACGGCGGCAGAACGGCGGCCGGTGCGGAATGTTTGTGTGGCAAGAAGTGAGCGGATGCTGGGGTAGGCTGCGGTTTAAGCAGCACCGTAAGCTGGTCGGCTAAACTGCCGTTTCGCCCCTCAAGCACCACGGCGGCCACGCTGATTAAGAGCGTGATGTCCTCGCTCGCCAGATGCTCGCTTTGGCGGATGAAGACGCCGCCGGGCTTGTCAACAAGCTGTTGCGTTTCAGCGGATGCCATCATTGTTAGTAATTGATTTTGCAGGAGTTGCTGGTAACCACCGTGTTCGCCGTTGATGATCACCAAATCAGTTACCAGGCCTTTTTGCCGCCAGTATTGATGCGCCTTGATCAAATTACTCACCAGGCTGAGTTGCGTACCGTTTTCAATGCGCACCAGCACGATGGGAAGATCGCCCGACAGCGAATGACGCCACAACGATGCCTGTCCCAAACGATTCTGCTGCAGGTATTTGCTGTCGCCGCGCATTTCCGGGCTGGCAAAGATCACCGCACTGGCGAGTTGATTGTACAAACTGGCATCTTCCGCAGTGATATTGAGCTGGCGTAGCGCCACCTGACTATGGGACGAGGCCATTTCAAAGACCCGATTGGCATAGACGTTATTGCGATACTTCTCCAGCAACGCCAAGCAGGCGGCGCGCTGCGATGTCACGCCGTAGATCAGATCCAGCGTGATGGATTTCCCCGGCTTGAGCTGTATTTTTTGCCGAATCGAGAGCAAAGGATCCAGCACCGCGCCAGCGCTGCCCGAGAGAACGCCGTCGGGTGCTAATGCCTGAGGATTGGCAGCGCTGTTGCCGCGTCCGATAAACTGCGCGCGATCCGTTTCAAAACTGGTGGCGCGCTCGCTCGCGCCGTGAATCAGCAGGGCGTGGAACATCCAGACCGGTTCGGTCTTCTCTTCGCGCGGACGACGATGGGTCAAAATGGCTTCCAGCTCGGCCACGATTTCGGTCTGCACAAACAGGTTACTGAACGCGGGATGCGCCATATCACTGGCGGCCGGAGCCAGCACCACTTCCGCATAACTGGTGATATCAATATCACGCGGTTGCCGCGAGTGGTTGGTAAGGATGACCCGCCGAATTTCCACGTCGTCTTCCGGTGAGACCACAATATGCGTATGGGTGCTCAGCGTCTCATTGCGGGCTTCAAATTCTGCCGCAGCATCACTGAAGCGCGCAATATATTGCGGCTCTTCGTTGCAGGTCGGCTGAAACGTAGGACTGATGACCTCGCCTGTCTGACGATCGCGGATATAACAGAAAATACCATGCTGGTTACACGTGCCATCCGCACGCCAGCGTGTTAGCGACAATCCTTTCCATAAACTGTAGCCCGCGCCGGATTGCGTGACTAAAACATGGTAATTGGCATTAGATAGCAGCTGCAGCTGCGGCACATGCCCCGCTGATCCGCTGAATTCGCGTAATCTGGCCAGATCCGAGCGGGGCGCTTTATCCACTACCTCAGCAAACTGCCGGCGTGGCGTATACAGCTCGATATCGTCTGGCACGCGCTCCTGCAACAGTAAGTAGGACGACTGGAAGCGGGCGGTAGACATAAAACGCGTCACCATCGGCGCATCAAACAGCAGGTGCGAGATCGCCAGAAAACCCATTGCCTGGTGATGGGCCATATAGGTTTTAACGGCAACAAATTGCTGACCGCGCGCCAGCCGATGGGCGGTGAAATCAAGCGCCTCATAGAAGCCATACTTGCCGCAGGCGCCCATTTTTTTCAGCTTCATCAGGTTCTCAGTCGCAGGATGCGGCAGAACCATCAGCGCTAATAGCGTGGCGTAGGGAGCGACCACGTGGTCATCACCGAGGCCGCGCTTCAGGCCGAGCTCGGGGGTGCCAAACGCTTTATATTGATAGTTTTGACTGTCATCAAAGGCGGCATAGGCCGACTCTGAAACGCCCCAGGGAATGTGCGCAGCTTCGCCTGACGCTATCTGCTGCCTTACCGCTGCTAAGGCCATTTTTTCCAGCAAGGTATCGGGATACACCGGCATCACCAGATGTGGCATCAGATACTCAAACATCGAGCCGCTCCATGACATCACGGCGGGTTTATTGGCGAGCTGCGTAAATAATCGCCCCAGAACAAACCAGCTTTTTACTGGCAGTTGGTTTGCGGAGATGGCGAAGTAGTGCGTCAGTCGCACCTCGGATGGGAAGAGATCGTAAGCGCCTTTATCCATTAGTCCGCTATCGAGGTTATAGCCGACGCTAAGCAACGAGGTGGCGGGAAGGTAGAGGAAACGAAAATCCATTTTGGCATGGTTTTCCAGCCGACCTTCCAGCTCCAACAGGGTTGCCATACGTTCGCGAGCGGCCCAGATCACCGGTTCGGATTGGTTTAGGGGAAGATCGGGATAGTGAACATGTAATTCCACCAGCCACAGCAACGAAGGCAGCTCTTTCGGAAGCGTATGCTGCGGTGTCAGCCAGCTGAAAAACAGCGTCCACTCTTCCTGAAACTCGATAAGCTGCCGGATGAACAGTTCAAACCATTTAACCTGCTGCTGAGGAAAGACTATCTCCGCCAGTACCCTCTCGCTCAGGCCAATCAGCGCTGAGGTGCGTTCTGCTATCGCTGCGGGCTGCGCCTGCTGTAATCCAGCAAATTCTGCCGTTAACGCTTCCCAATGATGATTTCGCTCGGCCCCCATTTGCTTTTCAGCCAGCAGAAAGGTGTCTTGCAGACCGGCCATAATCACAGGCAGCGCCAGCAGCGGCTGATGTTTCCATTGCGCGAGGCCTGACTGCAGCGTGATCAGATGCGCGGCGAGATTGCCGCTGTCGACAGTGGAAATGTAGCGCGGATGCAAAGGCTGCAGCGTGTAAGTGTCATACCAGTTGTAGAGGTGTCCGCGAAAATGCTCCATGCGGTCGAGGCTATCCAGCGTGGCGAGCGTGCGGTTAATCACCTGTTTTTGCGTCACGTAACCAAAATCCCACGCGGTTAAATTGGCCAGCAGCGACAGGCCAATGTTAGTGGGAGAGGTACGATGCGCAACCGTGGGTTGCAACACTTCCTGAAAGTTGTCAGGCGGCAGATGATGGTGTTCAGCCGTGACGAAATCATCAAACCAGGCCCAGGTATGTCGCGCGGTCTGACGTAAAAATTGTTGCTGTTCGAAGGAGAGTCGTTTCTGACGGGGAGCTGCCGGTTTACTCAGGTGCCACAATAAGCCGGGCGCAGCCGCCCACAGCAACGCGATAGGCATCGCCATTGGCAGCAACATCGGATTGATCAAACCTGTTAAAAGTGACAGTGCAACGCCCGCCATGGGATTGATCCACATGGCGCGATAGAAATGACCTAACCCGGGGGCTTGCCCAGCATGACCGGCTGCAACACTCTTCCACTCATGCAGAAACTGCCCGGTAACGTTCAAGCGCCACAGGGTGACAACGATCGCCTTCAGTGACCAGTAACTTTCATGCGGCAAGGCAGCCAGCAGCAGTGCGGCTCGACTCAGGCGGGTCAGCGCATCTGCCGATAAGATATACAGATGATGTTGCCAGGCGCGCTTCTTACTTTTTCTCATGCCCTCAATCCCCAGCGCGAGTAGCCCTGGCAGCAGAAGGTAGAGAACAATACAGCCCAACCAAAAAATTGGATTCGCGACGTAGGTAAACGTCAGGAATATCAGCATTAACAAGGCCGGTGCCACTACGCTGCGCCGCAAATTGTCGAACAGCTTCCAGCGCGACAGCGCGCTCAACGGATTGGCCTGATGACTACCATCTGCCAGGCGTACGCGTAGCCGGAGCCAGTTCAGCAGCTGCCAGTCACCGCGAACCCAGCGAAAACGGCGAGCAACATCACTCAGATAGTTATCGGGATAGTGCTCATAGAGCACCACGTTGCTGACCACGCCGGACCGGGCATAACAGCCTTCAAGCAGATCGTGGCTAAGCGGTGTTACGCGTAGCGCGCGTGAACGCAGCGACATCGTAAATTCCTTTGCCGACGAACGAGCCTTCGCCAAACAAATCCTGATAGATATCAGATGACATAGAGGAATAGGCATCGTTGCCCGGCACGCTGCTGGAGAGCCGTGCGTAAATGCCTTGCCCAAACGGCGGGATCTCTTCAGCCAGACGCGGCTGGAGAATGGCGTAGCCTTCAACAACGCGGTTAAGGCGATCGTCAAACACGGGTGCATTAAGCGGATGCGCCATAATGCCGATTAACTTATGTGCGGTTTCCCGCGGCAGGATGGTGTCACTGTCGAGGGTAATAACGTATTTGACCTGGCGCATTTGCGCATGCGTGGCACCCACGGTGACGTTGAACATCTCCTCTTCACCCTGTAACCAACGGTTCAGCGCATGGAGCTTGCCGCGCTTGCGCTCGTACCCCATCCAAACGCCCTGAGAGGGATTGTGCACACGGTTGCGATGCAGCAGAGAAAAGAGCACATCATTTTGCGTCTTGCTGCTATAGCGTCGATTGAGCGCTTCAATTTTCAGTACCGCATAGCCGATAATTTCATCGTCATTCGCCTGATGTTCAGCCTTGCTGTCGGTAAAATCAGCCAGCAGTGCAAACGTGATATTGGCTAACGCATTCCCGAGATAGCTGGTTTCCAGTGACCGAAGTAGCGTATCGATCCCTTTTTGACTGCTAATCAGGCAGGGAATGACCACTAACGTCCGATTTTTATCAGGAACGGCGGCTTCAAAATTGAGCCGCGGTAGGGGAACAGGATGACGGGTGCGGGTGGTGACTTCGCTGAGTAACTGCATGGCGAGCTGGCTGCTGATCACTATCACGGCGGGCAGCAGCAGTAACCAGACTAGCGAAGACATGTTCGCATGGCGGGTAATCAGCAGCGTCTCGGCAGTAAACGCGGTGGTGAGCAAGGTGAGGCTACCTAACCAGGAGAGGAGCGGCGTCTGGCTAAGATGATGCCGCGCCTGGCTCAGCAACGAGCTGCGCGGCTGCAGCTGCTGCTCCAGTGTTGTCCGCCCCTTGTCTAGCAAAAAATAACCAATGTGCTGCTGCCGAATAGGTAATCCAGTCTGACGACTTAGCGCCAGCACCTGATTAGCGACGCTTAACTCATCAAATTGACTTTGCCGGGCGAGCTCTTCAATCACATGGCGATATTGATCGCGACTGTCAAAATGCATCTGTGGGTAGATGCCGCTGGGATCCTGCGCCAGCACTTGTTCAACCAAACTCAACGACTCTACCAAATCCTGCCAGTTAATTTCTCCCAGCTGGCGTAATCCTGAGATGCTATTGCTCACCGAGAGCTGGCTGAGCGACAGATGACGGTTAAATTGTTCAATGACATCCGCCGTGTTACGTCCGGTATTCAGCAGATGCTGTTCCACCCAGGTGAGCGCCAGCGAATGATTTTGTCCGTTGAGCTTGCGTGCCAGTTCAGCGACAAAGGCACCGGACAGTTGATCGTTCTTATCTGCCATTCGGGCGATAACCTGAATGACCTTGCTGGCATCTTTTGCAGAGTGGTGAATGATTTCATTAATCCATTCCTCCGCCTGGCCTCTTTCCTGATGGATGTTGGCTACTCCCACGGCAATGCGGGCGAGATTATCGATTAATGCAAAGCGCAGCATGGCAGGAAGCGCCCAAAGCTCGCCCATTAACAGTGGCGTAACTCTTTGATAGGCATGTATAAAGGTCGATAATACGCTGGATTCGAGCCGACCATCGCTATGACTGATCATCTCGTCAGCAATCGCCTGGATACGCAAATAGTGAGCCGGTTCGGTTAATACGGGCAAACCCTGACCAAATTTTGCGGGCAGCAGATGCCGCACCATACGAATTTGTTCTTCGATAATATAAAAATTATCCAGCAGCCACTCACCGGCAGGTGTCAGGTTGCGTTCATCACCGGCACTCAATATTTCCGCGCTTTTAATCAGCGCCTGCTCATTTTCTTTTAATCGTTGTAATAATTTATAGCTTCTTTTCGCGCTGGAAAGATGGTGCGTTTTTGCTAAACGCTCGCCGTAAATGTCCATTTGTTGCTCAGAAAAAACATCTGGCCGGTTCGCCTGGTAA
The DNA here is from genome assembly GCF_039621635.1 of Pantoea sp. BRR-3P. Classification (NCBI taxonomy): domain Bacteria; kingdom Pseudomonadati; phylum Pseudomonadota; class Gammaproteobacteria; order Enterobacterales; family Erwiniaceae; genus Pantoea; species Pantoea sp. BRR-3P. The sequence continues at coordinate 303,371 of NZ_CP155067.1, forward strand.
ATACCACTTTCATGTAAAAACTCAACGTTGCTGCCTGTCATTTCTGGCAGCACGCTACTGTTTAAGATCGACCCGGTGGGAATTTTATTTTTCATAATGGCATCACAAAAATCCGATGGATTAAAAAAGCCAGCACTATCAATAGGAAAATTGATGGTATAGGGAGGGCGAGGGAAATTAATTTACCTTTAAAGAGTATAGCGCTAAATGGCGTTTGCGGTTGGTTTATACGGCAATAGCTTATTTAAAAATTATAAACAACGTAATGATAGACTTGGACCGGTTTTATCGGCTTGTCAAATGTTAGTTGCGGTGAAAAAAATAAGGTGTGTTAGAATGAGTTATCGGAAAAAGGAAATAAATCATGAGCTGGTTAAATCGATTTCTGGAAAATTTGGGCCGCCGGGAGGTTAGTGCGCAATGTCCGGTGTGCAAAAAGTTTTGCCCACAATCTTCACATAAACAATCCCACAGCCAGGCAATGCTGTGCCCACACTGTAAGTCATTATTTGTTATGGAGAAGTGAGCCTGCTGCCGCGTCTTTTTTTGTTAATCACTAAACTGATTCTGCTCACCTGTACAAGAAGAGCCACCTACCGTTTATCATTTGCCTGTCTAAAGCTGTAAAATAATTTACCTTTCATATTCCAAAAATGAACGCTGAGCTTCAGCCTGGTCTACATACTGAAAAGACATCGGATGTATTAATTTCTCATTACAAAACCAAAGATTATTGATGCGTTTAAAAATGTCACCTGCTTGAAATGTCTGATCATTGTCTAAGCGTATAACGGCATACTTTCCGTTGTTAACGCTGACTTCATACAGAGAAATTAACCCTAATTCGGATAATGTGCGCTGATGAATGATCTGACAGCGCATTTCAGGGGGGGATGTTTTTTTCATGATACTTGCTCCACGTTGGCCTCTCTTAAGCCTGGCATTGCGTGAAATAAAATGAATGATTTATTTAACGCTGCGCTTGTGTAATACGCGATGTCCGCCATGATTAAGTCAGGATTAGGTTACAGCCTAATAAATGGCCGCAGCTTCCCCGCTTTTTTTATCAATACCCTACAACAAGGTAATATTATGACTATTAAAACGCTACATGATCTCTTCGTACATGATTTATCTGATATTTATAGTGCTGAAAAGCAGATTACCAAAGCGCTACCCAAAATGATTCGTGCGGCTACGGATCCAAATTTAGTTGCTGCATTTGAACTTCACCTTGAAGAAACGCGCGGACAAATTGATCGCATTGACCAGCTGGTTGAACTCACTGAAGGGGTTCGGATTAAACGAATGAAATGCCATGCGCTGGAAGGATTGGCTGAAGAGGCGCAGGAAATCATTGATGAAGTGGAAGCAGGACCGGTAAGAGATGCCGGATTGATTGGGGCGGCTCAAAAAGTTGAGCACTACGAGATTGCCACCTACGGTACGCTACGTGCCTTAGCGCTTAAACTTGATTATCAGGATGCGGCGAAGTTGTTGGGCGAAACGCTGGAAGAAGAGAAGGCGACTGACGAAAAACTCACCCTGATTGCTGAAGAGCAAGATTAACCGTTAGTGGAACAGGTTGCCAAGCGAGAAAACAACAAGCAGTAACCCCCCGCCAATATTAACGTATTTTTTCAGCACCACAGGGTCCGCCTTGCGGGCTGAAAAAATCAGCACATTACTCAACGCAATCAGCCATAAACTCATCACCGCAATATGGACCGACGCCAGCACCAGATAATGACTCACTTCACCGCTGCTTCCAGCAAACTGCGATACCACCGTCAGATAAAAGATCACCGCTTTAGGGTTTAGCACGTTAGCCAGCCAGGCCTCTTTTAACGTTACGGTCGCGTTTTCACGCGTAAAATCAATGCGTTGCGCTTTCCATCCGCTCAGTATCAGCTGCGTCCCTAACCAAAGCAGATAAACGGTTCCCGCAACTTTCAACATGCCAAACACACTGGGGGATGAAACCAGGATAGCGGTGAGGCCCAAGCCAATGAGCAGGGCATGCGTATAAATGCCTAGAGCAGTGCCCGCCAGCGTACGGATCAGTCCACGACGTCCGCCCGCCAGCGCGCTGTTCATGGCCAGCGTGAAACTTGCTCCAGGTGAGCATGCCACGGGAAGAAGCGCAGGAATAAAACCCAGTAGATTGATTTCCATAGTGTTTGCATAGTAAGTGATGCATTACGCTGTTGCCACTGCTATCTGGAACCTGATGCAGATCAAAGCATGATGGCTATCCGCACTCTACTCTGCGCTTCGTAAAGAAATGTAAGCGCCGCTCTGGCTTAAGTGTGATCGAGGAAAAAGGGATGAATAGAGGTTCTTTTCGTTGTGCTTTGCTGGCCCTGATAATGGTAGCTATCAGCCCTGCACATGCCATCAACGCCGCTCATCGGGCTGCTCTGACACGCTCGGGATGCGATATGCAAACTGAAGCGACGTGGTGCGATATCCACAAAACCAAAGCACAGAATGACGCTAATCGACCAGCAGCCGAGTCCCGCAACAGCATGATGGAACGCCAGCGCGGTGATATCGCCTCCTTTCTGCAGGCACGCGTTCTGGCACAGCCTAAAACGAGCGCTTTTGCGGCACTGGTGGAATATGGATTCACACGTGAGAATGATGGCGACTTTTTTAAGATTACCGATCATTCAGCCTGGCATGTGCTAATGACGTTCAATTCAGACGGCACCGTAGCGACGGCTACGCTCCAGTAATCGCTGTTATTGCCCGGACGTTTTGAAAAATTCACTTGCGAATTATTGCATTAACTTGACCGTCATTCTCAGTATGCTTATCTCCATCTTCTCATACTACAGTTTGCATCGTGGTGCGGAAACAAAGGGTACGCATGTTGGCTAATGAACGATCGGCAGAGCCCCGCACGTTTTTACGTGCCGGACGTTTCATATTGATACAGAAACTATTACGTCGTGATAAAACGCCAGCCTTGCTATTAGCGCTGGCGGCGCTGGTGGGCGTGCTAACGGGACTGATCGGCGTGGCGTTTGACCGCGCCGTAAATTTTGTTATTCACACCCGCCTCAACGTGATCGATAGCGTAAATGGCAGCCCGTGGTTGACCGGTCTGAGCGCTTTTTTTCTGGCCGCTGTCCTGGGCGGCATGGGTTACTTTCTGGTGTGCCGATATGCGCCGGAAGCTGGCGGCTCGGGCATCCCGGAAATTGAAGGTGCGCTGGAGGAGTTACGTCCGGTGCGCTGGTGGCGTGTGTTGCCAGTGAAATTCATTGGCGGAATGGGGGCGCTGGGTTCCGGCATGGTGCTAGGACGGGAAGGGCCCACCGTTCAGCTGGGGGGAAATATTGGTGGGATGTGCGTTGATCTTTTCCGCGTGCGTGCCGCTGAGTCTCGCCATACGCTGCTGGCAACAGGGGCTGCAGCCGGTTTATCAGCGGCTTTCAACGCACCATTGGCGGGTATCCTGTTTATTCTTGAAGAGATGCGGCCCCAGTTTCGCTATAGCCTCATTTCTATCAAAGCGGTGTTTGTAGGTGTTATCGTTTCCAGCATTGTTTTCCGCCTATGCAACGGTAATGAGCCAATCATTAATATTGGTCAGTTACGGGATGCGCCTACTAATACACTTTGGCTCTATCTGATTCTGGGTATGTTATTTGGGGGATGCGGCGTTGCGTTTAATCGCCTGATTTTTGCTGCACAGGATCAGTTTCAGCGCTGGCATAAAGGACGCGTAACGCCATGGGTGATAGGGGGGAGTTTACTGGCCGGCACCTGTGGCGTGATAGGAATGGTGCTACCACAGGCCGTGCAGGGCGGGATCTCGCTGATCCCGGACTTTACCAGTGGTAATGTCAGCGCACAGGCACTCTTCTTCCTCTTCGCGCTGCGCACGCTGATAACCATTTGCTGTTTCTCTTCCGGTGCGCCCGGGGGGATTTTTGCACCAATGCTCACTCTGGGCACACTTTTAGGTACCTGCTACGGCCAATTGTGCATGCAGTGGTTCCCAGGATTACAGCTGGAGCCGGCTACTTTTGCCGTTGCTGGTATGGGCGCGCTTTTCGCCGCGTCGGTGCGCGCTCCCCTGACGGGCATTGTGCTGGTGTTGGAAATGACCAACAATTATCAGCTGATTCTGCCCATGATCATCACCTGCCTGGGGGCCACGCTAGCCGCGCAGTTCTTTGGCGGTAAACCCCTTTATTCTTCAATTCTAGCCCGAACGCTGGCAAAAGCTAACAGGATCGAAAGCTAAGTCATTGTTTAGCTCGCCATGCCAAACTCTTTACCCAGCCACGCAGAAAACGCCGTCATCGCGGCGCTCTCTGCGCGCGATTGCAAGCGTGTAAGCCAGTAGCCACCCAGATCTATCTCAGCGGTAAACGGACGGACGAGCTTATCCGTCTGTAGCAGGTGATGGAAAATCTTGCTCGGGGCTAACGCAATGCCGACTTCCAGCAGCGCGGCTTCAACCATCGTCAGTGAAGAATCGAAGATCATCACCGGATGTGAAGGCGAGGGGGGATGTTCGTTTATGCTTTGCAACCAATGGCTCCACTCATCGCGGCGAAACGAGCGTAGCAGGGTAAATTTATGCACGTCAGCGGGTTGCTGCAGCTGTTGGGCAATGGTAGGACTGCAAAGCGGTGACAGAGGCGCATCGCAAATAAACTGCGCCTCGGTTCCGTGCCAGGCTCCGCTACCAAAACGAATCGTATAATCGTGCCCCTCGGCGGCGGGATCGACACGGTTATTGTGGGTGGAGAGCTGCAGCTCAATATGTGGATGGTGGCGGTTGAAATCGCTCAAACGCGGGATGAGTAAGCCGGTGGCAAAGCTACCCACCACCCCCACTTTTAATTTTTCACGCATTGTTCCCGCAGAAAAGCGATCCAGCGTATCGGCAATACGATCAAACGAATCATTCAGCACCGGCAGCAGACTTTCACCTTCAGTGGTCAACATCAATCCACGCGAAATCCGCACAAATAATTGGCACCCGAGCTGCTGCTCCAGCGATTTCACCTGTTGACTCACCGCCGCGTGGGTGACGTTCAGTTCAATCGCTGCATTAGTAAAACTTAAATGGCGAGCTGCCGCTTCAAATGCCCTTAGAGCATTGAGCGGTATATAGGGGCGCGTCATGCATTAACCTGTAAGATTTTCTATTGTCTAACGCTAAAATTAACCGTTTGTTGCGGCTTGTCAAATTGGGCAAACTGCTCGCGGAACACCAACCCGGAAGATTAAATACAATGAAATTGATTTCTCAAGCGTGGATAGCAACGCTCCTGGCATCGTTATGCTCCACAGGCGTGGCCGCCACGCCCGATGTAGAAAAAACCGTGAGTGAAACCATAAAGCCATTGATGCAGCAGCAAGGCATCCCCGGTATGGCCGTAGCGGTGATTGTGAAAGGCCATCCTCACTTTTTCACCTGGGGTATGGCAGATGAACAACGTCATCGCCCGATAACCCAGGACACGCTGTTTGAATTAGGCTCGGTGAGTAAAACTTTCACCGGGGTGTTGGCCGGCGTAGGCGTCAGCAAAGGCGAGATCTCACTTAACGATCCTGCGCGCCAATATTGGTCGGCACTTAATCAGCCTCAGTGGCGCCACATTACGTTGCTGCAACTGGCGACTTATACCGCGGGTGGTCTGCCCTTACAGGTCCCGGACAGCGTGACCAATGAGCCTGAACTGGTGGACTTTTATCACCAATGGCAACCTCAATGGTCACCCGGCAAGACAAGGCAATATGCCAACAGCAGCATCGGCCTCTTTGGTTATTTAGCCGTGAAGCCGAGCGGCCTCTCTTTCGAGCAGGCGATGCAGCAGCGCGTGTTTACGCCACTTAAGCTCAGTCATACCTTTATTACGGTGCCGGATGCGCAGAAAGATTCTTACGCCTGGGGCTATCGGCAGGGCAAACCCGTACGCGTAGCGCCGGGAATGCTGGATGCAGAAGCCTATGGGGTGAAGTCATCCATTAAAGATATGTCGCGCTGGATGCAGGCCAACATGGCACCAAAACAGGTGGATGATAAGACATTACAACAAGCCCTTGATCTCGCTCAGACACGGTTTTATCGCACTGATAATTTATATCAGGGACTTGGCTGGGAAATGCTTGATTGGCCTGATCAGGCTGCCATGGCCGAGAAGGGGGCTGATAATACCGTTGCGCTGGGGCCACAACCGGTGGTGGATGCGTCGATACACCCGCGTGTAGCGGCATCGTGGGTACATAAGACAGGCGCCACCGGCGGTTTCGGTGCTTATGTTGCCTTTATCCCGCAAAAGCAGGTGGGTATTGTTATGCTGGCCAATAAAAATTATCCGAATACCGAGCGGGTAAAGGCCGCCATGCAAATTTTAACGGCGCTGGAATAAGTGTCAGGGGCTAATTTTCGCCCCGTTTCTTGTGGCAAGCCACAAGAGCCGGCGATTGATCATCTACACTTAAACTCTAATCATACTAAGGAGATCGAGATGACAGACCACCCGGAAAAAAAACGTGATGTTAAAGATGAAAAGCACCCGGCTAAAGATGCGCCTAATGAGCACGGTGAGATTCCAAGAACGCGCGACGACAGTGAAGACCACAAAAAAGATCCCTTCCGTGATGAGTGACGTTAATCGGTTTTCGCTGGTGTAAGAAAAAGCATCGCCAGGGGTAGCGCGGCGAAGAGTAATAACGCACTCGCTGCGCCTGCACTGGCATAGACCTGACCAAAAAGGAGCGAACCGATCACTTGTCCAGCCGCTAACATAAAAAACAGTATGCCAACGCCGCTGGCGGGCGAATGCGCTGTTGCTTCGGCACCCCATACCAGCAGCACGCCGGAAAGCGTCACATAAGCAGCTCCTCCCAATGCCACGGCAGGAAATAGCCACCACGCATAGTGATGGCTGAGTGCCAGAAGCAGCAAAAGTAACGACATACCGCACAGCGACAGCCGATAAACAGCATTCATGCCAATCCATTTTGCCATCGGCCCCGTTAATGCGCCAAGAATGCCTGCCGCGCCGCCAACCAGCCATAACAGACTCACGACGCTGGCATTCACATCAATGTGATGCAACAAATCGGGGCCAAAACTCCACCAGGCGGCGCTGGCGATGCCGCTAATCAACGCAATGACGATCAGCCGCTGAAGCGAGCGCTGGCGCATTGTGCTGAGCCACGATGAGTGGCGCGCAGCGTCACTTTTTCCGGGCAGCTGACGCCATACTGGCAGGATGCAAATGAGCGCCAGCAAAGCAAACAGGGCGCAGGCTGCTCGCCAGCCTCCCGGTAGCCAAAACAAAATGGGCACGGACAGCATGATCCCCATGCTGGTCCCGGCATTGATCGCGGTATTCATCTGCGGCTGTTGCCGGGATTCTATGCGTTGGCTCACCGCGTCTGCCAGCGCCGGAGAAGCAAGGCCAGCGCTTAGGCCGGCAATAAACAGCCCTGCACCGAGAAGCCATGGCGATGCGGCGCTGGCCAGCAGCAGCAATCCCGTTGCCGCACACAGGGCTGCAACCATCGCGGAAAACCGCGGCCCGGCGCGTGAAGTTAGCATCGGCGCAAGCATCACCGCGACGCAGTAGGCCGCAAAACTACTGGCTGAAAGTACGCCAGATATACGCGGTGTCAAAGGAATAGTGTGCATCACGTCTGGCATCATCAGACCCCAGGCGAAGCGCGCCATGCCATAAGTGATGGCGATAAGCGAAAAGCCGGTCAGGACCAGCGCAGTCCCTTTCATGGCTGCTCACTGAGATGCAGCAGCTGGAGTGCGGCAGCTTTAGCCGCCTCACTTGCATTCACCGCGCCGAGGATCAACGCGGAGGTAAGCGCACCTTCAAACAGTAGCCATATGGCATCAGCTAGCGCCACCTTCTCCTCGCCGTGAAGCTTGTGAACGCAGCGCGCAATGTAAGCGCGCATGCTATGACGATATGCCATCGCCTGTTCAGCCAGTGCGATATCCTCCCCGGCATACTCTCCCCATGCTTTGAGGAATAAGCAGCCGTTGTTACCGTATTCAAGCATCCATGCGCTCATGGCATCGAATATCTGGCTTATTGCGTGTGGATGTTCTGCGGCATATAGCGCGGCGAAAAAACGTTCCTGACGCGCTGTCAGTACCGCAGCCGTCAAGGCTTCGCGAGAAGGAAAATAGCGATACATCGTGCGTGTAGACACATTGGCCTCGCTGCAGATGCGATCGGTACTGGTGGCATGAAAGCCATTGAGATAGAACAGCCGCTCAGCGGCATCAATAATGTCTTGTTGTTTATTCATCCTTAAAAAGTAAACCGATCGTTTTACTTTTGCAAGCTGACCGGATTAATCAGTTGATAAGGCCTTCGTCGCGTTATCGACTTTTACTACCTTATTTTTCCGCCGCGAAGGTCGCACTGTACAAGCTCAGTAACCAATCGATAAAGACGCGCACTCTGGGCGACAGCTGGCGATGCTGCGGATAAAGTGCGGAAACCTCCATGCCAGGGCTTTGCCATGCGTTGAGCACCTCGACCAATCTTCCGTCCGCTAGCGCCTCCGCAACGTGATAACGCGGTAATTGCACCAATCCCGCCCCTCGTAATGCACAGATAACATAGTTTTCCGCATCGTTTACCGTCACCCAACCTTTGGGTGAGAACGCCTGTTTTTTACCATTGATAATTAGCTCAATGGAATAATTCACGCCGCCCGTGGTTGAGAAAAAATTAACGCACTGATGCGCCATTAATTCTTCGGGATGCTGCGGCATACCAAAGCGTCCGAGGTAATCGGGACTGGCGCAAATCACTTGAGGCATCGTGGCCAAATGACGCGCCATCAGGGAGGAATCATGCAGTTTTCCCGCTCTGACTGCGCAGTCAACGCCTTCACGCACTAAATCAACCAGCCTATCGCCGCTACTGATCACCAATTCAATATCCGGATAGCTACGGTGAAATTGATCGATATTCGGCAGCACAATGCGCGTTGCATGCGCGCCATGGAGATCGAGCCGCAAAATGCCACGCGGCCGCGCAACCGTATGTCGCAACGATGACTCAGCGTCATCAAGTTCGGAAAGGATATGCACGCACCGCTCATAGAAAGCTTTACCGTCCAATGAAGTCCGCACATGACGGGTGGTTCTTTCGAGCAGCCGGCACTCAAGATTTTTTTCTAACTGTTTGATCGCATTGCTGGCCGTGGCGCGCGGCACGCCTAGCTGATCTGCCGCCTGACTGAAACTTTCTAACTCGACAATACGCGTAAACAGCAGCAGCGTTTCAAACTTATCCATTATCTTTTCTCACGCGCTAATTATTAACGAAAACGGAATTATCATATCAATTTAGCCAGCTTTATCTCTATTTATAAAGCATTAGTATGGATTTCACAGCACGCGGATGCGTGAGTCATTACCTTCACATTGGGAGAAACACATGAGTTCTGTAACGAAAACAGCTCTGGTAACGGGCGCCTCTCGCGGTATTGGTCGGGCGATTGTTGAGCGTCTGGCACAGGATGGATTTTCTGTGATCGTGAACTATGCCGGCAACGCCAGCGCTGCACAGGAAACCGTGCAGGGCATCATCGCTAAAGGCGGCAAAGCCATCGCGATTCAAGGCGATGTAGCAAACGAAGCGGATGTTAGCCGCCTGTTCAGTGAAGCCAAAACCTTTACCGGTAGTCTGGACGTTGTGGTACACAGCGCGGGAATTATGCCGATGGTGAAGATCACGCCAGCCGGTCTTGCCGACTTCGATAAAACCATCAACACCAATTTGCGCGGCGCTTTTCTGGTGTTGGCGAACGCCGCCGAATCCGTGAGCGAGGGTGGTCACATCATCGCCTTGTCGACAAGCGTGATCGCAAAATCGTTCCCGGCTTACGGTCCTTATATCGCGTCCAAAGCGGGGGTGGAAGGCCTGGTTCATGTACTGGCCAACGAATTGCGTGGTCGCAACATCACCGTCAATGCCGTCGCGCCTGGGCCGACCGGCACCGATCTGTTCTTTAACGGTAAGAGCGAAGAGCAAATCGCCGCTATCGCTAAACTGGCGCCGCTGGAACGTATCGGTACGCCTGGAGAGATCGCCAGTGCGGTTGCCATGCTGGCGAGCGCTGACGGGAGCTGGATTAATTCGCAAGTGATTCGTGTTAACGGCGGTTTCGCCTAATCGGCGGATCTGCAAGCAGGAGCATATTATGCAACAAGTCATTCTGGTTACCGGCGCGTCGAGCGGTTTTGGCGCCTTATCCTGTCGTGCATTCGCCCATGCCGGGCACATTGTCTACGCCAGTATGCGCGACACCAAAGGGCGTAACGCAGCGCAAGTTGAGAGCACACTGCAGTACGCGAAGACACAGGGTGTAAATATGCAGGCGATTGAATTGGATGTGCAGTCACAGGATTCAGCCGATGCAGCGATCGCCAGAATTATTGCCGAGCAGGGACGATTAGATGTCGTGGTCCACAATGCTGGACATATGGCATACGGGCCAGCGGAAGCCTTCTTGCCGGAACAATTCTCACAGCTTTATGACATCAATGTCCTTGGTACCCAGCGGGTAAACCGGGCTGCACTTCCGCACATGCGTACGCAAAGAAATGGCCTGCTGCTGTGGGTTGGCAGCAGCAGTACCCGTGGCGGAACGCCACCTTATCTCGCCCCCTATTTTGCGGCGAAAGCGGCGATGGATGCCGTGGCTGTTAGCTATGCGGCAGAATTAGCGCTGTGGGGAATTGAGTCGTCGATTATTGTGCCTGGAGCCTTCACCAAAGGGACTAATCACTTTCTCCATTCAGGTAAACCGGCTGATAGCGATCGCGAGCGTGAATATAACCTCACCGGTCCCACCGCAGGACTAAGTGAACAAGCATTAAAGGGCCTTGCAGAATGTGAACCGGCGGATGCGGATGTTGCCGATGTTGCGGCGGCAATGGTCGGTATCGTCAACGCGCCTGCGGGTAAACGTCCGTTCCGCGTACATGTTGATCCCTCTGATGACGGTGCGGAAGTGGTGAATGCGGTGGCCGATCGTATTCGCAAACAGTTTTTGCAGCGTATTGGGTTAGATGCGCTGTTAAGGCCGAGCATACGTTAGCGGTGGTAAAAGCGGGCTGGAGGCTACGCGATGCGAACGCTGCTATTTTTACTCTGTGGCTATCTGCTGGCGGGGGCGTGTTATTTGCTGGTTCGCTTGTTTTCCGCAATCTATCCGGCAGTTGCAATGCTGTTTCCAGCACTATTTACTTTGATGTGGTTCGCTGTCTCGTTAACCAATCTTATCGCTGGAATGACTCAGGCCGGATATAGCTTTGGTGAAGAATTGCCTCTGTTTTTGCTGATATTTATGCTGCCTGTAGCAACGTTATATTGGCTGGGGAAAGTGTGACGGCTTAAAACCGCCAGCTGCAGCCCGACGCGCTGAAGCTGGCGGCCCAACTAACTTACTGAGATTGCTGCTTTTTGCTGTCAGCCTCTTTCTGCTTTTTATTGGCCATGTGATGACCCACTGCACAGCCGGCTGCAGCACCTGCAACGCCATGATGCGCCATATGACCAGCCACGCCGCCCACAGCGGCACCTTTCAAACATCCTTTCGCCTCAACCTGAGACGTTACGGACATCAAGATACCTGCGGTAAGTACAATTAGTGAGAGTTTACGCACTGGATTTTTCCTCATTATGTTAATAGGCACATTAAGCCCGAATAGAGCATAGCCATCGTAAATAAATGCACTATTAAAAAGTGTAAGGAAAAGCATTCACTTGCATTGTTTCAAAAGTTCATTATGATTGACTAATCACTCATTTAAGGTATTTGTATGGCAAGGCCACTTGACGAAGAAAAACGTAGAGCCATTTTAATGGCGGCATTACGAATTATCCCTGAGGAAGGGTTGGGTGCCACAACGGCTCTGATTGCCCGTGAAGCAGGGATTTCGTCTGGCTCACTTTTCACCTATTTTCCGGACAAAGTGACGTTGCTCAATCAACTTTATCTGGCGATTAAAACGGATGTTGCTGAGGCGCTGATGCGCGGTTTTCCTCTCCAGTCTGCTATCAGAGAGAGGGCATATCATGTCTGGATGGCTTATATCGAATGGGCATGTGCCCATCCTGAACAGCGCGCAACACTGCAGCAACTATCGGTGTCGCGGGTGGTAACTGCTGAAGTGAGGGCGCAGTCTGCCGTTATGTTTGAGGCTATTAACATCATGCTGGCAGAACTGGGTACCACCGGCATTTGTGACAATGTGGAATTTATCACGTCGGTCATGGCTTCTCTGGCGGAATCAACCATCGATTTTGTGTTGCAATCGCCAAACGATAAAAAAGCATTAACCGAAGCAGGGTTCAATATGTTCGCAAGAGCGACAGGCATTTAGCCTTTAGCTTAATCTATAAATGACTGACTAGTTAATCATTATCTGCGCATAGGAGAAATACGATGAAACACATCACTCAACATTACATTAACGGTACGTTCACCGATTCCATTGGCCAGGAGAAATTTGAACTCTTAAGTCCATCGACAAATGAAGTGATTGGCAGCGTAGTACTGGGAAATGAAGAAGATACGCGGCTGGCCATTGCGGCGGCAAAACAGGCATTTCAGAGCTATTCGCAATCAACGAAGGAAGAACGCGCCGCCTACCTGCAGCGATTTCATGATGCGATCATGGCAAGGCAGGATGATCATGTGGAAGCTTTTGTGACCGAGTATGGCGGCCCAATTCAGATGGCGCAGTTCCTGGTAAAAGCTTCTGCTGACGCGATTCTCAGCGCAAAAGAGAGCCTGCTAAACATGGCTTTCACCGAAAAGGTGGGTGAAGCGGAAGTTTCACGTAATCCCATCGGTGTTGCCGCACACATCACACCCTGGAACGCGAACATTATTTATTTCTGCAACAAAACGGCGACGGCATTAGCTGCTGGATGCACGGTGGTCACCAAGCCCAGTGAAATGAGTGCCATTCAAACCCAGGTGATTATGGAGTGTGTTCATGCCGCAGGTTTGCCCGCCGGATTGATTAATATGGTCAACGGGCGAGGGGATGTTGTAGGCGTTGAGCTGTCGCAAAACCCAGACATCGCCAAGATTTCGTTTACCGGTTCAACCGCAGTGGGGAAAAGTATTGCAGCCCTCAGCGCGCAGACCATGAAACGCGTGACGCTGGAACTTGGTGGCAAATCGGCCCATATCGTACTGGACGATGCCGATTTAAATAAGGCGGTGCCTTTTATTCTTGCGACAGGTTTTCTCAACAGCGGACAAGCGTGCATTGCCGGAACGCGCATTTTGGTTCCTGCAAGCCGTCACAATGAGATCACCACGGCCCTGAAGCAGGCTATTGATCAGATTAAAGTGGGTATGCCGCATGAGAACGATACTGCCATTGGGCCGATGATCTCACAAAAGCAATACCAGCGCGTTCAGGACTATATTCAGAAAGGGATCGATGAGGGTGCGAAAGTGATTGCCGGCGGAGCAGGACATCCTGATGGGTTAGAGGCGGGAAACTTTGTGAAACCCACTATTTTTGTCGATGTCACGAATCAGATGACGATCGCAAGGGAAGAGATTTTCGGACCGGTTCTCTGCGTTATTCCCTACAAAACCGACGACGAAGCTATAGCGATTGCTAATGATTCACCTTATGGCCTTGCGGGATATGTCAGCAGTGAAAACCGCCAGCGTGCGAAGCACATTGCCGATCAACTGGATACGGGGATGGTATCAATTAATACATTTGTACATACGCCTTTTGCTCCGTTTGGCGGTACCAGGCAGTCTGGTCTTGGCCGGGAAAATGGCATGTATGGCATCGGGGCGTATCTGGAATACAAAACCATTGCTTAATTTGCCGAAAAAAGCGTCGGTGAAGAGTGTTAGTTAATGAGCCGGGTCAGCCCGGCTAATCAGGAGCAAATAGGTGAACATATTGATTTACGGGGCATCGGGCATGGTTGGCCAGGGCGTATTGCTTGAATGCTTGCGGGCAGAAGACGTGGAGTCCGTAACCGTCGTGGTGCGCGCAGCAATCTCTCAAAATCACCCCAAACTGCGACAGCTCATCACCGCAGATCTGTCTGTAGAGATGAATAGCCGTGATTATGATGCCTGTTTTTTTTGTCTTGGCGTCAGTGCCGCAGGTATGACCGAGGAACAATACAGCAAGCTGACCTTTGATTTAACCTTGAACATCGCCGCTAAACTGGCACAATCAAACCCTCGCATGACGTTTGTCTATGTTTCCGGTGCCGGTACAGACAGCAGTGAAAATGGCAAAATTATGTGGGCGCGGGTTAAAGGAAAAACCGAGAACGCACTGCTTGCGATCGGATTCCATTCAGCGCTGATGTATCGCCCAGCCATAATCCGGCCCATGAAGGGCGTTCGTTCCAAAACGGCGAGCTATCGTATTTTTTATCAACTGATGACGCCGATTCTTCCTGTCCTGAAGTTGATTTTCCCCCGCGCCATCCTGACAACCGAGGAAATAGGCATTGCTATGCTTAATGCGGTTAGATATGGCAGCCCGAAAAAGGTGCTTGAAAAAGAAGACATTTTCGAGCAGGCACACCGCTGATAACGCGGTGACGCTGCTGCGATATTTCTGTGGTGAACATGGCGCGAAACTAAGATAACGTTCACGTAGCAACGCCGAGGTATTAAGTGCGCATAATCATGATTATGTTAAATGACTCGGGCATAAAAGGATCCAAGCGTGGTAATACGCAATTATCCTGTCTGATGCAGTTGAATTCGCTTCTGTCCGTTTTGATTTCAACTACAAGCAGCCACAGCTATAAATAAATTTCACTTCGCATCTTCCCTGCCGGTTTTGCCGCGTTGGTGATGGCGTCGCTACGTGAATTCTGTTGCGTTTGCAGTACATTGGCCCGCAAACTTTCGCGTAGAGCAACGGATAAAGAAACACCCGTGACCGGATGCGCCGTTTGCAGTACGTTCTGATGCTTGCCGTAAGCACCGCGCCACCGTGATGTTTTTTTCAATCTTCATTGTGCGCAGCGCTCATCAGATTGCAGCCATAAAAAAAACCGGCTGTGATAGCCGGTTTTTTATTATTTCCCGTACTTTCAGCCAACAAGGCTTTCAAGCGGAATATTGAACTGTTTGTGCAGATTGCGAATCATTGGAAGCGTAAGCTCGCGTTTGCGGTTAAGCACTTCATATACGCGATTCTGCCGACCAATTGCCGGTGCCAAATCTTTGGCCGTCAGCCCCATCTGGACCATACGGAAAAATGTCACAAATCCAAAAGATAACCCCTGTCTTGATATGCCAAGTGAGTAGAAAAAAGGTTACTCTTTTGAGTGAATTTGCAGAGATGTCAATTCACATGAATTGACGATGTATCTGTTTAAAGATGGAATTCGCTATGCCAACGAGTAAAAAAACAGTCGCTAGTAAGGCTGCGGTCCTCGTTATGGATGGCGCACGCACGATAGCAAAAGGGGATCATGGCTCATGAGTTTTCAGGCACACACCATCGCTATTCTGAAAGATTTGGAACAAAATGCGTTGCAACTCGACAACGCGCAGGCGATGAAACTCATCTCTCAGATCCGTAATGCAAAGCACATTTTCCTACAGGGGGCCGGGCGAAGTGGCATTGCTATACGGGCGTTCGCTAATCGCTTAGTGCATTTAGGCTTCTCGGTTAGCGTGGTAGGCGAAATTTCATCCCCACATTCTAAACCAGGTGATTTATTAATTATTGGTTCAGGCAGTGGTGAAACCTCGAGTCTGAAAAGTCTGGCGCATCAAGCCGTTGAAAATGGAGTTGAGGTTGCGCTTATCACCATGAAACCCGATTCGACGATTGGCCAATTGGCAAGCAGCGTGCTGGTATTACCGGGGAAGATGAAAACGGAAAACGATCGTCAACTAATACACTTCTCTCAGCCAATGGGGGCGGCTTTTGAGCAACTCTGCTTCATCGTCTATGATGCGATCGTGCTTGAGCTTATGGACCAGCTAGGTGAGACCAGCCAAAGCATGTTTAAGCGACACGCTGATTTTGAGTAGTCCGGAATTTCGCGCCCCAACGTCAACGCATCACTACCCTGCTCACGCACCACATTCAACGCTACGCTGATGAGCTGCTGCCGGCGGAGTCATACGTTGGCAAATGGGTAAGTGGTCAAATTTGTTAAGTTCAGCATCACTCTGCTATTTGTAGCTCATACACCACACATGGCACATCGTAATGTTCCTCAATAGCTTTGTATTTCATGCCTAGTCGTTGCATCACTTTCTGCGAGGCGGTGTTTTTGGGATCGGCAACCGCGACCAGATATTTTGCACCTATCTTTTCAGCAGCAAACTGAATAATCGCCCGGCCTGCTTCTGTGGCGTAACCTTTACCGTGATGATTTGCGTGCAAACGCCAGCCGATTTCCAGAGGTGCGCCATCTTGATTGGCTAAATGTTGTAGACATGCCGCCCCCACCACTTCATGCGACTCCTTTTCCCGCATCGCCCACCAGGAAAAGCCGTATTGCTGCCAGCGCAACATAACGCGTTCAATATTGGCTCGCGTCTCTTCAGGGGATTTCACGATGCCATTGCTGATATAGCGCATTATCTCTGGATCGCTTTCCATCGAGCGCAGGCCGTCAAAATGTGCGTGTTCAAAAGGTTCCAATACTAAGTGTGTTGTAACTAATTCCATCGTTTCTTCCAAATATTTCATCATTGTAACCAGACCATAAGAATCTCCCGCTTTCCGTGTCAATGTTATTTAGGAAATTTCGTACAAGTCGCCACTCCTCGGTCTGATACTTATCAGCGCCCTGCCGCGATTTAATAACAACATAATTGGGATGGGGAGGTAGAAATGTTGTCATTAACACTAGTAGACAATAACCAATGGATTGCGGAAGGTTTAAATCACTATTTTTCAGAGAAACCTGTTCAAATTAAAAAAATTGACATCGACAGCCTCAATTCAGCCCTCAAAAATATTGCTGGCTGCAATGTACTGATCAGCGAATTAACCGCTTACGGCCGCGATGTGCAGTTTTTTACTGAGCTGTTACGTAAGGTAAAAGTGTCTTCTCCTGCAACGCGCATTATTGTTCTTACCGATCTCAATGAGAAAGCGGTGGTCAGTTACGTTATGAGCGTGCTGCCAGGAGTGATATTCCTTGCTAAAACCAGCTCGCTCGATGACATTTGCGATGCGGTAGTGGGCCACGCGACGACACAGAGTACGCGACGTACCAAGCAGACGCTCTCACCACGTGAATTTGGGCTTTTGCGACTGCTGGGACAAACCAGTAATCTGACAGATATTGCCTATTCGCTTAGGCTGAGTTGCAAAACGATTAGCCACCATCGTCAGAGCATCATTCGTAAACTCAACTGTGCCAACAATAAAGAGTTATTTAATCGCCTAAATCGCATGGGTTACCAATTAGAAAAGATTTAATCATTCCCTCCTGTTAATTGAACCGCGAATTGGTGCGGTTCAATTAACACTCAACGTGGTAGCGAATCCCCCCAATCTTCACTTTTCTGGATTTTGTGTGACTGAGGTTGCATTTTCGCCATGAGCTGCTGGTTAACGAGGCACGCCCAGGCGCAGAATGGAATATATAACCATTACTGAATATATATTCAAAGCGATTTGCATGCATAACCCAACACGCAATAATTTAAGGAGAAGGTTCTATGAGTAGTTACACGTATCCGAAATTTGGTGCCGGATTGTGGCACTTCGCTAACTATATCGATCGTTACGCGGTTGATGGTTATGGACCGGCGCTCAGCACTCTCGACCAAATAAAACTCGCCGCCAGCGTCGAAGACCTGTCCTACGTTGATGTCCCCTATCCTTTCACTGAAGGCGTTACGGTGGCTCAAGTCAAACAAGCCCTTGAAGATGCTGGCTTACGAGCCATTGGCATCACGCCGGAAATTTATTTACGTCGCTTCTCCCGCGGTGCTTTCACTAACCCTGATGATGCTATCCGTAAACAGGCTTTCGATTTAATGCATGAAGCCGCCACAGTGGTGCGAGAGCTCGGAGCCAACTATGTCAAAATTTGGCCAGGTCAGGACGGTTGGGATTATCCGTTCCAGGTAGATCATAAGAATCTGTGGAAGATGGCGGTTGATGGCATGCGGGAATTGGCCAGTGCCAATCCCGACGTAAAATTCGCTATTGAATACAAACCACGCGAGCCGCGCGTGAAGATGACCTGGGATTCTGCCGCACGCACCCTGCTGGGTATTGAAGACATTGGTTTGCCTAACGTCGGCGTGCTGCTGGATTTTGGTCACGCGCTGTTTGCCGGTGAATCTCCGGCGGATTCGGCTCAATTGATCATCGATCGCGGGCGTTTATTTGGGATGGACGTCAATGACAACCTGCGCGGCTGGGATGATGATTTGGTAGTTGGCACCGTACATATGACGGAGATTTTTGAATTTTTCTACGTACTGAAGATTAACAATTGGGATGGCGTATGGCAGCTCGATCAATTTCCCTTCCGTGAAGATCATGTCGAAGCAGCCAACCTATCCATTCGCTTCCTGAAACATATTTACCGGGCATTAGATAAACTGGATATCACCGCGCTGCAGGAAGCGCAGCGTGAACAAAATCCGCTTAAAGCTCAGAAGATCATTCAAAACGCGTTGCTCAGCAGCATCGAGCAGTAAGGTTAAGCCCAGCACGTGCATTTTGGATTAATAGGTGGTCATAAATGGCCTAATGCCGTTCAATTAGGCAATCCCTCTTTATGCAGGTGCGCATGAATGCGCCCCCTATGAAAACCCGGTTATATCCGCGTTAGGTCACCATTTATGGTGACCGATTCACGCTTAGCTGACGAGCAATACGCCATAAATGGCTACCTTACATTGAATTCGAATGCCTAAAACGCAACGCTCAGTACGAATTTTGTTGCTTCCATTGCAGCGTAAACCCGCTAAGTTGGGAAAAAAATGGAGGTAACTATGCAAATGCCCTCTTCACCCTGGTGGTGGGATCTTTCTACGCGAGAATTTAGTGAACTTGATATGGCAAACATCGTTGCCATACTGCCAATCGGTGCGGTGGAACAACATGGGCCTCATTTGCCGGTACGCGTTGATGCGGCAATAAATGCCGGCATTGTTCAGCGCGCGGTCGAATTACTGCCTGATAACTTGCCGCTGCTGGTCATGCCCGCGCTGCCGATCGGTAAATCCGACGAACATCTCGCTTACCCCGGCACGCTTTCATTGCCCTACGAGGTGTTAGGTAAGGTGTGGTTTGAAGTGGCAAAAAGCGCGTGGCGTGCTGGCATTCGTAAACTGATTTTCTGGAACTCGCACGGCGGCCAGCCACAGCTGATGGAGATCGTCTGCCGTCAGTTACGCATTGAACTGGGCATGTTTGCCGTCGGTGCCAGCTGGTTTCACACCTTTGATGCTTCCGACTTGTATAGCGCACATGAACTCAATCACGGCATTCACGGCGGAGACTCCGAGACCAGCATGATGCTGCATCTCCATCCACAATTGGTGCAGATGCAGCACGCAGATAATTTTGTGTCCACGTCGGTGGCGCTCGAAGCCCGCGGCGGTATTTTGACGCCCGAAGGCGGTATTGGTTTTGGCTGGATGGCACAGGACCTGCATCTTTCCGGCACCACCGGCAACGCAGCGGCCGCCGATGCCGAACGCGGAAAGATCGCCACCGATCGCGCCGCGCATGCGCTGCTGAAACTGGCGCGCGAGGTGCAGAGTTTCGATCTTAGTTTTCTCACTGAGCGAACCGCATACCAGCCGCTGAACCTGTAGGGTTGCCATTCATGGCGATCAGGTGCGCATTAATGCGCACCTTACAGGCTACACAAGTCCTGACATCATGCCTTTGATGGTTTCAGCAAATACGCTGCCAATCGCGCTGGTGCCGCGATCGTGACCGATCAGCATCAGCGTTTGCGTATGCTGCGCCAGTTCTCGTACCGGAATATAGATCAAGCGGCCGCTGCGCTGGTCAGATTCAATATCGATTGGCGTGAGAAACGTCAGCGTTTGATCCATCATCGCCGACTGGCGCATCACTTCGATCGAGTTAGTTTCGATGACCGCTTGTAAAGTGATCGAGGCGCGTGCAAACACTTCATTCAGATAAGGGCGAATGACCATCGATTTATCGGCAATCACCACCGGATAAGGCAGGCAATCACTCAGGCGTAAACTCGATTTCTCCGCCAGCGGATGTCCCGATCCTACTACCGCACCTAACCGCACCGGTACGCTAGCAATATTGCGGTGGACCGGCTGCAGTTCAAAATCAAAGCCAATACCCAAATCCGCCTCACCGCTTGCCACCGCGTTAGTGATATTTTCACCGGTGGTGAGCTGTTGTAGCAGCAATTTTACCCGCGGATTGGCGCGTCGGAACTCGGCCGCCACGCGCGGAATCAGGTTTGCCGCCAATCCACTCATCATTGCCACGGTGACTTCGCCACGCCGCAGTCCTTTCAGCTCTTCGATTTTCATCTGCGCAATTTCAATCTCTTTGAAACTCTGCCGTACATGGTGAATCAGCGCTTCACCGGCGGCCGTGAGGATCATTTTACGGGGTAAACGTTGAAACAAAGGCGTACCCAACTCCTCTTCCAGCGCAATCAATTGGCGGTTTATGGCCGATGCGGAGATATGCAGACGCTCGGCAGCTTTGCGGATTGAACCGCTGCGCGCGATCTGGTCGATATAAACAAACAAACGGTGCTGAAGCATATTCCATCCTGCGTTGCCTTTTAGGCATCGGTAAGTGCTAAAAATGATGCTTTTAAGATAATGCTCTTCCGGTGATTAATACATCAAAACCACACCAGGAGAACACATGATGGCAGACGTATCCCGCAGAAAATTTGCGAAGTTAGTGGCTGGCGCGCTGTTGTTACCCGCGCTGGCACCCATGTTGTCGCGCAAAGCCATGGCAGCGAATAACAATATAAAAATCGCCCTGCTGCTGCCCGGTTCGGTTGCCGATGGCGGCTGGAGTTCGCTGGCGTATGTTGGCTTGCAAAGCCTGCAAAAAGCCGGTTTTACCGTCGCCCATAGCGAAAGCATCACCCAGGCGCAGATGGATCAAACCATCCGCGGCTACGCCGATGATGGTTACACCTTGATCATTGGGCACAGTTTTGAATACGGCTCAGCCTTCGCTGAAATCGCCCCCGAATATCCGGATACCTATTTCTTCGCTTCCACCTTTAAGCCCGATGAAAAAGCGCCGGGTAACGTGGAGTACATCGATCTCGCCTATGTGCAAGGTGCTTATGCTGCAGGTGCGCTAGCCGCGCTGATCTCTGATAACGGTAAAGCAGTAGGATTTGTCGGCGGCGGCGATAACCCCACACAGCAGGCGATGATGCGAGCCTTCATCCAGGCGGCAGAGAAAACCCGCCCGGGTATGAAAGGCTTGGGCGTGGTAACCGGCGATTATGATAACGCCGCGAAAGGTCGCGAGGCCGCAACCACCATGATCGGCAACGGTGCGGATGTGATCTGGCATGCGGCAGACGTCACGGGACTTGGAGCCATACAAGGCGCGGCGGCGGCGAAAGTCAAAGTCCTTGGTTGTTATGTGGATCAGCGTAGTGTCGCGCCGGATTACGTTGCCTGCAGTTTCCGCCAGAATCTCGATTGGATGGTGGAACAAGTGGGTGAATCGGTGGCCAATAAAACCTTTAAAGGTGGCCAGGAATGGCAGCCTACGGTGGGCAAAGCCTGGTCAATAGTTAACGGCAGCGAGCGTTATAACGCCAAACTGGTAAGCACCAGCGCCTGGGATAAATTCCAGCAGATCTGGCAACAGCTGGACAACGGCACACTGAAGCCAGTGGTTTGATAAGCGGAATCGACTCATGACAGTAACGGCAAACATACGCGTCGCGCTTAACAACATCACCAAACGCTTCGCACGCGTGGTGGCAAATGACGATGTGTCACTCAGCATTAAAGCCGGAGAAATTCACGCGCTGCTGGGCGAGAACGGCGCAGGCAAAAGCACGCTGATGCAGATCCTTTACGGTTTGTATCAGGCCGATGAAGGCAGCATTGAGGTGGATGGCAAAGCGCAGCGCTTTCGCGATCCCAGCGATGCTATCGCCTGCGGCATCGGCATGGTGCACCAGGAATTTATGCTGGTACAGCCTATGAGCGTGGTAGAGAACGTGATACTGGGGCTGAAAGAGAGCGTCAGCGGCGTACTCAATTTGCATGCTGCGGCAGCGCGTTTGCAGGCGCTATCAGATAAACACGGTCTGGCGATTGATCCCTGGGCAAAAGTACAACATCTGCCCATTGGCGTGCAGCAGCGCGTGGAGATCCTCAAGCTGCTTTATCGCGATGCGCAGGTGCTGATTCTGGATGAACCGACTGCGGTGCTCACGCCGCAAGAGAAAGCAGGTTTGTTTGCCACGCTGAAATCGCTGTGTGCTGAAGGCCGTTCGGTGGTGATCGTCACACACAAACTGTACGAAATCATGGCCATTGCCCATCACGTTTCAGTGATGCGCGGCGGAAAAATGGTGGATTCAGTCGATATTAAAGACACCTCTGAACGCGACCTGGCACGCCGTATGGTGGGCCGCGATGTGGTGCTGCGTATGGAAAAAACGCCGTGCCAGCCGGGTAAAACCGTGCTGCAGGTTGATAACATCGCGGTGCGCGACGCCAGCGGACAGCAGAAAATCTGGCGCGTTTCGCTGAGCGTGGCCGCGGGTGAAATCCTCGGCATTGCCGGCGTGGAAGGCAATGGGCAATCCGAGCTGGCAGAAACGCTGCTCAATCTACGCGAGCTCGAAGCCGGCCGCATTCTGCTCAACGGTGAAGATATCAGCGATGATTCCCCTGCCACACGCCGCAGTAAAGGTATCGGTTTTATTCCGGCGGATCGGCGCGGCGTTGGATCAGTTACCGATCTTTCGATCAACGATAATGCCCTGCTTGGTCGCCAGCGCAGTTTTACCCGCGCGCGAGGATGGCTGTTGGATCGCCAACGAATTCGCCAGCACGCACGGGATATCATCGCGCGCTTTGCAGTGCGTACGCCAGATGCCGATTTTGAAGCCGGGAAACTCTCCGGCGGTAATTTGCAAAAGCTGATTCTGGGCCGTGAAGTCGCCAGCAATCCCTGTCTGCTGATTGTGGAACAACCGACGCGCGGGCTGGATGTGGGTGCGATTGAGAGCGTATGGCAAGGATTAATGGACGCGCGCGATCGCGGCTGCGCCATTCTGATGATCTCCGCCGAGCTGGAAGAAATTATGAATCTTTCCGATCGCATCGCAGTGATGTACAGCGGCCAGATCGCCGGGGAAATGAACGCCGTCGAGGCTTCTCCAGAACGCCTCGGCGAGCTGATGGCGGGCGCACATCTCAAAAAAGGGGGAGGCAACCATGAAGAAGCTGCTTGAGCGCCGTCTGGCTCCCGCTGAATCCACCAGCGCACTGATGTTAACCAGCTGCTGCGGGATCGTAACGGCGTTTGTGATTGCTGGGCTGCTGTTTATCCCTTTCGGCGGTAATCCATTGTCAGCGTATGGCTTCCTGTTTGACGCCGCGTTTGGCTCATTGAGTAGCGTAGGCCTTAGCATCGTGCAATCCACACCGTTAATGTTGATTGCGTTGGCAACCATCGTGGTGTGGCGTGCTGGATTGGGCTACATCGGCTTTGAAGGTTGCTTTCTGCTGGGTGCCGCGGCGGCCAGCTGGATTGCGCTCTCCGGGACGCCTCAGGGTTTTCCGTGGGCCGTTCCAGCGCTGCTTTATTGGCCACTGGTGCTGATCGCCGCTTTCCTCGCCGGGGCAATTTGGGCCGGCTGGGTTGGCGCGTTACGCGTCAGGTTTGGCGGCAATGATGTACTGATTTCCCTGATGGCCAACTACGTGGCGCTGTTCATAGTGCAATATTTGGTTTCTGGTCCAATGCGCGCGCCCGGCGACCTGCCACAAACGCCACGCTTACCGGTGGAGAGCTGGTTGCCGTTTGTCATGACTGGCATGCGCGCACACTGGGGCATCGCCATTGCGCTGGTTGCGACCGTCTTTGTCTTCTGGCTAATGCGCGCCACACCCGCCGGCTTCGAAATCAAAATCGCCGGGCTAAATGCACGCGCCGCACGCTACAGCGGCGTTGATGTCAATCGTCGGCAAATGGGCGCAGTGCTGCTCGGTGGCGGATTGGCGGCGCTGGCAGGATTGTGCGCGGTACTTGGCGTGCAGCATCGGCTGATGGAAGGCCTCTCTGGCGGCGTCGGGTTTATTGGCGTGGTCGTCGCCTTGCTGGCACGCCTCAATCCTCTGCTGGTGATCCCTACCGCAATTCTCTATGGCGGTTTAGAAGTCGGCGGCAGCGCGATGCAGCGTCAAACCGGTTTGCCGACGTCAGTTGTGCTGATTCTGCAAAGTTTAGTGGTGTTACTCATTCTGGCGGGTGATTTGCTGCGCTATTACCGTATCAACCTGCCCATCCTGCGTAAAACTCGCAGCCCAATGGTGGAGGAGCAATCATGAGTTTGTGGGCTAATCTCGATACCGCGTTCTTTGTCAGCTGGCTGGCTGCAGCGGTGCGGCTTGCCGGTCCCGTGTTGTTAGCCGCACTGGGCGAAATCTATGGCGAACGTTCTGGCGTGTTAAATATTGGCATCGAAGGCACCATTCTGCTGGGTGCGCTCTCCAGCTACATGGTAGCGGTAGCAAGCAGCTCAACGGCACTCGGCTTCATCGCCGGTGGCGTAGGAGGATTACTGGTCGGCTGCGTGCTGGCGGCGCTCTATCTGCGTGCCCATGCCAGCCAAATTGTGGTCGGCATCGTTTTCAATATTCTTGCCGCTGGCCTCGCCACCTGGATTTATGCGCTGGTGATGGGCAACGAATCATCGCCAACCATTCCCATGCTGGAACCCTGGCATGTGCCGCTGCTCTCGTCATTACCCTTCATCGGTCCGATTCTGTTCCAGCAGCCACTGCCGCTCTATTTTACTTTACTACTGGCGGCACTGGCGCATTTTGGCCTGTTCCATACCCGCTTCGGCCTCTCTTTGCGCGCGGTGGGTGAAAACCCGCGCGCTGCCCATGCAGCCGGGCTTAACGTAGTAAAGATCCGCACATGGGGAGTAATGTTCTCCTGCTTAGGAGCGGGTTTAGCCGGCAGCTATCTGGTGACCGCCCAGATTGGCTTGTTCCGCGACAACATCGTCAGCGGGCAAGGTTTTATCGCACTGGCCATCGTTATCTTTGGCCGCTGGAGTCCGCTCAAGGCGGTGGTGGCTGCCTTTATTTTTGGCGCAGCCGATGCATTACAGCTGTCGCTACAGCTGTTTGAAAACACGCTGCCTCCGCAGGTGCTGCTGGCCCTGCCTTATCTCCTCACCATCCTGGCAATGTCCGGCGTAGTAGGACGCACATTGCAACCCGGCGCGCTAACGCAGCCTTATCGAAAGGAATAACTGATGAAATCGTTTCGTTTCAACCCTCTTGCGGATGTGAAGGCGTTCCGTATTAGTCCCGATAGCAGTAACTATTTCGCCATTTTGTTCGACAAACCGCTCGATGGCATCGAGAACATCTTTGTGGTGGAAATCTTCAACGTGGGCGGTGCTACGCCGCCCAATGAACACGCCACCGCGCATGAGTTTTTCTATGTGCTGCATGGTGAAGGCGTCGCTCGCTGCAACGATGAGGAGTTAGTGATTAAGAAAGGCGATTCCCTGCTGTTGCACCCGGGTAATGATCATGCGATCCGCAACACCGGCAGGTGCAAGCTCTATACGCTGACGGTCATGACGCCCAATGAGGGATTCTCCGAACTGATTCGCAGCGGTGACCCTGTCACGCTGGATGAGGAAGATTTGCGCATCTTAACAGGAGCCTGATATGGGAGAAAACGTTTTAGGCAGCAGTCGCCAAAATCAGTGGCGTGTCTCCGCGCAGGTCATTGATATGCGACGCCCGGAGCAACCCGTGCGCGCAGTAAAGCTCGGCACGCGCGACCGATCGGTGATCTTTGATTTACAGAGTACTGCAATCATCGTAGTGGATATGCAGAACGATTTTTGCCATCCCGACGGCTGGCTCGGACACATTGGTGTGGATGTCACGCCCGCGCGCGCACCGATTGCGCCGCTACAAGCGTTATTGCCAGCATTGCGTGCCGCCGAGGTGCCCGTTATTTGGCTCAACTGGGGCAATCGCGCTGACAAACTCAATCTCAGTCCGGCTTTGCTGCACGTTTATAATCCGTATGGCACCGGTGTGGGTTTAGGCGATCCGTTACCGGTTTCTGGTGCGCCGGTATTGCAGGCGGGTAGCTGGGCGGCCGAGGTAGTGGATGAACTGATGCCGAACGATACGGATATTCGCGTCAACAAATACCGAATGTCCGGGTTTCATGACAGCGAGCTTGATAGCATCCTGCGCAATCTCAACGTCACCACCCTGTTGTTTGCCGGCGTCAATGTCGATCAATGCGTGCTCTGCACTTTGCAAGAGGCCAACTTCCGCGGTTATGACTGCCTGCTGCTGGAAGATTGTAGCGCGACGACCTCGCCCGACTATTGTCGCGATGCCACGCTGTATAACGTACAGCAGTGCTTTGGTTTTGTGGTGAATGCCGCAGAGTTACAACAGCAGCTGGAGAGCAACATATGAGTTACTTGCTGGCTGACGGCTGGATCATCACCATGAATCCGCAGCGCGAGATTCTGGAACAGGCCAGTTTACTGATTGAAGACAACCTTATCGCCGCCATCGGCACGCGTGATGCCTTGCAGCAGCGCTATCCGGAAGCGGAAATCATCAACTGCCGCGAGCGTATTATCATGCCGGGAATGGTGAATACGCATACGCATCTGTTTCAGACGCTGCTAAAAGGTCTCGGTGACGACATGGTGCTGAAGAAGTGGTTCACCTGCATGACCGGTCCAAGCGCCGTGGCGCTGACGGAGGAAGACGTCTACGCCGCTGCGCTGCACGGCTGCGTGGAATCGCTGCGTTCTGGCGTCACCTCGCTGGTTGATTTTATGTACGCCCATCCGCGTCCAGGATTGACGGCTAAAGTGATTGACGCTTTTGAAGTCAGCGGCATTCGCGGCCATGTCTGCCGCGGTTTCCTCACCAGCGGCATTGAGCACGGCATTCCCGCTGAACTGATTGAAACGCCGGAGCAGGCGCTAGCCGATGCACGTAATGTGATTCAGCGCTATCACAAGGCGGATGGACGGGTAAAAGTTGGTCTCGCGCCAAGCATGATTTGGGCGCTGGATGAAAAAGTACTGCGTGGCACACGGGCGCTGGCGAATGAAACCGGCGTACTGATCACGACCCACGTCGCAGAAACCGATTTTGAAATCGAGCAGGCTTGGCTGCGCTTTCAGGCGACCGATACGGAGTTCCTTAGCGATATCGGTTTCCTCGGCCCGGATGTGCTGGCGGTACACTGCGTGCAGTGCAACTCCCGTGATATCCGTACGCTGAAGCATCACGACACACGCGTCTCACACAATCCCTGCAGCAATCTCTACCTTGCCTCGGGTGTGGCGCCGATTCCCGAAATGCTTGCCGCCGGATTAACCGTAGGGTTAGGCTCCGACGGCCCCGCTAGCAGCAATAACCACAATCTGTTCCAGGCCATGAAAATGGCAGCGCTGCTGCCAAAAGGCGTGCATCGCGATCCCACAATAATGACCGCTGAAAAAGTGCTGGAGATGGCGACCATCGACGGCGCGCGCGCCATTGGTCTTGATCATCTGGTCGGCTCGCTGGAGGTGGGTAAACGAGCGGATGTCGTGATTGTGGATACCTCGCATCCTGCGATGACGCCGATCCACCATCCTGTCTCATCTTTGGTCTACTCCGCTTTGGGCCACGAAGTCAGTGATGTATTTGTGGATGGTGCTTATCTGTTGCGGGCGGGAGAATTTACCCAGCTTAACCAGCGGGAAGTGATGGCGCGTTCACAACGAGCGGCGCAGTCACTGGCGGTGCGCACCGGCAATGATAAAACACGCGGTTGGCGTTCAGCCGCGTTTTGATGGGGCACAGTGGCGAGTTTTAGGCTTATCACCGCGCGAACGATGCTGTTCGGTTAACAGCGGCACATTCCGCTTAACTTACTTTTTGCTACAACATTCAAACTCATACCACTCTGCAAAATGCGCTTTTAGCCCTAAGCTTTAAGGCATCTGGCCACTGTTAATGAGGTTTCAATGAGTTTACTTTTTAGCGCAACGCAACTGGGTAAGTTAACGCTCGACAACCGCATCGTGATCGCCCCGATGTGTCAATACTCCGCACAGGATGGCAAAGCCAGCGCCTGGCATCGCATCCATCTTGGCCAGCTCGCACTTTCGGGAGCGGGTTTGCTGATTATCGAAGCAACGGCGGTTGAAGCCGCAGGGCGGATTTCGCCGGGCGATCTGGGGTTGTGGGATGATGCAACCGAAGCCGCGCTGGCTAGCGTGCTGGAGGATATTCGCCACTATTCTGATATCCCTATCGGCATTCAGCTCGGTCACGCCGGGCGCAAAGCCTCATGCGCAGCACCGTGGCTGGGTGGTAACCAGCTGGCACTGAATGACGGTGGCTGGCAAACGGTAGCCCCCTCTGCACACGCTTTTAACCCTGAAGATCGCGTACCGGTGGCACTGGAAAAACAGGATTTGGAGCGACTAAAATCCGCTTTCGTCGACAGCGCGCAGCGCGCCGCGCGTCTTGGCATCCAATTGATTGAGCTTCATGCCGCCCACGGCTATTTGCTGCATCAGTTCCTGTCGCCATTGAGCAACCAGCGTCAGGATGAGTACGGCGGTTCACTGGAAAATCGTCTGCGTTTCCCGCTTGAAGTTTTCCACGCGGTACGCAGCGCATTGCCCGATTCAGTTGCAGTTGGGGTTCGCCTTTCAGCTACAGATTGGGTTGAGGGCGGCTGGGATGTTGAGCAATCCATCACCTTTAGCCAGCAACTGGAAACTGCGGGTAGCGATTATGTGCATATCTCCAGTGGGGGACTTTCACCGCAGCAGCAGATTACAGTGGGGCCCGGCTATCAGCTGCCGTTCGCGCATGATATCCGTAAGCAGGTGAAGATTCCGGTGATTGGCGTGGGCTTGATTACCGACCCGCAGCAGGCTGAAAATGCATTACAGAAAGACGATGCCGACCTGATCGCACTCGCCCGCGCGGTACTCTATGACCCACGCTGGCCGTGGCATGCCGCTGCAGCACTAGGCGCACAAGCGAAGGCTCCCCCGCAGTATTTGCGCTCCGAACCCCATGGGTTGAAAGGGACGCTGGTCGCGAATAAGGGCTGAAAATCATATCCAGGTGCGCATCCAAACGCACCTGGATATCCCTAACAGCGACCGTTACTCCGCTACAAACTCTGGCAGCAGCTTAAACCAGCTCAGCATCCATGCCAGAATATTCAGTAGACCAAATGCAAAGAGTAAAACGACCGCGATCGAACAGCGCTGCTGCGATCGCCAGGCCAGCATCGCCGGAACGATCACCGCCCACAGGGTGGCAAATAAACCGGCAAAGCCAATCGCTGCCACAAATCCACTCGGCCAGCAAATCGAGGCCATTAACGGCGGCAGAAACGTCAGACAAGCGGTTTTAAAACGCGCAGTCGGTGAATGTCCTAAGCCCAGACGATCGGCAATGAAATCAAACAAGCCGGCCGTGACGCCAAGAAATGAGGCAATCACCGCGAAATGCGAAAATATCGACATCATTAATGACAGCGCATTGACGTGCAGTTGCGCACGCAGCGCGGCCATCAGCGCCGCAATATCGCCGCCCTGTTGCACAATTTCAGGGAACGCGCTGCGCGGCAGGTTGCCCATGGTGCTGGTAAGCCAAAATACATACAACGCCAGTGACAATAGCGTGCCCAGAACCAACGCTTGTGTGATGTGCTTTTTGTTCCCCGCATAATAGCTCACCAGCCCGGTGATATTGCCATGATAGCCAAACGAGGCCAGACAAAAAGGCAACACCCCGAGTGCGTAGGGCCAGTAACGCTCCCCTGCGCCTGGCGCCTGAAGCAGCGACGGTACATTGACCTGCGTGAGCAGTCCCCCAAATAACAGGATCAAAAGCAGAATCTTGGCCAGCACGCAAAAGGTCATCAGCCGACTCACGCCGGTTGTGCCGAGCCACACCACTGCCGCCACGCCGATTGTTAACAGCACTTTTGCTTCTGCGGTGGAAATTGGCACACCCGCCTGATTAAGAGAGTGCTGATACACCGGGCCGCTGGCCGAGATATAGGCGTAGGTAAGAATGCCGAGCACAAATAAGATACTGAGCCCATTCAATGTCGCCCAACCACGCCCCAGCAGATCTTTCGTTAAGGTGTCATAGCCCGCGCCTGGCGGATAGCTGAGGCTGACGCGCATAAAAAGTAAGCCTGAAAGCAGCATGCCGCCCCAACTGACCAGTAGCATGATCATCGCCCAACCAAACCACGCGCCCGCCATCACCACCGGCAGCGTAAACATCCCTGCACCCACTACGGTGCCGCAAATAATCATCGCGCCCCACCACACGGAAGGCTGGCGGCGGGACAATGTCATCTCCGTCATCATTTATTCCCTACAAAACCGCTTAAAGGCGGCGATGATACACGGGATAACGCTAAGAAGAGAGTTACAAGCAACAGAAAGTGCGACGGTAGATGGCTGGGGTGACAATGCAAAGATGCATTACCACAGGTTGCGCCGTCACGGCAGCGGGTTGTCGCGCAGTAAAAGCCTGATTGATTAACCTGCGCCGTACTGTTTACCCCCTTCAATATGTGATCATTTTCGCAACAACCTTTTAAACATCCTTGTATGGTAGTAGAACATTAACCCTCAGGGACTTTTGCTATGGCCTCTTCCACCCTTACCCAAACGCCAGCGATCGAGAAAGATCATGCTTCACTCATCAAACGAGTGGCAAGCGCATCCGCCATTGGCACCGCGGCAGAGTATTACGACTTCTTTGCTTATGGCACCGCTGCCGTCTTGTTCTTTGGCCATCTGTTCTTTCCCAGCCACGATCCGCTCATCAGCACCCTCGCCGCTTTTGCCACCTATGCGGTGGGCTTTCTCGCTCGTCCAATCGGCGGCATCGTTTTCGGACACATTGGCGATAAAGTTGGACGTAAAAAAGCCCTGGTGGCCACCATCCTGATTGTTGGCCTTGGCACGTTTTGCATCGGATTGCTGCCGACTTACGAAAAAATCGGCATCTGGGCTCCCGTGCTGTTGATTTTGATTCGCTTGTTGCAAGGCTTTGGCGTGGGCGGCGAGCAAGCGGGTGCGGTATTGATGACCGCAGAATATGCTCAACCCGCACGTCGTGGTTTCTTCGCCAGCTGGGTACAAATTGGCGCGCCGGTGGGTTTCCTGCTGCCGCTGGCGTTGTTTGCCGTTCTTAATGCCACGCTGTCACCGGTTCAAATGATGGATTGGGGCTGGCGCGTTCCGTTTTTACTCAGCGCATTGCTGGTGATTGTTGGGCTGTTTATCCGCCTGCGCATTGATGAGTCGCCGGTGTTCGCCGCTATTCGCGAAACCAAAGCAGCAGAATCACGCCCGTTAAACGAGGTGATGCGCGGGAATCCACGCCTGGTCATTAACGGTGTCGCCGCCAAACTGATTGAAGCCTGTGCCTTTGCCCTGTTCACGGTGATTATTCTGGCGTGGGGCAAAGCTAACAATCTCGATTCTGGCATTCTGATGAATAGCATGATCGTGGCGGTGATTCTCGAGGTGTTTGCCATTCCACTCATGGGCGCGTTGTCAGACAAAATTGGCCGCAAGCCGGTATATATGATGGGTACGTTACTGATTGTCATTGCCATCGTGCCGTTCTTCCTTGCCCTGCAGCAAAACAGCTATTGGCTGACGCAAATTGCGATGATTGTCGCCCTGACACTGGGTCACAGCATGTGTTACGCGCCGCAGGCATCGTGGTTTCCGGAGCTGTTTCCCACTCACATTCGCTGCAGCGGTATTGCGGTGATTTGGCAGGTGGGCTCGCTGATTGGCAGCGGCGTGCTCGGTTTGGTCGCCGTAAAAATCCTGCAAATGACCGGCGGTCACTGGTACGGCCTGGCGCTGTATGTTGCGGTATTAGGGGTGATTTCCGTTATCGGTCTCATAAGGCTGCCTGAAACTGCACCGCGCCGTCGCAACGGCGAATATCATCAATGGCAGCAACATTAATTTGTTGAGCAGAGCGGCAGAATGCCGCTCTGTCGCGTGGTCATGTGATATCAGAGAATCATTTCCGTCTCGGCAGCGAAACCATGAGCAAGCCAATGACAATTAACACCACGCCAGCAAAGCTGCTCCAGCGGAACGACTCCCCCATAATCGGCAATGAAATCGCTGCCAGCCAAACCAGCACATAGCTCAAACTCAGCAGTGGATAGAGCCGATTGAGCGGCAAATGGCGCAGCGCCAGCATCCAGCACACCATTGAGAGCGCATATGCGCCTAGTCCGATGGCTAACAGCAGCAGTGGCTTGAGGTGCTGTAAATTGATCAACTCGCGCAGCGGCGGAAAATCCAGCATCGCCGTGCGCAGCACCAACTGCGCCAGCGACACCAGCAGTACGCTGCACAAGGCCAGCATTAGTCCTTTCATAGATGACTGCCCATCAGCGCCACGCCCGCCATTATCACCAGCGTGCCGATCCACTGTTGCAAGGTGAAGGTTTCGCGCCAGATCAGCCGCGCGGCTAATGCGACCAGCACAAAGTTAAGACTCATCATCGGATAAGCAATGCCGACAGGCACCGTGCGCAATACCATCAGCCACAGCAACATCGCCACGCCGAGCAACAGCACGCTCAGCGCAATCCATAATATCAGCCGCTTTTTACCCTGACGGCTGCCAAGATACGCCGCCTGCTTTTGACACAGTTGGGCGGCGCAGCTCAGCACACTTACCAGTAAGATCAGCACAAGATTCATGGTGTGGCATCATAGCCGTAATAGACTAAACGGCCCTGACGATAGACATCATCGGGTTCTGGCAAGTTTTTATCCGGCGTGTTGTCACCTGAGTTCAACATCAGCACCAGCGAAACTTTTCCCTGGCGACGATGCACGCGCAGCCAGTCAGCAAATCCGTCCGCATCAATAAAGTGAGATTGTGCATCCGGATAGCTCAGGCCGTATTGCAACTCCCCTTTGGCATCGTAGAAGTTGATATCGCTACGCTGCAACGCCCAGGCAACCGCTGACGCCACGCCGGGATTGTTGGCTAACAGATAACGACTATCCGCCAGCTGGTCGTGCACTGCGCTAATAAAACTCTGCGGCTGCTTGGAATCGCGTACCTTTTGGGGGATGGCAAAACCGACCAGCAGCGCCAGCACCAATGGGCAAAGGGCGGCTAACTGCCAGCGGCCGT
Organism: Pantoea sp. BRR-3P; assembly: GCF_039621635.1. Classification (NCBI taxonomy): domain Bacteria; kingdom Pseudomonadati; phylum Pseudomonadota; class Gammaproteobacteria; order Enterobacterales; family Erwiniaceae; genus Pantoea; species Pantoea sp. BRR-3P. The sequence continues at coordinate 336,830 of NZ_CP155067.1, forward strand.
TTTCTGGTTTGCGACTCATCCAACCCAATATGCCCCAGCCCGCAAAAGCCAGTGCTGCACACAGTACGCGCTGCAGTTCATCGCTGGCGTACAGCGGACGGTGCGCTACGCCCCACGGAGCCAGTACAATGAGAACAACCAGCGTCGTCACGGCACCGAACAGTAAGTTGATCCAGCCATTCACTTTAAACGCCTTAACGACAGAGGTAGAACCGCTGTGGGCATAATGCGCCATCAGCAGCGCCAGCGGGGCGAAGCAAGGCAATATATAGGTCGGTAGTTTGCCCTTGGCGATACTGAAAAACAGCAGCGGTAGCAATACCCAACTCAATAAATAAACCGCACCAGCGTTTTGACCGCGCTGACGCCATGCACCCGCCAGCGATCCCGGCAGTAGTGCCAGCCACGGTAAACATCCGCCTAGCAGCACCGGTATGTAATACCAGAAAGGTGCTTTGTGCTGGGCATCTGCCTCGGCAAAACGCTGAATATGTTCAACCCAGAAGAAGTAGTGCCAAAAGTCCCCTTCCTGCCGATTAATGGCCAGCGCCCATGGCAAACTGAGTAGTGCAGCAACCAGCATGGTCAATGGTCCCCAGCGCAGCAACTCGGTGAAACGCCGCTGCCAGATAGCCCAAGGCAAAATCGCCAATACCGGGACCGCCAGAGCAAGGAAACCTTTGGTCATAAAACCCATAGCGCACGCGGCCCCGAGCAGCACATACCCACACGCGCGCTGTTGCGTAGAAGTTGCCTGCGCCGCCAGCCAAAAGCTGCACATCGCCGCAACCAGCCACAGCATTAAGATGGGATCGAGCACGGCGTAAGTACCAATGCCATAGACCAACAGCGAGGTGAGGAAGATGACGCTGCTGCTTAACGCAACTTTTTGACTGGCGAACATTTTTTTAGCCAGCCAGTAGATAAGTAACGCACTGAATGTGGTACTGATAATCGCGCCAGCGCGCACGCCAAAGTTGGTATGGCCAAACAGTAACTGGCCGATGTTATTCACCCAATACCCGGCAATTGGCTTCTCGAAATAGCGCAAATCAAAGAAGTGCGGTACTACCCAATTACCGCTGAACAGCATTTCGCGGCTGATTTCAGCGTAACGGGCTTCGTCCGGCTGCCATAAGGCGCGGAATTCAATGGGGATCAGATAATAAAGCGCAAAGAGTGCTATGAGCAGCGCGGTTTTGGTGCCTGTTCGCATCCGTGAGTCCTGTAAGAATTAACGTTGGCAGCCTAACCAGCCTTCGCGCCCGGCAATATGTCCGCGCACCACGTTACCCTGCGGCAGCGTGCTGAGATCGTCTGGCAATAAGGCACTCAACGGGCAGAATTGAATGTTGTGTTGTTCAGCGCGCTTCAACAGATCGGCGAACGCCTTTAACCCAACGATTCCTTCCACTTCGGCATGAATGGTGTAAACCGGCGAACCGGTTGCAGCGAGCATTTTTTCCAGAATGTAGTCATTAAAGTCGGCAGCGCTGACCGCTTGTCCCACCACTTCATCCCAGGTTGGCAAGGTGACTGGAATTTGTACGGTGCCTACGCTGCCATTACTTAAAAGCGGCAGGAATGGCCCGGAGCCGCGACAATCGCTGTTATAGCGAAAGCCAAATTCCTGTTTGGCAGCCACCACACGGCCATCTGCGCGCCAGCCTGCCACGGCAGAGCAGGTGACGTTGTCACCAATAATCGCTTCCAGCGCACTTTTACCTTTTGCTATCTGCTCAACCAGCTTTTCCTGCGGCCAGACCCCCGCCCAGGTTTGCCATGCAAAGTGGTCCCAGGCATGTAAACCGACTTCATGGTGATCGGCGGTGGCACTGATGATCTCCTCAAGGCCACGACCAATTTCACGTCCTGGCCAGGCGGTGCCGGCCAGTAAAATATCCCAACCGTATAGTGATGCTGCGCGGGAACGCAGCATTTTCCACAAGAAGCGCGGCTTCATCAGGCGCCACAAGTGGCGCCCCATGTTGTCGGGCCCTACGCTAAAGAAGAAACTCGCCTGCATTTGATGCAAACTGAATTGCTCCAGCAACGCCGGGACACCCAGTTTGGTGCCACGCCAGGTATCGACATCGACGCGCAAACCTATTTTCTTCATGGCTTATCCTGCAGCTCAACGGTGCGCAGGAAGAAGTCCAGCGTGTTATCGATGGTAGTTTCCATCTCAACTGTTGGCGTCCAATCCAGCAAGCGACGGGCGTTTTTAATCGATGGCTTACGATGTTCAACGTCCTGATAACCTTTGCCGTAATAGCTGCTGCTTTCCACTTCGCGGAAGCCCGCAAACGGTGGGAAATTGCTACGCAGCGGATGGCGCTCAAAACTGGCCAGCAGGCGCTCAGCCAGTTCTTTAATGCTGGCTTCGTTTTCGGGGTTGCCGATATTGACGATTTGACCATCACAGTTGTTCTGCTTGTTCTCGATAATGCGGAATAGCGCTTCAATACCGTCGCGAATATCGGTGAAGCAGCGCTTCTGCGCGCCGCCGTCAATCAGCTTGATCGGGGAACCTTCCACCAGATTAAGGATCAACTGCGTGATGGCGCGTGAACTGCCGATACGCGCGGCGTTGAGGTTATCGAGGCGCGGCCCCATCCAGTTAAACGGACGGAACAGCGTAAAGCGCAGGCCCTCTTTCTCACCGTATGCCCAGATTACGCGGTCAAGCAGCTGTTTGGAGACCGAGTAGATCCAACGCTGCTTGTTGATGGGGCCAACAACCAGATTGGAATGATCCTCATCGAAATGCTGGTCGGTACACATGCCGTACACTTCAGACGTCGAGGGGAAGATAATACGCTTTTTGTATTTAACGCAGTCGCGGATAATTTTCAGGTTCTCTTCGAAATCCAGTTCGAACACGCGCAGCGGATTGCGGGTGTACTCAATCGGCGTGGCGATCGCCACGAGCGGCAGCACCACATCACATTTCTTGATGTGATACTCAATCCATTCCGAGTGAATGCTGATGTCGCCTTCCACAAAATGGAAGCGAGGCTGATCGAGGAAGCGGCTAATGGCATCAGAACCAATATCCAGGCCATAGACTTCGAAGTTATCGTCCTGCAACAGGCGCTCGGTCAAATGGTTCCCGATAAACCCATTCACGCCGAGGATCAGCACGCGCGTACGGCGCTTCAACGCCGCCACCGGCTGAGAATAAAGCAATGCCCCTTTCACCATGCCAAGGCTCTGCGCCAGCTGGCTGCCGTTCATATAGACGCCGTTATCGACTTGCCCTGTAACCACTTCCAGCGCGCCTTCTCCACAGGCGATCATAAACGGCTCAACGGATAAGACGGTGCCCGGCTTTGCCTGATGCTCAGCGCAATGAACGCGCCCTTTCCACACCACGAATTTAACCGTACCGGCAAAGGCAAACGCGCCCGGCCACGGATCGGTTACCGCCCGCACCAGGTTGTTGATCGATTTCGCAGATTGCTCCCACTTGATGCGGCCATTTTCCGGTGTACGGCGTCCTACCATCGTCGCCTGGCTATGATCCTGCGGTGTTGTGACAATGTCACCTCGCAGCAACCCAGGCAGCGCCTGCTCCAGTAGCTGGGTAGCGCAGGCCACCAGTTTTCGATGTAGCGTTAAAGCGTTGTCCTGCTCGTCAATGGCCACGCGCTGCTGCGCCACAATGTCACCCGCATCGGCGCGTTTCACCATGCGGTGTAGCGTGACGCCCGTTTCTGTTTCACCGTTGACCAGCACCCAGTTAAGAGGCGCACGACCGCGATATTTCGGCAGCAGCGAACCGTGCAGGTTAAAAGCCCCCACGCGTGCGCAATTGAGGATGTTGTCGCTTAATAACTTGCGATAGTAAAACGAAAAGATGAAGTCGGGCTCCATCGATTTGATGCGGTCAACCCACAGTGGATGATCGGCATCTTCCGGTGCATACACGGCAATGCCATGTTCAGCGGCCAATCGTGCCACCGAAGGGAAAGCGTGGCTCTCAGGCGAGGTGTCCGCATGGGTGAAAATAGCGTCGATCTCAAAACCAGCGTTCAGTAAGGCAGAAATACCAGCACAGCCCATTTCGGCGTAGGCGAAGACGATTGTTTTCATTGCTCAATTTCCTGTACAGAAGAGGCATCTTTCTGTGAATTAATAACACGTTGTATGAAGTAGCGCGGACGGGCACGAACATCGTTATAAATACGCCCGATGTATTCGCCGAGTAAGCCCATACCGATAAACTGGGCGCCAACAAAAATAAACAGCACCGCGAACAGCAGGAATACGCCGTCACCCGCCCAGGCTGCGCCAAGGAACAAACGCAGCACAATCAGCACCAGAGAGAAGGCAAAACCGAGAAGCGCGATCAAACTCCCTACGATACTCAGCAGACGCAATGGCGTGGTGGTTAAACAGGTGACGAGGTCGTACATCAGGTTAATCAGCCGCATAAAACTGTACTTTGAGTCACCAAACTCGCGCTCGGCGTGAGCTACGGGTAATTCAATGGTACGGCGGGCAAAGGTGTTCGCCAGAATGGGAATAAACGTGCTGCGCTCATGGCAGTTCAGCATCGCATCGACGATATGACGGCGATAAGCGCGCAGCATACAGCCATAATCGCCCATCGCTTTGCCGGTTACGCGCTGAATCAACTGATTGATGGTGCGCGAGGCGCGGCGACGGAACCAGCTATCCTGACGGTTCTGTCGCACAGTTCCTACCACGTCATAGCCTTGCAGCGCCGCGTTGACCAGATTGGGGATTTCTTCTGGCGGATTTTGCAAATCGGCATCCAGCGTAATAATCAAATCGCCACTCACATGGCTAAATCCCGCCATGATCGCCGAGTGCTGGCCATAGTTACGATTGAGTAGTACGCCCACCACATGGCTGCCCGGCACAGTGGCAGCGTCAGAGATCATCTCGCCTGAGCGATCGCTGCTGCCGTCATCCACCAGCAAAATCTCATAATCGAGCCCAACACTTGCACAGGCAGCATCGGTTCGACGCACCAGTTCGGGCAGGCTCTCCTCTTCGTTGTACACCGGGATTACCACGGAGACTTTACGAATGGTTTTTTCTTCCAGCATGTCAAACTCCAGCGATCTGTCGCAAAGCACTTATCACGCGATCAACGTCCTCATCGCGCATATCAGGGAACAACGGTATTGAGCAGATGCGATCGCTATTCCATTCCGTATTGGGCAGGGAAAGATGCGGATAGCGCTCGCGATAATATTTATGGGTATGCGCAGCGCGGAAATGCAGGCCAGTGCCAATATCCTGTGCTTTCAAGGCTTCCATTAATGCATCGCGGCTTAGGCCACAGGTGGCTTCATCAACACGAATAATGAAAAGATGCCAGGCATGCTGATGCGCCCAGTGCGGTTGAACTAACGGCATAAAAGGCGTATCGGCTAACCCGACGAGATAGCGTTGCGCAATGGCGGCGCGGCGTTCATTGATGGCAGGAAGTTTCTTCAACTGGACCAGCGCAATGGCGGCACTGATATCAGGCAGATTGTATTTAAAGCCCGGCATGATCACTTCCGCCTGCGGCTTGCGCCCGTGCGTATGGCGATCGTAAGCATCAACGCCTAAACCGTGGAATTTCAGGCTGCGCATACGATCGGCCAGCTCATCATCATCCGTGACAATCAGGCCGCCTTCGGCACAGGTCATATTTTTGATGGCATGGAATGAGAAAATCGCCGTGCCCTGGTTGCCAACATGCTGTCCCTGGTAATAACACCCTGCCGCATGGGCGGCATCCTCTATTACCGGAATGCCATGACGCTCGCCAATGGCGCGTATGGCAGCAAGATCGGCTGGCGCACCGGCGTAATGAACGGGAATGATGGCGCGCGTTCGAGGCGTAATTGCTGCTTCGATTTGTTCAGGCGTAACCATCAGGGTATCGCGATCAATATCAATCATGACCGGCGTGGCGCCCAGCAAGGTAATGATATTGATGGTAGAGACCCAGGTAAGGGATGGCGTAATCACTTCGTCGCCCGGCTGAATATTCAGTGCCAGCAACGTGACATGCATTCCTGCAGTAGCAGAGCTAACCGCAATTGCATGCTTATTACCCGTTAGCTGGCAAAAAGCCGCTTCAAGAGCTGCGTTTTGTGGCCCGGTAGTGATCCAGCCGGATTCAAACACTGCTTTAACGGCTGCTAACTCTTCGTCGCCCAATGATGGACGCGAAAATGGGAGGAAATTCATAAACTCACCTTAACGTTTAACGCCTTGAACTACCTGTATTAGGGCCAGCTGCAATATGCGGCTAAGTGTTTCCATCACTAACATTAAGTAACCTGCTGTTTAAACGTAGGTTAAACCACGCAAATTGCGTAGCACGAATTGTTAATAATCGATTCAGTCGGAAAAACATAAATTTTGTTGCTTTATCGCCCTGTGTAACAAAATACGGATGAATACTTAACGGAACATTAAATGGGTCGTTAACTTAGTGGCTTTTTTCTGAGATGTTGAAGATTGGTAGAAGAAGGAGGGAATGTGGCCTTATTTAAGCAATAGCCAGGTTGCATCTGTGTGACGGGGAGCAGAACGCACGGCATGTACATGAGTCGATACTAATAAAACGCTTTTAAACAATAAGTTAACTTATAAACTATACTCTTCTTAAGGTTATGTTAAGGTTGTGACCTCACACTATGTCAGGATATGCCGACTAATCTTTTGAAGGAGAGTGCAATGAGAACAGCGACAGACAGACTTTCTCAGGCTGCGTTGCGCCGCCATCATATTGGCGTTAAAACCAAAGGACTGCGCTATCGCGGCGATCTGTACGTTTTTCGCTACAATGCCGGTCAATATGATGTGTACCTCAATAATGACTGTGTTATGTCACTTGCCACCAGTAACGTACAGGAGGCGATTCAACTGTTTAAACAGCAATCGTGACACGTTGACCTTGCCCTGTTTTTTACCGAATTCTGGATCCCGATCGGCAATTTTGCTGTAACTCCCTGTAATCTCGTCTTTCCGCTCGCCGCTATGCACGCTTCGGCGTAATGTCTCTCGCCATCAACAAGCCTGGACGGCATAAGAGGAATGACAATGGAAGTGGCGTATTGGTTGATAGGCGGTTTAATGGCTTTGGCCATCGGCAGTTTTCTCAACGTGGTGATCTCTCGCCTGCCGTTACAATTGCAGCAGGATGAAGTAGCGGCCACCCTGTTTTATCCCGCCTCACACTGCCCACAGTGCAAAACGCCTCTGCGCTGGCGCGATAATATCCCGGTACTGAGCTGGCTGTGGTTGCGAGGTCAATGCCGTTACTGTGGGTGCGTGGTGAGCATGCGTTATCCACTGGTGGAAATACTCACCTCACTCTCTGCGCTGTCGCTTACCTGCTATTTACCCTTCGATAAACATTTAGTGCCAGCACTCTTGTTTATCTGGTCGTTACTGGTGCTGGCGTGGATCGACATCGAGCATTTTCTGTTGCCAGATGTTATTACTCTGCCGTTGCTATGGGCTGGACTGCTATTTAAAACAATGGGCTGGCTAGCGGGACCGTTAAACGAAGCCGTTATAGGTGCTGTGGCGGGATACCTCTCTTTATGGCTATTGGCTAAAATTCATCAAAGGCTAAGAGGGTTTGAAGCCCTGGGCATGGGAGATGCCAAATTGCTCGCCGCGATGGGCGCGTGGCTGGGCTGGCCTCTTTTACCCTCTGTGCTTTTGTTCGCTTCTAGTGGCGCTATTTTATGTGTTTTGATTTCCAGAATGGCCTGGCAGCGAGAGGTGAATCACGTCATTGCTTTTGGCCCGTGGATTGCTCTCTCAGCGATAAGTCTCTTTATTCATTCGATTATTTTTTAACCAGTTCATTTTGTGGTAGCAAAACAGGCGGCCAATTATTGGCCAACGCCCTGATTCATATATGGAAAGAGTAAACAATTCTAAACAAAATTAATCATTGTGATGTAGGTCAAAAGGCTCTATATTGGCCGCGTTTTTTTCACGGTTGTTACTTTTTTATTCAATTAGTCAATCGGCAAGCCAATGCGAGCCCCGGTTGAAGGAGAGATATGATGACGGATAAAGTCCGTATTGATAGTTTTGGTGCCAACTCATTCAACGGAAACAACGACGCATTCCTGGCCCGTCAGGCCGAGTTTGAATCAAACGTCAGGAGTTACCCGCGCAAATTGCCTTTAGCGATCGCTAAAGCCCATGGCGTGTGGATCACAGATGTTGAGAATAAACAATATCTTGACTGTCTGGCTGGCGCAGGGACGCTGGCACTGGGTCACAACCATCCTGATGTTCTGCAGAGCATACAAAATGTCATTACCAGCGGCTTGCCGTTACATACTCTAGATCTGACTACGCCTCTTAAAGATCAGTTCTCTGAATCCTTGCTGTCGCTGCTGCCAGGCCAGGGCAAAGAATACTGCCTGCAGTTCACCGGTCCTTCTGGCGCCGACGCCGTTGAAGCCGCGCTGAAACTGGCGAAAAAAGCCACTGGCCGTAGCGGTGTCATCAGCTTCTCTGGCGGCTACCACGGTATGACGCACGGTGCCTTGTCCGTCACCGGTAACCTGTCACCGAAAGAAGCGGTTGACGGCATGATGCCAGAAGTCCAGTTCATGCCTTATCCGCATCAATATCGCTGCCCGCTGGGCATCGGTGGTGAAGCTGGCGTAAAAGCGCTGACCTACTACTTTGATAACCTGATCAATGACGTGGAAAGCGGCGTACGCAAGCCTGCCGCGGTGATCCTCGAAGCCGTTCAGGGTGAAGGCGGTGTTAACCCGGCGCCGGCTGAGTGGCTGCAGCGCATCCGCAAAGTCACCCAGGAACACGGCATCCTGCTGATCCTTGATGAAGTTCAGGCTGGATTTGCCCGTACCGGTAAATTCTTCGCCTTCGAACATGCGGGCATTGAACCAGACATCATCGTCATGTCTAAAGCGGTTGGTGGTGGTCTGCCACTGGCAGTATTAGGCATCAAAAAGCAGTTTGACGTTTGGTCACCTGGCCATCACACCGGCACTTTCCGCGGCAACCAGCTGGCGATGGCAACCGGTTTGACCACGCTGAAAATTCTGCAAGAGCAGAATATCGCCGATAAAGTTGCGGCGCAGGGTGAGTGGCTGAAAGCGCAGCTAATCGCGATGCAGAAACGCTTCCCGGTTATTGGTCACGTGCGTGGCCTCGGCATGATGATTGGTATCGAGATCGTTAAACCGAACGAAGCAGCCGATCATATGGGTAGCTTCCCAGCTGACGGCGAGCTCTCTGCTCTGCTACAGAAGAAGTGCTTCGAAGCAGGTCTGATTCTGGAGCGCGGTGGCCGTCATGGCGCAGTGTTGCGTCTGCTGCCTTCACTGCTGATCACCAACGATGAGTTGGCGATTTTCCTGGATAAATTTGAGCAAGCGCTGATTGGTGCTGGCGTCAATCCTGTTTGATTGGAAGCGTAAATGTCTGAAGTAAACCCGATTCTGGCCGCCTCTGCACAGAGCATTGAGGCGTACCAGCAGGCGATTGCGCAAAGCAGCGCCGCGGTTGTGCAGTGGCTGCAACAGCCTGAGATGTATCAAGGCAAAACCGTTGCCGAACTGCGCGAGCGTATCACGCTCGACTTCAATCCAAACGGCCTGGGTAACCAGGCCGCGATTGAACGTGCGATTGAATATTTCCTGAAAGACAGTCTTTCAGTACATCACCCACAATGTGTGGCACACCTGCACTGCCCTAGTCTGGTGGTGAGCCAGGCAGCAGAAGTGCTGATTAATGCCACCAACCAGAGTATGGATTCGTGGGACCAGAGCCCTTCTGCCACCATCATTGAGATCAAACTGATCGAATGGTTGCGTGCGCAAGTGGGTTATTCGGCTGGCGACGCGGGTGTTTTCACCAGCGGCGGCACCCAAAGTAACCTGATGGGTCTGATGCTGGCGCGCGATGCGTTCTATCAGCGCCAGGGTCACTCAGTGCAGCAGCACGGTATCACCGGCGATCTGCGGAAGATCAAAGTGCTGTGCTCTGAAAATGCGCACTTCTCAGTGCAGAAAAACATAGCGCTGCTCGGTCACGGCTATCAGTCTGTGGTGCAGGTGAAGTCTGACCAATTCGCTCGTATGGATGTGTCAGACCTGAAAGCCAAACTGGCACAGGCCGAGGCCAACGGTGAGCAGATCCTGGCTATCGTCGCAACCGCCGGTACTACCGATGCGGGCGCTATCGATCCATTGCGTGAAATTGCCGGCATCGCGGCAGAGCACAATATCTGGGTGCACGTTGATGCAGCCTGGGGCGGCGCGCTGCTGCTGTCCGAGAAGTATCGCGACTACCTTGATGGGCTGGAACTTGTGGATTCCGTTACGCTGGACTTCCACAAACAGTATTTCCAGACCATTAGCTGTGGTGCATTCCTGCTGAAAGATGAGCGTCATTACGAGCTGATGCGCTATCAGGCGGCTTACCTGAACTCTGAGTTTGATGAAGAGGCAGGCGTGCCAAACCTGGTCTCCAAGTCTCTGCAAACAACGCGTCGCTTTGATGCGTTGAAACTGTGGATGGGCCTCGAAGCGCTGGGTCAGAAACAGTATGCGGCGATCATCGATCACGGCGTGACTCTGGCGCAGGAAGTGGCGAAGTTTGTCGCCTCTGAACCGCGTCTGGAACTGGTAATGCAGCCACAGCTGGCCAGCGTACTGTTCCGCTACCGTCCAGAGCAGCTGTCGGACGTCTCACAGATTGCGCTGTTCAATCAACGAATCGGCGATGCGCTGCTGGATTCAGGCCGCGCTAACGTCGGCGTGACCGAGAATCAAGGCGTAACCTGCCTGAAGTTGACGCTGCTGAACCCAACCGTAACGCTGGAAGATGTCAAAGTCCTGCTGGCCTTGGTTGAGAAAACCGCGAATCAGTTGCTGAACGCCTAATCTTGCGCGATGTGATAAAGCCGATAACTGGCAACGGTTATCGGCTTTTTTATTGGCTGCATCGCTCACTGATGCTTGTCAGTTGAGAGATGAAACTGACCACAAACGCAGGCATCATAGCGGCACACTTTATTGCGTGATAAATTGCGCCGCGACGCAATGTAAGCAGATTGGCTACAGCACATCGGCATTAAAGTAAAAATTCCTGCCTGAAAACCTCTCGCTTTTCCCATACCGATACATTACTGACAGACTAATAATACCGCTTAAAAATAGTAAACCTTCTTTATTATCAGAGTAAGCAGTTGACTCAGCGTCCAATAAAGCATCAATTCGCTAGAGAATTGATAAGTTATTTTGATCATTTCCCCGCTCAAATTAAAGCACATATACAGAGAATTATCTAATGCTTGCCGGCAGCAAAAAATAATAGATTAAAGTAATAAAATCGCCTTCAAATAATAGATTATTCATTCACTTTTATCATTCAAAAAAACAACATTTCATTAACACGAGTAAAATAAAAAACGGACTCTAAATAACTCATTGAATAATAAGAAGTAACAATGAAAATCAAACTTCCCGGAAATGTCTGGTAAAGGTATTTTTTACTGCTAATTTAATTAACGTTAAAAGAAATGATGGCCCGCTATATTTTCTCTCCATGAAATAAAATCCCAGATAATAACCTTAACCGTAAGAAATTTCTTGATTGGTAAAATCAACTAATAGGTTTGCTCGATCATCAATCATAATTTCAATAGGCTAAAACTATCGTTTGGAGCTTATTAATATTCACAATCATTTAGCTATTTTATTTGCCTTGGATTTAAATTGTTCGAATAGAGGTTCATTTAATGTTTTCGCTTAATAGGTAACAACCGTATGAGCTCTAACTTTTTTCTCTATTCTGATCTTGAGTTTGACCCGCTCTACAGTGAAATAGATTTCGCTATATCACGGCTGGATTCCAATAACGATCCATTAGAGGAGATTTCGTCAGATATTATTTCATGGTCTCTTATCAATGATCAGTGCGAGAAATTACTTGAAAAGGGATTTAACTGGCGGGTTCTGCTCTGGCAACTTCGTGCAAAATTAATGCTGCAGGGAATTTCTGCGTTGTGGATAACGCTACAGATTTTAGAACAAGCGTTAGAACAATTGCCTGCCGATAGTGAGGTTAGAAGAGATGCCGCAACCGGGCTAATTTGGCTCGCGGGAAATCAATGTTTTACGTTATTTAAAAATGCTCAGCTGACACCTGGAATGACCTTGAGCCTCGAACGTTGCCAGGTTCGAGAGTCAAATGAGGATCGATCTTCCTTACCCTACCCGGAAATTATTTCTGCTGTTGAGACGGCCGACCGGTGGTACAGGGAACAACATATTCCAGCACTGCATAGTCAGTTGATTGATTGTCAGCGAATGCTGAATTACATCAGTGAAAACGTCAATTTTTCGTCTGATGGCTATCAGTTTAATGCCACAAATCTGAGCAGCTATTTACTCTCTGCGCAGAAAAACTTGTCTGGATTGTCGGCTAATCCAGCCTCTAACAGTGATGAAGAGCTTAATACACATGTAGAGCCTTACTTACCAGCATCAGAACAACAGATACCAGATATCCCGCAAAATAGGCGCGAGGTAATTATTATGCTCGATCATATCCTGACCTATTTTGAACAGTATGAACCTAGTCATCCCGCGCCCGTTTTTATTCGACGTTCAAAGAAAATGATTGGCATGGATTTCATGGCGATTGTCGAAGAAATGCTACCCGATGCGCTTAGTACGTTACAGCAATTTGCAGGAAAGTCTTAACCTCTTACTCAGGAGAATCTCATGGCCAAAGATTCAAGCTCGCAAAAGTTTATTGGGAAGAATAATGCTCCGCGCGTACAGATTGAATATGACGTTGAGCTATATGGTTCACATAAGAAAATTGAATTACCTTTTGTGACAGGCGTGATGTCCGATCTTTCTGGCGATCGAAAAAAAGCGTTGCTTCCCGTGGAAGAACGTAAATTTTTAACCTTTGATCAGGATAACTTTAATGACCGGATGCGGGCAATCCGCCCTCACCTGCAATACTACGTCAAAAATACGCTGACTGACGGTGACGAACTCCTTGATGTGGATCTGGAATTTGAATCAATGGATGACTTTTCCCCAGCGCAAATCGCCCGACGCATTCCACAAATGGCCGCACTGCTGGAAGCACGTGAACATTTGACACAGCTCATCACCTATATGGATGGAAAAAGTAGCGCTGAAGAAGTGGTCAAAAATCTACTTGAACAACCTGATTTTCTGCAGCGACTGGTCAATGATGCAAAACAAGCCGTGCAGTCTTTCAATGAAGATAGCGCATCAGAGAATAAGGAGGTTTGAGCATGCCACTGACGCAACAACACACGAATGCCCACACGACGGAATATGCTAATCAACCCATGCTGGGCGAAAATGACGAATTAGGTCGGTTGCTCAAAAAAGGGTTTCGTCCCATGACGCAGGAAGCGTCGAGCGCGGTTCGCCAGGCGATTGGCACACTGGCAAGTCAAATCAATAGTAGCCAGGTGAAAGTGAATCAGGATGTATTATTTACTATCCAATCGTTGATTACGGAAATAGATGAGAAATTATCTTCTCAACTCAATGCTGTTATTCACAACAAGAAATTTCAGGACCTGGAAGCTTCCTGGCGCGGCCTGAGTTATCTGGTTGATAATACTAACGTCAATGAAACGTTAAAAATCCGCGTCCTGAACATTACACAAAGCGAATTAATGAATAGCCTGCGGCGTTTCCGTGGAAGTGCGTGGGATCAAAGCCCCATATTCAAACAAATATATGAAACTGAATATGGCCAGTTTGGCGGTGAACCTTTTGGCTGTCTGATTGGCGATTACCAGTTCGATCACAGTCCAACGAGCGTCATGCTGTTGACTGAAATATCCCGGATATCCGCTGCTGCCCACTGCCCGTTTATTGCCTCCGCCTCACCTGCTCTACTGCAGATGAAGAGCTGGTCTGAGCTTGGCAATCCACGTGATATCGGCAAGATCTTTAGTACGCCCGAATATGCGTCCTGGCGCAGACTGCGGGAAAGTAATGATGCTCGCTATCTGGTAATGACGATGCCGCGCTTTATGGCTCGTCTCCCCTATGGCGCCAAAACTGCGCCGGTCGATGAGTTTGCCTTTGAAGAAGAGGTCAATCCGCTCAATGATAATGATTTTGTCTGGGCGAACTCAGCTTATGCCATGGGTGTTAATATTAACCGCGCATTCCATGAATATGGCTGGTGCTCACGTATTCGCGGCATTGAGTCCGGTGGTTCGGTTGAAGAATTGCCAGCCTATGCATTTCCTTCTGAGGAAGGCGGTTATGAAATAACCTGCCCAACCGAGGTCGCTATATCTGACAGACGAGAGCAAGAGTTGTCAGATGCAGGTTTTTTACCGCTGGTTTATCGCAAGCATTCTGACTTCGCCGCCTTTATTGGGTCGTGCACGCTGCACACCCCCAAGCTCTATGAAGATCCTGATGCTACGGCTAATGCTCGTCTATCCGCACGCTTGCCTTATATTTTTGCCACCTGTCGTTTCGCGCATTATTTAAAATGCATTGTACGCGACAAAATTGGTTCATTCCGCTCTCGTAATGATATGCAGGTTTGGTTAAATGACTGGCTAATGAACTATGTCGACGGCGATCCTTCGGTATCAACGGAGGCTACCAAAGCACGACGTCCGTTAGCTGCCGCCGAAGTGAATGTTGAAGAGGTGGCTGATGATCCCGGTTATTACCGCGCCCATTTTTATTTACGCCCTCACTATCAGCTAGAGGGAATGACAGTTTCGCTTCGCTTAGTTTCTAAACTTCCATCCGCAAAAAAAGGTGGAGAATAAACAGCGCCACTATTTTGCACTGTAATTAACCTTTGTAAATATGGCGTTTAAAACACCCTGCGACAGTAGTCGCATCCTCACTCAAGGAGTATGAAATATGGCGGCATTAGTTGACTATTTCTTAAAAATCGATGGAGTAGATGGAGAATCCCCTGACCAGAATTATCCGGGATGGATTCAGTTAGATGCGTGGCAGTGGGCAGAGGAAAATGCGGGGCATTTCTCAGCAGGTAGCGGTGGCGGATCGGGCAAAGTCGAAATGAAAGATTTCGAATTTCGTATGCGCACCAATAAAGCCTCGCCGAAATTATTTTTAATGTGTGCAATGGGTGAGCATATTACCCAGGCTACGCTGGTGTGCCGCAAATCAGGACAAGGTCAAAAAGACTTCCTGACCATTACCTTCAGCAACTGCTTAGTGTCTCGTTTCCAAACGGTGGGTAATATGCCGCTGAATAATATGGGGATCGAAGCCTCTGAAACGGTGCTGCCTACGGATGTCATTAAATTGAACTTTGCCCGTATTGAAGTTGAATATAGAGAGCAAAATAATGATGGCTCAATGGGTGCGGCAATTAAAACAGGCTACGATCTGAAAAGAAACGCCAGAGTGTAATCATATCGCTTAATAATATAATGGCTACTCAGTAGCTATGGGTAGCTATTTCCTTAACGAGCATCATATGAAAGTTTCACAACCCTTTTTATTTGATAAGTTAAGTAGTAAAACGAGCCGTTCTTTCTGGCGAGGCGCATTAGTTCGCGATGTAGAGTTATTGCTAAATGATGCGGCACGCAGTGGACAATTACATTTAGATAACTATCCATGGTGTAAAAATTCAGTTTTAAACTTTGGCTTACCCTCGTTAAGCCGACAGTTACCGGTCAATGCTGATGCATTAACCATTGCGCATCACATTCATTCAATTATTGTGCTGTTTGAACCGCGCATCGACCCGCGCTCTATTAAAGTGACGCCGGTGGTAGAAAAAAGGCAGGCATTAGTTTTAACACTGTTATTTGATATTAACGGCTGGAGCGTTATTCCCGAACTTCAGGCGCCCATTAGTTTACGCATCGCGCTGGATTATTCCTGTGGCGCAGTCAGCATAATTTAATAGAGATATTGCCATGACACCCGATTTTCTCACGCTCTATAACGAAGAATTACGCTATCTCCGTGAAGCGGGTGATGCTTTTGCAAAACAACATCCGCAAGTTGCCAGCCAATTGGGTATACATCGTAATGGCGTACAGGATCCCTTCGTAGAACGATTACTGGAAGGCACCGCTTTTCTTGCGAGTCGGGTTCATGAGCGCCTCAATAACGAGCAGGCAGAATTCGCGTTAAATATGCTGACTCATTTAGCACCGAACTGGCAAACGCCGGTGCCATCGATGATGACGGTGGCGCTACAACCCGATCTCACACACCCGCAGTGGAGCGCCAGAACCTGTTTACCGAAGGGCAGCAGAGTCATGCTGAATGATCCTTCACTCAAAGAGCGCCCTGCTGTTTTCGTTACCGGCAATGACGTACATGTTCAACCGGTTGAAATCGAGCGAGCTGAACTCAAGGTGCATCCACCACTTGAACTGCCGGAAAACGTACGCCAGCAATTTCAGGATTCGCAGAGCTATTTGCACCTCACTATAAGCACGCGCGGGATTACCCCGCTGTGCGAGCTGAGTTTTTCGCCGCTTCGTCTAACGATGAGCTGTGAAATTGTTCTGCTCAACCAACTTCTAACGTTATTACTGACCAACACGCTGCGTATAGTACTGCACGCCCACCAGCCGGAGGGGCCGATATACACTATTCTCGATTCTGACGCTATCTCTCTTGCCGGATTAACGCCGGAGGAGTCGCTATTACCGCAGGCGATTGGCGAATTACCGGGCTGTCGTCTGTTACGTGAATATTTTGCCGCGCCGGGACGTTTCTCTACGCTTTTGGTAACCGGTCTGCATGACTTTTTAGCACGCGGGACGCACAGCCATACGTTTGATCTCTTTTTCCTGTTTAACAAATCCAGCTTTGCACTGGCAGAGAGTATTCATGCCCGTCACTTTTATCTGTTTGCCACACCGGCCATAAACCTTTTTCCCCGAGTATGCAGCCCGGTGCTGATTAATCAGCAGCACACGGAATACCCGCTGATCGTCGATCGATTAAACGCCCGTCATTTTTGTATTCACAGCCTGACGGAGGTGAAAGCTATTTTGCAGGATGGCGAAAAACGCCCCTTTTCTGCACTGACCGGCGATGCGCATTACGAAACCGTCACTGACGCACCGGCACGTTGGTCATTACGGCGTCGTAGCGATCCACGTACCACGCAAGCCAGTCACCATCGCCTGCCGCTTGAGCAACTCTTTTTGTCCTTTTCAACCGGCCCTGCTCAGCTTGAGCCCCAGGAGATAAAGGCTTTCGCCGTTGAAGCTTTGGTCTGCGAGCGACATTTGCGGCCTGAACATCTTCAACGTCCCCACGTTGAACTTGAGCGGTCAATGCCGATTAAAGGCGTCATTCTCACCCGGCATCCCAGCGCGCCGCAGGCTCCGCCGGCAAAAATTAAAAGTTGGCATGCGCTACAGATGCTCAATGTAAACCCTTTGCATTATGCCGAGAGTGAAGTTGAAAACTGCGCCGACTTGCTTCGTGAATGGCTGAGCCTGTTTGTGAATGAGCAAAATGCCGCGCAGACAAAACAGCTTTCCAGCATTCGCCGGGCGACCATTACCCATCATTTCGAACGCTGGCAGGGAGCGGGTCCGCTGAGCTGGACGCGCGGCACCCGACTTTCCCTCGACATCGCACCTCAGGATCACGCCGACCAGGGCGCCTTTATGTTTGCCTACATGGTTTTTCATGCCTTGACAGATTATTGCGAGCTCAATCAGCGGCTCAGCTTCACTCTCACGTTGGATGGCGAACGCTTTATGGAACAGGGGGCATCGGGTGGCTGATTTAACGTATTTGAGCAGCATGGATTACTTTGCGCTGCTACGTGAGATTGAGCGCCGCAATACCGCTGCTTCCCGGCTCGGTACGCTAAACGACAATAGCGATCGGCAGCTCAGAATTTTGCAAAAGGCAGACCTGGCATTTGCCTCGCGCGAAGTGGCGCATGTACTGCCAGCCGGTGAGCGTATCACCATTACGTTACGCCATTTTGGCCTGCTGGCGCCCTACGGCCCGATGCCTCTCAGCGTGACTGAACATACCCGCGCCGAAAAGCTGAATCATTCCAGCGATGCGTTTGGTGACTTTCTCTCACTGCTCAGCCAACGCCAGGCCATTTTCTGGTATCGCAGCTGGAGCCAATTGCAACCGATGGTGAGTCACGATCGCCCGGGTGAGGACAACCGTTTCCTGGCTCGCCTTGGTCAGATAGCCGGGATTCCTCCCGTGCGCGGTTATCCGCTGCTGCAAACGCAACTGCGGCAGGTCTGGCCTGCTGCCTGGCTGGCGGGCCGCGCTTCTTTACGCGATTTACAGCGGATGCTGAGTCATTTTTTTTCCATTCCCTGCCGCCTGGATACCACGAAGGGAGAGTGGATAAAACCGCAGGAAAAGCGTGCGCAGCACAAGATGGGACATCTTGGTGCCACGCGGCTGGGCAGCCGCATTTTTGACGCACAACATAGCCTGCACATCGAGATCGGCCCGCTCGGATTTCCGGATTATCAATCCTGGCAGCGCGGAGAGAAGAAATTGCAACTGCTGGCATCGGTCTGTCAGACCTTTGTTCGCCATCAGATGCAGTTAACTATTGATTTATTGCTACTTTCCACTCCTGAGCTGGCCCAGGCATTTCCCACAAGATTGGGAAGTAACAGTTGGCTTAAGCCGCGTCACGGCGTGGTCTCGCAACGCGTCTGGCAATCCCCAACCTGACAGATGGAATCGATCGCGTTAGCGGCAGAAAGAAGGCGCTGCGTCAGATTGAGGATGGTGCGCTTTTCTCAGCGTTGAATGACATTCACTCATAGGGAACTAAACATGCCTTTAATTCAATTAGTCAGTGAGGAATTGCCTGCACATCGCGCTTTTCCCTTAAGTTTTCAGACGCAGGAAGAGCTATCACGCACTCCGCTTTTCCAACTGGAGATCGCCTCTGCAGAGCCCGATCTGGACTATAGCGAGCTGTTAGGTAAACAGCTCACGGTATTAATTGAGCAAAAACAGGATCTTCCTCGCCCCTTCCATCTCTATATCGTTGGTGGGGAAGATGCCGGGCAACAGGGAACGAAATCGGTCTATCGTCTGACGCTGAGCTGTTGGCTGTGGTTTTTACAGCAGAACCGCAACTGTAAAATCTTTCAGAACAAAAATGTGCCGACCATCATTGAGGAGGTATTTGCGCGCTACGGCGTAGCTCGTTACCGCCTCGATCTCAGTGAAAGCTACCCAGGTCGCGAATACTGCGTTCAATTCGCCGAAAGCGATTTCAATTTCATCAGCCGGTTAATGGAAGATGAAGGCATCATCTGGTTTTTCGCGCAGGAAGATGAGCAGCACACGCTGGTGATTACCGATAATCAGACCTTCCAGCCGCTGTCGCTCACCTACGATCAACTGCTTTATAGCCCAGATGGTGAAGAGCAACGTGCCATCCGCGAAGGGATACAACGTCTTCAGCGGGCGCGCCAGGTGCACTCAAGCGACGTGGTATTGCGCGATTATGATTATCTTAACCCGCGTAATAACCTGCAAACCCACGCGACAAACAGTAGCGAAAGCCTGCCTGATATGCCGCTTGAGTGGTACGACTATGCCAGCGGCTACAGCGACCGAACGCGCGGAGAAACTATCGCGCGCCTGCGTTTGCAGCAGTTCAGCGCTCAAGGGCAAATGCTCAGTGGCGAAAGCAATGCTACCGGCTTGAAAGTCGGTCATGCTTTTAGTCTCAGCTTGCATCCCGATCAAAACCGCAACCGCAGATTCAAACTCATCAGCTGCGCCTACCGCTATATCCAGGATGGTCCAGATAGCAGCGCGCAGGGACGTAACGTTACCTGTCGTTTTACCGCTATTAACGATGATGTGACCTGGCGTCCGGCCCGCATTACGCCCAAACCGCAGCTTCCCGGTATCCAAAGTGCCACCGTAGTCGGCGCGCCAGAGAGCGAAGTGCATACCGACAGTTATGGGCGTATTCGCGTTCACTTTCATTGGGATCGCTATAAAACCAGCGAAGAAGATAGCTCATGCTGGATCCGTGTGGTGCAGGCCTGGGCGGGCAAAGGCTGGGGTGTGATTGCCATGCCGCGTGTTGGGCAGGAAGTGCTGGTGAGTTATATCGATGGCGATCTCGATCGCCCGCTGGTTAGCGGCATCGTTTATAACGGCGACAACCCGCCGCCGTATCGCTTGCCAGAACAGATTAACTACACCGGGCTGGTGTCGCGCTCGCTTAAACAGGGTCAGCCTCAGCATGCCAGCCAGATCACCTTTGACGATAAACGCGGCAATGAACGCCTGATGCTGCACGCCGAGCGGGATATGCAGACATCTTCGGGACGAAATGACATCCGTGATGTGGGAAATGATGCTTATGAACGCATCAATCGCACCAAAATTGAAGATTACCAGGATCACATCGTTAACCGCGATAACTACTTCAGCACCACTAAAACCCAGGTAATGGAAACAGATACCAGCTTCACCAGTACTAAAACCAGCGTCACCTCTACAGAAGATGAAACCGCGACCAAAGGAACCAGCACGACCTTTACCGCGAAGAGCAGTTCCGTCACCGGGATCAGTCATTCAACTACCGGAATCTCGACCTCACGAACCGGTATCTCCACCAGCATGGTGGGTATCAGCACCGGCATGACAGGAATAAGCACCAGCATGACGGGGGTGAGCACCAGCATGACCGGCGTCAGTACCAGCTTTACCGGGATCGGTACCAGTTTCACTGGCGTCAGTACCGGTTTTACGGGCGTCGATACCAGCTTCACCGGGGTTGCCACCTCAACCACCGGCGTGTCGACGTCGACAACGGGTGTCTCCACCTCAATGGTCGGATCCAGTAACAGCACAACCGGATTATCAATCAGCAATACCAGCGCAGCCTATTCGCAAGTGGGTGTTGACCTTAAAACCGCCGGCATGCAGAGCAAAAACTAAGGAAGCCAGATGCGCATTATCAAACCTCAACAACTCGCGGTGATTAAAAGTGGCTATCAACTTGGTCGCCAGAGTTATTTGGGTTTCAGTGTGGTGGCCGGATGTTGGCTACAGCGCAAGCCACAGTTCACGACTGAATCCCAAATCTGGCAGGCCTGGCAGCAGGCGCCACATCAGTTCCCTTATCTGGATGATGCAACACCCAAACCTTTTGCCGAATTTCTGCTGGCGGGGCACGTTCATCGCCCTCACCCGGTGCAAACGGCTGAGGCTGCAGTAACGCTTAATCAGATAACCCGACGCTGGCACCTGAAAGCGGCAAGGGACGATAACGGTGAGTTCGTTGCCTTCAATAAAATGCCATTAAATCACTCCGTGGCCGCAAATACGTCTGCGAATCCCTGGGGAAGCCGTCAGCCCACGTTGTTCATGGCAGATCATGATGAAGATTTAATGGTCGCACCGGGTCCGATACCCGCCGATTTCCCGCTGAGAAATCGCTGGATCAAGGCGATTCACACCGCCATGCAGGATGAGGATTACCGCGAAAATATTTTCCCCGGCATGCCAGCCTCCTTTGACACGCGCTACTACCAGCTCGCGTCCGCTGCGCAGCAACTCGCCACGCCAGCCTGGCCAGCGCAGGCTACTGGTGTACTTCATGGCTTCAGTGACGACGATAGCCACCTGAGCTTTACCCTGCCAAATGTCGAGGCGCGCGCGTGGATACAGCGTGACAAGTCGCAACCGGCTGCAGTAGAAATGCCGTTGAAAACGATATGGTTACTGCCCGATCAAAACGTCATCCTTTTGGTCTTCACCGGTTCGGTTGCGGTGCCCCATATGCTGGATAACAGCATTACTGCGCTGCTGGTCGGCCTTGAGGATCGTGCGGCTTTACGTCCCGATGCCCATTTTTTACAGGTGATGGAACGTCGTTGTGCCGCCAGCGCATCACCTTTCGAATTTATGTATGACCCTGATCTCATGCCAGAAAAGGGTGCCTTAGACGCCTTCGTTCCCGATGATGAAAAGCACGTCCATGCCTTTCCTTGTGATCCTGCTGTAACCCAGCAGCACTATGTTCAGCTGCGGGCGCTAATCGACAGCGAAAAAACCACGGCGCCTGAGCCGGCGATTTTCGACGTGAAGAAACTCGCCACGCTGTTCCCGCCGGAACCGATAGTCGATCTTGACGCTGCAGATATCGTGACGGGTAAGCGCCTAAGCCAGCCAGTGATTGGCAATCTTACGGGGCGAACTTTCAGTCACTGTCAGTTCGTCAACTGCCGGTTTTCCGCAGGGACGTGGCAGCACATGCAGTTTGAAAACTGCACGTTTGAGTCCTGTCGCTGGCAAAACCTGACTATTCACGACAGTCGCTTCTCGCAGTGCCACTTTTATGATTGCCGGCAGAAAAACCTGCAGCTGACGAACATTTCGGGCCACAACCTGCGGTTCAAAGCCTGTCAGCTGGACCATTGGCATTCACATAAAGGTAAGTGGGAGGCGTTGACCTTTGACGATTGCCGCCTGTGTGATGCGCATTTTTCTCAGGACGCGCTGAGCGCCGTGACAATACATCAATCAGCACTGATGCACAGCTGCTTTGAAGACGTGATCATTCAGCAGGCGATGTTCGTTAACTCTACGCTTGAGCAGTTGCAAGCCACCCGCCTGGTGATGGAAAAAAGCTCTGCGCTGGCGTCCTCTTTCGTCGGCAGTCATTTTTCACATTCCACCTTCAACAGTGTCACCTTTGGTCAGCGCTGTGATTTTTCATCGGCAATCCTCGATGGGTGCCAATGGAAAAAGGTGGGTCTGGCTCAATCAAATTTACGTTTCACCCAGTTCACGGCCTGCGCCATTGAGGAGAGCTCCTTCGAACGCAGCCAGTTGAATGGCACCGTGTTTGTGCGCTGCGATTTAACCGGCGTTCAGCTGCAACAGGCGCAGTTAAATGAGAGCCAGTGGCAGATGAGCAGCCTGCAGCAAGCGTGCCTGTACGGCGCAACACTCAATGGCACAACCTTTCATCACTGTAATCTGAGCGGTGCTAATCTTGCGCGCGTTGAACGTGATGCTCAGACCGCATTTGCAGCGTGCTTGTTGCAGGATGTCTGCTGGTTGCCGCGCCGCGATACTTGTCAAAGAGAGGTGGCATGATGAGCAAAATTCATCCCGCTGCCGCACTCACCGCCGCGATACCCATGCCACGAAAGGTCTTCCGAGACACGGCATTTACCGAAAGTGCCGCGCTGCAAAACCTACAGGACTGCGAGTTTATCAATTGCCATTTCGGCTCAATCACGTTGCAGCAGGCGAACTGGTCAGGATTGAAATTTGAACGCTGCCGGTTTCAGTCGGTGAATTTTGCGGGCTGTGAACTCAACGATTGTCATTTTGCTCAATGTGAACTGGTGGATTGCCATTGGCATGCAGGCCGTTGCCAACGCTGCACCAGCCAGCAGTCGGTATGGCGACAATGCGAGTTTCATTATCATCACAGTAAGGCAATGACATTCCAGGGTGGACAGTGGCAGTCAATTATCCTCAACACCTGCCTAAGCGAGCACTGGAATCTCATTCAGATTCCCATCACGCAGTTGCAACTACTGCATGGCAGCGCGCATGACTGGAATATATGCCAGTGTGAATTTCAAAATGGTTGCTGGCAAGATATTGAAATACAGCGACAAGTAGCCAGCGAATGCCGGTTCAAACATGTTGTGCTGGGCCATCGACATGGCCCCGGCCAGACGTGGTATCAGTGCCAGTGGCTGCAGTGCCAACTAAATGAGCTGACATTAGAAGGCGGAAGTTTTCACCGTAACCAATTTGATGCATGCAATTTCGCTGCCTCCCATTTTCGTCACACGGTACTTGTGGAATCCCAGTTCAGCCAGTGTTGCCTGGCGGGTTTTTACGCCGAGGCGATTCAGGGTGAAAAACTACAGCTTAGCGCCTGCTCCCTGGACGCCAGCCGCTGGTCTCACTGCTGGTTGCAGCAGTCTGAATTTCATCACTGCGTGGGTGAACGTAGCGATTTCTCCTACAGCGATTTGCGCGCGGCCCACCTCAGCGGTTTACCCGACAATACCCTGCTCACTGATGCTCGCCGGTTTGGTGCAACGCCCGCTGCGAGCGTGGAGAACGAGCCTGCGCTGAAGGCCATCGCCGATTGGCATCAAACATGTCGTCCCGGACCCGATCACCTGCACACCTCACTAGCCATCAAAGGAACCAGCAAATATGTCTAATCTCTTGCAACTCACCCCGGTCAGTTGTGTTCTGCCGCAGGGCGAAACCCGGCTAGTCACACTGGCTGCCATGCCTGATGGGCACTTATACGTTGCTGAAGAGCCCACCGTTAGCCTGCATATTGCGGTGAGCTGCCTGGTACAGCCAGCAGCAGGCGATCGGGTTCGCGTCATTGCTGATGGGAATGCGTATTGGGTACTGGATCTGTTGTTGTGCGCTGATCCGGGGCGCGCATTGGCGATCCAGACCGCTCACGATTCCCTGCATATCGATGCCTCAACGTTAACGCTGCGTGCTCAACAGACAATGACGCTGGAAGCGCCGGCGCTGTCGCTCATCAGCCGTACGGGTAACTGGATCGCCGAGCGGCTGAATCAGATTGCGGAAAAAGTGCAGGTTCGCTGTAAATCCTCCGAACGTCTGGTCAGCGAGATCGAGTCGATCGAAGCTGGCCATATCAGCCACACCGCCAAAACCAGCTATCGCATTGACGGCGAGCTGACATCGTTGAATGGCAGAACGGTGTTGAAAATCGATGGCGGACAGGTGCATGTAGGGTGAGATATGACAGCAGCAAATAATAATCTGGGTGGAATGAGTTTTGTCGGAGCCGATCCCATGATCCCTTCTCCCGGCCCAAATACCGCGCCAAACATGATGGGCATTCCAAATGTGCCTAACTACTTTTGCTGCGGCAGTAATGAGCAAAACATGGCGACGATCCGCACGACTACCATCGACGCAGGCAACGAGGTAGGTGTGGTTTCCGGAACCCATTCGGCGCAAATGCTACCGATACAGGGATCGTCGAAATACTTTATTCAAGGCATGCCCGCGACGCGATTAGGCGATATGAGCATGACCAACAATAACAACATGGTGACGACACAGACCGTGCCGAGCCAGATGAAGTATTTCATCAACGTTTAACGCCTCAGGAGCAGGGATGCATTTACCAGGATGTCTCGTCATCGGAGCGCTGCTGCTCTCAGGTTGTAGCCTGTTTGCCGCAGATTCCGCATCGGATCACGCCGTGCCGCAACCACCCGCGCTTTCTCTTACGGCTGCGTTGAACAGCAACCTGTCGCCAGGCGGCATCGCACAACCGACCAGAGTGTGCGTCTGGCAACGCGCGCAGCCTGGTTTCATACCCGATGGCGTATTTAGTGGCGCGACTTGCCAGCTGCAATCGGACGCTAACGCGCCTTTGTTTAACGACATTATCGCGCCGGGCATGCAGCGCAGCCTGCATTTGCCTGACACGGTGACTACACCGTTTTGGTTGGTGATTGGTGCTGAGTTTCAACAATACGGCTCGTCACAGAGCCTGATTGAAATTCGCGTGGCTAATGCTGATGCCGAAAAAATTATTGTTTCAATTAACGATCAGACACTTGCGTCCAAAATTTACAACAAGGATTAACCTCATGTTTCCTACCAGTCGTACCGCATGGATTGAAGGCATGCTGATGGAACCACAGCATTTTCAGCAGCAGGAGCGTTTTTTTGAACACCATATTGATGGTCGTCTCAGAGCCGTTCAGCGCTGGAATTGGGGCTTCAGCCAGATTGAAATCAATCGTGCTTTATTGGATCAAGGCAAGATCGCCCTCACTCAGGCGAAAGGTATTTTTCCCGATGGAACGCCCTTCAGCTTGCCTGGCGATGGCCCACTGCCGCTGCCCTTAGCATTAGAGGAGGCGATGGAGGGCCAGCAAGTTTGCCTCACGCTCACCCTCGATCTTCCGGATACCGAACTTGCCAGCGTGGCAAACGCACGCCAGGGCAGCCGACTGGCATTGGAAGATGCACAAATCAAAAATCGCTATGCGGGTATTTCCTCACCCGGGAATCCGGACATGGTCACGCTGCAAATTGCACGTCTTAACTGTCGCCTGCAGCTCAAAAATAGCGTTACCGGCGCCGAAACTGCGCTGCCGTTGCTGACAATCCGTGAACGTAGTGCCAACGGTGCGCTGGTTATCGACAGCACGATGCTACCGCCTTTGTTGGACTATCGCGCCTGTGGCTGGCTCAAAGATGCCCTTAACGAATTGATGAGCTTGATTCGCTTACGGCTGGAGAGTGTGTTCCGAAATGATGTTCACTCGGCCGTCGGTGGACTTTCCGAGCTGCTTGAGCTGCTGCTGCTGCAAACGCTCAGCCACGCGCATCTGCATTTAGCGCATCTTAGCCAACAATATCCGGTCCATCCTGAGCAACTTTATCAGCAGCTACTTACTCTGCTTGGTCAACTCAGCATCATTCCAGATGGGGAACGATTATGGGAACGGCAGGATTTGCAATATCAGCATGATGAGCCGCACATGGGGTTTTTCCCGCTGTTTACCGCCATCCGCCGCGCGCTCTCGTTGGTTATCGAAGCTCCTGCGGTCGCGCTGCTGTTCAAACAACGCGAAGATGGCATCTGGATTTGCCCTACTGACGCGCAGCTCAGGCTGGAGAAAATTGTATTTGCCATCAGCTGCGATCTACCAGCCGACCAGCTGCGACTGGCGTTTCCGGCGCAGACTAAAATGGGCGCAGTGGAAAGAATCAGTCATCTCATCGATCTGCAGCTACCGGGCGCTCGTTTGCTGCCTATGGTTTCCGCCCCGCGTCACATCCCCTGGTATCCCAACAGCGTTTACTTCGAAGTTGATAACAATGACTCGCTTTGTCGTGAGATGTACAACGCCTCGGCGATGGCCGTCAGTATTGTCGGCGACTTCCCGGGGTTGAGATTTGACGTCTGGGGGCTGCGACAAGGGAGGATCGCATGAACGACTTCGAACGCAAAATACGTGAGGCGCTTAACCTGCAGCGTGAAAACGATGACACGCGTCAGCAGAACAACGCGCTAAATCTGTCGCACCAGGCTTCCCTGCTGGCTACCACTTCGCTGGTGGGTGCCACGATGGCGGGTCTGAAAAAAACCGAAAGCAGCGGCAATGCGCATGCCCATACGCCAACTCACGCGCTTGCTGCAGAACCCTCCAAGGAGAGCGCCAACGCCGATATCACCTCGCCGTTTCAAACGGAGAGTACGCTGCTAGCCGCGCGCAACGTCTTATCGCGTCCTGGGCAAACTTACAGCGAATGGGCAAATCCGCTGATTAAAGCTGCCTTTCCGCTCATTCTGATGGTCGAGCAGTATAAAAAAAGCGGACAACGTCACGATGACATTCAACGCGCGCAGTGGGTACGTGAAGCCCAATATTTTCAACAGGTTTTACTCCAGCAAGGCTATACCAGTGAGATCATTAATCATCTTACTTACCTCCTCTTCACCTGGATTGATGAAACGCTAAACCGCAATAACACCAGCGCGCCGCTCTCGCTGCTGGTGGAGTATTACCAGGATGCATGGGGCGGCGAGAAATGTTTCGATCACCTCAATCAGTACTGGCAATCTCCGCAGACGCATCAGGATGTTCTGCAATTCTATGACCTGATTTTGTCGCTGGGCTTTTATGGTAAATACGCCATGATTGAGCGGGGTCCGCTGCTGTTGGCCGATCTGCGCCACCAGCTGGACGTACTGCTCTACTTAAACCATCCAACCCAAACGCTAGCGGATGCACAGTCCCACCGCGTGGTGCCTAAAAAGCGCGTGATTACGCCCCTACGCCTGCTGATGTTCGGTGTACTGGCGCTGAGCGCTATTTACGCTTACGCCAGCTGGCGACTGCATGACGATGCCCGCACATTACGTAATGCAATCCTTGCCTGGACGCCACCAGAACCGCGGCGGATTAACATCATGTCGACCTTGCCGCAGCCGCTGCCAGAAATTCTGCAGGAGGGCTGGCTTGAAGTGAGAAAAGATCCTCAGGGCTGGCTGTTAATTTTTACTTCAGATGGTGCGTTCGCAACCGGAAAAGCAACCTTGCTGCCCGACTTCGTGAATAAGCGCAACATCGAGCGCCTGGGAGCGGCTCTCGCGCCATGGCCGGGCGATCTGGAAGTGATTGGCCATACCGATAGCGAACCGTTCCGCAAAAATCCGACGCAGTCCAACTTGATCCTGTCAAAAGAGCGCGCGGATACGGTGGCCAACAAGCTCCGTTCTGTCATGCAAACCAACAGTAAATATCAACGCAACATTGATGCTACGGGCAAAGGTGATACCGATCCGCTGGCGGAAAACACCACGGAAGCAGGACGTAAGCGCAACCGACGCGTTGATATTTTGTGGAAGATTGGCCAGCGCCAGGATGAAGCGACACAGCAGGCCGTTGAGGACGTTCGCGCGGCAGCCAGGAATCCGTAACTAAGGACAGTTCATGTTTCGTCATCTTTTTATACTTATATTTGCTCTTGTGGTCAGCGCAGTGATCTGGTGGATTGGTCCGCTGATTGCGATTGGTCGTTGGTTTCCCCTTGCAAGCCAGTGGCCTCGCGCCATCTTAGTCGGCCTGCTGCTGTTCTGGGCCGTGTGGCCGTGGATCGCGCGCGTCTTCAGCTGGATGTCTGGCAAACTCTTCACGCCGTTTGCCCGCCGGGCGCCCGTTTCTGCGGTGAGCAATCACCGCTTCTATGATGCAGTATCAACCCTGCGCTACGTCGGATTAAGTGAACAGCGGACATACTGGCGGCGCATGTGTTATCGGCTTTATCAGCCCTGGCTGCGCGATCGCCCGTGGTTTTTGGTTATGGGGCCACAGGACAGCGGTAAGACTTCACTGCTGAGTGAAAGCCAACAAACGTTCCTGTTGGCAGAACAGTATGGATTACATGCGACAACCGGCACCGGGCCAACGCAAGAGTGCAACTGGTGGTTGACACGGGACGCCATCTGGATAGATACCCCCGGCAGCTGGGCACAGAGTGAAGACAGCGTCAGAGCCGATAAAGCCCGCACCTCATTACTTCGCCTGCTGCGACGCAAGCGCGGGTTTCCACCGATCGATGGCATCTTCCTCTGTCTGGATGCGCACTGGCTGCTCCAGGCTTCCTTATCCGAGCATAAAGCGCTGGCGGACACCCTGCGTGCTCGCCTGCTCGGCTGCGCCAATGATGCGCGCTGCGATCTTCCGGTTTACCTGATGCTTTCACACCTCGATCAACTGCCCGGAGGTGCCTCTTTGCTCGCCATGATGAGCGACAATTTACGCAGGCAGGGTATTGGATTCAGTATTGAGGCGGGCCAAAAACATGCCGAGCAGGCATTTGCAGCACTACTGGTGCGCATTAGCCAGTACGTACTGGAACTGATCCACGACGTGAATTCAGAAACCGAGCGACACCAGCTTCTGCAACTCATAGAGAGCCTTGGCACGCTGAGCAGGCCGCTGTTCAGCTTGATCAATCAGATCTTTCCCTCCTCGCCCGTAGGCTACGAAGTTCAGCTACGGCACATCTGGTTGGGCAGCGCTCGCCAGATAGCGCTGGATCCGCTCAACGTCGCAACATCATGGGGATCATCATCCACTACACATCCCACCACGGAACTGTGGCAATCGGGATTCGACCATGCCATTACCGAGCGCCATATTCTCACCTCGGGGGGCCAGCGTTCCGCTGCCGTAACGATTCGGCGATTAGTCGGCTCTATATTGGTGCTACTTTTTCTGAGTGGTGCAGGTTGGGGGCTGTTGCGTTATTACCAATGGGAGAAGGATTATATCGGCTACGTGAATGCCACCTTCGATGAAACCCGCCGCTTAGTGCGCGAGGTCCCGGCGACGCAGCGTCCGGGTGAAAATCTGATCGCCGCCTATGAGCAGCTTGGCTATATGAACGCCCAGCTGGAAAGCGTCGATACCCTGCCCCTGAATCCTTATGTCGAACATCTGGCGCTCAACGATGCCGCGACCGCTACCTGGCATCGTCATTTGCTCAAAATATTCTGGCCGGCGGTGCAAGCCTATATTATCGATGCGCTCCAGCAGGACGCCAATACCCATAAAGATGATGTCTACGGCACGCTAAAAGTTTATATGATGCTGGTTGATCCGGCACATCGCGATCCGGTTGCCTTAAATAATTGGTTTATGGCGCGCTGGGATCGGTTCGCGCCACCGGGATACGCCAGCAATAATAAAACCTTGTTTGGTTATCATCTGAAGGCGTTGTTCTCATTAGCGGCAACGCCGGCGCTAAAACCTGATGTAAATCTGGTGCGGCTGGCGCGTGTGAGAGCGGCGGAAATCCCGCAGCAGATGCGGGTGATTAACCGTTTGAGGGAGAGTTCACATGCGCTGGCGATGCCAGATGTAACGCTGGCGAATGCGGCAGGCAGTGACGTCATGCTAACACTGAGACGTAAAAGCGACGCCACGGTTAACGATGTTGCGGTACCCGGCTTCTACACTCGATCCAGCTATCGCGATGTGGTGTTGCCGGAAGTAGAAAACATGTCCAAAGCGGTACTCGAGGAGGAATCCTGGGTGATGGCGGACAAGGACAGCGCCTCGAACCTTGAAATGGTCACCGCAACCCAACGTCTGATGGATGAAACGCGCAAACTCTATCTGCTGGAATATGCCAATCACTGGGCCGACTTTATTAAAGATATCCGCGCCAGACCGGTGCAAAGCATTGATGATGCGGCAGCACTTGCGCGCCAGTTAGCGGACCCCTCTTCATCGTTAGCCAATTTAATCCGCTTCATTACCCGTGAAACCAGCCTTACCGGACGCGATGATGCCGGTGCAACCAGTTGGTTTGACCGACAGCGTTACAGCTTGCAGAAGCAAAAGCGGGACATTGTCGATGAGATCTCCGGCGATCGTTCACGCTTTAAACTCACGCCAGAACAGGCCGTTGAGGATCGTTTTCAGCCACTGCGGCGGCTGGGACTTGAGTTAGCGAAAAGCAATGTTGGCAATGACAGCCTCCAGCGCACTTTTAACGAGCTTTATAATCTGCTGGCGGCGGCATCGGTTCGTCTTAATAGCAGCGAGAGTAATGCCCAGTCGCCGGATGATGGCTTAAAGCGCGCCCGCATTGATGCCGCGCGTTATCCCGATCCGGTCAGGAGCGTCATGATGGATCTGATTGAACGCGGCCAAAGCCAGACCCTGGCGCAGATTCGGCAGAAACTCTCAAGCAATACGGCGTCACTGACCACCGGTGAATGTAAAAATATCATCGCCAATCGTTATCCGTTTTCCACCACGGCCAAAAACGAAATTGGCATTAACGATTTCTCTCGCCTGTTTGCAAAAGATGGCAGCTTACAGCGCTTTTTCGACCAAAACCTCGCATCGCTGGTTGATGTTAACCAGCGACCCTGGCGCGCTAAGGATCCAAGCTTAATTTCTGCAGGTACCGTCCGATCTTTTGAAAGTGCGGCGAAAATTCGTGAAAGCTGGCTTAACAGCAGCGGAAATATGGCATTAACCTTTTTCCTCACGCCAATGACGCTCAGCAGCAACATCTCTGAAGCCGTACTGGATATTGATGGACAGGTTATCCGTTATAGCCATGGTCAAAGTCAACCGGAGCGGGTGGAATGGCCAGGGCCAAAAGGTGGCACCTATATTCGCCTCACTTTCAAAGCCAATGACGGCAGCTTGCAGACCGCGATGTTCGAAGGTCCCTGGGCCCTATTCCGACTTTATGATCGCGCGACGGTCAGCAACATGAGTAGTGATACGCGAGAGCTGTTGATGATGCTGAACGGTATGCCAGGAAGCTTCGCGTTTACTATCCGCTCAGCGCAACAAAACTTCCCATTATGGTCCCGCGCGTTGCGCAATTTTAAATGTCCTTAATCCCAGTAATGACAAGGAGTTATTCATGATTAATAAAGAAGATATTCTTGCAGCAGCGCAAAGCGGCAATTCAACCGCCGATAGCGTACACCGTTCTCTTCAGGAAAATTTTACGCAGTCATGCGCATCAATGAGTTTATCCGGTATGGATTCTTCCGCTGCGGTTGCTATGCAGAGTAATGGCGCATGTAAATCCATGATGGAACAAATGGGCAGCACCTTTGTTGGGTTACAACAGCAGTTACAGGCGCATAAACAGGCATTGATGAAAGATGCGCCTGAAATGTTTAACGTAACGAAGAATGATTTGCGCGATACGGTAGCTAAAGGTGTGCCTGCTGAAGAGGCACACTACAACTCTAAGCGCGAGTTTTAGTGTGAATAAGCGGATGAAAATCCGCTTTATTTATTAGGTTGCGTTAATTTATCAGCCAGTCACGCGGCATTAAGCTCACGCACATAATCCAGAAAGGCCTGCAGCGGCGCCGGGATTAAACGGCGATCGTTGTAATACAGCCACAGGCCGGTGAAGCTTTGCCACCATTCGGGCAAAATCGGTTGCAGACTACCGCTGTCAAGCGCCTGTTTCAGCCAATCCTCGAACAGATACACCACGCCGGAACCGGCAATTGCGGCCTGAACCGTGAGATCCATGGCCGCGCCGATACTGCAAATCAGCGGGCCTTTTGGCTGCAGGCGCACGGTTTCTTCACCGCGCGTAAATTCCCATTCGGCTACCACGCCGGTCGCGTAGCGTCCGTATAAACACCGGTGCTGCATGAGATCCCGCGGATGCTGCGGCGTGCCGAACTGGGCCAGATAAGCGGGGGCCGCCGCTAACGCAAAGCGCTGGGTGCGAGGGCCAATCGGCAGCGCCACCATATCCAGTTCCAGATGATCGTCATAACGCACGCCAGCATCACAGCTGTCGCGGAACACATCCTGAACATTGCTCTCCGCCACCACTTCCAGCTGGATATCCGGGTAGCGCTGGAGAAAGCCCGGCACAATCGCGGGTAGCACAATGCGCGCGGCGCTGACCGGGACATTCAAACGCAACGTGCCGCCCGGAGTATCACGGAAGGTATTTAGCGCATCCAGTGCCGCATCCACTTCGTTCATCGCAGGCAGTAAGCGCGACATCAGCGCCCTGCCAGCTTCAGTTAACGCCACGGTGCGCGTGGTGCGATTAAACAAGCGCACGCCAAGCTGCTCTTCTGCCCGCCGTACTGCATCACTCAGGCGCGACGGATTACTCCCCGTCATGCGCGCCGCCTCGCGAAAGCCCCCGGCTTTTGCCACCGCGACTACCGCGTGCAGCAGTGCGATATCTACTGCCATTGTTCGCCACCTCGTACACTGTGTCCCGATTTGCACGGATAGTTGCACAGCGTTGGTGCGATTACAATCACTCTACACACTGACAAAGGAGCTTCCCATGTCTCATCCAGCATTAACTTATACCCTTGGCGATCGCCAGGTAGCGCGCCTTGGTTACGGCGCCATGCAGTTGGCAGGACCGGGCGTCTTTGGCCCGCCCAAAGACGAAGCGCGGGCTTTGCAGGTACTGCGTGAGGCTATCAGCGCGGGTGTTAACCATATTGATACCAGTGATTTTTATGGCCCGCATATTACCAACCAGCTGATTAAAAAAGCGTTGCATCCCTACGCGGACGATCTGGTTATCGTCACCAAAGTGGGCGCGCGTCGTGATGAGAAAGGCGGCTGGCTGCCGGCGTTCACCCCGGAGGCGCTGACACAGGCGGTTGAAGATAACCTGCGTCATCTTGGACTCGATGTGATTGAAGTGGTGAATCTGCGTTCGATGTTGGACGTGCATGGTCCAAAAGAAGGTTCACTGGAGCCGCAGGTTGAGGCGATGATCAAACTGAAAGAGCGCGGCCTGATTCGTCATATCGGCTTAAGCAATGTCACCGCCAAACAGGTGGCCGATGCACAAGCAATGACGCCGATTGCCTGCGTGCAGAACCTCTACAATCTGGCCAATCGTCAGGACGAGGCGCTACTCGATCAGCTGGCGGCGCAGGGCATTCCGTACGTGCCTTTCTTCCCACTGGGTGGCTTTTCTCCGCTGCAGTCCGATCGGCTAACCGACGTAGCGAACGAGCTGAACGCCACGCCGTTACAGGTGGCGCTGGCCTGGCTGCTGCAGCGTTCACCGAACATTCTGCTGATTCCAGGTACCTCATCGCCAGCGCACCTGAAGCAGAACCTGGCGAGTGCTGACGTGAAACTCACGCCTGAAATCGTCAGTCGTTTGGACAGCATCGCCTAACCATCGCTTTGCACACCGGGTCGTCATGAATGACGCCCCTACGAAGGTAATATGCGCTGTAGGGTCGTCATTCATGACGACCACTCCATCAAATAATTCCCATCTCCGCCAGGCACCCTTTCAACGTACCAAATGCATCCTGGCACTGCCGCTCATCGACACAGGCAAAACCCAGCAGTAGGCCGCGTCGCTCCTGCGGATGCATGTAATATTGCGACAGCGGACGTACCTTTACGCCGCGCCGCAGTGCCAGCGCGGCGACGGCGACATCGTCGCATCCCATCGGTAAGTTCATCACCAGATGTAAACCTGCTTCGTGATTCACCAGCGGTAAAAAGGCCGCGCCGAGATAGCGTTCAATCAGGCTGACCATAAAGCGTCGGCGCTGGCTGTAAAGCTTACGCATACGGCGGATGTGCGCCATGTAATGGCCTTTCTGAATAAATTCTGCCAGCGCGCGCTGTACCAGCAGATGACCGCCACGATAGAGCTCTGCCGCCGCTACCCGCAGCGGCTGCGCTAACGCTTTCGGCACCACCAGATAGCCGAGCCGCAGCGCGGGATAGAGCGTTTTGCTAAAGGTGCCCATATAAATCACGGGTGCATCTGGCTCGAACCCCTGCAGCGACGGAAACGGCTGGCCCGAAAAACGGAACTCACTGTCGTAATCATCCTCCACCAGCCAGGTCTTATGCTTGCGCGCCAGGTCCAGCAGCTGCTTACGGCGCTCAAGGCTCAGGTGCACGCCAAGCGGGTATTGATGTGACGGTGTCACAAAAATCATTTTTGGGGCACGGCTACGCGCCGGTAAATCGGGGATTAGTCCCTGCTCATCCACGGCAACGGCATGTATTTTCAGCCCATTGATGCGCAGCAAATTGCGCGTGCCCCAGTAACCTGGCTCTTCGATCCAAACCTGATCGCCAGGATCGCACAGTACGCGGGAGACCAAATCCACCGCCTGATGAATACCTTCGGTAATGATGATTTGATCGGCATTGGCATGCACCGATCGCGCAACGCTGAGGTATTCCGCCAATGCTTCACGCAGATGCATGCAGCCGCCCTGGCTGCTGTAAATGAGCCGTTCGACATCCGGCTCGCGGTTTAACCGCGCCTGGATCTGGCTGAATAATTTATGCGGGAACTGCGTAACATCCGGCGCTCCGGGCACGAACGCGCCCCACTGATAAGGTGAGGCATTGGCGTGACCCAGCAGCGAAGCCCCGCGTTTTGAGAGCGCCGCCGGTTTTGCCGTCATTGAGTCGATTACGGCAGCGTTGCGCGGCGTATGCAGCGATCCTTCCGGCAAGTTTTCCGCAATCCAGGTGCCGCTGCCCGTGCGCGCCGTGACATAACCTTGCGCCATCAGATTTTCATAGACGTTAAGCACGGTATTACGCGACACCGACAGTTCGCGCGCTAAATCACGCGTGGCGGGCAAACGCGTAGCCCGCGGGAAAATGCCCTCGGCGATAGCCAGTTGCATACAGCTCAGCAAACGCTGCTGCAGCGTCCCCTCCTGCATAAACTGCATGCGCTCCAATACATGATCTGCGTACAAACTCCGCAATTGGCTCCCTCCTTTTCTGTAAAAGTGGCTCTGGCATGATACCTCAGCGCAGGGATAAATAAGCGTGTTTGTTGATAATTTGTAAAGACGCATATCGCTAAGGAAATGTTATGGAAGGTAAAAACAGCCGGTTGCAGCAACGCAAAGATGATGCCCTGCCACGCGGCACCGGCAATCTTTGTCAGTGGTATGTCGAGCACGCAGAAAACGCCACGCTGCGCGACGGTGAGGGCAATAGCTGGATCGATTTCGCCGGCGGCATTGCGGTATTGAATACCGGTCATCGCCATCCCCGCATCGTGCAGGCGATTGCCGATCAGTTAGAGAAATTTACCCATACCGCGTTTCAGGTCACGCCCTATGAGAGTTATGTCGCGTTGGCCGAACGCCTAAACCGCGTGGTGCCAATTGCTGGCAAAGCGAAAACCGCCTTTTTCTCGACTGGCGCAGAAGCGGTCGAAAACGCGGTGAAAGTGGCGCGAGCGGCCACGCGTCGTCACGGCATCATCACCTTTGGTAACGCCTTCCATGGCCGCACTTTTATGACCATGGCAATGACCGGCAAAGTGGCGCCATACAAACGCGACTTTGGCCCAATGCCGGCTTCGGTATGGCACGCACGCTATCCCAACAGCGTAACCGGCATCAGCGTGGAGGATGCGTTAGCTAGCCTGCAGGACATTTTTACTCAGGACATCGCGCCGCAGGATGTTGCCGCCATCGTGCTGGAGCCCATTCAGGGTGAAGGCGGATTCCACGTCGCGCCGCCGGCGTTCTTCAACCGCTTGCGCACATTGGCGGATGAACACGGCATCCTGCTGATTGCGGATGAAGTGCAAAGCGGCTTTGCTCGCACTGGCAAGCTGTTTGCCATGGATCACTACGCCGTAAAACCGGATCTCATCACCATGGCGAAAAGCCTCGCGGGCGGGATGCCGCTTTCGGCAGTCAGCGGCCGTGCCGAGATTATGGATGCGCCGGGACCGGGTGGCTTAGGCGGCACCTACGCCGGTAATCCGCTGGCGATTGCTGCAGCCCACGCGGTACTTGACGTGATTGCCGACGAGAAACTGTGTGAACGTTCAGAACAACTCGGCGCCCAGTTGATTGATTTCTTGCACGGCGCGCGCAGCAGCTGTTCTTCCATCATTGATATCCGTGGCCTGGGCTCTATGGTGGCAGTGGAATTTGCCTCGGCACAAACGGCACAGACCATTCAGCAACAGGCGATGGCACAAGGCCTGCTGCTGCTGACATGTGGTCCACAGGGCAATGTCATTCGTTTCCTCTATCCGCTCACCATCCCTGATGCGCAGTTCAGCCAGGCTCTGGACATCCTCGGCAGCGTGCTGAGTCAACATTACGATTCTTAGGCTTTCGCCGCTCTTCCCAGCTCGCACTGCGGGCTGGGCTTCTCACCTGTTGTAACCCGGCAGTGCTGCGTGCTGCCTGAGAGACGCTTTGGAGAAATATAGATGAGTTCACAGAATGCCGATGTACTGGCTCAAGGCCTGAAACCGCGTCACGTCCGCATGTTGTCAATTGGTGGCGTCATCGGTGCCGGACTGTTTGTCGGTTCAGGTCATGCCATTGCCGAAGCCGGTCCTGCGGTGCTGCTGGCCTATATAGCGGCGGGCGCGCTGGTGGTGCTGATTATGCGTATGCTGGCGGAAATGGCCGTGGCGTCCCCTGATTCGGGCTCCTTCTCAACCTATGCCGACAAGTCACTCGGTCGCTGGGCCGGGTTCACTATCGGCTGGCTTTACTGGTGGTTTTGGGTGCTGGTGATTCCGCTGGAGGCCAACGCGGCGGGCACCATTCTGCATTCGTGGTTTCCACAGGTTGCAGTATGGGAATACACGCTGGCGATCACCTCGTTCCTGACCATCAGCAACCTGTTTAGCGTGAAAAACTATGGCGAATTCGAATTCTGGTTTGCTCTGCTGAAAGTGGTGGCGATTGTCGCGTTCTTGTGTGCAGGAAGCCTGGCGGTATTTGGTTTGATGCCGGGTAGCAGCACGCAAGGCATCTCACATCTGTACGATACGCAAGGCTTTATGCCCAACGGTATTAGCGCGGTACTGGCAGCCATTCTCACTACCATGTTCTCGTTTATGGGGACAGAAATCGTCACTATTGCCGCTGCGGAATCACGCGAACCGAAGAAGCAGATCACCCAAGCCACCAATTCAGTGATCTGGCGTATCGCGTTGTTCTATTTACTGTCGATTTTTATTGTTGTCGCGCTGGTGCCGTGGAATACGCCGTCACTCATGAAAGCCGGTTCTTACCAGACGGCAATGCAGATGATGAACGTGCCGTACGCCAAACAGATCGTGGATGTTGTGGTCTTAATCGCGGTGTGTAGCTGTCTTAACTCGGCGCTGTATACCGCATCGCGCATGATCTACTCGCTGTCACGCCGTCAGGATGCACCGGCCATGGTGTCACGCACCACCCGCAGCGGTACGCCATGGGTTGCCGTGCTGTTCTCTACGGCAGCCGCCTTCCTCGCCGTCATCGCCAATTATCTGG
This sequence comes from Pantoea sp. BRR-3P, assembly GCF_039621635.1. Lineage (NCBI taxonomy): Bacteria > Pseudomonadati > Pseudomonadota > Gammaproteobacteria > Enterobacterales > Erwiniaceae > Pantoea > Pantoea sp. BRR-3P. Next base: position 375,188 of record NZ_CP155067.1, read on the forward strand.
CACCAAGCGCGGTGTTTGAATTTTTGCTGGCCAGCTCGGGTGCCATTGCGCTGCTGGTGTATCTGGTGATCGCTGCTTCACATCTGGTACTGCGCAAAAAGCGCGAAGCGCGCGGCGAAACGCTCAGCTATCGCATGTGGCTATTCCCAGGTTTGACGTGGGCGACCATGGTGTTCATCGTCGGCGTGTTGATTGCCATGTTGTTTAATCAACAGCATCGCCCAGAGATCATCGCCACTGGCCTGTTAACGCTGGCAGTGGTCGCCGCCAGCCGCATTGTGCAACGCAAACGTGTGGCGCGTAAAAGCGAGAAGATGGTGGCGTTACGTTCCTAACGGGTTGATTCCGGGCAAGGATGCCGCGGAACTTAATCGTACTGCACGTCGATACTGATCGCCTCTTCCGGCACGTTAAGGTTTACCACGCACTTTCTCCATACCGGCAAACCATTGGTCATCTTGTTATCGACGAAGTACTGCTGAAATTCCTTCAGCGCCTCGGAGAGATCGCCAATCGCGCGCGCATCCGGTTCAAACCAATCCGGCTCACCGTTTTCATCAAGGTAATCGAACTGGAATTGCCCGCCATCATCGTCCGCAAATAATTCGGCCTGGACGATCAATTCCCGCGCACCTTCTGGGCCACAGCTAAAGATGATCTGGCCGATACGGCGATAAAGGTCTTCGTATTGCATAGGTTTTGGGTTCCTCAATAAGTATGCTTGGCGGTCGCAATCAATGACGATGCTATGTAAATGCAGCGTTCGAATGTAGGGTCGCCATTCATGGCGACCAGTATTTGTGATGGTGCGATTATATTGACTTTAGTTCGCATGATAAGAGAATGAGGCTCTTCGAACAGAAAGTTGTAAGAAAGGGAGTTTATCATAGCCTGTTCACATCGTTTTCTTCGCGTCAGGAAATCCACCGCGCTAGCGGCCATTACCGTTGCCCTGCTCCTCGCCAGCTGCTCATCGCCGCCGCCGAAATCACTGGTCACCCCTTTGCCGTCGGTGCCCAAACCCCCGATGCCGAGCCAACCATTGCAGCATAACGAGCCGGTGCGCGGCGTGTGGCTGACGACGGTTTCACGCCTCGACTGGCCGCCGATGAATTCAGTTAATGCCAGTCCAGCCATCCGCATCAGCCAGCAGCAGCAAGCGCTAACCAGCAAACTGGATAAGCTGAAAAGCCTCGGCATCAATACCGTTTTCTTTCAGGTGAAACCGGATGGTACCGCGCTGTGGCGATCGCGCATTCTACCGTGGTCAGATATGCTGACCGGCAAAATTGGCGAGGATCCCGGCTACGATCCGCTGAAATTCATGCTGGATGAGGCGCATAAACGGGGCATGAAGGTGCACGCGTGGTTCAATCCCTATCGCATCTCAACCAACGTCAAACCCTCTACCGTTAACGCGCTGAATAATACCTTAGCGCTGCAGCCCGCCAGCGTATTTGTGCTGCATCGCGATTGGATCCGCACCGCCAGCGACCGCTTTGTGCTCGATCCCGGCATCCCTGAAGCCCGCGACTGGATCACCAGCATCGTTGCGGAAGTGGTATCGCACTACGCTATCGATGGCGTGCAGTTCGATGACTATTTCTATACCGAAACGCCGGGTTCCACCCTCAACGATAACGCTACCTTCCGTCAATATGGTCAGGGGTTTGCCTCAAAGGCCGACTGGCGCCGCAATAATACGTTACTGCTGATTGAGCAGGTATCGCGCACCATTAAGCAGCTCAAGCCGAATGTTGAATTTGGCGTCAGCCCGGCGGGCGTGTGGCGCAATGTGTCACATGATGCCGCCGGTTCCGACACGCGCGGTGCTGCAGCGTATGACGAAGCCTATGCCGACACGCGCCGCTGGGTACAAATGGGCCTGCTTGATTACATTGCACCGCAGCTTTACTGGCCGTTTGCGCGCCAGGCTGCCCGCTATGACGTATTGGCACACTGGTGGGCGGACGTGGTGAAACCGACGCACACGCGGCTATATATTGGCGTGGCGCTGTATAAAATCGGCGAGGCCTCGAAAAGCGAGCCAGACTGGACGGTAAATGGCGGTGTGCCTGAGCTGAAAAAACAGCTCGATCTCAATGAGTCGGTGCCGCAAATTAACGGTACGATTTTGTTCCGCGAGAATTACCTTAATCAACCGCAAACCCAGGATGCGGTGAATTATTTGCGCACCCGCTGGGGCCGGTCGCCATAAATGGCTCCCCTACACGTGGGGTGCGCATTGATGCGCACGTGGCCACAAACCGCGCGATATGCGGGTTAAGCCAGCAACTCCTCACTCTGCATCAACGCAAAAAATGACTCCAGTTCGCGCAGCATCATCGAAGCGGCAATCGAAAGTTGCCGCTGTGGCGCCACGCACAGCGACAGCGTAAATGGCTTCAGCACGCTATCAATCAGCGGAATAAACTTCAGTTCACCGCGTCGATATTCATCCACGATATCCAGCCAGCACATCAGGCTAATTCCCACGTCATCGCGTACCAGCGAACGCAGCATATGAATGTTGTTGGTGCGCGCCACTTCCTGAATTTTAATCCCTGAACTGTTTATCAGCGCCTCCAGCGGATCGGCTAGCATCAGCGGGGCTGCAGGTACGATAAACGGCCAGGATTCGCAGTGGCTAAAGCGGATCGACTCCCGGTTCGCCAGCGGATGCTGGCTACTCACCACAATCCCCAGGCGTAAATCCGCAAAGGATTTCACCAGCAGCTCGCGCGAGCTTTGTGGATTGAGCATGATGCCGAAATCCGCATCGCCAGAGGTTAACGCATTGGCGATATGGATATTGCTCATGGTGGTCAACGTAAACGAGATGCCGGGATATTCTCCTCGGATCCGTTGCAAGATCGAGGAAAAGAAGCCGCGGTTGATGGCGTCAATCGTGGCGATATGCACATGCCCATGGCGTAGTCCGCGCAGATCGTCCAGCTGAGTGCAGACGCGGCCAAACTCACGCTGCCAGTTTTTCGCGGCATTCAGCAAAATTTCGCCCGCTGCGGTCATACGTAATCCTGATGGATGACGTTCAAACAGCGGCATATCCAGCTGTTCTTCCACGCGGAGTATCTGTCGATCAATTGACGAAGCGGAGACGTGCAATACCTCAGAAGCCTTGCGCAGTGAACCCTGGCGGGCTACTTCCGTGAAATAGAGCAGAAATCGGGAGAAGGCGAACATAACGGGTGCTCTCTTTTTTGCAACGCATCATGCGAATTAAACAGATGGACGCTTACACATGGCAAAATAATAATCGCTGCCATGATAAAAACAAGGGTTTGCGCGGCTTTGCGGCTGATGACATCCCTGTTCAGGCAGACAAACTATGAAGCAGACAGATTCCCTGGCTGTCACCGTCATCGCAAAGCAGTCCAACGGTGCAGGCAATGTATTACTCACATTGGCGAGTGAAGACGGCCAGCCGCTGCCGGCTTTTGCGCCCGGCGCGCATATTGATGTGGAGATTCCCGGCTGCGGTAAACGCCAGTATTCGCTCTGCTCCACGGCAGCCAATCATTACCAAATCTGCGTGCGTTTGGATGCGCGCTCAACCGGCGGTTCGCGCTGGCTGCATCAGCAGCTGGCAGCGGGCGATGGCTTGCAGATCTCCTCTCCGCGCAACCATTTTCCGCTGCCGCAGGCGCCGCGCACGCTGCTGTTTGCGGCCGGTATCGGTTTAACACCGCTGCTGGTTATGGCCGAAGCATTAGCCGCACGCCAGGCGGATTTCACGTTGCATCTCTATCTGAAACGCGCCGATGAACTGGCCTTTTGTGAACGTCTGGCAACGTTGGGGCCGCACGCGGTCATTCACTACAGCAGCGAAAGCGACAGCCTGCGTCAGCGCATCCCGGACGATCTCAAACAGCCGCATAACAGCGCATTGATCTACTGCGGTCCCGCAGGTTTTATGGATCATCTACAGCAGCTGGCGCAGCAACAGGGCTGGAAACTCGACCAGCTACACAGCGAGCGCTTCAGGCCCAGCGACGCACCGCGGCTTGTTGCTGATAGCGCTTTTGAAATCGAAATTGCCTCTTCCGGTGCGCGCTTCGCCGTTAGCGCCGATCAAAGCATCGCCGAGGTGCTCGAGGACGCGGGCATTGCGATCGCACTCTCCTGCGAACAAGGCATGTGCGGCGCCTGCATCACCGGCGTATTAGCGGGCGAACCCGATCACCGCGATGATGTGCTGAGCCAGCACGAACGTGCTGCCAATGATTGCATCGTGCTGTGCTGTTCACGCGCCCATTCTCCTCTGCTGGTGCTGGATTTATGAGCCGCTTTTTAGGTGCAACAGGCGCACGTTTGCCGCGCTGGCTATTGCCTGAAAACTGGCCGTTAGTAAACAACCAACCGCAGCTGGCGACCTTGCATTTCCACGCCTCAGGCCTGCAATTTGAACCGACCAACGCATCACAACCTGCGGGTTATCTGGCGCTCCACGGTGCGCTGGTGTTACCTGCCTTTGTCGAGCCGCATGCGCATCTGGATAAAACCTTCACCATCGAACGGAGCCCGGCGCAACAGCCAGGGCTGCTGGCGGCGATTGCGGCGATGCATCAGGATCGCGTGCACTGGAACGCCGAAGATTTGCAGCAGCGCGCCACGCAGGCGCTGCACTGGGCGGCGGAAGCCGGCGTCGGTTTGCTGCGCACGCACATTGACTGGTTCTCGGTTGATGCACCATTAGCGTGGCAAGTTATGGGCGATCTGCACCATCCGCTGTGCAGCATCGAACGCGTAGCATTGGCTCCGTTGCCCTTCTTCACCGATGCCAGCGATGCGCAGCACATTGCCGCACAGGTGGCGACCAGCGGTCCAGGCGCGCTGTTGGGCGGCTTTATTCACAGCAGCAACTGGGATGCACAGGCGTTTCAGCGTCTGCTGGATGCTGCAGAGCGGTGGCAGCTGGATGTCGATCTGCATATTGATGAAGAACTTAACCCGCAAGCGCAGGGATTACGCTGGCTGGCGCACTATTTGCAGCAGCATCCGTTTAGCGGGCAAATCACCTGTAGCCACAGCTGTGCGCTGTCACAGCAGGATGACGCAGAGCAGATCCTTGCGGTGCTGGCACAACACAAGGTCAGGCTGATTGCGCTGCCGCTCACCAACCTGCTGTTACAGGACGCGGTGCCGGGCCGCACTCCACGTCAGCGCGGTTTGACGTTGGTGAAAGAGGCACAGGCGTTAGGCATTCCGCTGCTGCTCGGTGCCGACAACGTACAAGATGCGTTCTGCCCGTTCGGTAGTTATGACCCGCTCGATACGCTGTTTAGCGGCTTGCTCAGCCTGCAACTGGGCGCGGCGTTTGATGAAGCCTCGGCGCTGATTTGCCAGCGCCGCGCGCTACAGGGCAACGACTTGGTGATATTTCCTGATGCCGATGTGGCGAGCTGGCCGTTACGTCAACGCCAGCGCTATCGGCTAAAAAACGGTGTGCGTTATGGAGAAACAACAAATGGCGCTTGATGAAGGAGCGGGAAAACCGCTGGCGAAATATGCTGCGTGGCGACGCGCGGGCGACTTTATTTTCCTCTCCGGCATTATTCCGGTGAATCCGCAAACTGCCACTATCGTGCGCGGTTACGACGACATTCCACAAGCAGCGCAGCGCCTGCTGGGTCGTACGGGTGAATTCTCTACCGACATCAAAGAGGGGCCGATTCTGGCGCAGAGCTGGTACGTGCTGGAAAGCATTCGCGCCACCATCGAAAGCGCGGGCGGTCAGATGAGCGATGTCTTCAAGCTGGTGCAATATTTCCGCAATCTCGATCACTTCCCCCACTACAGCCGGGTACGGAAGCAATTTTTCCCCGATGCGCCGCCGGTTTCTACCGTGGTGCAGGTGAGTGAAATGCTGCCGAGTGCGGACGTTTTAATCGAAGTTGAAGCCACGGCGTGGTTGCCGCAATAACACGAGGAGTTCAAATGTTGCATGGTTATATTCCGGCAAACCGCTTTTTGCCGTATCTGAGCTGGACTGACATCGCCACGCTGGACGATAAAGCCAATACCGTTATCGTGTTGCCGACCGGCGCGATTGAGCAGCATGGTCCGCATCTGCCGTGCGCGGTGGATAGCGTGATCTCATCGGGGGTGGTCGGTCATGCATTGGCGCGTTTACCCGCTGACATTCCGGCTTACGCCATCCCGCCGATTACCTACGGCAAATCAGATGAGCATCTGCATTTTCCCGGTACGCTGACGCTGACCGGCGAAACCCTGCTGCACACCATTCTGGAGATTGGCGAATCGCTTTATCGCGCCGGTTTCCGCAAATTTCTGATGGTTAATGGTCACGGTGGCCAGCCGCAGCCGCTACAGATGGCGGCACGCGAGCTGCGCCTGCGCCACGGCGACATGATCATCATCATGCAAGACACCTTCAAAGTGCCGAACTGCGCTGAAAGCTTTATGGACGACAAAGAGCGGCAAATGGCGATGCACGCCGGTCACGCCGAAACCGCGCTGATGCTGGCGCTGGCACCGGATACCGTGCAGATGGATAAAGCGGTAGCCAACTATCCGCCGGCATTCCCCTGTCCGACGCTTTCAACCAACAAACCAATGGCGGCCTGGGCTTCCTATGATTTCGGCCCGAGCGGCGTGATTGGCGATCCCTTACCCTCCACGCCTGAGCAGGGTGCGGCGATCCTTGAGTCGCTGGCGGAAAGCTGGGCGCAGGTCATTACCGAAGTGCATCAGATGACGTGGGTGACACGCGCCGAACCGGCGTGGGGCACCGGCCAGTGGCAAGGCAAAGTATTAGATCACAACGACGCAGCCGCCTTTTTACAACCGCGCTAGGGACTATTGATGAAAAAAACATTGAGCATTGTTGCCGCACTTGCGCTGGCCCTCTCGGCCCCGGGCATGGCGGCAGAAAAATTCACCTTTATGACCAACTGGTACGCGCAGGCCGAACACGGCGGCTTCTATCAGGCGCAGGCGCAGAATCTGTATCGTGATGCGGGTCTCGACGTCACCATCAAAATGGGCGGCCCGCAGGTGCACACCATGCAGTTGATGGCCGCAGGCCAGGCGGACTGCATCATCAGCGATAACATGCAGGCGCTGGAAATCTGGCAGCAAGGCGTGGAAGCGATGCCGGTGGCGACCACCTTCCAACACTCGGCGATTGCCTTTCTTACCCATCCGGATGTGAAAAACCAAGCCGATCTGCAGGGTAAAACCTTCCTGCTGGCCGCCGAAGCCTACACCTCGTACTGGCCCTGGGCGCAGAGCGCGCTGAAGCTGAAAAATGCTCGCGTACGGCCTTACACCTTCAGCATTCAGCCATTCCTTGCCGATAAAACGCTGGTGCAGCAAGGCTATATCACCTCGGAACCTTATGCGGTGCAGAAAGCTAACGCGCAGGCCAATGTGTATCCCATCAGCGATTGGGGTTATCCGCCGTACGGCAACAGCATCGTGTGCATGAAATCAACCATTGAGAAACGTCCGGCCGCGGTCGCGGCATTTGTCAAAGCATCAATGCAGGGCTGGAAAAACTATCTGCACGATCCCAGTGCCGGCAACGTGCTGATCAAAAAAGAGAACCCACAGATGAGCGATGATCAGATTGCGTTCGGCATCGCGCAGATGAAGAAATACCAGATGCTGACCGGCGGCGATGCGCAAACCGGCGGCATCGGCATCATGACCGAAGCGCGTCTCAAACAAACCTGGCAACTGCTGGTCGATACCAAGCTGATCGATCCCGCCAAAGTGCCGTTTGACGGCAGCTACACGCTGAAATTCATCCAAGACGTTAAGGTACTGCCATGAATAGCGCCAGTCATCTAACGCTGCTCAACCAGGATGCGCAGGCGGTGCCGCGTTCGGCGGCGGCACCGGCGATTGAGGTGCTGTCGGCAGAGAAAATCTATCCCAACGGCACGCGCGCGCTGCTGCCGGTCGATCTCACCATTCGTCAGGGCGAATTTGTTTCGCTGCTGGGTCCGTCTGGCTGCGGCAAAAGCACCCTATTGAAGATGATCGCCGGGTTGATTGAACCGACGGATGGCAAGCTGATGCTGTTTCGCCGCGATCGACGTGAGAACCAGCGCGATTTGCCACTGTCGTTCGTGTTTCAGGAAGCCACGCTAATGCCGTGGAGCAACGTGCACAAAAATGTGCGTCTGCCGCTCGATTTGGCCGGCGTACCACGTGCTGAAGCCGATACCCGCGTACGCGAGATTCTCGAACTGGTTGGTCTCGGCCAGTTTGGTCACGTGCTGCCGCGCGAGCTTTCGGGCGGTATGCAGATGCGCGTATCCATTGCACGGGGGCTGGTAACGCGGCCTAAAGTGTTGTTGATGGATGAGCCATTTGGCGCGCTGGACGAGATCACGCGCAACAAGCTGGATAGCGATCTGCTCGATTTGTGGCAGGAGCAGAAGCTGACGGTGATATTTGTCACGCACTCGATTCAGGAAGCCGTTTTCCTGTCGCAGCGGGTGATCATGATGGCGGCGCGTCCCGGGCGCGTGGTGGATGATATCCGCATTGACGCCACCTCGCCGCGTGATGATGAATTCCGCGTCAGCCAGACCTTCACTCACTATGCCCAACTGCTGCAGCGCGGTCTGTTGGCAGCCAGCCAGGAGAGTCAATGATGAAACCGTTAGCGGCCCATCGTCAATTTCAGCAGTGGCTGTTCCCGGCCATCGTCGCCATCGCCATGCTGCTGCTGTGGCAGTTTCTGGTCACCACCTTTAAGGTGCCGGCATTTCTGGTGCCGTCACCGCTGGTGGTGGCGGAAAGCCTGGTGCAAAACTTTTCCACGCTGTTTATGTCGCTACTTTACACCCTGAAAATCACCGTAATCTCTTTTGCCCTGGCGATTGTGATCGGCTCGATTGTGGCGTTTTTGCTGGTGCAGAACCGCTTTATTGAAACCGCGCTGTTCCCTTACATCGTGTTTTTACAGGTGACGCCAATTGTCGCCATCGCCCCGCTGATCATCATTTGGGTGAAGGACACCACGCTGTCGCTGGTGGTGTGCGCCACGCTGATGGCGGTGTTCCCGATCATTTCCAACACCACCCAGGGTTTACGTAGCGTATCGCCCGGATTGCTGAGCTATTTCCGTCTCAATCACGCCTCGCGGATGCAGATTCTACTGCGTTTACGCATTCCTTCGGCGCTGCCGTACTTCTTCGGCGCGCTGCGCATCTCCAGCGGCTTGTCGCTGATTGGTGCGGTGGTAGCCGAGTTCGTTGCCGGCACCGGCGGCACCGATACCGGCCTGGCATACCAGATTCTCCAGGCCGGTTATCAGCTGAATATCCCGCTGATGTTTGCCGCGCTGTTGCTGATTTCACTGGCCGGCTTCCTGCTGTTCGCCCTGATGTCGTGGCTGACGCGCCGCGTGCTGGCGGCTTGGCATGAGAGTGAAATGAGCCCCAGTTAACATCGTAGGGTCGCCATAAATGGCGACCCTACGGAAAACCTTTTTACACAGGAATAAAACATGTCTGATTCCGATCGCCAGTCTGCACTGGCGGCGCTGGTCGCGGCGTTGCCTGAACTTGACTGGATCAAAGAAGCGCCGAAGGTCAAGCGCCTGTCGCGTGATTTCCACTGGTTCAGCCCGGTGCTGAAACCCCAACTGGAAGAGAAATTTGCTGAACTGGCGGTGCGCCCACGTGATGAACGCGAACTCACGCATATCGTCGCAGCCTGCGCCAAAGGGCGTGTTCCGCTCAATCTGCGCGGCGGCGGCACCGGCAATTATGGTCAACTCATCCCGCTGAACGGCGGCGTCATGGTCGATATGACACGCCTCAACGCCGTTACCGCCATGGGACACGGCACGGTGCGCGCGCAGGCGGGGATCCGTCTTGGCGAGCTTGAGGCACACACGCGTCCGCTCGGCTGGGAACTGCGCTGCATGCCCTCCACGTGGAAACTGGCCACGCTTGGCGGCCTGTTTGGCGGTGGCTTTGGCGGCGTAGGCTCAATCAATTACGGTCCGCTGGCCGCGCCGGGCAACGTGTTGTCAGTGCGGATGATGACCATGGAAGAGACGCCGCGCATTATAACGTTACAGGCGCCAGACGCGCTGCTGCTGCATCACGCCTACGGCAGCAACGGCATTGTGCTAGAGATCGAGTTGGCGCTGGCGCCCTGCCATGACTGGATAGAACGCCTCGATACCTTTGCCGATTTCCCAACAGCGATGGCATTTGCCGATGCGCTGGCACGCTCGCCGGGATTAGTAAAACGCCAGGTTGCGGTATTTGCCGCTCCGGTGCTGGATTACTTCACCGACCTGACCAATGCCGATGTGGTGGGTAAGCACGGCGTCATATCCGTGGTGGGCAGCGAAAGCGATGCGCTGCTGCCTTCGCTGCTGGCACAGCACGCAGGCCATAACGCGCTGCATTTTGCCGCAGGGGAAAACCGCGGCCACTCGCTAATTGAATACTGCTGGAACCACACTACCCTGCAGGCGCTGAAGATCGACAAAACCCTGACCTACCTGCAAACCGCTTACGCGGCGGAAAACTATTATCAGCAGGCGCTGGCGCTGGAAGCACAACTCTCTGATGAAGTGATGTCGCACATTGAATTCCTGCGCGACATGAACGGAATGCTTACCTGTAGCGGATTACCGCTGGTGCGTTATCGCGATGAAGATCGTCTCAACGACATTATGGATATTTATCGGGCCAACGGCATAAAAATAAATAACCCGCACGTCATTCATATTGAAGACGGCAAGCAAGGCACGGTGCGCGCCGATGTAGTGGCAATGAAACGGGCATGCGATCCGCATAATTTATTAAATCCCGGCAAATTACGCGGCTGGGAAGTCCGTGAAACTTTACCGGATGTCTCTATTCCGGGGGTGAATTAATCCTCTTTTTTTCTCAATTAGGGATGTGCAAATGAAAACACTGAAAAGTGTCGGACTGGCTGCGCTGTTTTTCCCTCTGGCTCCGGCAGCGATGGCGGCCTCGCAGAGCAATATCAGTGATTGTCAGTACGACGCCAGCGGCGTAAAGAGTTTCACCGATATTTTCACCTGCGGTACGGTTAGTGGCAGTCTGCGTACGCTTTATTACTCCACGCACAATGCGTATTTTTCTAAAGGCTTTAATCAAGACACCACCAGCTACGGTGGTAGCCTGAAATATGAAACCGCCCCGGTATATGGTTTTCGCGCGGGCGTCAGTGCAATATTTTTACGCGGTATCGATCATCCCGATGAAGCACATACCATTAGTGATATTGGCACTAACCAAACCAATGTCGGCGAAGCCTATTTAAGCTGGCAACAGGATGACTTTAAAATTACCGCGGGCGATCAGCGTATCAATATTCCGTTCGTGGGCGACTACGACTGGCGTATTACCCCTATTTTGTTTCGTGGTGTCGATGCCAATTACGGTGACAGCACCAATTATCTACATGCCACCAAAGTCTGGCGCTATAAGCCGTGGGGTGACGATCAGTTCCTGAACACCACCGCCTATACGGATATTGATGAACGCACCAATGGTATGTGGGCCATTGGCGGTGGACGAGGATCGCAGTGGGACGATAAAAAACTAACCGGTCAGTTATGGTATGAAGAGTACGCCGACTATTCACGCCTGGTGTATGGCGAAAGCCACATCCAGTGGCAGCAGACGTTATTCCAGCCGGATGTCGGACTACAATTCATGCGCGGCACCAGCGACGGCAAAGCGTTAGCAGGTGAAGTGAACAGCACGTCCTACGGTGCTCAGCTGGCGCTCGCTTTCACGCCTGCGCTGAGCTGGAAGCTGGGTTACGATCACATTGCTGCCAGCGCTAACAGTTGGGGCAACGGATCGCTGGTGGTGCCGTATGCGCACAATAGCGCTTCGGGTCCCTACTTCGCACAACCGTTCTTCACCAGTACTCAGGATTTGGGGAGCGGAAATGCCTATTCCACCAATCTCAATTATGTGCTGAATGAAAACCTGTCGCTTGGTACGCAGTATTCGTTTATGGATCTCAAACCGTCAGCCTCTTCAGACAGTATTAATCAGTCTGAATATCTGGTTTATTTTACCTGGGCCTTCAGCGGCGTGCTCAAAGGATTGAGTCTCACCGATTTTGCCGGTGTACAAACCTCGCCGCTGTATGATGCGAAATTCTGGCAGAACCGTTTAAGTTTGCAGTACGATTTCTAACGAATAATCACGCCAGCAACGTGATGTTGCTGGCTTTATTTGTTAATAAGGATCGGTGGCACTCAGCAACTCTATACTGCGTTCAGTACCATTCACTCGAACCTTGAGAAAACGACGCGTGCGCCATTTGCCGTCCGCATCTTGTACGGCTTTTTCGAAGGTTGGGCCATGCAGCAGAAGTTCTTTATTATCGTTGTAACCAAAACCCACATTTTTATTTCCAATCCAGTGCTGCTCAAATGCCACCACCTTCTCGGCATCCAGGGTTTTACTCTCTTCCGCACTGCAGGCGGTATAAGTTTTGCGGAAGATAAAGCACAAACCAGCCTGATAACGATCTTTACCGTTAGTTTCCACCAGCGCAATTGAGAAACCGGTATACGCCGCAATTTTAACGTACAGCTTAGTCCGCGTTCCCGGCCCGGAAATATGCACTTTCACCACCGGACTGGAACCTTCGCTGTGCCAACTGCCAATGGAATCGGCATTATCACGCGCCTGCAAATAAATATTGGCGGAGCCTTCTGGGGTTCGGTTACTAAAATCGGTTTGCGTTTCGCTTTGCGAAAGATATTGCGCCGTACCGACAATGCGCACGTGGATCTGCGTTGATGAACCGGAGAAGTTGAATTCACCGACATAGAACCATTGATCGGCATCTTTACGGTTATCCATGTGGTGCTGTGAGGTAATCACATCGTAATTAAGCGATCCCTGAATCACCGCGCCCCAGTCGGAAATTTCCAGCACGCCGCGATCGCCCTCTGAAATTAACGTCCAGGGTTCAATTCCCTCGGTGCTGTAATCAAAACCAGCACTTTGATTATGAATACTTTTTTGAATGATTGTGGCGCGACAATAGCCCAGCTTCAGTGGATACTGCGTAGATTCAATCGCCAGACCTTCTATCACCCATTGCCCATTGGTGAGATCCCCCGCGTATTCTGCGTGCTCAATCCAGCCGTTACGAATAAAGGATTGCGTACAGCGCGGCAGATCCAGCGTGGGTTTAATTGTGCTGCCCTGCAAATTGAAATTTGATAGCTCAATGGCCGTTGAGTGATCCCATGCGCCCCGCTCTTGATCGGACCAGCGTGCGTAGACAATGCTGTCCTGACAGCCGCGTGAATAGAACTGATCGATTTTACAATCTAACGTGTCGATTAAATCCAGGGCGCGTCCACCAAGATAGCGGAACTCCATGCTGCTCACGCGCAGAAATTGGCCGCCAGTAATGGTATTGGCAAAGAACCCCACTTTATTGAATGCGGACCCGCCATCTTCACCGCTGTTCGAACTCATCCCTTTGACGACGAATCCAGAGATTTCAACGTAACGCGCGTTAACTTTAAAGAAATGCAGTCCGCGCGGTTGAGTATTCCAGTTAAACAACAGTGTCGTCGTCGGGAAATAGCCAAAATTAACCGACGCGCCGGTGACCTTGAAGCGATTAATTTCAGTGTCTGAGATATCAAAGGTCGACATGCTAAATACGCCAGCCGTAAAGCGAATACCCGCCGAAGGCAGCACGCGCTGTGACCAGGCGAACATCCGCTTTACCGCATCAATACAGTCGGTTTTGCCATCGGCTACGGCGCCAAAATCCAGCACGGTTACCGCGTTATAATCAAAAAGTACCCGTTTCCAGCGCTTATTGCCTGGCGTGACGAAAATCAAACCTCCATCGTCAATACTTTTGGTGTCGGTAGCATCGTAAATAAATACACCGCCGCCATTTTTGGTGCCGCGGGTATATTCAAGCACTGACGCAATTTCGCCAGGCGCTGAAGGTTCGGTGGCTTTTAATTCTGCAATGTCGCGTAGCTGTATAACGCTTGCGGCACCGGTGAGGGCATTTTGTGGAGTGATATTGGTATTGCTGGACGTATTCGCCATGGTCTACCCCTGAAATAATAAGAGAAGTGACTGCACCATGGAGTATAACTAATTGAAATTTAATATGTTACTGAGTGCCATGCTAATTAAAGTCTTTTAAAATATGCCCATTAATCTCTTGAGAGCAACGCTATGATTTTTGATAAAAAGCGCAGCGGCTCACTCGCTGCTTTACAGATTAATCGCAGGCGCCATGTTGTTATCATCGGTACGATAAACGCGGGCGAACATCACATTTAAAGCGTCATACCTTAATGACATGACTGTTTATTTCAGCAATCAATTAAAAAGCCTGTTGAACCGATGCAGGGTGGCCAGCGCTCCTCGCTGCTGGCCACATGATTAAAACGTGGCGTTTACGCCGACATTCCACGTCACCTGATGGTAGTCACTGTTACCGCCCACCGTAGAAACCCCCGCAAACGCATTGACAGTTTGCCCAAGCGGCACGTTGGCACCAACGGACATATCCAGCCAATTTTTATCGCCCGCCTCAATGCTGCGCGCGAAGGATGTGCTGGTTGACTTCAATCCGGCCCGTACCGTGGAATCAGTATCGCCAAATTGGTGGTTATAACTGACCTGCGCCCAGGGATTAATCAGCCACTGTTTGCTATCAATTCGCCATCCCACTGCGCCAATCTGAGAATGAGTGGTTTGATCGGAGTAACGCATTGAGATACTGCTGTCACCGTTTTCGCTGTAGCCGCCAACCCGACCATAATCCAGCGCGTAACTCGCTACGGGCCCGGTATTTAGGTGTTCGCCCAAAGGTAACGACCAGCCGGTTTGTACTCGCATACCCAGTAATTTACCGCTGCTGTTGCCCTGTTCGGTGCGCGTAGCCGGGCCGATATGAATGTCACGCTCTATGCTGTCGAAATCGAGATCGGCATAGTGCAAATCAGCGTTGATCCAGCCCTGATCGAACAGCGTAAGCTGACTGTAAATGGCCACTAGATTACCGCGCAGCTTGTAATCAAAGTTTGATGAGGGTTCCTGACGCTGGTTTGCGTTGGAGAACAGCACGCCGGTTTGCCAGTTATCGGTAAGCTGATAGCCGATACCCAGCGTCAGATTGGTGGTGTTAGCATCGCCGTTGTTCCAGCTGTCACCCTGATAATCTCTGTGCTGCCCGGCATAACCGCCGAATACCGTGAATTGCCCGGCGCTGGCCGGTTGCTGGCGCTGCTGCTGCAAATGCCCATCCAGCGTATTGTGCATGTCACGCGCCATCATCAGCGGGGACTGCGACAGCGCTGCCACTTGCGCGGGTGCATCAAGAACTGATTGGATGTAATCCGCGATCATCGCATGCACGGCCGGGCTGGGATGCAGATGATCGGCAAATAGATACGCCTGTGCGCTGGAGAATCCTGGTGCGGCCGAGGAACATTCTGCCGCCGATGTGCCTAACGGGCACGCCATGCCGATGGTATTGGATAAGCCATATTGCGTGGGATTAGCAATCACTTCATTGAACAAACTGGCGATATCAACACGCACAATGTTGCCATTCAGCTGCGCTAACCCCGCTTCTTCTTGCTGATTGTAGCCATCTGACAGTGCGGTAACCTGCTCACTCAGCGCCTGCCAGGCCGCATAAAGCTGTTTAGCCAGCGCATCACGCACCACCGGGATGGTTGAAATCTGCCCTGCCGCCTGGGTAAAAGCATCCTGCACCGCCTGCTGACGCGCCGCCGTATTGGGTGTTGCCACGTCATCCAGCGACTGAAATGCCGCCGCCAGTGCGGGCGTCGCGGCTGACCCCAGGACACTCAGCACAGCTTCCACCATATAGGGCGTCGATCCCAGCTGCGGCACGTTGGGGACAATCACCGCGCCCGCACCGGCATCAAGCAGCGTTTTTACCTGTGCCACCGCCGCCGTGGCGCTGGTGCTGATGGTTTCACGCGCGGTCAGCGGATTAGTGACGGCCGCAGCAATATCATTAGCGCCAACCCAATGAATATAGAGGCCGTTACCGTCAGCGTGCCCGCCGGTGGATTGCAGATAGCTCGCCAGCTGATCTTGCGTGTTCAAATCAGGGTTGATGGCGGGAATCGTTACGCCATTACCCTGGGCATAATTGCTGCCACCGCGTGAAGAAGCCTGCAGATTTTGCCCGAGATGGGCCGCGAGAATCTCATCGTACAGCGGATGTTGCGCGCCATCATAGGTGAAGCGGCCCACGTTGCCGCCATCGCTTAAGCTATCGCCAAATACCGTCAAACTATCCCACGCCAATGCGGAAGCAGGCATCAGCAAGCTGCTGAGCGTCGCGATGGCGACGGCGGAAAGTGCCCATTTGTGGTTTTTCATCATCAACTCCAAAAAGGTAACGCCCACGCGTCATGCCGCAGCATCGTGGGCTAGCAAAGTCGCATCCAGGATAAGCAAAGTGATAACAAGGACGTTAAACATCTAGTCAGGAAGCGGATTTATTACCAGTTCGATACCGCAAAAATGCGGGCGGCATTTCTGGCGCTGTTATGACATGCATTCAAATTAAACCTTTAGTTCTTCGCGCCGATAACCAAAGGTGAACCGCCAATCGGTTCGTTTAAAACATCAGGTAGGTTACTTAATGACCCCATGCGGCGCTGATGCGCAGAGAGACACCTTTTGAAGTGTCCGGCGAAGGGGAATCTTGCGGAGCAGTCGAGGTTACGCATCGTAGTCGTGACCCAACTGAAGCTGCACGCATTTCGTTCAACAGCAATCGCCTGAGGCTTCCCATGTTTGGTGTGAAAAAGTCGAGTCTTACATTGCCGTTTTCAAAGAGCGGCGATGTGCTTAAAGATATCAATGCGATCAAACAGCATGTTGCATGGATTGAGTTTTCGCCCAATGGCGAAATCCTTACCGCCAACCCACTCTTCCTTGAAACCACCGGCTACCAGCTGGATGAAATTCAGGGTAAGCATCACCGCATCTTCTGTAGCGCACATTACAGCCAATCATCCCGCTATCTCTCGTTCTGGCAAACGCTGGCGGCCGGAGAATCGGTAACGGGAATTTTCGAGCGTTTTAACAAGCAGCGTCAGCGTTTCTATCTCAGCGCCACCTATTTTCCGGTTAGCGATGAGAAGGGCCATGTGTACAAAGTCATCAAGGTGGCGTCTGATATTACCGAACGTCACCAGGAGCTGGAGCATAAAGAAGCCGTGATCACGGCGCTCGACCTCTCCATGGCGGTGATTGAATTCTCTCCGGAAGGTCAGATACTGGGTGCCAATAGCAACTTCCTGACGCATATGGGCTATGAGCTGGCGGCAATTGTAGGCCAACATCATCGCCTGTTCTGTTTCGATGATTTCTATCGCGAAAACCCCGACTTCTGGCGCAAAATCGCTAAAGGCCAACACTTTGTCGGCCGCTTCGAGCGCAAAACCGCCAGCGGCGATCGCATCTGGCTCGAAGCCAGCTACAACCCGGTCTATGACGCCGATGGCAAGGTGTACAAGGTGATTAAAATCGCTTCTGACATCACCGCGCGCGTTGAGGCCGCCAAGCGTGTGGCGGACATTGCGCTCACCACCTCTGAAGAGACCTCGCAAATTACCGACAATGCCAATGAGGTGCTGGATGAAACTATCCGCAACTCCGGCCTGGTGGCGGTTCAGGTCAACGCGGCCACCGCGATTGGTGCTGAGCTTAACGCGTCGGCTAAAAGCATCAGCGAAGTGGTTGAGACCATCAACCTGATCGCCTCACAAACCAATATTCTGGCCTTGAATGCGGCGATTGAATCCGCGCGAGCCGGTGAAGCGGGACGAGGATTCAGCGTGGTGGCGGGCGAAGTGCGTCGCCTGGCAGCATCGACCTCCAGCGCCACCAAACAGATCACCCAAGTGGTGGAACACAACGCCAGTCTGATTGCGCAAATGCAACAGCAGTTGCATGAAGTGAAGCAGTTTGTGGTTACAGAGCAGGATAAAATCAGCGTCCTGTCACGCAGCCTGAGAGAAATAAACAGCGGCGTACATGAGTTTGTGAATGTGATTCATCGGTTGGATGTGTGATGCTGCGCCAGGTACGCAGCTTTGCGTCTTGGTCGCCATGAATGGCGACCCTGCGTGGATATAGCCGGGTTTTTGTAAGGTGCGCATTCATGCGCACTCGCATATAACCGCAATATAGTCGGCATTAACGCATCAATGCGTACCAATTTCACTCGATATTCAGCATTCATCCCCGCAACCTCCCACTTCACCTTTCGGTAAATTTTTGTCTTTGTACTGGCATTGTGAACAAAATTGCTTCATATAAATAGCACCTGCTATATTTTATAGCATTGGCTATATTACTCTGGAGACGACGATGTTCACCCAACGCTTTTTGCCCCTTGTTATCACGCTGCTCACGCTTAGTGCGCTGTTGCCTTGTCGCGCCGCGGCAGCAGAGAAACTGAAAGTTGTCACCACGTTTACGGTGATTGCAGATATGGCGAAGAATGTAGCGGGCGATGCGGCGGAGGTGACCTCAATTACCAAAACCGGTGCCGAAATTCATGAATATCAGCCCACGCCCGGTGACATTCGTCGCGCGCAGGGGGCGAATCTGATTCTGGTGAACGGCTTTAATCTTGAAATGTGGTTTAGCCGCTTTTATCAACGCTTAAACGATGTGCCGCAAGTCACCGTAACGGCGGGTATCGAACCCATGGGCATCACCGAAGGTCCCTATAACGGCAAACCCAATCCGCATGCCTGGATGTCGCCGGATAACGCGCTGATTTACGTCGATAACATTCGTAATGCTTTGCAAAAATACGATCCGCACAATGCTGCGATTTATCAGGCCAATGCCGAGCGTTACAAAGCACAGATCCAGCAAACCATCGCACCTATGCGCGCTGCTATCGAAAAGCTGCCGGTGGATAAACGTTGGCTGGTCACCAGCGAAGGCGCGTTCTCCTATCTTGCGCGAGACTTCGGCCTGAAAGAACGCTATTTATGGCCAATCAACGCCGATCAGCAAGGTACGCCGCAGCAGGTGCGCAAAGTGATCGATACGGTACGCACCCATAACATTCCGGTGATTTTCAGTGAAAGCACCATTTCGGCTAAACCGGCGCAGCAGGTGGCGCGTGAAGCCAAAATCCATTATGGCGGCGTGTTGTATGTGGATTCGCTGAGCAACAGCGCGGGCCCGGTTCCAACGTATCTTGATCTCCTGCGCGTCACCACCGAAACCGTGGTGAAAGGCATCACAGAAGGAAGCCAGAAATGAGCAAGGTCGAGATGAATGCCGCGGCGGGCTTAAGCGTGGAAAATGTCGGTGTTACCTATCGCAATGGCCACACCGCGCTGCGCAAGGCAAGCTTTAGCGTGCCGGCAAGCAGCATCACCGCACTGATTGGTGTGAATGGTTCCGGTAAATCCACATTGTTTAAAGCCATCATGGGGTTTGTGCCGCTCTCTTCCGGCGCGGTTACGCTGGCAGGTTTACCGGCTAACAAGGCGTTGAAACACAATATCGTCTCTTATGTACCGCAATCGGAGGACGTTGACTGGAGCTTTCCGGTGCTGGTGGAAGATGTGGTGATGATGGGTCGCTACGGCTACATGGGCATGCTGCGGATTCCGCGCCCGGCCGATAAACAGAGCGTAGAGCAGGCGCTGGAGCGCGTGGGGATGAGCGCCTATCGCCACCGTCAGATTGGCGAACTCTCGGGCGGGCAGAAAAAACGCGTATTTCTGGCACGCGCGCTGGCGCAAAGTGGTCAACTCATCCTGCTAGATGAACCCTTCACCGGCGTAGATGTAAAAACGGAAGCGGCCATCATCGCCCTGCTCAGGGAGCTGCGCAATGAAGGGCGCACCATGCTGGTTTCCACCCACGATCTCAATGCCATTCCTGAGTTCTGCGACCGCTGCGTATTCGTCAAAAATACGGTTATCGCCAGCGGCTTACTGGAGGAGACCTTCACCGCCGAAAACCTGGCAAAGGCGTTCGATGGCGTACTGCATCAGCGTAATACGGTATTGCTACAGCGAGTTTTGACCAGGGATCACGACCGGGGAGCAAGCCATGTCGTGGATTATTGAGCCGTTTGGTTATCAATACATGCTGAATGCAATGTGGATTGCGGCGCTGGTCGGCGCGATTTGCGCCTTTCTGTCCTGCTTCCTGATGCTGAAAGGCTGGTCATTGATTGGTGATGCGCTGTCGCACTCAATTGTGCCCGGCGTGGCCGGTGCCTATATGCTGGGATTGCCCTTTGCGTTAGGCGCCTTTCTCTCCGGGGGATTGGCGGCAGGCAGCATGCTGTTTCTCAATCAGCGCACGCGGCTGAAAGAAGATGCCATCATTGGCCTGATTTTTTCTTCGTTTTTCGGTATCGGTCTGTTTCTGGTGTCCCTCAATCCCACGGCAGTCAATATTCAGACCATCGTGCTGGGAAATATTCTTGCCGTTGCGCCCGCCGATATCTGGCAGCTCGGTGCGATTGGCGTTATTACGCTCACCATTTTGCTGTTGAAGTGGAAAGATTTGATGGTCACCTTCTTTGATGAAAGCCATGCCCGCTCGCTGGGTCTGAATACGCTGCGGCTGAAAATCTTATTCTTCACCCTCCTCTCCGCCTCGACGGTTGCCGCGCTGCAAACGGTTGGCGCATTCATGGTGATTTGCCTGGTGGTTACGCCGGGCGCAACCGCCTACCTGTTGACGGATCGCTTTCCGCGTCTGTTGCTGATCGCCGTAACCATTGGCAGCGTCACCAGCTTTCTCGGCGCGTGGAGCAGTTATTTTCTCGACGGTGCCACGGGCGGCGTCATTGTGGTGGCCCAGACGCTGGTGTTTTTGGTGGCTTTCGTGTTTGCGCCTAAACATGGGGTGCTCGCCGCGCGCCGTCGTGCCCGTTTGACGAGGGAGAATGGCTTTGATGAGTGAACTTTTGCTGAGCCCCTTCCAGTTTGCATTCATGAATATGGCGCTGATCACCACGCTGCTGCTGTCATTGCCGTGCGCGATGCTGTCTGCTTTTTTGGTGCTAAAAGGTTGGTCGCTGTTGGGCGATGCCATGAGTCACGCGGTATTCCCCGGCGTAGTGATCGCCTGGCTGATTGGCCTGCCTTACGCCATCGGTGCGTTCATCGCCGGCATGCTGTGTGCCGTCGCTACCGGCTATATCACCGAAAATAGCCGCATAAAACCTGATACGGTAATGGGCATTGTTTTCTCCGGTATGTTTGGCGCAGGTTTGGTGCTGTACCTGAAACTACAGCCTGAAGTCCATCTCGACCATATTTTGTTCGGGGATATGTTAGGCATCAGTCTCGCTGATATCATCCAGACCGCCGTTATCGCTATCATTGTCAGCGTGTTGATTGGCATTAAGTGGCGTGATTTGCTGCTGCATGCTTTCGATGCCAATCAGGCGCGCGCCTGCGGTATCAATGGCAAAGTGCTGCATTATGGCCTGCTGTGTTTGATCTCGTTAACCATCGTCGCCGCGCTGAAATCCGTGGGCGTGATTTTATCGATTTCCATGTTAATTGCGCCCGGCGCCATTGCTTTGCTGCTGGCGCGTCGTTTCGTGCAGGTGATGCTGCTGGCAGTAGGCATTGCGATGGTGACCGGTTTCAGCGGCGTTTATGCCTCATTCTTCCTCGATAGCGCACCGGGTCCAACCATTGTGGTGATTTACGCGCTGCTGTTCGTACTGGCATTTCTTTTTGCCACGCTAAGAGACCACCGCACCCAGCAGCGACACGTTTAACCGCCGTCCGGGAAATAAACCCGGACGGCCCGTTGGAGCCATCCGTTTACCTTACAATCCGGCTTAAAACGACCATCTGACGCCGGCATTATAACGCCAACCTTTCGCGCCGTTGCCGTCGATCTCTTTGCGATAATCCGCTTCGGCATACAGCGCTACGTCTTTTTTCAGCGTTGCGCTGCCGCCCAGGCCAACATCCCACATCTGGCCAAACTTCCCGCTTTCAAACGTTTGGCTGCCATCCGCATCGGCAGATCCAATGTTCGTTTTTGCAGTGCCGCCCCAGCCTTTGTAGTAATTGGCGCGGATATAGGGCGTATAGGCGTTCTGACTAGCATCTTGCCAGGTGCGATCAAGCCGCGCGCCGAGCCGACCGATAGTTTGATCATAATCGTCATAGGACACACGCGTGCGGTCGCGGTCGGTGAAACTATCCATCTTCATCTGCAGCCAGGTAATTTGCGCCTGCGGTTCTAGCCGGATGCCGTTGGCGAAAGCAAACGGATAACCCGATTCCACCGAGGCCGTCCAGCCATTGCCTTTCGGTGATGACACCTCTTTTTGCCGTGCGATGTCAGTTTCGCCGCGATACCAGCCCCAGCTCAGCGAGCCATCAAGATAGAACCCGCTATCACGCAGCCAGGTTCCATAGAGCGAAATGCTGTCGCTATCGAAGCTGGTGGAACTGTAACCGTCTGCCGCGTGTGGCCGAATGCGCGTGTTACCGCGCGTGTAGGCCACGCCGCCGCGCAGACTGTCTTCAGCACCTTCCGCGCGCAGCAGATTACCGCCCAACTGTACCGCGCTGTAATCGAGATCAAAGTCATAGCCGTAATCGGCCAAGCCGCGATTGCTTTGGTATTTCAGATTGGAGCCGAGATAGCGGATAAACATCTCGCCGCCCAGCGCGTCGGCATCGCCTTGCTGCTGACGTAATTCACCCAAACGTTTATGCAGATCGTCGGTGACCGCCAGCGAGTAATAAGCCAGACCAACGGGTGCCGAGATATAGGATGGCACCTGTGGCGTTACGGCCAAACGCACGGCGCGCTGATTACTGCCGGTGCGCGGCTGACACAATGCGCCATCTTCGCAAACAAAGTTGTTGGCGAGACGATAATCCCACAAACCGCTTGCTGAGCTATCCGGCGTAAAGCTGGCTAAACCATATTGCCACGGCCCGGATGCGACATAACCGTCCTTTAGCACAAAGCTTTCGGCATTGGCATTGCCAGAAACCTGCGCCAGCGAGACGCCTTCACTGGCGGCAATTGCGCCATCGCGATCGCGATCCATTAGGGGGCCGCCCACCAGCGTATCGTCGATCAGGGTAGTGCCGGTTGCGTTGCCGTTAACCCGCAACACATCGCTTTGCGTCGCCGTAGAATTGAGTTTCAGGCTGCCGCCCGCAGAGGCCAACTCGCCGTCGATGGTTAAGATGTTCGCCGCCGTGTTGCCGCCGTTGGTGAGATCCAGCGTACCGGCGTTATTCACCACCAGCGAATCGTTGCTCGCACCTTGTAGCCGTGGGTTGACGTTATCCCCGGCGAACAGCGTACTGCCGGCATCGATATTGATGGTGCTGTGCGCCAACTTAATGCTGTCTGTTAACGTCCACTGGCTGCCGAAGAAGTTAAGCGTGCTCCAGCCTGCACCGAGGTTAGTCCCTTTGCTCAGGTCATCGCTGGCAAAGGAACCACCGCGCGCCGTCAGTTCGCTGAGAGTGAGCGTGCTGCCCGCGCCATGATCGGTGGTGATGTGGCGAGTATCCGCCAAACTCACGTTTTGTACCGTCGCCTGATTCGCCGCGCCGCTGCCCATTGTCAGGCTACCGTTGAGCGTGCCGCCGCTGACGATCAGTTCATCGCTGCCGCTACCGCTGTTCACATCCCCCACCACACCGCCTTTAAGTAAGGCGATAACATCATTACCCGCACCGCCGGCGACAACCACCTGGTCCGGGAACGGTGCGTTGATAATGCCTTCGTTAATAAACACCGTTTGGCCGCCGCGCAGATCGATCAGCGGAGACACGCGGCTCAGAGAAGTAATGGAACCCTGGTTAATGACCTGACTTGCGGTACTGGTGACAATCGCCGAGCCGCCGTTGAAATCACGGATACCGATTGAACCCTGCGAGATGACTTTGCCGCTGGTATTGGCGCGAATGCCGGTGCCTGCGCCGGAAACGAGAATGGCATAATCCTTCCCGATCACCAGATCGTTGCGCGTGGTTGAACCATCGGCATTTTCAAAGCGATAACCGGTACCGCCGCCGCTGACGTTGATTAAGGCCCGGCCGTTCGGATCGAACGAGGTGGCTGAACGCACGCCGTTGCCGCCGCTCACATCCAGCATCACGTTATCCAGCGAGATGTTGGCAGTTTCAGCGCGGTTATTGATCACGCTGCCGCTGCCGTAAGATCCCAGGATGATGTCGTTGGCTTCAAAGCCTTGGGCGCCGGTGTCGAGTAATAAGCCATCCGCTTTACCCATCGCCTGCAGGGCGCTCGCTCCCTGGCCATCGCCATAGACTTTCAGCCAGCCGCCGTCGCCAACGCGCAGCGCCGCAATACCGTCATCGACGCGCAATGCGCTATCAACCGGCACGTATTGGCCGTAGCCGCTGCTGACATCCACACCCGTACCCGAAGCAATGTGGATGCTGCCCCGGTTGATAAAGTTACCACCGTCATGCACGCGTGCGCCGGTACTGTTGGGCCCCTTAAGATCGACCACACCTTGATACTGATTGAATATGCGCGCCCCGTCGCTGACATCAAATGCGGTGGCATTACGACCATTGCCGGTGATGTAACCCGCTGCGTAAATTTCCGTATTGTTGGTGCTCGCTTGTCCGGCGATATTGTTGCGGCCATTCAACGTAATGGTGTTGCTCAGCACGCCGGAAGCGCTGCTGCTGGCGCGCATTACCGTCGCGCCTTTACCCGTGACCAGGTAATTATCGGTACCGGAGACATAAGATCCCGGCTGGGACACATCGATCCCGGTGCTATTTTTGCCGCTCAGCGTTACCGTACCCGCAACCAGGGAATAGAGCGCACCCTCAAAGGTCACCTCATACAGGGTGGAACCCTCAGTACTGACATTGATGTTGCTGCCATTCGCGATCAGCCCTGATCCATAATCCTGAACCTGATAGCCCACCTGATTCGGTGCGTGGAACACCACGCGGCTCTGTGGGCCAAGATTTGCCTGTCCCCCGGCGGTGACAATCCCACCGACGGTATAATCGCCAAACAGATTCATGGTGCTGTTTTGATTGATGCGTGACAGTCGGTCATAGGCAATAAAACCGTAGGCACCTGAGTAAATATTCAGCGTACCGGTGTTGTTGATGTCAGACGTCGTCACCTTATCGCCAACAAACTCATAACCATCGGCATAAAGCGCCACACCGTTGTTGGCGACGCTAATCTCGCCACTATTGGTCACCTTTCCGCCGTTGGTCGCATAGATTGCCTGCGGCGCCAAACCACTCAAGTTAATGTTGCCGGTATTGATCACCTGGGCATGATTACGCGCAATCAACCCGCGCTGGAAGTTGTCGCTACCGCTAACCGCTGCGTGGTTAATCAACAAGGTATTGTTATTAAATTGCGTATCTGGATTGACCAATGAGCCTTGCAGCAAATAGCGATAACCATCCGCTGCAGCCCAACCAGCATCCTCGCCGCTGAGGTGGACTTGGGTTGCCGCATCAACGGTAGCGTGTGCTCCGTCGGTAATCCACAGCCCGGATGCGTAGCGACTGTTCAGATTGAAGGTGGCACCGAGAGTAGCGATCTCGCTGCCGTCGCCAGCCGCATAGACCCCAAGCGCAAAGGGAGCATTCATTGCAAGCGTCATGCCTCGACCATCAAAATCCGCGCCCTGCTCAACGCGGAAAAGCGTGCCGCCGTTGCTTGATGTGGCGTAATGCCCATTTGCAGGCAAATTTATTTTGGCGTTCGGCCCGATGGTATAAAAACTGATTTGCCGTTGACCGAGAAAGTCTCCATTTCCCACCGATGATGGCACGGCGTTGGCGCTGACGTTTACCGTCGCATTACCTTCGGCGCGGATGCCAATGCCTGCGGTACCGCGCAAATTGATTTTCCCGGTGAGATTCGCCGTTGCGCTGCTGCCCGGCTCGCCAATCACCCAAACAGCGGTATTGTTGGTACCGCTGAAACGATCGGCATCACCGCGGACGTTAATGGTGCCGCTGGAGTACGCGCTGGCGCTGTTACCATCACGCGCAATAACTTTGAGGGCGGTGCTGTTATCACCATTAAGATTGATGCTTCCCGCATTTCCCACCTTGCCGCCGCTGCCGGAATCCAATACCAACATGCCGATATTCTCTGCCGGCTGATACTGCGCCTTACCGTTTACCTCAATGATGCCGTTGTTGCGCGCCAGGGCATTGGGCCCATATTCAACTTTCATGCCCACCGCATTCTGCACTTTCGAGCCAATGACGATGCGGCCATTGTTGATGGTGGTGGAATCCAGAAAACCTTCAACCGCAGTGACGCCGCCGCTGAGATTGACGGCAACGTCTTGGGTTTTATCGTTTTTACTGTTTTGCGGGGTGCGCCCAATGTAGATTGTGCCGTCTTTAGCGTTAGTAAAACCACCGGTACCGCTGGCAATCACACCAATGGCCGAACCGCTGCCTACGGTATCGGTTACCCCAATATTGATATTGCCATGGTTGATAGCGCTGGCATCACCGAGCCATATTCCCTGCGTGTTACCGCCGCCGGGTTGAAAATTGATGACGCCATAATTGCTAAATCGGCTGCCATTGGTGGCAAAAATCGCCATCCCGCCGCCGCCGAGGGTTGACCTATCAACGCCTTTACCGTTGGCGTTATTAAGAAAGCCGCTATTAATTACCCCGTTATTGAAGCCACGACTGTTATTAAGTAACTCCAAACCGGAGCCGGTGCTGGCAAGCTTGCCATTGATAATGGCTTTCGCACCATTGCTGGCGCGCATCACTGCGCTATTACTGTTCACCACTTCAAGGGTTTTACCGCGATTGATTTTAACAGACGCTTTCGGTCCGTCAGCGCTGAGTACCACTTGATCAAATATCGGTAGTGCCACTTCATCATCAAAATTGTTAGTACTCATGCGGTACACCACGCGGCCATCGCGCAGCGTATAGGCTTTATTAAATTCGCTGTTATAACTGTCGGTGCTGAGATTGGCGTTAGAGAGTTGATCGATCAACCAGTCATTATAATTGCGTAATTCACTGAGGTTGGTGACGTTGAAAGTGCTGGTGCCGCCATCCAGGGTATTGACGGTAAACACACCGGCATATTCCACCACGTTACCCACATCATAAGCCAGCCGATCGCCGCCGTAAGGCGTGGTGCCCGCGGTGAAGGTAATGCGGTTATTGCCATTCCAGTTCAAATGCCCTTTATTACTGGCGGTAAATAACTGGCTTTGTTTAGCGGCCATCGACCAGCGATTGGTTGTGGAATTGGCCGCTGCGTTATGCTGGCCAATATCAATATTTAACGTGCCATTGCTAACAGAAGCGACGCGCGCATTGATATATTGTTTGTCGTTTACATCAAAATAATCTGGCACTACGGTATCCAGGCCTACTGACGGCAAATCCACAATGTCAGCAGTATTAAAGACCTGATAGGTTTTATAGGTATTTTCCTCATAGTTAGGGATGCCGATGGCATAATTCTGCGGCCCGATTTGCAATCGCGCTTCGCCAATCACATTGTCATTAATAATTCGGCCGATGGTGCGCAATTCACCTATCGTTACGCTTCCCGTTCCGTTTTCTCCCGGCGTGAACTGCGGCAATCCGCTTAGCGTTTGCGTGCTGCCATTACATAAGCAGTACGCGCCTACCTTATTGTCATTAATTTCGGGCGTATAAGGCTTTAATACCGCCGCCATGGTGGGCAAAGCAGGAAATATCATGCCTTGTGCTGCCACAAGGCTGAGTAACACCGGATTTAATTTAAACACATTGTTTTCCTCAATTGAGAAAAGACAAAACGCGCATAACCTTACGCCGTTACGCTTGAGGTTTATTTAAGTGATTGAATTATTTTGTTTCAGCTTTTTAACGTTTGAAATCGGGTGAAATGAGTATCTACGCTATGTATGGGAATCGTCTAGTTTGAGTTAAGTATTTGTGAGGTGGGAGAGAAGATTTAGGAAATTAGCTAAAAATAGAATAATTATCATCGGACCTAAAAGTTAATAAAAAGATTAAAAAAGGATGGCAATAATAGGTGGCGATGGGTTTAATTAGGCCGAAGAAAAAAATTACCCGTTTAAGCGGCAATTTGCAGCTTCGTCGCTAAACATCCTCTTCAGCTGCCGCAAACCACGCGGGTGGCTGGCCAACGTAACGATTGAATGCCACGCTGAAAGCGCTTGCGGAACGATAACCGACGCGCTCCGCCACTTCGGCCACCGCCATGCTTTTGCCGCGCAGCAGGTTTTTCGCCAGCGCCATGCGCCACGTGAGTAAATAAACCATCGGCGCTACGCCAACTGCCTCCCGGAAACGCACAAAGAAAGCTGAACGCGATAGCGCAGCAGCTTTCGCCAGTTCGGCCACCGTCCAGCTGTGTGCCGGATTAGCGTGGATAGCCCGTATCGCCGCCGCCAGTCTTTCGTCGGCTAAACCGCTCATCACGCCCGGACAAGCGTTGCATAGTGGCATCGATCGCAGCGCTTCAATGAGCAGCAACTCCAGCAATCGCTCCAGCACCACATGGCGCGCCGGACGCTGCGCACGACATTCATCCATCACCAGTTGTACCAGCGTGGTCAAGCGCGATTCGCCGCGCACATGAATAAATTGCGGCAGCAGTGAGACGATCAAACCGGCATCCGGTGCGTCGAACTGACAATAGCCAATTAACGTCTTTACCTCGACCGGTTGATGCGGATCGCCAATAAAGTATTCGCCCGGTGCAAGCATTTGCGGCAGCGTTGCCGGCACATCGTCTGCGGGTGGTTCGGCGCTGGTCATGCAGAATTCCCATGCGGCAGGGATTAACACAAAGTCGCCCTGCTCAAGGGTAATCGCTGGAAAGCCTTTCATCTTCAACTGGGAGCGGCCTTCCAGCACCACACAATAAAATGGCTGGCCGGTTTCGCTGCGATGTACGCGCCAGTGGCCATTGGCACATGCACGTTTAGAAAACGCGGCTTGGGGTTGCAACAGCGAAACCATCTCTGCCAGCGGATCGATCATTTGGACTCCTGCGAATGAAAACCGGACGTTGTGTTGTAGTGAGTCCAGAGCGTTAACTCTATAGTGGTTGCCTACCCCAATGCAATGCAGGAGTAAAAGATGAAAACGATTCTAATCACCGGTTGTTCTTCTGGCTTTGGTCATGCCACCGCACTCTATTTCCTTGAGCGCGGCTGGAAAGTAATTGCCACTATGCGCAATCCGCGCGCCGATCTGTTTCCCGCCTCAGAAAATCTGCGCCTGCTGCCATTGGATGTCAGCGACGCTGCCAGTATCAAACAAGCCATCGCCGACGCTGGCGAAATTGATGTGCTGGTCAATAACGCCGGGATCGGGGTATTGACCTCATTGGAGGGCACGCCGATGTCGACGGTGCGCGACGTGTTTGAGACTAACACGCTCGGCACCATCGCACTGACGCAGGCTGTGCTGCCACAGTTTCGTGCGAAGAAGAGCGGTACGGTAATCAATGTGACATCGACTGTTACGCTGAAATCCCTGCCGCTGCTGGCGGTTTACACCGGCAGTAAAGCTGCGGTGAATGCCTTTACAGAATCACTGGCACACGAGCTTGAGCCGTTCAATATCAAGGTGCGGTTGGTGCTGCCCGGTCTGGCGCCAACCACCGACTTTGGCAAGAATGCGAGGCCGCGCATGGAAAACACTCAGCTCGAGGCCTATCAGCCGCTGCTTGATGGCGTATTTAACGCAATGCAACAACCGCAGCCAACCACGAAAGCCGACGATGTTGCTGAAGCGGTATGGCGTGCGGCAACCGATCCTAATGCGCCGATGCGCATTCCAGCGGGTGAAGATGCGGTAGCCTTAGCTAATCAAGTCGGTTAACTGTGAATCTCGGCGACGGCCATGGTGAAAACCAGCGGCTGCGCGCCGAGGTTAGCGTAGCTGTGTGGCGCAGCGGTTTTTGCTACCGCAGAACTGCCACACGGCACTGCCAATACCTGCTCATCAACCTTCAGTGTCAATTCCCCTTGTTCGACATGCAGTAATTCGTAGGTTCGCGATGGATGGCCCGGCGACTCAAACGCTTCGCCGGGAAACATCTGCCAATGCCACAGCTCAATCATGTCCGGCCCCTGCGTGCCCGCTAGCAAACGTGCCGTGCCGCCTTTCTCGCCCTGCCATAACACTGGAATGTCCGCTTCTGCAACCAGATGCGCCAATGGATCGGCGCTGACGTTGACAATATCCGCCACTGATAAACCCAGCGCCGCGGCTATTTTGCACAGAATAGCAATGCTAGGATTAGCACTACCTTTCTCAATTTCCACGAGCATCCCTTTACTCACTCCTGCGCGGCGCGACAGCTCATCGAGGGATAATTTTTGCTGTTGGCGGTAAGTTTTAACGCTAGTGGACACTGCAGCACTGACAAAGTCGATATCAGCACCCACTTCGGTCATTTTATTGACTTTATTCTTCATCGGTCACTATTATGGGATAAATTAGTCATTACAGGATTATGTTATGTTCGCCTTTAACCCGTCAATCGATCCTTCCGTCTCTGCACTGGCTCCCGAGTTCACCGCGCTCAGCATTCTGGTACAGGCGGCGCCGGTATTGCATCCGCAGGTGGGAGAAGAAACGCTGACGCGCGCCTGTCGCGATATGCTGAAGCAGGATTTCCCCTGGACCGAGCAACATCTGGCACAGTGGGCGGAAATGTTTAAACGCTTTGGTACCAAACCCAAGCGTACGCCCTGTTCGGCGGATGCACTACGTAAACGCGTACAGCGTGACGGTACTATGGCCGCCATCGATCCCATTGTTGATCTTTATAATGCGGTGAGCCTTCGTTTTGCCATTCCGGTTGGTGGTGAGAACGTGGCGGCTTACGCGGGTAATCCACTTTTAACGCGCGCTACTGGCAACGAACTCTTCGATGTCTATAAAGAAGGCGTGTTAAGTCATGAATCGCCAGAGCCAGGCGAAGTGATATGGCGCGATGATACTGGCGTGACTTGCCGACGTTGGAACTGGCGACAAGGTGTCCGCACGCGTCTGAGCATTGAACAAAAGCAGATGTGGTTTGTGCTAGAGCGCTTGCCGGCCATGCCTCTGGACGCCTTGCAGCAAGCGGGCGATATGCTGGAGCACGGTATTCAACAAATGATGCCGGGTGCCAGCGTGGTGCGCAATGTGCTTAGCGCAAGCCAAAGCTAAAAGATATGTTTGTCAAAGTAATGGTTTTAAAAATCGTTTA
This sequence comes from Pantoea sp. BRR-3P, assembly GCF_039621635.1. Lineage (NCBI taxonomy): Bacteria > Pseudomonadati > Pseudomonadota > Gammaproteobacteria > Enterobacterales > Erwiniaceae > Pantoea > Pantoea sp. BRR-3P. Next base: position 406,489 of record NZ_CP155067.1, read on the forward strand.
AGGAGAAACAGATGATAACGCGTAAAAACTACCCGCAGTTAGGTGAAGTCAAAGCGCCGTATGTACACGCGGTAAAGCATGCCGATACTTTGTATGTATCTGGCTTGACGGCCTTTGGCACGCCAGCGCAGCAGGCTGATATCGCCGCGCAAGCAGAAGCCATTTTCCAGCAGCTGCATTGCATTGCAGCAGAAGAACAGAGTTCGCTAGAGAACCTCATCAAAGTGACCATTTTTATCACTTCATTTGATGAGATCAACGCATTACGCAGCGTGCTGTTTAGGTATTATGGCGACCATCTGCCTGCCAGTTCGCTGGTGCAAATTAGCCAACTGTTTTCGCCCGAGTTGAAGATTGAAATTGAGGCGATTATCGCGCTGTAACCTGCGCCAATCTCTGCAACGCAAGCAATCCATCACGTTCAAGCCAGCTGCGCAGCGGTGCAAATAGCGGTTCAGGTAATTCCTCGGGGGCAAACCACTGCCAGCCGCGGCACTTTTCAGGCTCCATCAACTGCGGTTCACCGCTAGCATCCTGCGCCACCATCAACAGCGTGATGTAGTGCTTGTTGACCTCGGGAAAGACATCGCTAACGAAAGCCCCGTTTTGCAACATCCGCAGTTGCAAGCCGGTTTCCTCCAGTACCTCACGACGTGCACAGTCTTCGGGTGATTCTCCAAACTCCAGATGCCCGCCCGGCGCAGACCAGTCTCCGGCGCCGTGGCTGCCTTTACGCTGGCCCAACAACAATTTGCCATCGCGGAAAATTAAAACGCCAATACCTACCTGTGGCGACATATATGCTCCTTGTTTTCAGGTCGTCATATATGACGAACCTATGATTACACTACACCAATCGGCTGATAACCCTGCCATTCTGGGCGGAAAGGTTCACCGTTAGCCTCCGGCGTGAGGTGGATATAGAGATCGCCCACTTTTTCCAGCAGCAGGCAATCATCAACGTCTTTCAGATTGTCTTTGTGCTGATGATCTGCCCCGGGCAATAGATTAGCCAAACCCTTCGCCTTAGCCTCTTTCACATTCTCCGCCACAAATAGATCGAACGCGTGCAGTTCCGCCAGCGTCGAAGGATGATAGGCTCCGGCATTAACAAAGAAAAGTTTTTGACGGCTGCTAGCCGGTTCTGACGACAGCGACACCCGATAACCGTCAGCCCATGTTATGCGCGCATAACCGTCGACGTGGATTTTATCGGCATCACCAAACCAGGCTTCACGCAGCGCTGGCCAGGCATCTTCGGGTTTATCTGCAGCCACGAATTGGATATCGTGCACTTCAATGTTGGATTTTCCGGCATTACCGCCAACGTAAAAGATAAATAGGTTCACGTGGTCATTTCCTTTGCAATCTCAAAGCGTTGCAGGCGTTATAAAACATAATACATAGCGAAACAACGCATTCATGCTGCAACCATACTGCCTAATGCTGCGGTTTAAAACGCAGTGCCATCACCATTAGCAGCACAATGCCGGCGCTCATTATCACCCACGCACTGTCAAGTGAGGCTGCACGATCGCGTACCATTCCGGCAATCAACGGCATTAATGCCGCCAGCAGATAGCCACCACCCTGCACAAACGATAACAAGGCACCCGCTTCTTCAGGCGTGCGCGCATAATCCAGCGTGACGATTAATGAAAGCGGGAACAGTGCGCCGATGCCCAATCCCAGCAGCAAGGTCGGCAGCCACGCCTGCTCACCACCCAGCATCAGCAAACTGAGCAAGCCTGGCAAAATCATCCCCAATACCACCAGCAATGGTCGGCGACGATCGCGAAAGCGATGAATCACAGCCGCCAGGACAAACCCTGCGACAACTTCCGTCAACGTCAATGCGCCCAGCACGTAACCGCTCTGCTCTGGCTGCCAGCCGTGCTGAATATAGAAAGGCGGCAGCCACGCGAGCACTAACGTGTAGGCGCCGGTGCCAATACCGAAGAAAATCATCAACAGCCAGGGGCGTTGCTGACCTAACGCGCCTGAACGAGGGGTGTCTGTGTCTGGCACGGGCGTCGTGTGGTGTGACATCACCCGCCACAGTAAAAGGGCAATCACAGCCGGCAGTGCAGGGATTGCCAACGTTAAGCCTAAACCTTGTGCAGTCGCCAGCGGTGCTGCACTGGCAGCAGCGATTGCCGCACCCGCCATAATGCCAGTGGTGAACAGCGCCATTAAGGTTCCCGCTTTCGCACCAAAACGACGCTTAATCTGCGCGGGCATGAGTGCCTGAATCAAACCAATACCGCAGCCCGCCACCAATGCACTGGTTATTAACATTATGGCTGAATGATTCACGCCGCGCGCGAGGCTGGCCAGTGCTATTAGCACTAATCCACAGGCGATACCACGCACTTCGCCCAGCGTACGCAGGAGCAGCGGCCCCGTCAGCGCCGCCAACCCCATCATGATCACCGGCAACGTGGTTAACAAACTGAGTTGCGTAGCGCTTAACTGGGCGTCATGCTGCAGCAGCGGGAAAAGCGGCCCCATCGCCGCCATCACTGGCCGCAAATTCAGCGCGATAATAAAAACCAGTACGGCAAACAGCCCAACCGCAGGTAAAGTACGATTCACTTTGCATCTCCTTGCACGTTAAAAGTATCTTAACGTTAAGATACTTTACTCAGGAGAAACAGCCCCTGCGCACAAAGCAACAAATTGCACGTTGGCAGGGCAACGGTGAAAAACACCTACCACGCGTAGCGGCGCGATTTATTGCGCAGTGCCTGGATGGGCATTCGGCCGTCATTGAGATGCGCGATAAATCGCGCCGCTAAGGATGATGCCAAAACGTATGAAAAGTAATGAATGGAGAAGCAGATTGGCGGATCACGTTGATTTTGTAATGGAACAGTGGGCCAGCGCTATGCCGGAGCTGGATGCGTCATCGATGGCGGTGTTTGGTCGCATGCTACGTATCATGAAACATCTGGCGAAAACGCGGGCCGACGCGCTGGCACCGTTTGGCTTTCGCGAGGGTGAGTTTGATGTGCTGGCCACGCTGCGCCGTGCGGGCGCGCCCTATCGCTTGTCACCGACGCAGCTCTATACATCATTGCTGGTGACGTCGGGTGCTATGACCAATCGGCTTAATCGACTTGAGGAAGTGGGCTCGATCATCCGCATCGCCGATCCGGAGGATAAGCGCAGCATGCTGGTTGCGCTAACTCCCGCCGGGCAGGAGAAGATTGAGCAGGCGCTGAAAGTGCATACGCAGACGCAAAATAGCCTGCTGGCCGCATTGGATGCTTCACAGCAGCAGCAACTTGAAGGGCTATTGAGCCAATTATTGGTGGCAAGCGAAAGGTAAAATTGAGGTTGCAGATGTGTCAAATTACGAATTAATTCAGCACGTTTTCCGTTAAAGTAAGCGTCTTGCCTGGCATTCTTACGGATCAAACATGAGCAACAAATACGCCCCGTCGCAGATATTTCTGCATTGGTTGACCTTCCTGTTAGTGGCCACCGCCTATTGCACCATGGAATTTCGTGGGTTAGCGACGCGCGGTTCGTGGCAAGGTTTTGCGATGATCATTGGTCATTTCAGCGCCGGAAGCTGTGTGCTGGTGCTAATGCTGTCGCGCATTATGCTGCGTTTTCGTCATCGCAGCCCAGCGATTGTGCCTAAGCCACCGCACTGGCAAACCGGCTTAGCACATTTGATGCATCTGGCGATTTATCTGTTTTTCATCGTGCTGCCCACGCTGGGCATTCTGTCGCGCTTCTATATGGGCCGCACCTGGTGGATTTTTGGCATCCCAATGCCGGTAAGTGGCGATCCGGACCCGGATTTTGCCGATACGCTGGCGGGCTGGCATGAAACCCTCGCGCCCTATGGTTACTGGCTGATTGGTATACACGCCCTGGCCGCGCTGGCGCACCATTATCTGTTTAAAGATAATACGCTGGTGCGCATGATGCCGTCCCGACGCTCGCGCTGATTTAAGTGACAGCGTCACGCAGGCTAAAACGTCAAGCTAAAGCTGTCATCAAGCAGAGCAAGGATCTCACTGTCCGGCAGACCATTTTCCAGCGTGATGCTGATCCAATGCTCTTTATTCATGTGGTAAGCCGGATAGACGCCGTGCTGCTGGCGCAGCGATCCATTGAGTTCGGGGCGGGTTTTGATGTTCATCACGTCAATCATCGGTCCATCCGGTAGCCCAAGTTTGTGGCTCTCCAGCGGGAATACCAGCGCAAACCATTTGCGATGACGCGGGTGACGCAGCACTGCGTATTCGCTGTGCTTTTTCCAGGGATAATCAGGTTCCACCTGATAATGCTGGCTGATGTAGTCGAACAGCTGTTGACGTTGCATGCATGCTCCCTGATGAATGACGTGCAAAAAAAAGCACGCGCGAAGCCATAATATTAATCAGTAAAGACTACACTGCGAATTGATTTTTTTGCGCGTCCGCTGCGCCTTAAACCAGGGAAGTGAATGATGTTTCATCTGATTTTCAGCATACCGAGCTGGTATGTCATCGCGCGGTTTTTATTCCCGCTAGCGATGCCACTGCTATTAAAAATTGTTCTCTCTCTGCTGGTGTTACTGGCTTCACAGTATCTGCTGGTCAGCCGATTTACCTCCGGCAGCATGTTCTCGCCGGAAATGCCCCGCGCGATCGTCATCCTGTTCAACTGGAGCTTTAGCGCCGTTTTGTTTCTCGCTATCACCCAGTTTGTGATTGATGTGGTGGCCTTGATCTCGCTGCTGTTCCCTCATCCGCTGGAGATAGTTCCCGCCATTCGCTATGTGGCGGCGGCGTTTGCGCTGATTCTTGCCACGGTGGGCGTCTATCAGGCCATTCGCGTTCCCCCGCTTAAAGATGTGACCATCGAGATTGATAACCTGCCCCAGGAGTTTGAGGGCTATCAACTGCTGCAGCTGACCGATATGCACATCACCAAACTGTTCAATGAGAAATGGACCCGTGCGCTGGTGATAAAAGCCATGTCGTTGAAAGTGGATATTATTCTGGTCACCGGCGATGTCATTGATGGCACACTGAATAATCGCCGCGCGGACGTGGAGCCGCTGCGCGATTTACACGCACCCGATGGGGTTTTCGCCATCACCGGCAACCACGAATATTTCTTTGAACAGGAGCGCTGGACGGCCCATCTGGCCTCACTCGGATTGGAACCCTTGCTTAACCGCCACACCGTGATTAACCGCAATGGTGCAGAGCTGGTGATTGCCGGTATGCCCGATACTTCCGCCTCACGCCGAGGCGCCGTTGGCCCGGATTTGGATGTGGCGCTGGCAGGTGCGCCGGAAAATGCGCCCGTGATTCTGCTCGATCACCAACCGCGCAATGCGCGACAAAACGCGGTGAAAAAAATTGATCTGCAGCTTTCCGGCCATACGCACGGCGGTCTGATTCTGGGCTTTGATCGGTTGTTTGCTAAACCTAATGCGGGCTTTGTATCCGGCTTATATCAGGTAGAAGGCATGCAGCTTTATGTGAATAACGGCACCGCGCTTTGGCCGGGCATGGCAGTGAGATTAGGGCGTCCATCGGAGTTAACCCGCATTACGCTGCAGCGGCGACGTTAACCCGATAAGACAGGTCCGTGGTTCACGGACCTTTTTTATGCCCTGGCAGCATCCCACAATCGCATCATCTGTGCGATGCCCCGCTCAACCTCGACGAGGGGAACATTATCCCGCGCCAACGTTGAGATCCCCAGCATGAAACTGCTAAAGCTGACCGCCAGTGATAGCGTTTCCTCATTATCTTTCAGTTCTCCGCTGTGGATGCCTCTCTCAATGCAGTGTCTAATCCCTGCGCGGGTGCGCTTGCGCGACGCTTCAAGGGGTTTCAGCACGTGGCGATTTTCTTCGCTGCAGGATGACATCACGCTGAGCGCAACCATGCATCCACGCGGATGCGAAGGATCGTACTGCATTCTGGCGGAGTTCCGCAGCGCCGTCTCCAATGCCTGACGGGCGGGTAAGTCGGGATCCCACAACGCTTCCGTTACCTGAGCATGCGTTTGCAAATAACAGCTCACGGCTTCAGCGAAAAGTGCTTCTTTCGATCCAAACGCAGCATAGAAGCTTGGCGCGGTGATCCCCTTGCCTATCGACGCTTTCAGCTGCGCGAGCGAGGTGGAATCGTAGCCATGCTCCCAAAAAAGGTGCATGGCTTTCACTACCGCGTCATCCCGGTCAAATTGTCTTGGTCTGCCTGTTCTCATCATCAACACCTCCGCCATATATACTAATCGATACAGAATTCATTGACAACGTACAACGCCTTTACGCAATATAAATACCGATCGATACATATATCATTTCCATGCAATGACGTTGTTCTTAATCACCTAAAGGCTTAATGATGAAATTACATAAACATGGCGAGGCACAGCAACTGCCGGTGTTGGCGCTGCTGGCGCTGGCGATGGCAGGCTTTATCTGTATTCTAACGGAAACCATTCCCGCCGGTTTGCTGCCACAAATCAGTCAGGGACTTGCTATTTCGCCTGCGCTGGCGGGTCAGCTGGTTACCGCCTATGCCGCCGGTTCGCTGATCGCGGCGATTCCCCTGACGCTGCTAACGCGAAGCTGGTCACGCCGCAGGGTTCTGCTGAGCACCGTGTGCGGATTTCTGGTTTTTAACACGCTCACCGCCGTATCTTCTAACATCACCCTCATTTTAAGCGCGAGATTTTTAGCGGGCGCGTCTGCCGGTCTGGCATGGAGTTTGATTGCGGGCTATGCACGCAGAATGGTGATTCCGTCGCTGCAGGGACGTGCGTTAGCACTCGCCATGGTGGGCACGCCAATCGCGCTTTCATTGGGTGTTCCTGCAGGAACCTGGATGGGATCATTACTCGGATGGCGTCTTACTTTTGCCGTCATGTCTGGACTCTCGCTCGTCCTGATTGGCTGGATACTGCTGGCCGTGCCGAACTATCCCGGTCATTCCGCGAAGCAAAAAATGCCGCTCGCTGCGGTATTACGTCTGCCAGGCGTTCGCTCCGTGCTCGGTGTGGTGCTGGCGTGGATGTTGGCGCATAACATTCTCTATACCTACATCGCCCCATTTATCGCCTCGGCGGGTTTGGCGGCGCGGGTGGATTTGGTACTGCTGATCTTTGGCATTGCCGCGCTGGGCGGGATTTTCATCACCGGCAGAATCATTGATACCCATCTGCGTAAAGCGGTGCTGTTATCCCTGTCGATTTTTGCGACGGTGTCGCTGGTGTTTGGTGTGGCTACGTTAACCGCTGGCGTGATATATGCGGGAGTCGCCGTCTGGGGATTGACGTTCGGCGGTGCGGCGACCCTGCTCCAGACGGCATTAGCCGATGCCGCCGGTGACTATGCCGACGTCGCGCTCTCAATGAATGTCGTGACGTGGAACAGCGCCATCGCTCTCGGCGGTTTAACCGGCGGATTGCTGCTCAAGCATGCCGGTTCACACGCTTTTCCGTGGGCGATCCTCGTATTGCTATTGGTCGCTTTGGCGATTGCTCTGCGTGCACAGCGAGGTTTCCCAGCGATCGGCAGCAGAGCTAAAGCGTCACTCAGCCCTGCCAGCGAGACTGACGTATAACGCTGCAAAGATTGAGCGGAGAGAATTCAGGCTGTTTATCCTTGATCACATCGGCTTTCACATTGCCAAATGTGGTGTCCGGTTTATGCCGGATGCCATCGTAAAAGGCCTGAATGATCTCCTCTTTAAATGCCGCTGGACGCGGGTAGCGGCTTGTCACCGCGTCTATCTGCTCATCAGCAAAATGTTCATAGCCGATGCCTAACACATCCATCTCTACCCCAGCCGTCACCAGCGCGATCTCCGGTGCCATAAACTCGGGAATTCCCGGCGTGGTGTGCAACGCAATGGCAGTCCATACCTTATCAATATCATGGGTGGAAATGCCGTAGCCCTGCAGAAAGTCGCGCGCGGCATTGGCGCCATCCACTTCAAATCGTTTATCGCAGCTGCAGTGTTCGTGCGTCAGACCTATGTCATGAAACATGCAGCCAATATAGAGCAGCTCGTTGTCGACCTTGAGCCCACGCTGTTGACCCGCCAGCGCGCCCCAGTAGTACACGCGGCTGGAGTGATTAAACAACAAGTCTGATTCTGTATCGCGGATAAATTCGGTGGCTTCGTGCGCCATTTTGCTGTCTGGAATGCGGATACCGGTGACATTCAAGCTCATTTTTTCTCTCCTGTTGGTTGTGTTTTTCCAGCATAGGGGGCAAAGTGCTAGTCTCAAAGTGTCCAATTCAGATGATTAAGGACATTATGATCGTTTGAGACATGGAGAAAAGATGAATGCGACACGACATCGCGATTCTGGCGGTACCCGGCGTACAGCTGCTTGACGTTTGTGGGCCGCTGGATGTCTTTGCTGAAGCCAACCGTATTCTAAAGCGGCAGATTTATACGCCAAAAATTATCGCCATTGACGGATCACCTATTCACGCCTCATCGGGGGTGCGGTTAACCGCCGATATGATGTTGGCGGATAGCGTGAGCTATGCCCCGCACACTTTTCTTATCGCTGGCGCGCCGGGAATTGAAAATTTTTCCCCGGATGATGAAGCGCTATTGGCAATAACGCGTTTATGCCAACGCAGTGAGCGTTTTGGATCGGTATGCAGCGGAGCGCTGCTGCTGGCCCGCACCGGACTGCTGGAGGGCAAGCACGTTACCACCCACTGGGAATGTGCCGGTTTGCTGGCGGCTCTTCATCCGGGGATTATCGTGGATGCCGATGCGTTGTGCGTAACCGATGGGCGGGTGCGCACCGCGGCCGGTGTCACCTCCGGCCTGGATCTCGCCTTGCGGCTGGTTGAAGAGGATCTTGGCCGAGAGGCGGCGATTGAAATTGCTGCGCATCTGGTGATGTTTTTCCGTCGCCCGGTTAATCAGACGCATTTCATGCGCGGCAGCAGCATGTCGCTGGTCGGTCGCTCGGCACTACAGGAGCTACAACGCTGGGTTATCACGCATCTGCATGCAGTAAAATCGGTGGCAATGATGGCGGAACACATGGCTATCAGTGAGCGACATCTCACGCGTCTGTTTCGCAATGAACTGGGTATCACGCCGGGGCAATGGCTTGAACGGGAGCGCGTCGCTAAAGCGAAACAGCTGCTGGAGCAAAAATCGCTGCCGGCCAAAACGTTGGCAACCGAATGCGGCTTTTCAGGTGCCGATGTGATGCGCCGCGTGTTCAGCCGGGTAACCGGCATGACACCCTCGGCGTACAGCAAGATGAATGCGAAAAGCTAAAAGCCGGACGCGATGCCCGGCTTATCAAGTTACGTTAGGCTTTGGCAAATGCCAGCAAATCAGGGTTAATCTGCTCGGGGTTAGTGGCAAACATACCGTGGGACAAGCCCGGATAGGTTTTCAGTGTGCCCTGTTTCAGCAGCTTGATAGCCTTATTGGCAGAATCATCAATTGGCACAACCTGATCGTCCTCACCATGCAGCACTAACACCGGAACGCTTATCGCCTTTAAATCCTCGGTAAAGTCGGTTTCTGAGAATGCGGCAATACAGTCATACTGTGCTTTTGCCCCTCCTGCCATGCCCTGACGCCACCAGTTATCAATCAATCCCTGGCTGATTTTTGCTCCCGGACGATTAAAACCGTAGAACGGTCCCGCTGGCACATCGATAAAGAATTGCGCACGGTTGGATGCCAGCGCCGAGCGGAAACCGTCAAAAACAGATTTTGGTAATCCTGCTGGATTTGCCGCCGTTTGCAGCATGATCGGTGGCACCGCGCCCATCAGTACGGCCTTCGCCACCCGACCTTTTTCGGCATGCGCCACATATCGCGCCACCTCACCGCCACCGGTTGAGTGGCCAATATGAATGGCGTTGCGTAAATCCAATGCTTTGACCAGTTCAGCTACGTCGGCAGCGTAGGTGGTCATATCATTGCCGTTATCCGTTTGATCGGAACGCCCGTGTCCGCGGCGATCGTGGGCAATAACGCGATACCCTTCGGCTAAGAAGAATAACATTTGGTTATCCCAGTCATCGGCGCTTAAGGGCCAGCCGTGATGGAACACCACCGGTTGCGCATTTTTTGGACCCCAATCTTTATAAAAAATCCGGGTGCCGTCTTGGGTAGTGATGATGCCGTTGCTCATTTTAGAATCTCCAGACTGTGATGATAAAAGGGTTAAACCGTTGGCAAGGGCCGAATGAGAAAGCCCGATACTGGCTGAGAGCGTACCGCTCAGAATCAGTAACCCTCGCCGGGAAATAGCTAACTGTTCAATCGCTGCGCCTGACATAAATGTTCCTTTACGGTTTTCGTTAGTCACTGTTGCTGTTCGATGAGCGTATTGTCAGGCACAAGACGATTCGCTAACATTGTCATATATGACACATTAAGGGCCTTAAGTGACAAAACATGAACACACCTGAAAACAACGTTGTGGCGGAAGTGGGCTTAGTGATTTATCCCGATAGCCAGCTCGCCGCTGTCTATGGTCTGACGGATATGTTCAGGATCGCCGCAGATTGGGCGGTGAATATTTCTGGTGAAGAGCGTAAACGCGCTATTCGGGTATCGCATTGGCAGAACGATACGGCAGCTAGCAACATGTTATGCGTGTGGGATAGCCATCCCGATCTGCCACATCGATTGAGCCATGTGATTGCGCCGCCAAGCCTGGTGGTCCCTGAAAAAATGGTGCCGATGAAGGTGCCAGCCGACTGGATGAGCGAGAGATACAACGAGGGGGTAACGCTTTGCTCTGTGTGCGCCGGGGCGTTTGTGCTCGCAGAAACCGGGCTTATTGACCATCGCCGCGCGACTACGCACTGGGCGTTTGCTCAAACGCTGTCGGAGCGATTTCCGGCGGTTGATGTCGCTGCAGAAAATATGGTGATTGACGATGGTGATATTATTACCGCCGGCGGGATCCTGGCCTGGACCGACTTGGGGCTGACGCTAATTGAAAAAATATTGGGCACCGGTACCATGCTGGCCACCTCGCGGTTTCTGTTAGTCGATCCACCGCGCCGTGAACAAAGCACTTACTCCGCGTTCATTCCCAATTTTGATCACGGCGATAGCCCAATATTGCGCGCTCAGCATCACCTCCATGCCCATTTTGCCGATCAGCACAGCATTGATACGCTTTCCGTTCTGGCCAACATGACACCGCGCACTTTTCTGCGTCATTTCCAAAAGGCGACCGGCCTACGCCCAACGGATTACGTGCAGCAGGTACGTATTATGAAAGCGCGCGATGCGCTAGAACTCTCCAATCGCTCGGTCGATCAAATTGCATGGGAGGTCGGCTACACCGATCCTTCCGCTTTCCGCAAAATTTTTCGCAAACTCACCGGCGTAACGCCTGGCCAGTATCGGCAAAGATTTGGCACCCAATAGCGGGTGCCAAATAGTGTTGGTCACGGATAACTAACTGAGCTGGAAACGTCCGACGGTATGCGCCAGCTGCGATGCCTGATCTTCCAGCGAACTGGCAGCGGCTGACATCTCCTGCACTAGCGCGGCGTTCTGCTGCGTGGTGCTGTCCATCTCGTTCACCGCAATCGTTACCTGACTGATACCGCGCGCCTGCTCATCGGAGGCAATCACGATTTCGCCGATAATGGTGCGCACCGAGTTCACCGCCTGGGTCATCTCCTGCATGGTTCTGCCGGCGTCCTGCACCTGCTGTACGCCGCTGCCAACGCGCTGGGTGGATTCTTCAATCAGTACCGCAATATCCTTCACCGCATTGGCACTGCGCTGTGCCAGATTACGCACTTCCGACGCTACCACGGCAAAACCGCGCCCTTGTTCACCGGCGCGTGCGGCTTCTACCGCGGCGTTAAGCGCCAGGATATTGGTTTGGAACGCGATGCTGTTGATGATGGCGGTGATGTCGCCAATTTTTTTCGCGCTGTCGTCAATCTGCGCCATGGTTTGCACCACCTGACCTACCAGCGTTTCACCACGGCTGGCAATATGCGTTGCATTGTCGGTGAGCGTGGTAGCCTGATGCGCATTGGTGGCGTTGTGTTTCACCGTGGCAGTGATCTGCTCCATGCTGGCGGCGGTTTGTTCCAGCGCGGCCGCTTGCTGTTCAGTGCGTGATGCCAGATTGAGGTTGCCGCTGGCGATTTCACCTGCGCCCTGACGCACCGACGAACTGGCATCCTGAATCTGACCAACAATCTCACGCAGCTGGTTTTGCATAGTATGCAGTGCATAGAACAAGCTGCTGTTATCACGTGCTTTCAGCGTAATCACGTTATCCAGCTTGCCATCTGCCACGGCCAGCGCGATGGTTGCGGCTTCCAGCGGTTCGCCACCAATCGGTTTCAGCACTTTGCGACTGAACAGCACGCCAAGCAGCGAGCACACCACCAGAATGCTGATCACCATCAGAATTACCGCGTTGACCAGCTGATGATGGGCGGCCGCCATCACTTTGCTCACAGGCGCAACCACGCCGAGATACCATTTCTGATCGCTGTTACCAATCACCACCGGTTGCCAGGTCACCAGCGCATCTTCTCCCAGCAGCGCATCGTGCTGTTGCATTACGCTGTTGCTGAAGTTGTTGGTTACGCCTTTCCACGCCTTGCTGGTCTGGCTTTTATCGGGATATGAAACCACGTTGCCCGCGCTGGAGAGCAGCATCGCATAGCCGCTGCCTTCCCACGGTTTGATTTTATTGACCTTCTCCTGCAGCGAGGCCAGCGAAATATCGGAAGTCACCACCCCCCATAATTTGCCCTGGCTGACGATGGGCGCAGCCACCGAGGTCAGCAACGTGGGTACGCCGTTATAAGCGTAGCTGTAGGGCTCAATCAGCATGTCCTTCTGGCTTTTTTGCGGCAGCAAATAGTAGTCGCCCTGGCCGGGCGTAAAGATCGAGGTCAGCGGATGCATGTTGAAATTGCCGGACTGATCGCGGTCAACAAAGAAGGCGTAGCGCCCCTTTGGTGCTGCACCCGGCTGCGTGGCGAACTCAGCGTCGCGCCCATCAAAGGCGTTTTCTTCGAAAATCACCGAGATCGACAAATAATCGGGATTATCACGTAGCGCCGATTCCATCACTTTATCGGCCACCTTGCGGTCCTGGATCCCCGCACCGGGTAAAGCAATCAGGCTATGACCGAGATTGTGGGCGACGTCACGGGCATAGCTGAGCTGTTGCTGAATTTGCAGCGCCTGGCTCTGCGCGATCTGCTGCAGGTAATTTTCCGCCAGCGACTGTTGCTCATTGCTGGATTGCCAGCTCAGGACGCCGATGGTGACGGCGAAGCCGAGCGTGATCGTTAAGGCGCCCGTCAGCAGCATCTGCGTGCGGGTGCTCATGGTTTTCTTATGTGATGCGTGTTTGGCCATTATGGCGCTCCTGGAGTTGACACTTTTCGGTAGAAAAAGAACCACTCCCTGTGCGCGTACATCCCTTTGAAGAGTCTATCGGCGGAGAGCGCGGGAACTTGATGGCGAAGGAGGTCGGATCAGCGTGCTGCGAGGTGACTAATTACCGGGAAAACCCGGTGCGCATAAATGCGCACCCTACAAAATCAGGATAAATAACCGTAGGGTCGCCATTTATGGCGACCGGCATCAGGTCAGCGCCCAATGCCGGTTTTTTACTTAAGCGCTATTTCTTCTCTGGCAACGCGTAGGCCAGCACGTAATCGCCGACCGGCGTTTCCATAAAGTGGTGCCCTGCCGCGACAATCACCAGATATTCCCGCCCGTTCTGGGTATAGATCATCGGATTCGCCTGGCCGCCTGCCGGCAGTTCGGTGCTCCACACCTGCTTGCCGGTTTGCATATCGATAGCGCGAATCAAATCGTCGGTGGCAGCCGCAACAAAGATCAAACCACTTGATGTCACAACTGAACCACCATTGTTTGGCGTACCAATATTAATCGGCAAGCCGGTGGGTAATCCGAACGGGCCATTGCGACGTGCGGTGCCGAGTGGACGGTCCCAAATCGTGCGACCATCACGCATATCGATTGCGCGAATGCCGCCGTAAGGTGGCTCTTTACACAGCATGCCGGTGAACGGTAAACGCCAGCCCGCATTCACGTTAACGGCGTAAGGCACGCCGATTTGAGGATCGCCCGCGCCTTCCGCATGGCCTTCATCGTGTGGATTATAAGGAACTTCATCGCGCGGTTTCCAGCCAAGCGCATCCGCTTTGGCACGCGGCACCAGAATGTTGTAGTTCGGCATATCGTTGTAGTTAGCAATGATAATGCCGCGCGTGGGATCAACGGCCACGCTGCCCCAGTCGGAACCGCCGTTGTAGCCCGGATATTCAATCGAATGGCGATCGGCTTCCGGCGGCGTATATTGTCCCCGGTAGCTCGCCTTCTGGAACTGAATGCGGCATACCAGCTGATCGATCGGCGTTAATCCCCACATATCCTGCGGCGTCAGATCCGGCTTGCTCAGATGATGGAACAGTGAGTAAGGCTGCGTCGGCGAGCGCTGATCCGGCTCAATACCACCGCCAGTGACTTTGCGCTCTTCAACGCCAAACAGTGATTTACCGGTGCGGCGGTCCAGAACATAAATTTCACCCTGCTTGGTCGGCATAATGATCGCCGGGGTTTTACCGCCGTTCTTATCCGGATAATCCACCAGCGTTGGCTGCGAGCCAGGATCGTAATCCCACACGTCTTTGTGTGCGGTCTGGAATGACCACGCGGGTAAACCGGTGTCAATATTCAACGCGGTGAGTGAAACGGAGTACTTATTCTCGGCAGGCGTACGCGTGCCGCTCCAGTAGTCACCCGAGGCATTACCCACCGGCAAATACACCAAGCCAAGCTTGTCGTCACCGGTGAATGAGGTCCAGACATCAGGCGAACCGCGCTTATAGGCGTTAGGACCTTTTTTCGGTGTGGCGGTATCCGGTGCGGCAGGATCCCACGCCCATTTCAGCTGACCGGTGCGCACGTCGTACGCTTTGATGACACCCGGAGGACCAAATGCGCGTTGCCCATCAATGGTCTGGTGCGCCACAACTAAGGTGTCACGAATGACCACCGGCGCGGAGTTAATCGCCACATAGCCATCGTAGGTCTCGCCCATATCTTCGGCGAGGTTCACCGTGCCCTGATTACCGAAGCTACGGCAAATCTCACCGGTTTTTGCATTGAGTTCGATAATGCGCGCATCCAGCGTACCGAGAATAATGCGCTGCTGGCAGTCGCTGTTATCACCCGCAGGCGAAGCGGCCACTGCGCTGTCTTGTCCCGTGGTGATATGGCTATTGGTTTGGCTGTCATACCACGTCAAACCACGACAGGCCGCAGTGTAAGGAATGGATTTGTCGCTGACTTTCGGATCAAAGTGCCACTTCTCTTTACCGGTGCTGGCATCCAACGCAAACACCATATTGCGCGCGGTACAGGTATACAGCGTATCGCCCACTTTGATAGGTGTGTTTTCACCGCCCCAACGTGCTTTGGGCAGATCGCCGGTACGGAACTGCCATGCCAGCTTAAGATCTTTGACGTTATCTGGCGTTATCTGGCTGGCATTGACGAAGCGCTGTGACGCCAGCGAACCGCCGTAGGTATACCAATCCCCAGTGTCCGGCGTAGAGGCTTTGCCGCTGCCGGTATCCGCCATAAAGTTGGCCGATCCCGCCGCCGGAACGTCAGTTGCAGGCGTTTCGTTTAACGGCGCAAACGGCAGCGCTGCCGCCACGATAAAGGCAAGAATTAATACACTGGCCAGTACACGCGATGCGCCACGGCTTACGCGCGGCGCCAGGTTGGGTAACTGGAAGGCGAACCAGATGCCAAGTATCAGCATTAATGCAAAGCGCGGTACCCAGCGCCAATAGTCAAGCCCGGACTCATAGATGGTCCAGATCAAGGTGCCGACAAACACCAGCGCAAACCAGCCTGCGCCGCTGCTTCGCTTCATAAAAATCAGCACCGCAGAGATAATCAATCCTATCCCTGCCAACAGGTAATACCAACTGCCACCCAAGGCGACCAACCAACCGCCGCCTCCCGCCAGTGCAATGCCCAACAGCAGCAAAACCACGGCGAATATTCTATTCCAGAGCGAAAGCCTGGCTATTCGATTTGCGATGTTCAAAATAAGTTTCCCTTTGCCATTAATAATTACCGGTATAAATTTTTTTTAAACTCCGCTGTAAATTCTAGAATTCATTCGCCATTTCGCCGGATTTATTGGTAAATACGCGTGAGATTCGGCACTTTTTATCCGCTTAATTTCCCTATAGTTTCCGGGATAAATTTGAATAGCGCGTCACCGATATTACTTTTGCCGAAATTTTGTAATCACTGATTCTCTCTCATCACCAACCCGCTCCTTTCCTTCTGGTTAATGAGCCGATTACAGGCTATTATTCAGCTCACTAACTGAGCCGAATAGCATCGCTATTCGACTCATGCGACTCCGGAGCAACTTCATGATGTGGATTTGGCAGCAGCCTGACTGGCCGCAGTTCCGCTGGCAGGATGAAAAATTATTGCCACGTTTGCGCCAGCTGCAGCAGCAGCGTGGCGTATTACTGGGGCGTGCCAGCGTGCAAGATAATAGCGATCAACAGACGCTGGATACGCTGCTGAGTAACATCCTGGCATCCTCAGCGATTGAAGATGAACGCGTCAATGCGCAGTCGGTAAGATCGTCTCTTGCGCGCCGTTTAGGCGTTTCGCTTAACCAACCTTATCCGGTTTCCGAACGTTCAGAAGGATTGGCAACCATGATGATGGACGCCATCAGCCAGCGCGATGAAGCGCTGACGCTGCCACGTTTGTGCCAGTGGCATCGCTGGTTGTTCCCCGCAAGTGAATGGACGTTCAAGCGATTGAATGTCGGAACGCTGCGCGGTGAAGAGCCGATGCAGGTGGTTTCGGGCCGTATCGATCGACCAACAGTGCATTTCGAAGCGCCACCGCGCGCCGGGCTGGAAGCGCAGCTCAACGAATTTGTCCGCTGGTTTAATCATAGCCGCGAAGATCCCCTACTTGATCCGCTGCTACGCGCCGCGCTTTGCCACCTGTGGTTTGTCACGCTGCACCCGTTTGATGATGGCAATGGACGTATCACCCGCGCCTTGACCGACCTGGCACTGGCACAGGCCGATAGCCAAAGCATCCGTTTGTATGCCATGTCGGCATCGATTCTGGCGCGACGTGCAGATTATTACCGCATCCTGCAGGAGACGCAGCGTGGTGAACTGGACGTTACGGCCTGGCTGCTGTGGTTTTTCGATGTGCTGAATGACAGCCTGGAGCAAGCGCTGGAGGCCGTTACGCGCACACAAAATAAAGCACGCTTCTGGTTGATGCACAATGCGGCCGAGCTAAGTGCGGAACAAACCCGCGTATTGAATCGTTTGCTGGATGGCGGTGAACAGGGCTTTAGCGACGGCATCAGCGCCGGTCAGTATCAGAAGGTGGCGAAAGTGAGTAAAGCCACAGCGACGCGCCATTTAGCGGAATTAGTGATGAAAGGCTGTCTGGAGAAATTACCCGGCGGCGGGCGCAGCACCCGCTACCAGATCAAACGTTAACGCGTGCCGGTTGCAACAGGGTGCGCATGAATGCGCACCCTACGAAGAACCGTGTGATGTCGTAGGGTCGCCATTCATGGCGACCAGCCGGCAGCGTCGTTATCAGGCTGCTTTAACCGCGCGGACTTTCTTTTCCGCCGCTGCAGCTGCTGTTTCAGCATCCGGTTCCGCAGACGCGTCAGTAACTTCAGCCGGGTCCACCGCTTCCGCCGCATCACGCTTCACCACGTCCGGGAGCTTGCTGGTACGCAGGATATGCTGCACAGCATCTTTCTGTTCAGCCAACAGCAGGCCTAATGCTTCTGCCTGCGCTTCATCCAGCGCTGGCTGATGCTGCTGCAGCCAATCGGTGAAAGCGTCTGCCATATCCAGCATTTTGTCCCAGGCATCCGCGTCTTTTTTATTGGCAAACGTCATCTTCTCTTCACCCTTTCTGACTACAACATATTTGGTTTCGACTGCCATGATGCACCTCGATTGACTGTATTTATATACAGTATATTCTCATAAAACTTTGCAAGGCAATGACTTTCTGCCCTTAAGCCAGTAATTCTTCCAGAAACAGCGCCAGCGCTTTGCGCGGATCGTCCTCTTCAGAAACGATCATTTCAATGCCCCACTGCCCCAGCACCTCTTTCGCTACCGGATTATTACGGTTGGTAAAAAGATAAGACTTTGGACGTGCAGTGGCCAGGCCGGTGCGGCCCCACATTTTGGTCAGGCGGTAGAATAACAGACGGATGTTAAAATCACTGATGCTGTAGCCCACAAACAATACCGAGTTACCCATCACGTCGTGCGTCAATTTGATATCGAGCGGAGAGTCGAAATAGAGGCGCTCAAAGTAGCTGCTCTCATCTAAAACTATCGACGTATCGTCATCGAAATCGCCATGCAGCTTAATGATATGGCGTTTATCTTCGGTCAATGACACCAGGTCTGCGGCATTGGCTACCTTGCTATAGGGCACGTTATGCGCTTCATGCGCCATCTCCAGCCAGCGGTCATAATTGGTGGTATAGATGCGTGAGAAATTGCCCTGAGTGATCATGGTGTGAATTTCAGAACTGCGTACGTCGATATCCGGACGATGCCATTCGCGATCCATCCAGCTGCGCAGCGGCCCAAGCGAACCTTTACGCTGCTTATAATATTCCGCTAGCGACAGATGCGTGCCGTAAGTATTGAAGATCTTCGGATCGTAACCCAGCTCTTTAGCCAGATGGGCAATCAACTCATGCCACTCCGGCAGGCCAAGATTGCGCGAGATACCTGCACCCGCAAACAGGATCAGTTTACCGGCGTCGTAGGCGCGTTTGAGCTCCGGTTTCATGCCAGTCCCCGCGATGTTTTCAAGAAGGTAGCGAAGCGATCCAGCGCCAGGCGGCGCATGGAGATCTCATTTTTCAATTCGCCCATTTCGGCAAAGGTTTGCGTGTGGCCTTCCGGGATAAACACGCAGTCCCACTGAAACTCTTGCGGACCGGCAGGCTTGGTGGCAATAGTGCCGCGCAGCTCACCTTCAAACTGATACATTTTTTGTCCGTCACAGTAGCCCAGTACGGTTTTTGCCGTGACGCAGGGACTGTCCAACCCATTCACCAGTTTGGTAAACCGCTCGGCATTGAGGCGGCTCCAGAAGATGCGTGTCAGCCCGGCCGGTAAGCCATTTAAGCCGTCCAGATACAGTCCGGTATGCTCAACAAATAGCGGGCGACCAATAATCGAGAACGCCTTAGTGAGCTTATCGCGCACCAATTCGACTTCATTTTCCGTCTGGATCTCTTCAATACGGCGTGCGATAGGAAGAACCTCAACGCCTACCGGCTCAAGGATGGTACGTACCTCGGCCAGCTTTAGCTCATTTGCGGACAGGAATCGTATTTTCATTGCAATCAGTAAGTTAAGAGTGAATTTACGTTCTGAGACAGCCTATTGGTTATGCTTTCATTCTAACGCGTGCAGGGTTAACTGGGTAGAAACAATCTCTAATACAAATATCTCATTACGTAAACCGTGGGATCGGCGTTGATGTTACGTCAGCAATCATCCTGTTTAAGCAAGATCTCAGGTCGACAGCGATAAAAAGCCGATCGGTTTTGAAGTCCTATTGCGCTGGAAGCAGTCTGCTGAAGGATTTATTTCCCAGGTGCGCATTAATGCGCACCCTACGACCTTATACCGATCGGCCAAAACCATCAGTATCGTGGCACAGCGATTCTTAAAAAAAATTAGCGTTTGCCATAAGAAGTGGAAATTAAAAAATACGACCAAGCGCAATCACTTATTAAATGCCGCCATTAAATTCGCAGCCACTTAAATAAAACAAAAAAGCCCACGACTTTTACATCGTGAGCTTTCTCGCAAAATGAGGGTGATTAAAACAATTACTGATAAACAATGCCCGGTGGATTGATTTGAGATGTTTCTACCGCTTCCTCCTGTTCACCCCAGCGCGCCAGCACCTGTTTGTACTGGCCGCTGGCAATCGCGCCGTTAATGGCTTGCTGCAACGCCTCATCTAAGCCATTGCCTTTCTTGGTGGTGACCGCCACCCACGCGCGGAACGGGCCGTGGCCGACGATTTTAGTTTGCCCATGAGAAGCCACTTTCCATGCCGCCATAGCCTGCGGACCAAATGACATATCGGCCCGCCCCGAAAGCAGCGCCAGCGTAGCAGCAGCATCATCGTTGAGATAAATCGGCTGCACCGGCGCTAAACCTTGTGCACGGTTCTTCTCATCCCAACTAAGTAAAATACGCTCCTGATTGGTACCGGAACCGACGATGATGCGTTTACCTGCCACATCTTCCCGTCCTTTAATGGCGCTGATTGGGCTATCCGTTTTAACTGCGAAAGCGTGGTTATCTGCGCGATAGGTAGCGAAATCGAACTTCTTCTTACGCTCCTCGGTCACCGCAATATTGAACATCGCCACATCATAACGACCAGCGGTAATGCCCAGCGGCCAATCTTCCCACGCCGCCGGCACCAGTTTTAGCTTCAGACCTAGGCTATCCGCCAGCAGACGCGCAATATCCGGGTCGCTGCCAATCAGCGTCTTATTATCCGTAGCCCACAAACCGATCGGCGGTGAATTATTGGCCGACGTCGCGACGGTTAAATAACCGGGATTGACGAAATGAAATCCCGCCGGAATTCTGGCAATTGCCTGCGGATTGGCAGCAATATTAATTGGCGCTTCGTTATTCTTTGCATCCAATGTCTCAGCGGCAATAACCGGCGTTGCCAACATCAGTGTCAGTAACGCTGTAATAATGACTCGTTCCATTAAAGTACCCGCGCCAGAAAACGTTTAGTGCGCTCATGACGCGGCTGATTCAGTACCTGATGGCTGCTGCCCTGCTCAACAATGCGGCCGTCGACCATAAACACCACGTTATCGGCCACTTCACGCGCAAAGCCAACTTCATGCGTCACAATCACCAGCGTGGTGCCGGAACGCGCCAGCTTCTTGATCACGTCCAGCACTTCGCCCACCAGCTCGGGGTCGAGCGCCGATGTCGGTTCATCAAATAGCATCACGCGCGGGTTGAGCATCAGCGCCCGCGCAATGGCGATACGCTGCTGCTGCCCGCCCGACAAATGGCGCGGCCAGGCATCGGCTTTGTGGCGCAGTCCCACCACATCCAGCAGATCGCCCGCCCGGTCGATAGCTTCACGCCGCGACAGCTGACGATGCGCAATTGGCGCTTCAATCAGGTTTTCCAGCACCGTCAAATGCGGGAACAAGTTGAAGTTCTGGAACACGTAGCCGACGTTGATGCGCTGACGCAGAATCGCCTTTTCCTTCAGCTCATACAGCTTGTCACCGCGTCGCCGATAGCCAATATAGTCGCCATCGATCTGGATATAGCCTTCATCAACGCGCTCCAGATGGTTAATGGTGCGCAGCAGCGTCGATTTACCCGACCCAGATGGCCCGAGGATCACCGTGACCGATCCCGGTTCCAGCTCTAATGACACATCATCCAGCGCTTTTAGCTTGCCGAACGACTTGCTCACGCCGGTAATGCTAATCGCGCCTGCGGCATGCAGATTCTTGCGGTAATCAATGGCTTCGGACATGGGAGAGCTCCTCGGTTGCGGGTTTGGCGCTGCGGTTACGCCATTGACGCCAGCGCGACGGCTGCGGTTCACGCGTGACGCTGCGCGCCAGCCAGCGCTCAACGCTGTGCTGCAGCAGTGACAGCACGGTGGTGATAATCAGATACCAGGCAGCGCCCACCATCAGCAGCGGAATCACCTGCTGCGTGCGGTTGTAGATCATCTGGATGGTGTAAAACAGCTCGGGCATCGCCAGCACGTACACCATTGAGGTGCCTTTGGCGAGGCTGATAATTTCGTTAAACGTGGTGGGAATAATCGCGCGCAGCGCCTGCGGCAGAATGATGCGAAACGTACGACGAGAGGATGATAAGCCCAGCGCCGAAGCCGCTTCAAACTGACCGTGGTCGACGCCCAAAAAGCCGCCGCGAATGATCTCGGCGCTGTAGGCGCTCTGCACCAGCGTCAACCCAATCACCGCCGCCGGAAACTGGCCGAGCACGTTGATGGTCTGGAAATGGCCCCACGACAGCGCGGTGAACGGAATCCCGAGCGACAGCGTGTCGTACAGATAGGAGAAGTTGTACAGGATGATCAGCACCACAATCAGCGGCAGCGAGCGAAACAGCCAGATATAGCCGAACGCCAGCGTGCTCAGCAGCCACGATGACGAAAGCCGCGCCAGCGCCAGCAGGCCGCCAAAGATCAGACTGAGAAGGGTGCCGAACAGCGTCAGCAGCAGTGTTTGCCCCAATCCGCTGAGAATCACCGGATCAAAAAACCATTTGGCGAACACGCCCCATTCCCAGCGCGGGTTAAAGGCAACGGAATCGATCACGCTTGCCAGAATAAACAGCGCGACAATCGCGCCGACGGTACGTGCCGGATATCGCGCCGGCACCACGGTTAATCGTTGTTGATCGCTCATTGTTACTCCTTAGCTGGCCTGCGCCACGCTCTGCACATCAATGACTTTCAGGAAGCGCAGGCGTCCATCGTGCGGCGGACGGCTGTAGACTTCCATATCCTCCAGCAGCACAAACTGCGGCTGGTAACCGTGACCGATATACAGTTTCACCGCCTCCGGCTGACGGAAGCCGGTAGTGAGAAACACGCGCTGATAACCGGCGCGCAGCGCGCGCCGCTCAAGCTCCTGCAGGATCAGCAGCGCCAATCCCTGACGACGCAGATCGCCGCGTGTCCAGATGCGCTTAAACTCGGCGGTGACCGCGTCGTAAGGTTTATACGCGCCCATGGCGATAATTTCGCCGTCGCGTTCCAGCACGATAAACAGCCCGCGCGGCGGCAGATACCATTCGGTTAACTCAACCTCTTTTTGGCTGGTAAAGAAATCGCCATAGCGCGCGGCGTATTCGCCAAACAGTCCGGTCAAAATCGGCTGCAGTTCGGGCGCTTCCGGTGATACTTCGCGGAAAAATTGCTCGCTCATGCGGCCTCCTTAATCACCTAAACCAGCCGGATTGATCTCAGAACTGTCGATGCGTTCCACGCCTTCACCCCAGCGTTTCAGCACCTTGTCGTAATCACCGTTCTTGATCACGCCGTTCAATGCGGTGTTGATCGGCTGTACCAGCCCGCCATCTTTCTTCACCGTCACCGCGATATGCGCCGCTTTTGGCCAACCGCCATCAACGCTACCCACCAAACGCGTCTGCTTAGTCAGCGCCGCTTTCCACGCACCGATCACGTTCGGGCCGAAAAAGGCATCCGCACGACCCGACTGCAGCGCCAGCGTTTGTGCTGCATCATCTTTGGTATACACCGGCGTAAACGGCTTCAGCCCTTTGGCTTGATTCTCTTTATCCCAGGCCAACAGGATTGACTCCTGATTGGTGCCCGAGCCGACGATAATGCGCAGTCCGGCGATATCTTCTGCTTTGGTAATCGCCTTGATTGGGCTGGTGGATTTGACGTAAAAGCCGAGCGAATCTTTGCGGTAGGTGGCGAAATCGAAGCGCTCTTTACGCGCTTTGGTGACGGTCACGTTACTGATCGCCGCATCGTATTTGCCCGATGCCACACCCAGCGGCCAGTCTTCCCACGAGGTAGGCACCACGTTGAGTTTTAACCCCAAGCTATCGGCGACTAAGCGGGCGATATCCACTTCGCTGCCGAGCAGAGTTTTGTTGTCATCGCTGAATACCGTTAGCGGCGGCGAGTTGAGCGCGGCGACGGCCACAGTGAATGAACCCGGCACCGCGAAGCGATGTCCGGCCGGAATCTGCGCCACAGCGGCGTCATTCTTCGCGGTATTGATCGGCGTTTTGTTGGCTTCCACACTGACATTCTGACCGTTAACCGCCACATCCTCGGCAAACACGGCGCTGCTCATGCCCAGCAGCAGCAGCGCGATAAGGGATTTCTTCTGCATAGCGTTTTCTCGACTCTTATTGTTGTGTGAACTGGTTAAGCGGATCTTTCAGGCCAAAGCTGGCGCGCAGCGTGGTGCCGGGATATTCCGTGCGGGTTAAGCCGCGCGCTTGCAGAATTGGTACCACGCGATCGACAAAGCGTTCGAAGGTGTCGGGCGTGCCGCCCTGAATGATGAAGCCATCGGTGGCCTCACTCTCAAACCACAGCTGCAAACCGTCGGCAACCTGCTCCGGCGTACCGTGGAACAGTGGACGCGGCGTCGCGGCCTCTAACGCGGCCTGGCGCAGCGTATGACCGTGCTCGCGCGCTTTGCGTTTGATTTCGTCGGTGGTGCTGCGGAAGCTGTTCTGACCGATATCGCCGAGTTCCGGGAACGGTTCATCAAGCGGATATTGCGAGAAGTCGTGGTGATCGAAGAAGCGGCCAAGATAGTTGAGCGCATCCTTGATGGAAACCAGCGCCGCGGTGGTTTGATACTGCTGCTCCACATCTTCCGCGCTGTCGCCCACAATCACGCCCACGCCCTGGAAGATGTGCAAATCGCCCGGCTCGCGACCATTCGCCACCAGCTGCTTTTTCACATCGCGATAGAATGCCTGCGCTTCTTCGCGTGTCGGCTGATGAGTAAAAATGGCATCGGCATGACGCGCCGCCAGCTTTCTGCCATCTTCAGACGCGCCCGCCTGAAACACCACCGGACGACCTTGCGGCGTGCGTTCGATGTTCAGCGGCCCCTGTACCTGGAAGAAATCGCCGTGGTGATTCAAGGTGTGCAGTTTGCTGGCATCAAAGAACTGGCCGCTCTCCTTATTACGCACGAAGGCATCGCTTTCCCACGAATCCCATAGCCCTTTCACCACTTGCAGATACTCATCGGCAATGCGATAGCGCAGCGCATGTTCCGGATGCTGCTGACGTGAAAAGTTTTTCGCCGACCCTTCCAGCGGTGAAGTCACCACGTTCCAGCCAGCGCGACCGCCGCTCAGATGATCGAGGCTGGCAAACTGACGCGCCACGGTGAAAGGTTCGCTGTACGAAGTGGAAACGGTGCCAACCAACCCGAGATGCTCCGTGACGCCCGCCAGCGCCGACAGCAGCGTCAGCGGCTCAAAGCGATTAAGAAAATGCGGGATCGACTTTTCGTTAATGAACAGGCCATCGGCGACAAACAGGAAGTCCAGTTTGCCCGCCTCCGCCTTGCGCGCGATGTGTTTGGCATAGTCAAAATTGATACTGGCATCTGCCAGCGCCGCCGGATGACGCCACGCGGACATATTGCCAGATGCGCCATGCAGAATAGTGCCCAATCGCAGTTGTCTTGCAGTCATAATGTTCTCTCTTGTACCAAGGCGCAGCCTGACGGCGACATCGTGTCGCCGTGCAGAACCGGGATTAAATCAGTGAAGCGATCTAGTTCAGAATGGCGTCGCGACATCGCGCATTGAGGTGCTGCAACGCTTGCTGAGCCAGTTGCGTAAAGTAGTGTGCAGCGGGGGCGATCAGCGCTTCATCAGGGTTGAAGCCGCCATGATGCAGACCAAACTCGCTGGCGCTGCCAATGCTGACAAACGCGCCGGGGATCTGCTGTAAGTAGTAGGCAAAATCTTCACCGCCAAGATGCAGCTCGGCGGTTTGCACGCGGTAACCGACTTGCTGCGCCACGTGGCTGGCAAACTGCGCCCAGCGCGCATCGTTCTCCAGCACCGGTGGACCAGGATGCCAGCTAAAGGTGGCGCTGGCGCCGTTGGCTGCCGCGATGTTCTCCACCAGCGTGCGGGCGCGCTGCTCGAGCTCGGCGCGCACCTGTTTATCATGGGTGCGCACCGTGCCGCCAAATTCGGCCTCACCGGGCAACACATTCCAGGTTTTACCAGCGTCGATGCGCGTAACGCTCAGCACTAAGCTGTCCAGCGTATTGAAGCTACGGCTGGTCAACGATTGCAGCGCCTGAATGATCTGGCTGGCGACCACAATGCTATCAACGCCCTCTTCCGGGTGCGCCGCATGCGCGCCTTTCCCGGACACGCGCACGATAAATTTATCCGCATTGGCATAAAACGCGCCGCCGCGCGTGGCGAAGGTGCCGGTCGGTAAACCGGGTTCGTTATGCATACCGAAAATCGCCTGTACGCCATCCAAAACGCCCGCGTTAATTAATTGGCGTGCACCGGTAGCGTTCTCTTCCGCCGGTTGGAACAGAATACGGATGCGGCCTGGCAACTGATCTTCAATCGCTTTCAGTTGTAATGCCGCACCCAGCATGACGGCGCTGTGCACGTCGTGGCCGCAGGCATGCATCACGCCGCTGTTGCGCGAACGGTAAGTAAGTCCGGTGGCTTCATGGATAGGTAATGCATCAATATCGGCACGCAGCGCAATCAGCGTGTCGCCGCGTCCCACTTCTACCACTACGCCGGTTTCAAGCGGATAGTCCAGCAGACGCAAACCGGCGTCCTGTAACCAGCGGCGCAGGCGTGCAGTGGTTTCGACTTCGCGACCGGATAATTCCGGCCAGCTGTGCAGCTCGCGCCGCCAGTCGATCAGCTGATGTTCGCTAAATTGCGTCATACCTGCCTCCGGAATCGGCGAATCATGCCGTCACTAAACGGTGCGTGGCTAACAGTTCGAGTGATTTCACGCGCGCGCGCTCTTCAGCCACCGGCGTATCAATCACGAACTCTTCAATGCCAAAGTTCTGATGGAGCGCATCCAGCTTGGCATGTACCTGCGCGGCGGTACCTTTCAGCAGCGAAGGCGTGCGTGGTTCAATCACGTAATCGCTGTAGCCGCCCTGACGCACATAACGCTCCGCCTGCTCGACGCTGCCGACGTTAACGCTGGGGCCATCTTTCACGCTGACGTGATAGACGCGCAGGTTGTCCACCAGCAGATCGGCTTCCGCCGGCGAATCCGCCACCACCACCTGCACCGCCACCAATGCACGCTGGCCGTTGCTGTGCTGACGATAGCTATTGAGGACTTTCTCCATCAGCTGTGGATCGCCGTTGTGATGCGCAGCAAACACCAGCTGCCAGCCGAGTTCAGCTGCCAGTTTGGCGCTCTCTTCGCTTGCACCCAACAGGAAACGATTCGCCGGACGCGGCGGCTGCGGCGTAGCGCGCAGAATCTCTTCATCTCCCACCGGCGGCACCTGCAGCCAGCTATCCAGCAGCGTCAGCTGCTCCGCGAAGCTGCCTTTCTCCTGCAGATGGACACCGAGCTGCAGCGCCCGCGTGGAGAGCGGCAAGCCACCCGGCGCTTTACCGACGCCGATATCAATACGACCCGGAGCCAGCGAGGCTAATAAGTTGAAGTTTTCCGCCACTTTGTAGGGACTGTAATGCTGCAGCATCACGCCGCCGGAGCCGACGCGAATATGCTGGGTCTGGCCGATAATCCAGGCGATCAGCAGTTCCGGCGAAGGGCTCGCCAGGCGATCGGTATTATGATGTTCCGCTAACCAAAAGCGGTGATAGCCCCAGGCTTCCGCCTGCTGCGCTAACTGTAAAGTGCGATGTAGCGCGTGACTGGCCGTCTCTCCATCGGCAATCGGCGATTTATCCAGCAAACTCAGTCGGTATGACATGCGCCTTATCCTTTTTGTAGTGAATATGACGAGTAGTTTGGTGTGGTAATCGCTATTTCGTAAAACAACAAATCCGAGATAGAGAATATGAAAAATAGAAATAGCGTTAATGACAAATAATAACTACCTAACATTTATGGCGGCGTATTTTATTGCGCGATAAATAGAATCGCTACAGCATGTGGGTTGCGTGATCCCTGCACGTCCTCGTTTAGCACGAGAACATAACGGCTTTCCTGCTATATCGTGTACCTGCGCAGGGCTTTGCTCTTTTTCGGCATAGCTAAGTGAATTTCCAGCAAACTCCCGCGCAGCGCATGGCTGAAAGCGAACATTACGCCAATGAAGAGCTCTGATAAAAGCCGCAGCAGATTGCGACAGTAAGGAAGCAATTAAAATCATAAAGCAAGAGGAATGTACTTATTTGATGATGATATAATACTTATTATTGTCGGAGAGGTAGCTTTAAGAACAGAGTCAAATTTTAATCGGTGATATTTTTCACAAAACCCTTTCATAATTATGTTGTTGTAAAATGAAAATGGTTATGATGTGAGGTCACTTGGCAGGAGCATGATGGAAATGGATGACTTATTAATTAAAAAGCGATTAATTAATGCTGGATTCACAAAAAAAGAAATAAACTTCATTGCTTACTGGGCGGAAAAAGAGCAACTAACAATAATTGAAATTATTAAGGATTTGAGAGCAAGATTCATTGGAGGAATTTTTATAAGATTACTAGTCACTACTTTTTGTGCATGGTGCTTTTTCAAGGGAGACTACAACATGGTTGTAATCGGCATCCCATTGATTTTTTCATTTATAATGGCTGAAGTGTTTTTTCCTTTAAATTTAGGAAGTAAAGCGTTTTCAAAATACAAGTACATCAAACAATAGACTTAAATACTTTCTTCCACTAAAATTTATGGCTCCTTTAAGCAAGGAGCTAAGCCACTTATAAAATTTAAAGCACTGAGGGATTAATTTCTGCTATCGATCATTGATTTTATGGCAAAGCCATCTCCAACAGCCTCAAGCATTAACGCATTATTGCTCATAGTTTTGTAATTCCTTACAAAATCAGAGGGTAAATATCGATAAATTCGGAATGAGTCGGGTTTGATAACATGCCTTGCCAAACCATAAAAAGATAAAGCAATGTCCATTGTGCTATAAGCTATCAAGCCAACAGAATCACTATAGCCCATAAAATTTGCGACTTGCACATATGCTTTTTTAACAGGACCGATTGTATCCGAGCGATTTTCAACAATATTAAACAACCCTTCAATGCCACCATTAATACCGTGTAATATCAAAAGCGCCCCAGTTGATATACCAATGAAATTGCCATGTGTCATTGATGCGGCAATCATTCCCATACCTGCTGCAATCTGAAACCCACTCAAAACCACACTAACACCATTAATAATATAACCCCACGTATCGAGTTTATTCACAAGTTCGGCAGAAACTACAACCTGAGCTCGACGCATTCCAAGATCATTATCCTGCTCATAAATAAAGTTTCTCTCTTCTTTCAGATTGAATAAACATGACTCACATTCATGTTCATTTTCAGCCTCTTTGACACCCTGCAACTGTGAAGAGATAAATTTTTCAATCTCATTATTGAAATTCATTCGCGTAAACAGATCCTGCAAATGGCGTGAAGAGGCGCGTTGTGCAGTTATCCGCAAATTTTCAGCTTCATCTAACGCTAAAGTAAGGTAATAACTGTTGAAACGTTTTTTATCCAGATAGTTATCCATAACCGAAACTCCCTCGCTGAATAGCATGGCTAATAAAAGACTTTTATTTATTTCATCAAATCATGCCTCAACGCCGGAGGAGCAATGGCACAGTAAAACCTTACTTGCTTCAGCTTTAATCGTTAATCTTCAAGCGCCTCTCACCTCTCATTCCTGAAATAATTTAAGATGCAATAAGCCTATTCTTACAAACTTCACAGATATGCGAACGTGTGGCAAGTGGCTCTCACGGCATAATTACGCGCGATATAATGCATCGTTTAAAATGTGCGGTGCATGATTTCAGTATTTCGTGCCTGGTACGATGTCATAACGGTTGCTTCGCGACATTGTACACACGAGTGGAACGCTGCTACTTCCGCCATATTAAGTAAACTGTCGCAATGAGCGTATTTGATAGCGAATTCTTTCAAGTTAAAGACTCTGATGAAATTCGCAGCAGATTGCCATACCAAGTAAGCAATTAAAATCATAAAGCAAGAGGAATGTGCTTATTCGGCAACGATATAATACTTATTGTTGTCGTGGAGATGAGTTTAAATAATAGCAAAAATTTATTCGGTGATATTTTTCAAAGAATCATTTCTTTATGCTGTTTTAGCAGAATGGGAATGGTTATGATATGAGATCAATAGATAGGAACATGATGGAAATGGATAACATAGTAATTAAAAGGCGGTTAATTAATGCTGGCTTCAGTAAAAAAGAAATAACTTTCATTTCTTTCTGTGCAGAAAAAGAAAAAAAGTTATGGATTGATATTGTAATTGACTTAAGGCTTTATTTTTTAGGAGGAATGCTCTTCCGATTCGTTGCACTTATTTTTTGTGTGTTAAGCTTTGTGTTTAATTATGATTTAGGAGGAATCATTTTCACATTAACTGCTTCACTCTTTATTGCTGAATTTATTGCCCCTTTTAAATTAGGAGTAAGAGTTTTTTTGAGGTTCAACAAAATAATAGCCTGACGTGAATCATCGTGCAAAATCTTGTCATAAGCACATCTTCAACGCCTTTTGAAATCAGCGAATTTTACTCATTTTTATGAAGCGTTCATCCAGATAGTTACTCCAAACTAAAACGCTTTAGCTGAAATTCTCATACGAAGTCTGACTAATTACATATGCAAACTCAAAAAAAAACGCTTTATAAATAGTTTTGGATGAACTGCGAAATAAACCCTTAAGCTCTCCTCGCCAGATAGTTAATACAGCATCAACCTCACCTTCGCATTACTGCAGATTTCAACATGTAATAAGTAAGTTAGTGCAAATCACTTGGACGACATACTAAAAAGATAATAGGCCTGATCCTGACTAAGCGCGATACATCGCTTCGCTTCGACGGAGCGCACGCTCCGCGCTATTTATCATTTTCGGCAAAGCTTAGTGCAATTCATTGGTTCAACTCGCGGGTGCGGCATTTGATGATGAAAACCGCCCGTCGGGCTATTGATAAAAAAGGGAAACACCATGACTAAGCAATTTCACTTGCAGGCGCTAAGTTTAGCCCTGCTATCAGGGATTTTTAGCGCCCACGCGGCGGATACGCCGGTCAAAGGCGGCACACTGATTTATCTTGAACAGCAGGCGCATACCAACCTCTATCCGCCTGCCGGTGGTTTTTATCCTAACGGCGGTATTCTGAATCAAATCACCGATAAGCTGACGTGGCAAAATCCCAAAACCTTGCAGGTTGAGCCGTGGATTGCCGAAAGCTGGAGTAGCAACGCTGATAAAACCGAATACACCTTTAAAATTCGTCCCGGCGTGACGTTTTCTGATGGCACGCCATTAGATGCGAACGCGGTAGCGAAAAACTTTGATACCTACGGGCTGGGAAATAAAGCCCAGCGCTTGCCGGTTTCTGAAGTGATTAATAATTACGATCGTAGTGAGGTTATTGATCCGCTAACGGTGAAATTCTATTTCAAAAAGCCGTCCCCCGGGTTTTTGCAGGGCACGGCAACCATTGGATCCGGTCTTGTTTCCCTCAGCACTCTGCAGCGTAGCTTCGATCAGTTAGGCGATGCGCGCCATATTATTGGCTCCGGGCCGTTTGTGGTCAGCGATGAAAAACTTGGGCGCGAAGTCGATTTAACCGCGCGCAAAGATTATCAGTGGGGCCCGAAAAATAGCGCCCAGCAAGGTCCTGCCAATCTCGACGGCATCAAGTTCATCGTCACCCCAGAAGACAGCGTGCGCATTGGCGCATTGCTGGCCGGTCAGGCCGACTTTATCCGTCAGGTACAAGCCTATGACGAGAAGCAGGCGCAGCAGCAAAACTTCCCGATTTATGCCGCGCCTACGCGCGGCGTCAACGACAGCATCAGCTTCCGCCCGGATAACCCGCTGGTCAGCGATGTGAAAGTGCGTCAGGCGCTATTGCACGCCACCAACGCGCAGCAGGTGGTGCAAACCCTGTTCTCGCCGAACTACCCGCAGGCCACCTCGGTGATCGCCACCTCGGCGGCCGGTTACGTCAATCTGTCCGACAAACTGAAATACGATCCTACGCTGGCGAAAAAGCTGCTGGATGAAGCGGGTTGGAAACCGGGCAGCGACGGCATTCGCGAGAAGGATGGCAAGAAGCTGGCGCTAGCGGTTTATGAATCCTTGCCGCAGCCGCAGAACAAAGAAGTGCTGCAGCTGGTGGCACAGCAGTGGCGTCAGGTGGGCGTAGCGCTGGCGGTTAAAGCCGGTGATGCCGGTAGCCGCGTGCTGGATAACCTCGATCCGCTGAAAACCCCACTGGTGGTATCAGAAGTGGGTCGCGCCGATCCTGACGTGGTGAAAAGCCAGTTCTACCCGACTAACCGCGATGCGCTGCTGCAGAAAGGCGGCTCCAGCGACAAGGTGCAGAACTTCCGCGACGACAAGCTCAATACGCTATTGCTGAACATCTCCTCTGAGGTCGATCCGGCCAAGCGTCTGGCGGTGACCGGCGATGCGCAGCGTTATCTGCTCGAACAGGCCTACGTCATTCCGATCTTTGAAGAGCCACAGGTCTTTGCCGGTGCGCCATGGCTAAAAGGCATCGATTTTGAGGCCGTAGGTCGACCGTCGTTCTACGGCGCGTGGCTGGAAAAACACTAAGGCAGGTTAATGATGCAACGTTCACTGCTGCGAAGAGTGGGTCAACGCGTTTTGGTGCTGTGGGCCGCGTTTACCCTGTCGTTCTTTCTGCTGCAGGTGCTGCCCGGCGATGCGGTGCTGATCAAGTTTCAGAACCCGGATCTGGGCCTCAGCCCGGATCAAATCGCCGAAATGCGCCTGGCTTACGGCGCGGATAATCCGCTCTGGCAGCAGTACGTGCACACGCTGCTGGCGATGTTGCGCGGCGATTTCGGTTACTCGGTGCAGGCAGGCGTGCCGGTCAGCGAACAGCTGATTAGCAACCTGCCTGCCACGCTGCAACTGGCGCTGCTCGGTTTTGCGCTCGCCACGCTGATTGCGTTTGCATTGGCGGCGCTGTCGCGTTTGCCCAGGCTGCGCTTCCTGCGTTCAGTGCTGCAATCGGTGCCCGCGCTGTTTATCTCGCTGCCCACCTTTTGGCTCGGCATCGCGCTGATTCAGCTGTTCTCCTTCCAGCTGCGCTGGATTCCGGTGATCAAC
This sequence comes from Pantoea sp. BRR-3P, assembly GCF_039621635.1. Taxonomy (NCBI): domain Bacteria; kingdom Pseudomonadati; phylum Pseudomonadota; class Gammaproteobacteria; order Enterobacterales; family Erwiniaceae; genus Pantoea; species Pantoea sp. BRR-3P. The sequence goes on from NZ_CP155067.1 coordinate 439,480, forward strand.
CCTTCAGCGCTACAAGGCCTGATCCTGCCGGTCATTACCGTGGCGATTCCAATCTCCGCGCCGCTGGCGCAGATTCTGTTGCGCAGCATTGATCAGGTTTCCACCCAGCCGTTTGTGGCGGTGGCGCGTGCCAAAGGAGCCAGCGAAAGCCACGTATTGTGGCATCACGTGATGCGCAATGCGCTGCTGCCGGTACTTAACGTCGCCGGTTTACTGCTCGGCGAACTTATTGCCGGTGCGCTGATCACCGAAACCGTATTTGGCCTGAGCGGCATTGGCCAGCTGACGCAGCAGGCGGTAAATAATCAGGACGTCGCGGTGTTACAAGCAGTGGTGATGATCTCCGCGCTGGCCTTTGTGCTGATTAACCTGCTGGTCGATGCACTGATGCCGCTGTTCGACCCGCGCCTGCAATCCATTGCCGGAGGCCACCGATGAGCCTGGTCGATTACTCAACTGCGCGTCACAGCAACGGCAACGCACGGGCGTCGCGCGCGCTACATATCCAGCCAGGTTTGTGGCTGGCGTGGGGCGTGATGCTACTGGCGCTGCTGGCGGCCTTTGCGCCCAGTTTGTTTACCCATTTCAGCCCAACCGAAGGCGTGCCCGGCGCGCAACGTCTGCCGCCGCAGGCCGCGTACTGGCTCGGCACCGATCAGCTGGGTCGCGATCTCTATACGCGCATCATCTATGGGGCCTCACAATCATTGGCTGCAGCCGTTGCGGCAGTGGCGATGGGCCTGATTGGCGGCACCTCACTTGGCGTGCTGGCGGGAGCGATTGGCGGTCGCACCGAAAACGCCTTAATGCGTCTGGTGGATGTGCTGCTGTCAATTCCGTCGCTACTGCTGTCGCTCAGTATTCTGATTCTGCTCGGCTTCGGTACCGTGCATGCCGCGCTGGCGGTGGGCATTGCGTCAATTGCCAGCTTCGCCCGCCTGGCGCGTGGTGAAGTCGTACGCGTGCGCCGCAGTGAGTTTGTTGAGGCAGCTTACGGCAGCGGCGGCAGTTTCTGGCGCGTGCTGTGGCGCCACATTTTGCCCAACTCGCTCACGGCGGTGATCGCCTTTGCCGCCCTGCAGTTTGGCCAGGCAATTTTGGCACTCTCCACGCTGAGCTTCCTCGGCTATGGCACCCCGCCGCCAACGCCGGAATGGGGGTTGCTGATCGCCGAAGGGCGTAACTATCTGGCAACCGCCTGGTGGCTCACCACCTTCCCCGGCATCGTGGTGGTTGCGGTGGTGCTGGCCGCCAATCGCATCAGCCGCCAGCTGGCAGGAGGTGACGCATGAGCGCGTTATTAGCCATTGAGAATTTAACCCTGAGCTATCGCCAGCGCGGCGAATGGCGCGCGGTGGTACACAACGTCAGCTTTGAATTGCAGCCTGGTGAAATGGTGGCGCTGGTCGGGGAATCCGGTTCCGGCAAAACCACCACCGCGCAGGCCATTATTGGCCTGATGGCGGAGAATGGTCGCCGTGACAGCGGCAAGATTGTGCTGAACGGCACCGATATCGCCGGTTGGTCGTCAAAACGGCTCGATAGCCTACGTGGCGTTAACATCAGCTTAGTGCCGCAGGATCCGGGCAACTCGCTCAATCCGGTAAAAACCATCGGCGATCAGGTGGGTGAAATGCTGCAGCTGCACCTGAAAATCAGCCAAGCCGAGCGCCAGCAGCGCGTGCTGGAGCTGCTGCAAAAAGTGGGTTTGAGCCATCCGGAGCAGCGCCTGAAGCAGTATCCGCATCAACTCTCCGGCGGCATGAAACAGCGGGTGCTGATTGCCATCGCCCTCGCCCTGCGTCCACAAATCATCATCGCCGATGAACCGACCAGCGCGCTGGATGTGACGGTGCAAAAGCGCATCGTCGATCTGCTGGACGTGCTGCGCCGCGAATCGGGCACCGCGGTGCTGTTCGTTACGCACGATTTAGCGCTGGCAGCAGAACGCGCCGATCGTTTGCTGGTGTTCCGTCACGGCGAGGTGCAGGAGCAAGGACCGGCGCAGCAGGTGATCAACGCGCCGCAGCATCCGTATACGCGTCAGCTGCTGCAGGATGCCGATCCCGGTGAAACCGCGCTGGCCGTTCCTGTCCGGGCCAACTTCTCATCACCGGCGATTCAGCTCTCCGGCATCAATAAACTGTTTTCCCTCGGTCGCAATCATCAGTTGCAGGTGGCAAAAGCGGTGAGCGTTACCGTCGCGCGCGGCACCACGCACGCGCTGGTCGGCGAATCCGGTTCGGGTAAAACCACGCTGGCGCGCATTCTGCTGGGATTTGAGCAAGCCGATAGCGGACGCGTAGTCATTGACGGCATCGATGCCACCGCGTTGCGCGGTGAAGCCCAGCGCCAACTGCGCCGCAAGATTCAGTTTGTGTATCAGAACCCGTTTGCTTCGCTCGATCCGCGCCAGACGCTGTTCGCCATTATTGAAGAGCCACTGCTTAACTTCGAAAAACTCAGTCGCGAAGCGCGTCGTCAGCGCGTTGAAGCGGTGGCGCAACGTGTTGCCCTGCCGCTGGAGTTTTTGACACGTAAACCACGTGAGTTATCTGGCGGCCAGCGTCAGCGTGTAGCGATTGCCCGCGCCCTGATCCTGCAGCCGGCGATTTTGGTGTTGGATGAAGCCACCTCGGCGCTGGATGTCACGGTGCAGGCGCAAATTCTGCAGCTGCTGCAGCAGCTGCAGCGTGAACTCGGCCTCACTTACTTATTCATCACTCACGATCTCGCCACCGTGCGGCGTATTGCGCACAGCGTTACCGTGCTGCGTGCTGGTGAAGTGGTGGAACAAGGTGACACCGTCACGCTCTTTACTGCGCCTCAGCATGCGTATACGCAAGCGCTGATTGACGCAATCCCCGCTTTCCGTCCGCTGATTAAGGAGTCTGCATGACGCGTAAACGTATTGGCTTTTTCACCCGCCTGTTGGATGACACCACGGCACAGCAGCGCTATCGCCTCGCCACCGAACAGATTCAACATGCCGAGCGCACCGGTTTTGACAGCGCGTGGATTGCCCAGCACCACTTTCACGAGAAGGAAGGCGGCCTGCCGTCGCCGCTGCTGTTTCTGGCGCACGTTGCCGCGCACACCCGCACCATTCGCCTCGGTACCGGCATCATCACGCTAGCGATGGAGAACGCGCTGCGCGTCGCCGAGGATACCGCGGTGTTGGATTTGCTGAGTAACGGGCGGCTGGAAGTGGGGCTTGGTTCAGGCGGCACCGCCACCTCGTTTCTGCCGTTCGGCATCACTATCGACCAACGCGCCAACGTGTTTGCCGATCATCTGCATCAGCTACTCAGCGCATGGCGCGGCGATACGCTGGGGCACCCAGATAATCATCTTTATCCCGCCGCGCCAACGTTGGCCCAACGCGTGTGGATCGCCACCTTCTCAGTGGAAGGTGCGGCACGCGCCGGCCAGGCGGGCCACGGTTTGATGCTGTCGCGCACCCAGCCGCGTCCGGCGGATCAACCTGATTTAACGCTCGATCAGATGCAGAACCCGATGATCGATGCCTATCTGGCGGCGTTGCCGCCAGGCATCGCGCCGCGCATTCTGGCATCGCGCACCGCCTTTGTAGCTGATTCTAACGATTATGCACGCCGTCTCGCCGAGCCGGGCCTGCAGCGCCAGGCCGACCATTTCCGCGCATCAGGACATGTGGTTGGCCACACGCTGGACGAACAGGCGCGCCAGCTGGATGCGCATTTTGGTGATGCCAATCGGGTGCGTCAATCGCTGCTGGCCGATACCGTGTTGCAACGCGTCACCGACATCAGTTTCCAGGTGCACTCCATTGATCCGCCGCACGCCGACATTTTGCGTTCCATAGAGTTGATTGCCGACCACATCGCGCCCGCGCTGCGGGGTTAAATCAGTAGCGGTCGCCATGAATGGCGACCCTACGGCAGGGTTTGTAGGGTCGCCATTTATCGCGACCTACTGATGCTTTAACTGGAGAATTGTATGTCCCAACCGTTTGATTTACTTAATGCGCTGGCCGATATCGATCCCGCTTCCGAACTGGCGCAAGCCCGTGCCGAACGCGCCGCCGCCACGCAGCATACGCAAGGCAGCTACGATGTCTTGTTTACGCAAGATGATGAGGATTTCCCGTTAGCCGAACGCTTTGCGCTCGCCGCACAGGCCGCGGCCTGGCACGGTGTAACCGCGCTGCAGGCGCATTACCAGCAGCAGGCGCAACCGCCAGCGCAAAACGCACGCTTTGACGCCGGTTTAGCGTTTGCTGAACTGCTCAGTCGGCATCCGGTGGAGGCCGCGCCGCAGCACATCGACACGCTGCAACATGCCGGCTGGTCGCCGCGCGGTATCGTCACCCTGGCGCAGCTGATTGCGTTTGTCAGCTTCCAGAGCCGTTTGCTGCTCGGTTTGCGTTTACTGAATGGCGAAGAGACGGCTGCGCAGCCGCATGCGGTAGCCGGAAAGTGGCACGAAGCGCCGTTAACCCTGAGCGGCAAAACCGCCCTCACCGCCTTTACCCAGCAGGAACTCGGCTGGGAGCCGTGGCTGGCCGCGAAACCGCTGAATGAATTTAGCGCTGACGAGCAGGCCACGCTGGCGAAGTTCGGCCACAGCGATTCCGATTACTTCCGCCTGCTGGGACGCAACCAGCCGCTACTCGAGCAGCGTACGCTCACCGATAAAGGCATCTTCTACACCGCTGGTGGACTTTCGCGTGCCGAACGCGAACTCGCCGCCACGGTGGTAAGCAAGGTCAACGGCTGCATTTATTGCGCCTCGGTCCACGCGCGCAAAGCCAGCCAACTCTCGAAAGATGAACCGGCAGTACAGAAGCTGCTGAATGTCGCGCCGGGTGCCGAGCTGTCGCACGGACAATCGGCGCGCTGGGCGGCGCAGATCGATCTGGTTGCGACATTATCGATCACCCCGGCCGCCACCAGCCTGAAGCAGCTGCACACGCTGCGCGATCAGGGATTCAGCACGCTGGAACTGCTGGATCTGATTCAATCCGCGGCCTTTTTCGCCTGGGCTAACCGCCTGATGCTGACGCTCGGCGAACCCTTCTTACCGGCACAAACCCAAGGATGACCATGACTGCGCTTTCCCCTCAACAGCTGGTGCGCTGGCGACGCGAGCTGCATCAGCATCCCGAACTGTCGGACCAGGAATTCGCCACCACCGAACGGCTAACGCGCTGGCTGCAACAACTCAACGTCAAGCTGCTGCCGCTGGCGCTGAAAACCGGTGTGGTCGCTGAAATCGGCCATGGCGAACCGCTGATCGCGCTGCGGGCCGATATTGATGCTTTGCCAATCGATGAACAAACCGACAACCCGTGGCGATCTCAGCAGCCGGGCGTGATGCACGCCTGCGGCCACGACCTGCACAGCAGCGTAATGCTCGGCGTGGCGCAGCAGTTGCAACGTATCGAAGCCCAGCTACCCGGTCGCGTGCGCATTCTGTTCCAGCCCGCCGAAGAGATTTTCACCGGTGCGAAACAGCTGCTGGCGGCAGGTGCGCTGAACGATGTGCAGGCGATTTTTGGCCTGCATAATGCGCCGGATCTGCCCACCGGGACGCTGCGCACGCGCGGTGGCGCTTATTATGCCAACGTCGATCGTTTCCAAATCAATATCACCGGCAAAGGTGCACATGCGGCCCGACCGCATGAAGGTATTGATAGCATTGTGATTGGCAGCCACATCGTCACCGCGCTGCAAACGCTACCGAGCCGCGTGTTCAGCTCGCTGGAATCGGTGGTGGTTAGCGTAACGCGCTTCACGGCGGGCAATAGCTGGAATGTGTTGCCGCAGACGGTGGAGCTGGAAGGCACGGTGCGCACCCACAACGCGGAAATTCGGGCGCAGATTCCGCATAAAATTGAAGCATTGATAAAGGGTATCGCCGCCGGATTTGGCGCGCAGGTTGAGCTGGTGTGGCAGGAAGGTCCGCCATCGCTGGTGAATACGCCAGAGTGGGCTGATTTCGCGCTGAGTCTGGCGAAAGAACAAGGCTATCAGACGCAAATCGGTACGCCGCAGATGGGTGGCGAAGATTTCGCCTTCTACCTACAGCAACTGCCAGGTGCGTTTGTCAGTATCGGCAGCGCCAGTGATTATGGTTTGCATCATGCCGGTTTCGATCCGGACGAAGCGATGCTGGAACCTGCGGTGCAATACTTCACTGAGCTGGCCCAACGCGCGCTGCTGACGCTGCGCCAACAACAGGCGCTGGCATCGTGACCCTAAGAGTAAGGAGAAAAGCGATGGCGATTTCGCTACCGGTTCCGCGTCTCGACCATGTGGTGATCAATGTTGCCGATCAGTTAGACGACGCCAGCGCGCTGTTTCGTCGCTTGGGTTTTCAGCTTACCGAGCGCGGCCATCATTCGCTCGGTTCCAGCAATCACCTGGCAATCTTCGGTGATAACTATCTGGAGTTATTAGGTTTTGAGGCCGGACGCGGCAATCTGCGCCAGGATTTATGGCAATCGCCGATTGGCCTGAGCGGCTTAGTGTGGAAAACCGAGGATGCCGATGCAGTGTGGCGCTATCTGGAGAGTCAGGATATCGACGGCGATCAGCCTGCGAGCTTTTTCCGTCCGGTGACCTTGCCGGATGGTAGCGAGCAGGAAGCGCGCTTTCGCACCGTGCGACTACGTCCGTCGCTGGTTGCCAATGGCCGCAGCTTCTTTTGTCAGCACGACACGCCAGATTCGGTGTGGCAGGACGCATGGCGCATCCATCCCAATGGCGTGAGCGATATCGTTGAGTTTGTGGTGGTGGCACAGGATCCTGCCGCCGCCGCACAGCCTTACAGCCGTTTGTTTGGCGCCGATAAGCTCACCGCCTGCCAGGAAGGTGCGTTTGTGTTGAAAGCGGGCGTGGCAACGGTGCGCTTTGCCGCCGCAGAATACGTCACCCAGCGTTTTGCCGGTTTACCACTCGATTACGACGGCAGCGCCCGCATGGCCGGGTTAAGTTTGCGCACCACGGATTTGCGCAAGTTGAAAGCCAGCCTGCTGCTCGGCGACGTACCGTTCCGCGAAGAAGAGTCCGCGGTCATTGTCGGTGCCGAGCAGGCGTTTGGCGTGGCGTTAAGGTTCCAGCAGTGAGTAATTGGTGCGCATGAATGCGCACCCTACGGTTTGTAGGGTCGCCATTCATGGCGACCCGCTGTGCATAAATGCCCAACTCACCTGGCTGCGCTAAATGATCGTAGGGTCGTCATTCATGGCGACCAGGTTAAACTATCTTCATCTTCTTCTCCTGTTACCGAAGGTGAACATTGACCAGCCGATTGCAGCTTGAAACCCCCAGACTCACCTGCGCGCAGCTCGAGGAAGCCGACTGGGCTTTCTACCGCCAGCTACAGCTCTCGCCACAAGTCATGCACTACATCGCGGACCAAAAATCTGAAGAGAAAATTCACGCTGATTTCAATTCAAGATTGCCGCTCTGGTCGCCACGCAGCGCGCATTGGTTGTGTTTGGTGGTGCGGGACAAACAGTCGGGCAAACGCCTCGGGGTCAGCGGCTATATTCACCGCGATAGCGACTGCGCCGAAGTCGGCTTCCTGTTCGCGTCGGAAGCTCAGGGTAAGGGATATGCGTATGAGTCACTCAACGCACTTTGTGACTATGCGTTTAAGGACGGCGGCATCCGGCGGCTTATCGCGACCGTTACCGCAGGCAATACATCCTCACGCCGACTGCTGGAAAAAGTCGGCTTCGAATTAGAGGGTGAACTGCGGGAAAGCTACTGGCTGAGAAATGCGTGGCATAACGACTGGTTGTTTGGGCTGCTGCAAAAGGATTATTAACCGCAGTCATTCCCAGGTGCGCATGAATGCGCACCCTACGATTTTGTAGGGTCGCCATTCATGGCGACCGGTTTTACATCTTTAGCTGTGCGCGCCTGTTATACAGCCGCCGATAAGACAAGTAGGCGGCGATGATGGTCGATAAACTGGCGGTGCCGATCAGCATAAATGTCACCATAATCTGATACTTAATCGCTTTTACCGGATCAATACCGGCGAAAATGAGCCCAGACATCATGCCAGGTAAACTCACCAACCCGACCGTTTTGGCACCATCAACGGTGGGGATCATCGCGGCACGAATGCTGTCACGGATAAACTGCCCTGATGCCATTTTCACTGACGCGCCCAGGCTCAGCATCTCTTGAATCTTCTGACGATTATCGCTAACTCGCTGATTGAGATTGCTGAAGCACAAGCCAACCGCCACCATCGCGTTACCGGCAATCATTCCGGAGATCGGGATCACCTGCATAGGGATAAATTCAATCGCACCGCTTAGCACCAGAATGGTCAGAGTGAGCGTGGTGCCCGTGGTAATCGCGATAAAGGAGATGGTAAATCCTTTATCAATATTGCGGCTGCGTTTACGCGCATTGAGCGCCGCATTGACGCAGATAAACAGCACCATCAGCACGGTGAGCCAGTCATTGTTCAGGTCAAAGATCGACTTGAGCACATAGCCAACGATCACCAGCTGGATAATGGCGCGACATACGCTCCAGATGATGTCTTTGCTCATGCCGAGCTTCTCTTTCTGGCTGATCAGCAGCGCAATCAGCACCAGCATCAGTGAGAGCAACAGCGAGCTGTCGGTAATATTATGCTGGCTCATGGGCTTCTCCCTGTTGGGGCATATCGAGTTTCAGCACCTTTTTTGCCTGACTTATCTCCTGCACATCGTGACTGATCCACATCACGGCGAGATTATTCTCACGTATTAACCCATCGATAAGGTGATTGATCGCGATTTTGTTCTCTTCGTCCAGTGCGCTGGTCACTTCGTCCAGCAAGAGCACCTGCGGCATAAACTGTAGGTTGCGCAGCAGTCCAACCCGTTGTTTTTCACCGCCCGATAGTTGCTCAATTTTCTTGTCCAACATATCGGCAGTTAGATGCACGCTGGCGAGCGAAGCCACCAGCTGCTCGCGTTGCGGCTTTTGCTGACGAATCTGCCATGGCAACGCCAGGTTATCGTAAACCGTGTCGCCAAACAGCACGGGCGTCTGGAAACAATAGGAAACCTGTTGCCGATAACGCTCGGGCTTCAACGTGACAATGTCACGATTTCCGAAAAAAATCTGTCCTGCTGTCGGTGCAACTAATGACGCCATTATCTTCAATAACGTGCTTTTGCCGCTCCCGGAAGGTCCAGTCAGCAACAGCAGCTCGCCGGGATGGAGTTGTAGTGAAATCGGCGCCAGCAGCGTCTGGCCCTGCATGGCAAAACTTACCCCTTGCACATCCAGCAAAGGAGAATGGGTGGTCATGACATAGGTTCCCGGAAAAATAAACCGGGGGATTATAGTCTAAGTAGACGCGATGCATCCTCGCGATTAACCGCTATCACGCTGTAATGCCCTCCATTCTGGCAGAGCTAAGGATCGCTTAATCTTCAACAGTGAAAATAGCCTCAACTTAAGAGGATATTTTTAATGAAAGCGATGAAATTTCGACCATTCAGTGAATATTTGGCTGTTGCTGTAAGCGTGTTCGCCATGGTGAGTTTTCTTATCATCTGGTTGTAACCTAAGGTTCACTTAACCTTCATTTTTTAAGCTCTCTCCATCTTTACACCGATGGATGGATCAATGACGTTCTCGCTCGCGAAAAGACCGACGTTAAGTCGGCTTACGTTTATTACACTATTTTCAATTTATATTGCGGTTTTCCTGAACATTGCTTTTTATCGGCAGGTGATTGCCGCCATGCCGCTTGATAGCTTACGCACTATTCTGGTATTTGCTTCCATGCCAGTAGTGGCATTCAGCGTTATCAATATAATCGCTACACTCGCTTCGTTTTTATGGCTCGACAAGCTCATCCTGGCTCTCTTCGTGCTGGTTGCGGCTGCGGCACAATATTTTATCTGGAGCTTTGGGGTGGTGATCGACCGTTCGATGATCGTGAATATTATCGATACCACGCCTTCCGAATCTTTTGCCTTGTTATCACCCAAACTGATTATTACGCTGGGATGTAGCGGATTGCTTGCCGCTCTGCTGGTCTTTTGGCTGCGCGTTAATAATGGCAAGCCTTTCTGGAAAAGTGTCGCCAAACGCATGGCTTCAATTGTGGTATCGATTATTTGCATCGCATTAGTAGCGATGTTCTTCTACAAAGATTACGCCTCACTGTTTCGTAACCAAAAAGAGCTGATTAAATCGCTCAGTCCTTCTAACTCAATTGTGGCGACGCTTTCCTGGTATAACCACAGCCGCACCGCCAACTTACCGCTGGTAAAAATTGGTCTGGATGCCAAACAGAAACCAGCGATGCTGGCCGGACCAAAGAGAAACCTGACTATTTTAGTGGTTGGTGAAACCACGCGTGCCGTTAATTTCCAGTTGAATGGTTATCAGCGGGAAACCACGCCACGCCTGGCAAAAGATGACGTCTCCTATTTCCCGAATACACAATCGTGCGGTACCGCCACCGCCGTCTCTCTGCCCTGCATGTTCTCCAATATGCCGCGAGCACATTATGACGATCAGCTGGTTGAGCATCAGGAAGGATTGCTGGATATTATTCAGCGCGCCGGTGTACAAGTGCTATGGAACGATAATGATGGCGGCTGTAAAGGCGCTTGCGATCGCGTACCGCATCAGGATATGACCAGCCTGAATTTGCCGGATATGTGTCACGACGGTGAATGTTATGACGAGGTGTTATTCCACGGTATTGAGGATTACATTAAAAATCTGAAGGGCAATGGCGTCATTGTGCTGCACACCATTGGCAGCCACGGACCGACATACTTTAACCGTTATCCGCCACAGTTTAGAAAATTTACGCCCACCTGTGATACCAGCCAGATTCAGGATTGTACGCAAGAACAGCTGGTTAATACCTACGACAACACCATTCTGTATATCGATTACATTGTTGATAAAGCGATCAATGTGCTCAAAGCACATCAGGATGACTATACCACCAGCCTAGTCTACCTCTCCGATCACGGTGAATCATTGGGCGAAAACGGTGCCTATTTGCACGGCATGCCCTATGCGATTGCGCCAGATGTGCAGAAACATGTACCGATGCTGATCTGGCTATCGCCGGACTACCAACAGCGCTATGGCGTGAGCAAAGCCTGTGTTGATCGGCAAGCGGCACATAACGGTTATTCACAGGATAATCTGTTCTCAACCATGCTGGGATTAACCGGGGTTCAGACCAGTGAATATCAGGCTAAGGACGATATTCTTGCCGCTTGCCGGGCTAAGCAAAGTTAAACCGCTGGCTGCTGCTGGACGGTCACCATGAATGGCGACCCTACGAATCACGTAAGGTTAAGCCGCTAGCTGCTGCTGGACGGTCGCCATGAATGGCGACCCTACGAACCACACAAGTTTAAACCGCTGGCTGCTGCTGGACGGTCGCCATAAATGGCGACACTACGGACCACACAAGGTTAAACCGCTGGCTGTTGTAGGGGCGCCATTTATGGCGACCCATGTCACGCTGCCACGCGATCCGCTCCCAATAAATCCAGAATCCGGCTGCGCAGCGCCACCAGTTGCGGATCGTCACGCCGGCGCGGCCACGGCAGATCAACCTCAATCACATCCACCACTTTTGCTGGACGCGGGCTGAACACCACGACGCGATTGGCCATCACCAGCGCCTCTTCCACATCGTGCGTTACCATCAGCGTGGTGAACTGCTGCTCCTGCCACAAATCAACGATCTCTTGCTGCATGCGCAAGCGCGTCAGCGAATCGAGCTTACCTAGCGGTTCATCAAGAATTAGCAAACGCGGGATGTTAACCAGCGCACGCGCCAGCGCCGCACGCTGCGCCATGCCGCCAGAGAGTTGATGCGGCCAGGCGCGGGCGAACTGCTTCAGTCCTACGCGATCTAACATAGCGTTGATGCGTTGTTCGCGCACCGGGCGGCTTTCACCGCGAATTTGCAACCCGAGACCGACATTGTCATATACCGTGCGCCACGGATAGAGCGTCGGATCCTGAAACACCACCACGCGCGACGGATCGGGCGCGGTGATCGCCTTGCCCTCCTCCGCCAGTACACCGCTGGCCGGCGGTTCCAGTCCGGCTAGCAGGCGCAGCAGCGTCGATTTACCACAGCCGGAAGGACCCAGCAGCGCGACAAATTCGCCCGCCTGCACCTGCAAATTAATATTCTCCAGCACCGGTAAATCTTCACCTTCTAACGTAAAGTGGTGATTTACCTTCTCAATCGTAATATTAACGCCTGCCGTGGTATCGGTCATATTGTCGCTCCTGCTTCCTGTGCAAATAAATAAAGCATAGGCCTCTCTTTCAACCCACCGAAATAGCCATTTCGGCAAACTAATACGCAAATTCTCATAATGAAAAACTGCATGACGACATGCGGGATTGTTATTTTGTCGCGGTTATCGCCTTTGCCATAGTGCGGTGAACTTTATCTACAAGGAAGACAAGATGGCATTTCAACAATTCTCTCTGAGCAGACGCGCGTTATTACGCGGGTTGGGTTTCCTGAGTGCTGGTGTGGCGGTGAATCCGTTGCTGAGTAGCGCGGTATTTGCCGACGATAAATCACTTAAAACCATTAAGCTGGCATGGGGACAAACGGCGGTGTGCCAATCACCGATTTCGGTGGCGCTGAAGCAAGGCTTCTTTAAAAAGTACGGCCTCAATGTTGAGCCGGTGAACTTTAGCGGTCCCACCGATGCGCTGTTACAGGCAATTGCTACCGGCCAGGCCGATGGCGGCATTGGTATGGCGCTGCGCTGGCTTAAACCCCTGGAGCAGGGCTTTGATGTTGACCTCACGGTGGGCACGCACGGCGGCTGCATGCGTTTACTCGCACCGCAAAACAGCGGTATCCGTGATGTGAAAGATTTGGTGGGTAAATCGGTGGCGGTCAGCGATCAGGCTAGCCCAATTCGCAACTTCTTTGCCATTCAGCTGGCGAAACAGGGTATCGATCCCGATAAGCAGGTGAACTGGTTGCAGTATCCGCCTGACCTGTTTGGCGAAGCGCTGCGCAAAGGCGAAGTGCAGGCGCTGGCCACCGACGATCCGCAGGGCTGGCTGCTGAAAAAGCAGCACAATTTAGTGGAAGTTGATAACAACCTGAAAGGCGAATACGCCAACCTCACCTGCTGCGTGCTGGGCCTGCGCGGCTCGCTGGTGCGTGACGATCCGGCCACCGCGCGCGCCATTACGCAAGCGATTGTCGATGCACAGCAGTGGACCGCCGAACATCCGGAGGAGACGGCGAAAATCTTCCAGCCGTTTGTACCGGGCTCGGTAGCGGTTGAGGACATTGCCGCGATGCTGAAAGAGCATACGCATAGCCATCATTCAACTGGCGTGCAGCTGCGCAAAGAAGTGGCGGTCTATGTCGACGAGCTGAAGAAAATCAACGTGATCCGTCCAGATACCGATGCACAGCGTTTTGCTGAGCACTACGTGCCTGAGCTGCTGCCAGCTGAATCAGCCCATCAGCACGCCAGCAACATGGCGCACATGAGCAACATGTCGAGCTAAGGAGTCGAGGATGGCCAGTGATACTCTGACAATTGCCCGCAACCGTGACAGACCGCGTCGTATTCAACCTACGGTGTGGGTCGCGCTGCTGCTGTGGTGGGCGCTGGTCGCGCTCATGGTCGCGGTGCCGGATAAGCCGCAAGGTTTTGCCGCCCCGCGTTTTGTTAATGAAACGCATGAGCTGTTTGCCGCCATTGCGCTTATTCTCAGCGGGCTGGCGGTTGCATCAAGCCTGTTCCCACGACTGACGCTACTCGCGCCGCTTAAGCGCAGCGGTCCGTGGCTGATTGTGCTGGCGCTGCTGATTGGCCTGTGGGAAATCGTCACTGGCAAGCTGGCGCTGTTGCCGGCGCCGTTTTTTGCCCCACCGCGCGCGCTGGTAGAAGCCTATGCCACCGACTGGCCGCGTTTGCTGGATAGCGTGTTGAATTCACTGCGCCTGCTGGCGTTCGGCTTTATCTACGGCAGCGTGGTCGGTTTTATTACCGGCGTAGCGATTGGCTGGTCACGCGGGTTGGGATACTGGGTGCATCCGATTCTGCGTTTTCTCGGCCCGGTGCCCTCCACCGCGCTGCTGCCGCTGTCCCTCTACTTCTTCCCGTCGAGCTTCTCAGCGGCGGTATTCCTGATTGCGCTCGCCACCTGGTTCCCCGTGACGGTGCTGACCTGGTCCGGCGTCTCCAGCGTCGATACGCGTTATTACGATGTGGCGCGCACGCTGGGTGCCAATTCGCTGTTTCTGGTACTGCGAGTGGCGGTGCCTGCGGCGCTGCCGCACCTGTTTGTTGGGCTATTTATGGGGCTGGGCGCGTCGTTTTCGGTGCTGGTGGCAGCGGAAATGATGGGGGTGAAATCCGGGCTCGGCTGGTATCTGCAGTGGGCGCAAGGCTGGGCGGCCTACGCCAACATGTATGCCGCGCTGATTGTGATGGCGCTGCTGTTCTCCTCGCTGATTTCCCTGCTATTCCTGGTTCGCGACCGTCTGCTGTCGTGGCAGCGCAGCGCGGTGAAATGGTAACAACACACATTGCGCAATAAATTGCGCCGCTACGGTATGTGCATGCATTCGTAGCGGCGCGATTTATCGCGCAGATATTCGGTTCACATCATCCATTGCCGAGGTCAATTATGGCTGCAAAAATTTCTGCTTCTATCACCGAACTGATCGGCAACACGCCGCTATTGCGTCTGTCACGTTATGCGCAGCAGCAGGAGATTCAGGCTGATTTAATCGCCAAGCTCGAGCTGTTTAACCCTAATCACAGCGTGAAAGATCGCATCGCCCTCAGCATGATTGAGGCCGCTGAACGCAACGGCACTATTAAGCCTGGCGATACGCTGGTTGAAACCACCAGCGGCAATACCGGCATTGGTTTAGCGGCGATTGCGGCGGCTAAGGGCTACAAATTCCGCGTTTATATCAATGATTTTGTCAGCATTGAGCGTAGCCAGATTATTCAGGCCTACGGCGCTGAAGTGGTGCCGTTCAGCACTATCGATGGTTTTAAAGCGTTTTATGACGCCAGCAACGGCGATTTCGTTGCCGCCACTAAGTGGCTGGCCGAGCAAGTCACGGCTGCGGAGCCGGAGGTGCATTTCCTGCTGCAGCTGGATAATCCCGCCAATCCGGCGATACATGAGCGCACCACCGGACCGGAAATCTGGCGCGACAGCGGCGGCGAGTTGGATATCTTTATCGCCGCGGTAGGCACCGGCGGCACGCTGTCAGGTACCGGGCGCTATCTCAAACAGCAGCATCCGGGATTGCAGGTGATCGCGGTGGAACCGGGCATCGGATCGCAACCGAGCGAACTGCGACCGGAGCCGCTGGAGATCACCGGTGTGCATGCGTTTAGCAATCAGACGCCAGAACGCATCCCCGCCAATCTCGATCATCGCGTATACGATGAGGTGATCGCGGTGGAAACCTGGCAAGCCTATGCTGCCGCACGCCAGTTGGCGCTGAGTGAAGGCGTGCTGGTGGGTGATTCATCCGGTGCGGTGTTGTGGGCGGCGCAGCAGGTGGCGGCACGACCGGAAAATCACGGCAAGCGTATTGTGGTGTTACTGGCCGATGGCGGCAGCAGTTATTTAACCACGCAGCTGTTCGCGCATCAGGTCCCCGCCGAATCACTGAAGCTGGCAAGCGCGGTGCAGACATCGAGAAAAATCGCATGACGTCCCAATACGACCTTACAACCCCTGGTCGCCATACATGGCGTAATGCCGCTCAAAATGCCTGTTTTTGCAGGTGCGCATGAATGCGCACCCTACGAAAACCCGGCTATAGCAACGTGGGGAGCGCATTTATCCGCGCCTGGGCATCTACGAGGCGGTACCGCACCAGCGCACTAACGTCAGCGCAATCGCTTTGGTGCAGGCCACCAGATCCGCAATCGGCACATGCTCGTTGGGCTGGTGCGACATCGCCGGATCGCCCGGACCAAAGTTCACCGTCGGCGTTTGCCCTAGCGTACTCGGCAGGCCAATATCACTATGCGCACCAAATCCAGCCAGCTGCGGATTCAGTGCGGCATCGGTAACACCCTGCTGGAAGGTGGTGACAAACGGATGATCCGCTTCGATTTCTGCGCAATCGGCATCCAGAATCCACTCGACCCTGGCCGGATGCCTGGCCAGATAAGGATCCAGCGCGCAAACCTTCGCGACGTGTGCCTCAATCTCTTTTTTAACATTGCCACCCAGCCCCCTCTCATCCTTCTCCGATGGCAGATACTGCACATCAATCACAATCTCCGCGCGACCGGCAATTGAGGCCGGGTGTTCACCCACTTTCAGCTGCGTCACGATAATCTGGTTGGGCAGTTCCATCAGCGGATGATTTTTGCTCGGCTGCGTCTGCCAGCGACGATTGAGCACATCGAGGCCATCCAGCATCTGCCGACACAGCATCACCGCATCCACCGGACCGCTGCTGTCCCAGCTGTTTGGCGTCAGCTCCGCATGCCCGCCGATGCCGTCGAGAATAATCCGTCCCCACAAAATACCGTGGCAGATGGGTGAAATGCGATTGGCGGTGGGTTCGGTCATAATGCCCGCATCCGCTTTAAATCCACGGTCGACCATCGCCAGCGATCCCATGCCGCCAATCTCCTCATCGACCACGGTGGTAAATACCACATCTCCCGCCAGGCGAATATTGAGGTCCTGCAACAGCTCTACCGCCATCAACATGCAGGCAACGCCGCCTTTCATATCGACCGCGCCTCGACCGTAAACGGCCGCGTTTTTGATTTCCGGTACAAAGGGATCGCTCAGCCAATGTTCCGGCGGGCCCGGCGGAACAACGTCAATATGGCCGGTGAGCATCAGCGATTTACCGCCGCCCGCCCCACTTAAGGTTCCCCCAAGATTTGGACGCCCTTCAAAGGTGCGGCCTTTATTGGCGCCCGGACGGCCCTGATATTTCGCGTAGAGTGCAGGACCATCGGGATCCCATAAATCGGTCTCCATGCCTAGCGACGCAAGGCGCTGCTGCAGATAAAGCTGGCAATCGCGCTCGCCAGGACCGGCTTCACGCGGATCGACTTTGACGATGGAGGGAAACGCCAGCAGATCGCACAGCGTCTGCGCGATGCGTTCTGCGCTAGCGTCGACGTGTGCGCTGATGAGTTCAGTCAGATTCATGAGTTATCTCCGATAAATAAAAAGTCGTTGTGCCATCAAGACGATAATCAACAACATACCCACCACGCCCAGCTGCCAGACGCTATTTAAACCCAGCTGCAACATGCAGGTTTTAATAGTTACCAGCATCAGCGCGGCGGCCAATACGCCGACCACGCTGCCGCGTCCGCCAAAAATGGCCACGCCGCCGAGCAGTGCTGCGGTAAGGGATTCGAGTTCAAGATTGACGCCAATTTCCGGGCGCGCGCTACCTAACCAGGTGAGCGAGACGAACCCCGCGCAACCCGCCAGCAGGCCGCTCAGGCAATAGGCGAGCAAACGCAGGCGATCAACCGGAATGCCCACCAGCCGCGTGGCGTGTTCATTGAAGCCACAGGCGTAAATCCATTTCCCCCACGCGCTTTTGCTCAGAATCAGCCAGGCGATGAGGAAAGCCGGTATCACGCAGGTGAGAAACGGTAATGGAATGAAGAATTGTGCGCCGCGTCCCCACTGGGTTAACGCCGTGGGAACCCCGGCGATAGCGGCACCGCCGGTCAGCGCCAGTGCCAATCCAGAAAACAGGTAGAAGCTGCCCAGCGTGACGATGAGCGGCCAGAGCCGCAGCCGCGCAATCAGCCAACCGTTGATGGCGCCCGCCAGCGTGCCGGTGAGCAGACAGATCAGCGGTAGCCATGCCGGATTGATGCCCTGATCGAGCGCCAGCATGCCGATCACCGCCGAAAGCGAAACGTTGCCGCCCACCGAGAGATCGATGCCGCCGCCTCCGGTCATCACCACTAACGATTGTCCCAGCGCGACCAGCGACAGCAAGGTAGCGAATTGCAGGATCGAGGTGATTGACCAGGACGCCAGCATCTGTGGCAACAGCAATACAATACCGATGGCCAGCAGCAGCCATAACGCGATCAGCAGCGTTAAGTCAGGAGATTTACGCCATAACGTCATGCAAGCCTCCTGAAGGTAAATACGCGACTGCTGGCCGCTTCGCTACTCAATACGATGAGCAATACCGCGCCGGTCACCACCGTTTGCCACAGCGATGGAATGCCCACCAGCAGTAAGCCATTTTGCAGAATACGCAGCAGTAACACCCCAAGCAGCGTCCCCAGCAAGCTGCACGATCCCCCGGTAATCCGCGTGCCGCCTAGCACCACGGCGGCGATGGCTTCCAGCGCCAGGCTACCGCCCACCGTCATCTCGACGTTGCGATAAGTCGCGATATAGCAGGTGGCGGCAATACCGCACAGCAAACCGCTGATCATAAAGGTGGCGATGCGTACCTGAGTGACCGGAATGCCCGCCAGCCGCGCTTTCTCCTCCGAGTTGCCCGCCGCCAGCAGCCACAAACCGTACGGTGTGTGACGCAATACCAGCCACACGCTGGCCCACACCAGCCCAATGATCCAGGCCATCACCGGCACGCCCAACAGGGAATGCATTAACCCGCCGGTTAACGTGCCTGGCAAACCGGAAAGCCACTGTCCGCCGAGCAGCGCAAACAGCCCGGTGCGCCACACGCCGAACAAACCGAGGGTGCCAACAATCGCTGGAATACGACCAATCACTACCACCAGCGCGGTCATCAAGCCCAGCAGTAATCCGAGCAACGGCCCCGCCAGCGCCGCCAGCCACGGCGAATTCGTCAGCAGCAGCTGGCCAACCCCCCAGGCCGCTACGCCCATCACCACGCCAACGGACACATCCACGCCGCCCATGGCGATCACTAGCGTCATCCCTAGCGCGATCAACAGCAGTTCACTGCTATTGCGCAGAATGGTGAGCAGGTTATCCACCGTCGCGAACCAGGGAGAAAACCAGGAGAAACCGGCAATGGCGAGCAAGGCGATCGCCAGTAAAGCGATCTCCCGTGAAGTCATGTGCATGCGCATCCCCATTAGAAGTTGAACTGGTCGACATTCTCTTTGGTAAATACTGCCGGCGCACCGAGCAGCAGTACGCCGGTTTTGCTATCAAACTTCACCGGCTCGGCGAAACCTGGCACGCGGTTTTCGGCGCTCAAGGCTTTGCCATCAATCAGCTGCTTACCGGCCCACACCGTCAGATAGCCAAGCTTCTCGGGATCCCACAGCACCGTGTAACCAAAAGCACCGCTTTTCAGATAGGCGCGCGCGGTGTTCGGGCTGCAAAAACCGCTGCCGATCACCTTGCCATTCTTACCGGCGGTTTCAATGGCCTGCGCGACGCCAGGGCAAGTGGTCGACGCCATGGCGATCAAGCCTTTAAGATCCGGATTGGCGGACATTAAATCGGTGGCGATCTGTGCCGCGCGGCTGGCGGAGCCACCGGCATATTGCGGTTTGAGCAAGGTAATGTGGGGATATTTGCTTTTCACCCGCTGCTGCATGAAGCCGATCCAGCTATTGAGATTAGATGCGGTGGCTTCACCGGAAACGATGCCGATTTTGCCGCGTTCGCCAACGCGTTTGACCATCTCGTCAATGATGGTTTCGCCCAATCCCTGATCGGTAGCCTGCGCGACATATACCGGACGGCCGCTGTCAGGGGCATCGCTGTCGCTGGTAAACAAATGCACATTATTCGCTTTCGCCTGCGCCAGTACCGGCGCAATGCTGGATGCATCCAGCACGCTGATGCCGATCGCGTTAACCTTCTGCGCAATCAGGTTCTGCACGATCTGCAGTTGATCCATTGGATTGGTGTCTACCGGACCGCTATAGACAAACTCGACGCCCAGATCGCTGGCCGCGCGTTTACCGCCCGCTTCCATCGCCTGGAAATAGGGAATGCCGATAATCTGTGGCACAAAGGCCACTTTTTCTGCGGCGAGGGAATAACCTGAAAACAGTAATGAGAGAGAACAGACTGCAGTAGCAATTCGACGCATTTTATTTCCCCTGGTTAATGGCAGAGCAATTACTGATTCTCAAACACGCGTGCATCGGGATGCGCGCCGGTAATGAGTGAAACGATTTCATCGGGTGAGGTTTCGGCGTGACGCCGCTCGGCAATTTTTCGTCCACGGCGGAACACCACCATGCGATCGGCCACCGCGAACACATCACTGATGTTGTGGCTGATCAGCACCACGGCGCAGCCGCGCGCCGCGAGTCGCCGCGTCAGCTGTAATACTTTTTGCGTTTCTGCAACGGCCAACGCGGCAGTTGGCTCATCCATAATCACCAGCTGCGCGTTGAGGTTGAGCGCGCGGCAGATCGCCACCGCCTGGCGCTGTCCGCCGGAGAGACTGCCGACCGACGCTTCGGCATCGGAGATATGCGCGTCAAGATCCTTTAACAGCTGATCGACCTGCTCACGCATCTCGCGTCGGCGTAGAAAAGGAATGCCCAGCACGCGGCGCTTGAGCTCACGGCCAAGGAAAACGTTCTCGGCAATGCTAAGGTTCTCCGCCAGCGCCAGCTCCTGATAAATGGTGGCGATGCCGTGTTCTGCAGCCTGGCGCGGCGAGGTGAATTTCACCGACTGGCCGTCAATCCACAGTTCGCCGTCGCTGGCGCTGTAAGCACCCGACAGTACTTTGGTAAAGGTGGATTTCCCTGCGCCGTTATCGCCGAGCAACGCCAGCACTTCGCCGCGATGAATGGTGAGATTGACCTGGTTAAGTGCCGTTAAGGCACCGAAGCGTTTGCAGATGTTGCGCGCCTCAATAAAACACGTCGTCATCTTCTCTCCCCAGCGCTGAGATAGGCGGCGCTGTGGAAATCGATTTCCCACTGCAGCACCTGGCCGTAGAGAATGGATAAGCGGTTTTTTTCTGCCTCACTAAGATCCTGTGCACAGCGATCCAGCTCGGCTTTCAGCCACAGCGCCTGCTGATGAAACTCCTCTTCAGCATGCATATCGACCCAGCGACGGATGTCGTCATCCAGCAGCGGTTGGGCACTGACGCGTGCGCACCAGTGGTAATACATCCACTCGGCACCAAACATCAGCGTGATGATCTCGGCAAAACTGCCCTGCTTTGCGACGTTTAACATGCCATCGCGAAACGCCGTCACGCCCGGCAAATCATCCGGATAATCCGCCGTATTGATGTTGCGCCGCGCCAGCACCGCTTCAAACCAGGCAATTTGCGTATCCACCAGCGCATTTAACACGCCAATTAACCAGCGCTGCTGGCGAATATCCGGCGCTTTACTCACTGCCAGCGCAAAGATATTGATGGCAGTGGCGACAAAGTTGCCTTCAAACACCAGATAGCGATTAAACACGGCGTCAGGCAGCTGATTGCGCTCGATATCCTGCACAAACTGATGCTGTTGCATCGCCAGCCATAGTGTTTGATGCTGCTGCAAAAGCGCATCAGAGAAGCCTTTCATCACGCCTCCTCCAGCGCCGCTTGCGCCACGGACATGAAGTGTTTAACGCGTGCAAGCTCAACCTCATTCCACCACACGCCATCCACTTTCAGCGCGCTGGCGACGATTACGCCCTGCGTGCGTTCAAGGATCTGGCAGATGTTGGCGGGTGTTACGCCGGAACCAACCAGCAGCGGCAGCTCGGTAGCCGCACGGATTTCGTCGATTTCATCCAGCGTGGCGCTGTCGCCAGTGCGTTGCCCGGTGGCGATCACCGCATCCGCGTCAAAGAAATCCACGTCCCGCGTGAGCTCCTGAATGGAGCGGTCGGCAACAATCGCATGGCTGCCGTGTTTGACATGGCTATCGGCAAACACGCGGATATGTTCGGCCCGCAGCTGACTGCGGTAACGCAGCGCTTTTGCCGCCGCGCCTTCAATAAATCCTTCATTGGCGATATAGGCATTAGCCCACTGATTCACACGGACAAAATCAGCGCCGCCCGCCAGAGCGGTAGCAAAAGCAGGAATGGCGGCGTTGGCCAGCACATTAATACCGAGTGGTACGCCAAAACGTTCGCGAATCTTTTCCGTAATGACCGCCATAAAGGCAGCGGTTTCCGGACCAATATCCTCTGGTTTGGCAAAAGGAATATCACCGTGATTTTCTACGATCAAACCATGTACACCACCCGATATATAATTTTCGGCATCACGCAGCGCACGCTCAATAATAGCGGGGAGCGGCTTACCTTGATATTTAGGCGCCCCCGGAAAAGCCTCGCAATGAATAACACCTATCACCGCTTTCTTCCTGGAAAAAATATCTTGTATTGCGCTACTTTTTCCTGCTGATATAGAAACCATCTTCTTCACCTTATTAATGAGAACCATTATGCGAATTTATGTTGCAGGTAATATTGTTGTTGATGAAACCTGGTCCATTAACGATTTGCCACAAAAGGGCGCGTCTATTCACGGCGTAAAAACATCGCAGGATATTGGCGGCAAAGGCGCTAATCAGGCGATTGTTATTTCACGCTGCGGTATCGATACACGTTTAATTGCCGCAATAGGCGACGACAGCAATGGACGCTGGATTCGTGAGAATATCGCTCATGAACCGGTGACACTTTTTCCCACTGAATATTCATCCCCTCACAGTGACGCCTCAATTATTTTAAACAGCAGCGATGGTGACAATGCCATTATTACCACCACCGCAGCGGCCGATGCCTTAACGGTGGAGATGATTCTGCCCTATTTAGCCGATGCCGCTCCTGGTGATATCTTGCTGCAGCAAGGCAATTTCTCCGTAGAGAAAACCCGCGCGCTGTTCAGCTGGGCAAAAACCAGAGGGATGAAAACCGTGTTTAATCCCTCACCGGTCAATCCTGACTTCGCGCAACTTTGGCCGCTGGTCGATATTGCCGTTGTGAACCAGCTGGAAGCCGATTTATTGCAACCGGCTGGCGTCAGCACCCTCATCGTTACTCAGGGCGCTGCCGGTGCGCTGCTTTTCACCGCCACGCAACGCAGCTTTTGTCCCGCCTCACCGACGCAGGCGGTGGACAGCACCGGTGCAGGCGATACCTTCCTCGCCGTGCTGCTGGCGTCTGCGCTCCTGCGCGGCGTAGAACCCGATCGGCTTGCTTTACAACATGCCAGCCAGGCAGCCGCCATCACCGTGAGCCGTACCGGCACCGTGACGGCTTTCCCTACGCAACAGGAACTCGCCGCGCTGCTGGCTACGCGCAGCGAGTAACCGGTTACTTGAACAGCGGACGATAAGTATCGACGTTCGCTTTGGTCACCACGGTGGCTGGAACCAGAATGGTTTTACTCACCGTTTTCCCTGCCGACAGCGTGTTGAGGGCTTTCAGCGCCTCTTCGCCCATCTTTTTCGGATCCTGCTGCAGCACAGCAGTAACGTAACCGCCATCAATACCGCTGATGGCTTTGGCCGTCAGATCCCAACCGAAGACTTTGATCGCTTTCTGCCGTCCCTGGTTTTCCACGGCGGCAATCGCGCCCAGCAGTGCCGGTTCTCCGGTGGCATAAATTGCCGTTAAATCAGGATTGCCGGTGATAAGGTTTTCCGCTGCCGTCATGGCGTTGTCCTGGATATTCTGACCATCCACCACATCGGCAACGGTGATGTTGCTATTGCTCTTGATGGTCTCTTCAAAGCCTTTCTGACGCTGGTTCTGGATCGCCGAATTAAGGGCACCGACAATGCCCAGGCGTGCCTTGCCGCCCATCTCTTTCGCCACGTAATCGACAAAATATTTTCCGAGAATTTTTCCGCCTTCCAGATTATCCACACCAACCTGTGACGCTTGTGGACCCGCTGGTAATACTGCATCGATGGCAATTACGGGAATGTTCGCGGCAGCGGCTTCTTTAATCGCCGGCATAATTCCGTTGACGTCAATAGCATCAACCAGAATGCCTTTCACACCTTGCTGAATATAGTTTTCAATTGCATCGTTCTGCGCAACCGGATTATCGGTGGCATTGAAAATAACCAGATCTTTACCACTGGCTTTAGCGGCTTCTTGCGCGCCCTGATTCATCAGATTAAAGAATAATGCCTGCTGATTAATTTGCACTAAGGCATAAGTTGGTGCGGCTTGCGCCAGGGAAAAAAGGGAACCCGCAGAAATTAAGCCTGTAGCCAAAACCAATGAACGCAGTTTTCCGGTGAAAGATAACATCATGGTGTTCCTCGTCGGGAATAAATAATAATCAGCGTTTCCCAGCGTTAAGACACTGAGATTATTTTTGGCGGGCAAATATCGATGGATATGCTGTTCACACTGCGCAGGTGCAGTGTTTTTAAAACGCTCTGCTTACGTTTTTTCGGCAACCCATCCGCTAGGAATACCTGGTGAAATAACGAAAGTCAGTTTGGGAATGGATTCCCGGTACTGCGGTAAACTGTGCATACAATTCGCTGAGTGACTTTTTTTGTCAAGTGTTTATTTATGCGCCAGTGGGCAAAGGAAAGCGCTGTATCAGCCGCGCTTAAGTGTGTTACAGATATTGGTGTGGATAAAAACGCATCCTCTTGCGACTCCGCGCGTTATTGTGAGGTCGCCATAAATGGCGACCCTACGATTGATCGGCACGTTTTTGTAGGGTCGCCATTCATGGCGACCGATAAATCACTATGGCGAGGAACATGAGCACAAAACGCGTGTTGTTATCTGACGTGGCGAAATTAGCAGGGCTCTCCAAGGCCACGGTCTCTCGCTATCTGAATCACAGCATTGTGTTGCCGCAGGAGACGATTGACCGCATTGAAGCTGCCATCCACCAGCTCGATTATCGCGGCAACAGCCTGGCGCGACGCCTGAGCAAAGGCGGCAGCGAAACCCTGGGTTTAGTGCTGCCCGATATCACCAACTCCTTCTTCGCTGAACTGGCCGACGCGGCAGAAGAGGCGGCATCAGCGCGCGGTTACAGTTTGGTACTCTGCATCACCCGCAACAATCCCGACAAAGAGGCGCAGTTCATTCGCTGGCTGGACACACGCCAGGTCGATGGCCTGCTGTTTACCACCAACCGTCCAGATAACGGCTTGCTGCGTAAAGAGATGCAGCGTCATCAGCATATAGTATTACTCGATGAAGATATTCCCGGCAGCAGCGTACCAAAAGTATTTGCTGACAACGTGCAAGGCGGGCGTATCGCGACTGAACAGCTGATCGCTGCGGGACATCGTCATATCGCCTTTATTGGCGGTCCGGAACAGCTGATGAGCGTGCGCGAACGTTATCTCGGCTTCTGCACCGCGATGAAGCAGGCCGGTTTGTCGGTACCCGACGAATGGGTCATGTACGGTAATTACGAGCGTGAGTTTGGTCAGCAGGCTTTGCAGCAGCTGTTCAGCCAGTCTCAACGCCCCTCCGCCGTGTTTGCCGCCAGTGATTATCTGGTGCTGGGCTTGCTGGATGGCTTACGTGCCAGCGGCCTTCAGGCCCCCGCTGCACTTTCACTGGTTGGCTTTGATGACGCCAACTACACCGACCTGACGCAGCCGCGCATCTCCACCATTCGCCAACCCGCCCGGGAACTGGGTTATACCGCAGTAGATATCATGCTGCGCCTGCTCAACAACGAAGCCAATATTCCATTGGAAACTCGCTTGCCGGTCGAATGGGTTGGACGCGATTCGATCCAACTCTGCTGCCCCTGAACCATAATGGCGCAAAATTGCACAGCTTTGGCGCAAAAGATGATCAAAAATCACCAGTGCATTACCTTCTAGTAAACCGGTTTACCTCGCTGCGCAAAATTAACCTATTGAATTAACGATTTTTTTATCTTAACAATACTGGCTAAATTATAACCTGGCACAGAAACTGCAATATTCCTCCCGGCAAACAAATATCGTTGTATCCAGAGCCAGCACGTATCAGGTTATGTTGTATCCGGCAGGTAAACCGGTTTACTAGCATGTAAACCGCGCCAGATCCGACCTTTCCCGCTGACTAACAATTGTCCCGGTAACCGCAATGGGAGTGATCAGATGCAGCAGCCACACGCTACCCCGGCACGGGTAGAAATGATTAACATCACCAAAACTTACGGTTCGATACGATCCCTGCGCGGCGTGAATTTGCAGCTGGCGCCAGGGGAAGTGCTGGGATTGGTGGGCGATAACGGTGCGGGCAAATCAACCCTGACCAAAGTGCTCTCCGGTGCGGTGGTGCCCACCAGCGGTGCCATTCGCATCGACGGTGAGCAGCAGCACTTCACCAATCCGGCGGATTCGCGCCGTTGTCACATTGAGATGGTCTACCAGGATTTATCGCTGTGCGACACGGTGGATGTCGCCGGTAATCTGTTTATGGGCCGCGAGCCAATGAAATCGGTGCTCGGCATCCCTTTTCTCGATCAGGCCAAAATGCATGCCGAAGCACGCGATATGCTGAAAGGTTTGGGTATTTCGATTCCCGATACGCGTTTGCTGGTGCGCAATTTATCCGGCGGCCAACGGCAGGCGATTGCTATTGCCCGCGCCGCCGCCTTCGATCCGAAAGTGCTGATCATGGATGAGCCGACCGCTGCGTTAGCCGTAGCGGAAGTGGAAGCGGTGCTGGAGCTGATACGGCGCGTCTCTGCGCGCGGGGTTAGCGTCATCCTCATCACCCATCGTTTGCAGGATCTGTTCCTGGTGTGCGACCGCATTATGGTGATGTACGAAGGCACCAACGTAGCGGATCGCCGCGTAGCGGATACCAGCCTGAGCGATATCGTTAATTTGATTGTGGGTGAGAAATTTACCGCTCATTCGGCGGCTGCACACTGAGGTAATGGGATGAGCATCATGAATTTAAGCAGTTCGCGCATGATTCAGCATTCGCTACCGCGTCGCCTGCTGCATAACCATTCGGGCGTGGTGAGCATTGCGCTGTTTTTCATCTTTTGCTGCGTGGTGTTTTCGCTGATCACCAGCAACTTTCTCACCAGCACTAACTGGCTGAATATCATTCGGCAAAGTGCTCCGCTGCTGATCGTTGCAACCGCAATGACGTTGGTGATCACTACCGGCGGCATTGATTTGTCGGTGGGTTCGACGCTGGCGCTGGTTGGCGCGCTTTCCGCTATCGCGCTTAACAACTGGGGCTTATCCTGGCCAGTGGTGCTGATCGGTGGATTGCTGCTGGGCGGATTAGTTGGCGCCATCAATGGCTTCTTTATCGCCTTTGAGGGAATTCCGGCGTTTATCGTCACCCTGGCCACGCTGGCGGTAGTGCGCGGAGTGGCATTGCTGGTCACGCAAGGTTATTCCATTCCGGTGCCGGCCGACAGCTTGTTTACCTTTATGGGGCGCGCCTGGGTGCTTGGCGTTCCGATGCCCGCGCTGATTGGCATCGTAGTCCTGTTTGCCGGGCATATTGTGCTGAACCATATGCGTTTTGGCCGCTACGTTACGGCGATTGGCGCCAATGCGGAAGGTGCACGTCGCAGCGGTATCAACACCAAAGCGGTGACCATGAAGGTCTATATCATTAGCGGCATGGCAGCAGCGCTGGCGGGGATGATCATTACCGCGCGTCTCGGCAGCGGCTCATCCAATCAGGGTGAAGGCTTTGAACTGCAGGTGATTGCTGCCGTAGTGCTGGGCAGCACCAGCCTGTTTGGCGGCTTTGGCACCATTATCGGCACGCTGCTGGGCGCGCTGTCGATTGCCATCATCCAGAACGGACTGATCCTGTCGCACATCTCGCCGTTCTATACGCAAATCGCCACCGGCACCATCATTCTGCTCGCCATCTGGCTGAATACCCGCATTCTCAACCCCGCCCGCGCGCCGGCAAAAGGATAGCCCATGAAAGGATCGATTTTCCGTCATGCCGATCCGTTACCGCTTGGCGTTACAAGTGGCTACGTGATGACGGTTTTAGGACCGCTACCGCTGGCTGAGA
Source organism: Pantoea sp. BRR-3P (assembly GCF_039621635.1). Classification (NCBI taxonomy): domain Bacteria; kingdom Pseudomonadati; phylum Pseudomonadota; class Gammaproteobacteria; order Enterobacterales; family Erwiniaceae; genus Pantoea; species Pantoea sp. BRR-3P. The sequence continues at coordinate 467,403 of NZ_CP155067.1, forward strand.
TGGGCGTGACCTTGATGCACGAACACATTCTGCTCGATGCGTCCGGTAAATGGGTGCCGCCCTGCTGTTGCAGCGATCGTCATATTGCCGAGATGCCAGTCAAGATCGAGAACCTCGGCGAACTGGCCATGAACCCGCTGATGAGCCGCGATAACTGCCAACTGTTTGACGTCGACCTGGCGATTGAAGAGTTGATGAAGTACCGCGCGTTGGGGGGGGAAACCATTATTGATCCAACCAATATCGGCATTGGCCGCGACCCGAAGGGCTTACAGCGTATCGCCCGCTTAACCGGTCTCAACATCGTGATGGGCACTGGACTTTACCTCGAGCCCTCGCATCCCGCATGGGTGAAAAGTATCAGCGTGGAGCAGCTTAGCGAAAAATTGATCTTTGATCTCGGTGGCGCAGCGGAAAAACCGGAGGTGATTGCCGGACTGATCGGTGAAATCGGTATCTCCAGCCACTTTACCGCCGATGAAGAGAAATCGTTGCGCGCGGCGGGACGCGCCAGTGCGGCAACCGGCGTGCCGATTCAGGTGCATCTGCCGGGTTGGGAACGTTTAGGCCATAAGGTGCTGGATATCTTGCAGCAGGAAGGCGCCGATCTGCGTCACACCGTGCTGTGCCATATGAATCCTAGCTTTGCCGATAAACGCTATCAGCGTGAACTGGCCGATCGCGGGGTGTTCCTTGAATACGACATGATCGGCATGAGTTATTACTACGCCGATGAATCGGCGCAATCACCTTCCGATGAAGAGAACGCGCGCGCCATCTGCGAATTGATCGATGACGGCTACCTCCAGCAAATTCTGCTGTCGCAGGATGTGTTCCTGAAAACCATGCTGACGCGCTTTGGCGGCCACGGTTATGGCTACATCCTCAAACATTTTGTCCCGCGCCTGAAACGTCACGGCGTCAGCGGCGAACAACTCGAAACCTTATTGATTGCTAACCCGCAGCGCGTATTTGGCGGGTGAAAGGGAAAATTATCATGCAGAAACAAGTCTTGCTGGTGGGCGAATCCTGGACCAGCACCTCGAACCACATCAAAGGCTTTGACCAATTCTCCACCGCCACCTGGCATACCGGCGCCAGCGATTTTATCGCGGCGTTAAAGGAGAGCGATTACGCCGTCACGCACATGCCGGCACACGCTGCGGCCACCGATTTCCCACTCACGCTGGAAGGATTGCAGCAGTGGGATGTGATTATTCTTTCGGATATTGGTGCCAATACGCTGCTGCTGCATCCCGATACCTGGCTAAAAAGCCGTCGCACCGCCAACCGCTTATCGCTGATCCACGATTACGTGGCGGCGGGCGGCAGCCTGATGATGATTGGTGGTTACTTCAGTTTTCAGGGTATCAATGGCGGTGCGCGCTTCCGCCATACGCTGGTGGAAAAAGTCCTGCCGGTGCGCTGCCTCGCCTGGGATGATCGTGTTGAAACGCCCGAAGGATCGACCCTGGAGATGACGCAGCCGCATGCGGTATTCAACAATATTTCCGGCGAATGGCCGTGGATGCTGGGATACAACGAAGTGGAGATGCAACCTGAAGGTACGCTGCTGGCGACCGTTGCTGGCACCGCGCATCCATTATTAGCGGTGCGTGAATATGAAAAAGGCCGATCGCTGGTGTGGACCAGCGATATGTCGGCACACTGGCTACCGCAAGAGTTTACGCAATGGCCCGGCTATCGCCAGCTGTGGATTAACTGCTTCGACTGGCTAACGGAGCGCGCCTGATGCCTCCCGCTTCGCTCGCCCTTACCCAACATTTGCTCGGTTTCGATACGATCAATCCGCCCGGTAATGAAGCGGCGTGCATGCAGTTTTTGGCCGATTGGCTGAGCGAGCGAGGTTTTACGGTTAACCTGTCGTCTTTTGGTGCTGGCCGCAGCAATCTGATTGCGCATCTTCACGGCGCATCGCCCGGAAAACCGCTGGCGTTTACCGGCCATCTGGATACCGTGCCGCTCGGCAATCAGCCCTGGCAACACGATCCTTTTGGCTCGGATATCGTGGCCGATCGGCTTTATGGACGCGGTTCGAGTGATATGAAAGCGGCGATAGCGGCTTTTGCTTTCGCCTGCCTCCAGCAGCAAACGGCGATTCGTGCCGGGCGCGGCGTGGTTCTGCTGATCACCGGCGGTGAAGAAACGGGCTGTGAAGGCGCGCGGTCGCTAATTGATGCCGGCACGTTGCCGGAAATTGGGGCCCTAATCGTCGGCGAACCGACAGCCAATTATCCGGTGATTGGGCATAAAGGTGCACTGTGGCTTCGCTGCGAGACGCGCGGAAAAACCGCCCATGGCGCGATGCCGGAACTGGGAATTAACGCTATTTACCTCGCGGCTGATGCGTTAGGCAAAATCCGCCACTTTTCTCCCGGCGCACAGCATCCGTTGATGAAGCAGCCCACGCTGAATGTCGGACGGATTCAGGGTGGTTTAAACATTAACTCGGTGCCGGATCGCACGGCATTTGATGTTGATATTCGCAGCGCGCCGAATTTGCAACACGCAACAATTCGCCAGCGGTTAGCGGCTATGCTCGGAGAAGAAGTGCAGATCACCACCCTGGTCGATTTGCCTGCCGTATTGAGTTCCGAAGAGAATCAGTGGATCCAATCGGTCTATCGCCGTTGCCAGGCGCTTTTCACGCAGCCGTTAGCCGCGCGCGTGGTGCCCTACTTTACCGATGCTTCGCTGCTGCTGCCCGCGCTGGGTAATCCGCCATGTATTATATTAGGCCCGGGCGAACCGACGATGGCGCACCAGACCGATGAGTATTGTTTGTTGAGTAAGCTGGGGGAAGCCGAGCAGTTATATGGGCAGATTATTGCGGATTGGATGAAGGTATAGAAGCGGTCGCCATGAATGGCGGAATGTCGCTCACTTAACCTATTTATACAGGTGCGCATCAATGCGCACCCTACGAAAGCCCCGCACTATTAACGTAGGGTCGCCATTGATGGCGACCTGCGGGATTGCTGGGTGCACAATCCTGCCCACCCAGCATTTTCCTCAGAAACGATAGGTCGCGGATACCGAGACGTTACGCGGCTCACCGTAAACAATCCCGCCGTTGCCGACGTTGTTGTCGTACTCTTTGTCGAACAGGTTGTTGATGTTCGCTTGCAGCGAAACGTTTTTGGTCACGTCGTAGCGCGCGAACAGATCCACCAGCGAATAGCTGCCCTGGCGTGCACGCCAGGTGCCGTTGCCTTCCGGACCGGCAAGATCGCTGTAAGTCTTCGATTGCCAGGTCACACCACCACCGACAGTCAGCGCCTCTAGCATCGGCAAGCGATAGCTGGTGAAGAGATTGAATGACGTGCGCGGCAGCTGCGAATTGTAATTTTCGCCCTCACGATCTTCCGCCACATAGCTGGTTCCGCCGAAGGTCATCTGCCAGTTATCCGTCACCGCGCCGTTCACCTCGAACTCAACACCACGGCTCACAACGCCGCTTTTACCTACATAGATCGCATTACCGGTTTCAGGGTTGGTTTGTCCTGTGGCTTCACCGACGTTATCCAGTTCGGTGCGGAATACCGAAATTGAGGTGGTCAGGCGACTGTTAAACCAATCCGACTTCACCCCCGCTTCGTAGTTTTTACCAATCACTGGCGCCAGGAATCCGCCTGAAGAATCCTGGTAATCCTGCGGCTGGAACACCGAAGTGTAGCTGGCATACGCTGACCAATTATCGTAGAAGTCCCAAATCACGCCGCCATATGGCGTGATGTTGTTCTTCTCCATCTCTTCCGTCAGCGTCTGACGATTCCAGTTGGTATAACGCGCGCCCAGGATCACATGTAGCGGATCGGCCAGCGAAATGCGGGTTGCCAGATAAGCAGACTTCTGACGCACCAGCTGGGTATCCGAAGCGGGTTCGCGTGGATTCCAGTCAGACTCCGGGAAGTTACCGTTGTAATCGTAGAAATTACCCAGTTGCGCCGGTGAAATATTGGTCCAGGCACTGTAGTACTTATTATCCTGACGGCTGTAATTGATGCCCAGCATTAACTCATGCTGACGGCCAAACATCTCATACGGGCCGCTGGCAAAGGCATCCACCGCATCTACTTTACGTTTACCGGTGTTGTAGCCAGTACCGCCGACGGCGTCATAAGCATAAGAGGCAGGATACTGATTGACGGCAACGCCGGTGTCTTTATTGATATAGCTATCGATATACAGTTGCTTACTATCCAGAGTCATCTGGTTATGCGTGCCGTTAAGCGTGATGTTCCAGCCGTTATCAAAGTTTTGCTGCAGGTTAATAAAGACTTTATTGTTTTCTTTATTGTTATAAGCCCAATCCGGCGCGGTGTTATAACCACGGCGCAGTTTCACCTGCGAGCCGTCGGTATACCAGCGGGGTGAACCACCCCACATTGGCGAATCGGTATTCACCTGGCTGAACTCATAGCCTATCGACAATTTCGTGGCATCGGTCAGATCGGCATCGACTACGCCATAGACGAACTTCTTGTCTGCGCCGTAGCGTTCGATAAAGCTGTTTTTGTCTTCATAGCCCGTCACCAGGCGTCCACGCACGTTACCTTCTGGCGACAGCGGCGCAGAGAGGTCCGCAACGTAACGCTGCTTATTCCAGCTGCCGTAGCTGGCAGAAACACTGCCGGTGAACGCTTTGCTATCGGCGTGCTTGCGCACCATGTTGATTGAAGCGGAGGGATTGCCCGGTCCGGTCAGCAAACCTGTGGCGCCGCGAACCACTTCAACGCGTTCATACAGCGCCATATCGCTCTGCGCATCGCCCAGATTCCAGCGCGAAGCGAAGGCGGTAGGGATGCCATCGACCATGTAGTTGTCGATCATAAAACCGCGCGAATAGTAGTTGGTGCGATCCATATCACCCGAGACGCCGTGAATGCCGGTGGTATTCGACAACACATCATTCAGCGATTGCAGCTGCTGATCTTCCATCCGCTGCTTGCTAACAATCGAAACCGATTGCGGAATATCGCGCGCGGTCAGCGCCATTTTGGTACCGGCACGCGTCACGGGAACGCTGTAATCTTTGGCGGCCTGCTCTTGCTGATCCGCGCTGGCGCTGGCATCAACGTTCAGAGTCTGTTCGGGAGGGGTGGATTCCGCTGCTTGCGCGATACCCGACGCAATCAACATAGCCAGTAAAGAGAGACGCAGCGCACGCTGAGGCACACTGCCGGGTTTCCTGACGCGCAAATCTTCGAAAGACATACGATTCCTCAATCAACTTATCGTTATTTTTTTCGGCATCGCAGCGTCTGCGGAACGAAGAACAGTAAGGATGCCGTTAAGAAAGCAAATGAGAAATATACGCATTAAGGTTTGCAATGCAAGAAATTGTTACCGGTTAACTGACACTTTTACACTTAGATAAAAGCCTTATGCGTCAACGAGTAATAATTGAGGTAGGTTACTTTCCGGAATCATTCCGTTAGCGTTATCAGCAACTCCGTGAAAAAGAACAGTTTCTGGATGCCCAACCGGCAGGAAGCACAGGAATGAATGGCCGTACCAGAACGCTCAGTGGCGTAGCAATAAACACAGCCGCCTAGGCTGACAAGCAACGTGCTGTTCGAAGAGCGCCGTAAAATGCGAAGTAAACGCCCCTCTATTATTCTTAGGCTGATACATTTCGGCGATAATAAATACAATAACCTTGCTAAATAATGAAAAATATAAAGACATTTCTGATGCTATCTTATTTTCCGGACAATTCTGCCTGCATGAAATTATTTTAATTTGGTTTAAAGTCTCGTAGAATACCTGCTTCATACCTCTTAGACCAATAATAAGGATTTATTCATGAGCGATGCACTTATTGCGTTGAACAATATTCGTACGCTACGTGCCCAGGCGCGTGATATTGATATTGCCGTATTAGATGAAGTACTGGAAAAACTTTCCGTGGTAGTGGCAGAGCGCCGCGAAGAAGTCGCCGCAGAGAATGCCGCACAGCGCGAAAAAGAACAGAAACTGGCGCAGTATAAAGAGATGCTGCTGAAGGATGGCATCGATATTAATGACCTTGCGCAATTAACCCCGCAGGCAACGAAAGCGAAAGCTAAACGTGCGCCGCGTCCCGCGAAGTATAAATTTATCGACGAACAGGGTAAGGAAAAGCTGTGGACCGGCCAGGGCCGCACGCCATCACCGATTAAAGCAGCCCTTGATGCGGGCGGTTCGCTGGATGATTTTCTAATCTGAATTAATTAGGTGGACGTCATTGTCCACCTATTGTTTCTCCGGAGCGGTGCGATTTTTTGCGCTCTTATAATAGAGCGCTGCTATTTAACACCCGCGCGATGAACATGGACCTATTTCAGAACGGCGCAAGCGTGCGCAATTCTCCGCCCCGCTTCACGCACCGTGTCAATATCGGTGGCAATCGACAAACGGAAATACGGTGATAAACCGTAAGCGCTGCCCGCTACGCCGGACACGCCGCTTTCCAGCAGATAATTCAGCACATCCTGCTCGCTCTCAATCTTCTGACCATCTGGACGTGTTTTGCCGAGCAAACCGGCGCAGCGACAGAAGATAAAGAACGCACCGTCCGGATTTAATACTTCAATCTCTGCCAGCGGTTTGAGTAACGCCATTATCGCATCGCGACGATCCTGATAAGCTTCACGTTGCGGCGTAAGGAAATCTAGCCCGCCATTGAATGCCGCCGCCGCAGCGGCCTGGCTGATGGCGCACGCGCCAGAACTGTTTTGCGACTGAACGACCACCATGGCATCAATCAACGCTTTAGGGCCCGCGCCGAAGCCAATGCGCCAGCCGGTCATGGCGTAGGTTTTGGACGCACCGCCTACCAGCAGAATGCGATCAACTAAATCGGGCGCCACGTGCAGCAAACTAACATGTTCCCGACCATCGAACAGAATATGCTCGTAAAGCTCATCCAGCATGATCAACACATCGGGATGATCGCGCAGTACCGTCGCCAACGCGGTCAATTCTTCGGCGCTGTAGGCCATGCCTGATGGATTGCCCGGATTGTTAAGTACCAGCCAGCGAGTTTTCGTCGTGATCGCCTGTGCCAGCTGCTGCGGCTGCAGTTTGTAATGCTGCTCGAGCGGGCAGGTTAAGAGAACCGCTTCGCCGCCGTTGAACCGCACGCTATCTGGAAAGGTCGGCCAATAGGGCACCGGCACAATTACCTCATCGCCTTCATTCAGCGTGGCGGCAAAAGCGTTGAAGATGATCTGCTTGGCGCCGTTGGCGATGCAAATCTGTCCCAGTTCATAATCGAGCCGATTTTCATTGTGTAATTTGGCCTGCACCGCCTTGCGCAGCGGTGCAGTGCCGTTGGTGGGCGTGTAGCGGGTTTCACCCGCTTCCATCGCCGCCACCGCCGCCTGACGAATGTGCGACGGCGTATCGAAATCGGGCTCACCGGTGGTGAGATCGAGAATATCCACGCCCTGCTCTTTCAGCTGGCGCGTCAGCTGCCGCGCCGCCGCATTAGCCGAGAGCGACACGGACTGCACACGCTTCGATAAGGTGACCATGTGATGCTCCTGATGGGTTAAGCCGCCGGCAAACCGAGGTTTTCGCGCAGCGTGGCGAACGCGTAATCCTCGCGGAACAGACCGCGACGGCGCAGTTCCGGGATCACCAATTCGACGAACAGGTCGAGCTGCTCGGACATAATGGCCGGCATGATATTGAAGCCATCGGCACCGCCCTCTTTCAGCCACAGCTCGAAATCATCGGCGATGTCTTCTGCGGTACCGACAATTACACGATGTCCGCGTGATCCTGCTGCCACCGCTGCCAGCTCGCGCAGGGTCAGATTTTCACGCTTCGCCATATCCGTCATCAATTTGACGCGACTTTGATTACCTTCACCCAGCGGCACTTCCGGCACCGGACCATCCAGCGGGAACTGGCTGAGATCCATGCTGAAACGCAGCGACAGCTGACGCAGACCATTTTCGATATCCACCAGCGTATTGAGTTCTTTCCACAGCGCTTTAGCTTCTTCTCGCGTGCGGCCAACAATCGGCATGACACCCGGCATGATCACTACGTGGTCGGGATTACGACCGGCTGCAATCACCTGATCCTTCTGCGAGCGATAGAAGGTTTGTGCCTCTTCCAGACTGGCCGACGCGGTGAAGATCACTTCTGCCGTTTCAGCAGCCAGTTTCTGACCATCCGCAGACGAACCCGCTTCAATGATCACCGGACGACCTTGCGGTGAACGGGTGATATTCAGCGGCCCTTGCACCTGGAAATGTTCTCCCTGGTGATTAATCGGCTGAATTTTCTCATCTACAAAGTAGCTGCCCGTCTCTTTATTGGGCTGCACTGCACCCTCTTCCCAGCCGGCCCACAGTTTTTCCGCCACTTCAAGGAATTCACGTGCGCGCGCATAGCGCTCAGCGTGGTTCGGCATATCGCTGCGGCTAAAGTTACGCGCCACATCGGTAGAGAACGAGGTGACCACGTTCCAGGCTGCGCGCCCGCGGCTGATATGGTCCAGCGAAGAGAAGCTGCGCGCCATGGTGAACGGATCGCTGAAGGTGGTGGACGCCGTTGCCGCCAGGCCAATGCGCTTGGTATTTACTGCCAGCGCCGAAAGCATGGTCAGCGGTTCCAGACGCGCCATGGTTGAAGGCAAACGATACATGCTGGTTGCCAGCGCATCGCCGACGAAGAACAGATCGAATTTACCGGCTTCGGCCTTTTTCGCGAGGGTGATGAGCCAGTCAATGTCGGTAGGATCGCCGAGCTTTTCCGTCAAACGCCAGCCGCTGACGTGTTGTCCGACCGGTTGAACAAAAAGACCTAAGCGGATGTGGCGTTGTTGTTGTGAAGTAGCCATGAATTTGTCCTGGTAAATAAAAGTGAGGCGTTTAAAAGGCGTTCTCGGTCGCCAGCAGCGCCTGCTCCAGCGCATCGGCAGTGATGCGGAACGGCAGGCGTTCGGCGCTGGCCGACGGGAATTTGATCTGTTCAGCGATAGTGCGGATGATGGCCGCGCGATCGCCGGTTAATGGCGCAAGCGTTAAAGGCATATCGTATTGACGCAGCAGCGTCAGCAGTTCGTTGTCCGGCACGCCGTCATGCTCAATTAACGATTGCACCAGCAGGCTGAAGCCCACTTTCTCCCCGTGCAGCCACGCGTGTAGGTCCGGTTGATGGGTCAGACGATTATGGATTGCGTGAGCGAATCCCGGCGTTGGCAACACGTCACGCACGCTGTTCGCCAGCCCCGCCAGAACGATATTGGCGTCGATGATTTGCACCAGCTCAGGCGTCACCTGCTGCTGCGCATTTGCTGCCACCGCTGCGGCACCCAGCTCACGGTAGCGATCCAGTGCGCGCCGCGCGGTCATCACTTTGAGATCCAGTGCCAGATCGTGGGGATTGTTACGCTGATAAGGGTAGAACTCATAGTACTTCGCCAGCGCATCAACGATACCCGCTTTCAGATAACGCACATCGCTACGGGCAATCACTTCGCTATCCACCAGCACCAGATCCGGCATTTTGCCCAGCGGCTGGCTGCGCACATGCCCGCCCTGCTCATTGTAAATAATCGCTACCGGCGACCACGCGGCGCAGGTGGCGGCCACGGTAGCGAAATTGATCAATTTTAGGTCGGGCAGTTGGCTACCAACGGCCTTGGCCGCATCCAGTACACGCCCGCCGCCGACTGCCAACAGCAGCTCAGCGCCCTGGCTTTCCACATTATGCTTCAGCGTTTCAATGGCGGCATCGGTGCATTCACCCGGCAGATACTCTATTTCCCAGCGAATACCTTCGGCTGCGAGACTTTGTGTTAATGCGGGATTGACCGCCTGCCAGGCGCGGGGAGAAGTAAAAATACGGATATGTGAGGCGTAAGGTTTTATTAATTCTCCGGCGCGCGCGCGCAAACCGGATTCATGTGCATAAGCACGCGGAGATTTGATTGCTAACACGGCTTCACCCTGATTAAGAATAAGGCTATAACGAATTAAAATTAAGATAATTCAGAGGGTTAATACAGAATAGTTATAGCGCTATGTATTTTCTGCATACTACGGTAAATAACGATTTAAGCAATGCAAAACGGGCGATTTCATTTTCACAAATTCGCATTAGCTTAGTTAGTTTTCACATATAGCGCAGCTTGGCTTTGCTGGTAATCTGATCTCTTTCCATTGGTTTGCAAAATAGCCGCCTGCAAGGTCGCCATTCATGGCGTAATGCTCGTCAGTTAAGCGTGGATCGGTCACCATGAATGGTGACCCTACGTGGATATCGCCGGGTTTTCGTAGGGTGCGCATTCATGCGCACCTGCATAAACAGGCATTTTTTTGCTTAAGTGAGCGGCATTACGCCATTCATGGCGACCCAATAAAAACGCGCATTCTTTGCTTTTCTCCGCCAGCTGGCGGTTTATCCGGGGATATCTATGTCACTTATATTTCGTCAGGTTAGAGAAGACGAGGTGGAAACTTATCAGGCCCTGATGCATGCCGCTTATGCGCCGACGCTGGCGCTGGGCATCAAATTTGATGCCGCCACCGCCGATCGCGCTAAAACGCTGCGTCACTTGCAAAGCCACGGCGTTTATGCGCTGTATGCTGATGATGTCATGGTCTCGTCGGTCACCGTGCGCTATCCGTGGGGCCCGCTTCCCGGCCCGTTTGGCCTGCCGCACATTGGCTGGTTTGGCGCGCATCCCGATTATCCCGGCCTGCAATATGGGCGACAGGTACAAGATCGTCTCGAGCAAGAGATCCTGCGGGGCAAATTACGCGCCCCTGCCGTTTCGCTCGGCACCGCAACCAGCCATCCGTGGCTGATCGACATGTACCAAAAGCGCGGTTTTCAGCTGATGCACACCACCGATCTCGGCAAAGGTCACATTACTCAATATATGAAAAAAGTACTGGATGAAGCCGCCCATGATGCGTGGTTAACGCGTCTGGCCGCTCAACAAGGAATGAAACCATGAGCCAACAACTCGACACATTAGGCGAACAGCTGATCGCTTTCCGCCATGAACTGCACCGTTTTCCTGAACTTTCTAATGAAGAGTTTGAAACCACCGCACGCATTCGGCAGCAGCTGGAAAAGCACCGTATTCGCGTACTGGATCTGCCGCTCAAAACCGGCTTAGTGGCCGAAATTGGCCCCGAACAAGGCCCGCTGATGGTGTTACGTTCCGATATCGATGCGTTGCCGATTGAGGAGCAATCTGATGTGACATTTCGCTCTGAGCGTCCCGGCGTGATGCACGCCTGTGGCCACGATTTCCATAGCTCGGCGGCGCTTGGGGCGGCTATCTTACTGAAACAACAGGAAGATACCTTGCCGGGCCGCGTGCGCATTTTATTCCAGGCCGCCGAAGAGACCGGCCAGGGCGCGCCCGATGTGATTGCCACCGGTGCGCTGAACGACGCGGTGGCTATTTTCGGCATCCATAACGATCCTTCACTGCCACCGGGCGTGATCGGCAGTAAAGCCGGTCCGTTGACCGCAGCAGTCGACCGTTTTGATATCAGCATTACCGGCATCGGTAGCCACGCGGCTAAACCCCATCAAGGTAACGATCCGATTGTTATCGCAGCACAAATCGTTTCAGCGGCGCAAACGCTTATCAGCCGCAATGCGCCATCGGGTGATAACGCAGTGGTGTCGATAACGCAGATTCACAGCGGCAGCACCTGGAATGTTATTCCTGATAGCGCCTGGCTGGAAGGTACGGTGCGCTCCTTCTCACAGGAGACACGCGAACGGCTGGAGCAGCGCTTCCGGGAAATTGTGCTGGGTATCGGCGCGGCCTTTGCTGCTGATGTGACCTTCAACTGGCATGCGGGTCCGCCATCGGTGGTGAATGATGCACATTGGGCCGACTTCGCCCTGCAGCAAGCCAGCGCAAGCGGATTTGAGGCGCGCGTGGTGGAAGCCAGCCCGATCGGCGAAGACTTTGCTTTTTACCAGCAGCAGCTGCCCGGCGCCTTCATGATGATTGGCACCGGTGAGCCCTATGCCCTGCATCACCCGGCGTTTCGTATTAATGATGATGTGCTACTGCCCACAGCACGCTATCTCGCTAACCTTGCCGTCGCGGCATTGCGTAGCCTGGAGCGTGCCAGCTGATGAATCTGACTGCCGCGCTGGCTGAGCGCATTGTTAACAGCCAACCGGATGACGCTGCACGCGATGCGGCGCGCAACGGCGTGCGTGATTTTCTCGCCGTCAGCTGGCCGGTATTGCAAGGTCAGGTACCTGATAGCGGTTTACCGGCGCTGCGCCGCGTTTACGGCGACGGCGGCACGCGCTCCCACGCGCTGCTACTCGGTTATGCCAGCCATGCGCTGGATTACGATGATTTCCATGCCGATTTTCGTGGGCATCCCAGCGTGGTAATTCTGCCCGCGCTCTTCGCCTGGCAACAGCAACAGCCTGCTGAACTGAACGATTTTCTTGATGCCTACGCGATAGGCGTGGAAGTTGCGGGTCGTCTAGGCGTTGCCGTAAGCCAACAGCATTATGCATTGGGCCATCACAACACTGCGACGCTGGGCACCCTTGCCGCCGCCGCCGCGCTCGCCCGGCTACTGCATTTGGATACGTCGGCAACCGCAACGCTGCTTGGCATTGCGGCTACGCAGGCCAGCGGCTTACGTGCGCAGTTTGGATCGGCGGTAAAACCATTGCATGCAGGTTTCGCCGCTGAACGCGCAGTGACTGCCGCACAGCTGACGCTGGCTGGGTTTGATGGCAGACAAGGCGGCGTAATCGAAGCCTTTATTACCGCCACCAGCAATGGTCAGGCGCGGCCAGAAAAATTGATTGAAAACTGGGCGCAACCGTGGCGCATCGTGACGCCGGGGCTGGAGTTCAAGCCTTTTCCTACCTGCGCCGGTACGCACAGCGCCGCCGAAGCCACGCGCATCCTACGCCAGGCGTGGCTGGCAAGCGGCAAATCACTGGATTCACTGCTGGAAAATATCAGCGATATCAGCGTCGCTTTTCCGCCGGGTGGTGATATCGCCGCCTCGGTACGTGTGCCAACCAACGGCATTGAAGCACGGTTCAGCCTGGAATATGTGATTGCGGCGATGCTGATGTACAACGATTTGCGTTTGGAGGATTTCGCCGAAGGCGATCTGAATCACGCCGTGATGCCACTGGCGTCCAAAGTGCGGCGTACGCCGGATGAAAGCGCGCCGCCGGATGCGATTAATCCGGCGCTGCGTTTTCATGTGGTGACGTTGACGTTGCGCGATGGCACGCAGTTGCAGCATCGCCGCACACGCCAGCAATCGCTAGCTGATACGGTAGATGTCGCCGGGAAGCTGCGTGCGGCGCTGCTGAAGGAAACGCCGCAGCGCCAGCAGCGGTTGTTAGAGAGCAGCAACTTGCGCAGCACGGCGGAACTCACCGCCTTAACACAGCTACTACTTTAGAGCGTTTCAACAGGCTCTAACGCATCCTGAATGGCATCAGCAAGATTAGCGATTTCGTTCGCTACGGCTTGCAAATCCCATGATGCCTTTGAACCACTGGCCGCAGTAGACGCGCTCACCGACTCTTTAGCCACGGCTAACGCTGCCGCAACTGCCACGGTGCGCTTATGCTGTTCTACCGTGACGCCCAGCGCTGGCTGTGTGAAATAGTCGTTGACCATAATACCTCTCCCTTACCTGTTAAAAATAAAATGAAATCCTGGAGAGGTATTATGAGGTAATTGCCGCAGAGTGCTATCGAAATAGTGAGCCGCCAGCGGCGGCTCACTCTGTTTCAGATTTTAGGCTGCTGATCTTCGGGAAATTCTGTGTCGCGAGGTAGATCATCATCTTCATCGGGTAAGGGTTCATCATCACCGGGTAAAGGAATGACATCATCATCTGGACGCTCTGACATAAGTACCTCCATAAACCCGAATTGGGTGAGTTAAGTGTAGTAATGCCGCCAAATAGGCCGAAGGCGTTCTTTTCAATATGTGAGCTAAGCGTAAGAAATATTTAAATAACACTATTCTTAATTTCGACTACCGCTTCACTTAAATAAATTTAATTAGCGCTGTGCTTATTTTATTTTTAGCTCAGTAATTTGCGTTAAGCTAAACCGTGGTTATAATTTAAAATAAGTTTCATAATTAAACCCCTAACGTTTCACTAATAAAAGAGTGGTCCAAACAATTACCGCACATACGGTAGCGGCGCGATTCATCGTGCAATAAATTGCGCCGCTACCGAATGTGTGTTCGTTCAAATCGGCATTTATATCTTACTGTTAAGTATTAATACTCATCACGCTGTTAATAATTAACTCATTATTATTTATCTCTATTTCCTGAATATTATTCCGGGGGAACACCATGCCGCCATTTTCCAGCTTTTGGCAAGCCGGCTATGAGGGAGCAGATCATATCAATCCTTTCGGCGAAAAACTTTCCATGAATGCGATTAATGATCATTTATCTCAATACCATAATGATTATGCCGCTTTGCAGCAGTTCGGCATTACGTCGGTACGTGAAAGTATTGGCTGGCGGCTGGCCGAAACGGCGCCCGAAGCTACGCTGGCGAGCTTAAAAAAAAGAATGAATTCGGCGCGCTCTTTTGGCGTGCAAGTTAACTGGACGCTGTGCCATTACGGCTGGCCCGACGATCTCACCCTTTTTTCCCCCGAATTTGTGCCGCGCTTTGCCGCCTATTGTCAGCGCATGGCGGCCTGGCTGGCGGAGTATTACGACGACGCCCCTATTTACTCGCCGATGAATGAAATCTCATTTATGTCCTGGGGTATTTCCGTCGGGTTGTTTGGTCATGATACGCAGGCCGATCCTGACGCGATTAAGCGGCAACTGATCCGCGCCACGCTGGCGGGCTGTGCCGCCATCCTTATTTCCGATCCTCGCGCCCGCTTTCTGCACTGCGATCCGCTGATTCACGTGGTGTCCGATGAGGAGAACGAAGCCTGTCATCGGCGAACAGCCGAGATTAATGCATCGCAGTATCAGGCGTGGGACATGATCGCCGGTCTGCGTGAACCGGAGTTGGGCGGCAAACCGCAATATCTCGATGTGGTAGGCGCTAACTATTACCACAGTAATCAGTGGCTCACCTATTCCGGCGGCCTGCTGGACTGGCATTTAGGTGACGCACGACGTATCCCGCTGCATCAGATTTTGCAGCAGCTTTCACAGCGCTATCAGCGTCCGATTTTGCTGGCAGAAACCAGCCATGTAGGCAGCGGACGTGCCGCATGGTTATCACAGGTTAGTGCCGACGTAGCTCAGGCACAGCTGGCGGGATGCGATATCCACGGCATCTGTCTCTATCCCATTATCGACCGTCCACTTTGGGAAGATCCCACACACTGGCCTCGCAGCGGGCTATGGGATGTCGATCCGCATCACCAGCGCGTTCTTAGTTCGGTTTATGCCGCCTCACTACGGCAATCACAGCGTTTAGTCGCCCGCTTTCAGGGTTTCGTCACCGCGGCCAATCGGTCGGAGGAATGCTTTATGAAACAGTCGGTATTAGTGGTATTCAGTCATCTTCGCTGGGGCTTTGTGTTTCAGCGTCCCCAGCATTTGTTGTCACGTCTTGCTCAGTTTCACCGCATCGTATTTATTGAAGAGCCGATTTTCCACCCCGCTGAGGCGACGTTACGACAGTATCAACCGGCCCCGAATGTCACGGTCATTGAACCGCACACTAGCGTCGCGGCGCCTGGCTTTCATGATAGCCAAATCGCCGTATTGCAGCCGCTGCTGGCCGATCTGCTCGATGAAGATGAAACACCACTGGTATGGTTTTACACCCCGATGGCGCTGCCGCTGTTGGCCTGCTTTAAACCCAGCGCCATTATTTACGACTGCATGGACGAACTTTCGGCTTTTAATCAGGCACCGCGTCAGTTACGACAGCGTGAATCTGCCCTGTTGAGCCGTGCCGATCTGGTGTTTACCGGCGGCACCAGCCTGTTCGAAGCGAAAAGAAATCGCCACGCGCACGTGTATTGCTGTCCTAGCAGCGTCGATGCGGCGCATTTCGAGCAGGCGCTGGACCGCAGTAACAGCCATCCATTACAGGATAATATGCCCAAGCCGCGTCTTGGCTATTATGGCGTGATTGATGAACGTCTGGATTTAGCGCTTATCGCCGCGTTAGCCGATGCGCATCGCGACTGGCAAATTGTGATGGTCGGCCCGGTCGTAAAAATTGACCCTGCTACGTTGCCGCAGCGTAATAATCTGCACTGGTTCGGTCAGCAGCCTTACGCGGCATTACCGCACTTCCTCGCCGGTTGGGATATCTGCCTGATGCCGTTCGCATTGAATCCCTCAACTCGCTTCATCAGTCCCACCAAAGTGCTGGAGTATATGGCGGCGCAGTTGCCCATCGTCAGCACCGCGATTGCCGATGTCGCGCGTCATTACGCTGATGTCGTGGCTATTGCCGATTCACATCAAACCTTCATTCAGGCTTGTGAAGTTGCGTTGACGTTGCCCGTTGAGACACGTTATCTGCTGGCGAAAAAAATGGCGGCGTTAGTGGCGGAAACCTCGTGGGACCGCACCGCCGAAGAGATGCAGGCGCATATTGCCGCGCTGCCCAAGCGAGAGATTACGCAGCCCGATGCCAACAGCGAACGTTCGCAACCGCTGGCGCCACATGCCATTGAATGCCTGATTCTCGGCGCTGGGCCAACTGGACTGAGTGCCGGTTATCACTATGGCGCAGGTGCAGTGGTACTGGAGAAAAACGCCACGGTGGGCGGGTGGTGTCGCTCTATCGAAGATCAGGGTTTCACTTTCGATCATGCCGGGCACATCATGTTCTCCAACGATCCCTATGTGTTGCGTTTATACGACATTTTGCTCGGCGAGAATCAGCATTGGCAAACCCGCGAGGCCTGGGTTTACAGCCATGATGTTTATACCCGCTACCCGTTCCAGTCGGCATTACATGGTTTACCCGCCGACGTGATTAGCGAATGCGTGCTGGGTGCCATTGAGGCACGCTACGGTGCGCCGCCAGCCGCACTGCAGGCGGTTACGACCGCGCCGCGGCGCGACTGTTGCGCGGACGGAGCCATCCCCGATGGGGAGAGCTTTGCGGCAAAAGAGGAGAGCGAAGATTTCGAAAGCTTTATCTTCCGTACCTGGGGTAAAGGGATCGCGCGTCATTTTGCCTTGCCCTATAACCAGAAGCTGTGGAAAACGCCGCTGGCCAATATGGAAACCTCCTGGCTCGGCGGACGCGTGCCGCTGCCCGATTTGCAGCAAATTATTACCGGTGCGCTGGCACCGCTTGAGAAACCCGTCGGCCCCAACGCACGTTTTGGCTATCCGCTGCGCGGTGGATTCCAGGCGTTGATGGAAGGTTTCGTGCCCCATCTGACCTGCACGCTGGAGCTGGGGGCGCAGGTTGCCGAAATTCAGCCACAGCTGAGACGCGTGCTATTGAGCGATGGCCGACAGTTCCATTACGATCAGATGGTCAGTACGTTGCCGCTGCCGGAGCTGGTACGATTAATGGGGAGTCTGGCACCAGAAGCGGTGCAGAAAGCCGCCAGGCAGCTGCGTCATATCTCCGTGCGCTGCGTCAATCTCGGCATTGGCCGCAGCGCGCTAAGTGATAAACACTGGATTTATTATCCCGGCGATACCCTATTCCATCGCATCTTTTTACAGGGTAACGCCAGCCCGCACTGTAATCCGCCGGGCGGTTTTGGTCTGACCTGCGAAATGACCTATCGTGACGACCAGCCATTACCTTACGCAGGCGACGCACTGATAGAACGCTGCATTGCGGATTGTATTCGTGTCGGCATTATTAACGCCGATGATGAGATTCTCACCGCTAGCGTTGTGGATATGCCCTATGCCTATGTAGTGTACGACCATCAGCGCACGGCAAACGTTATGCTGATTCGTAGCTGGCTAGCAACGCAGGGAATACAGCTCTCAGGGCGGTACAGCGAATGGGAATATTATAATTCCGATCACGCCTTTCTTGCGGGAAAACGCGCAGCGGAAACAGTTAAAGATATTACGCACAACCGTAAAACCACGGCTTAATTAAAAAACGCAGTAATGATGATAACCGCGCCGCAAAGGCGTAATGCCGCTCACTTAAGCAAAAAAATGCCTGTTTATGCAGGTGCGCATGAATGCGCACCCTACGAAAACCCGGCGATATCCAGATAGGGTCACCATTCATGGTGACCGATTCACGCTTAACTGACGAGCATTACGCCGCAAAGGCGCGTTTATATTTTATCGCGGATCAATCAAGTCCACCACCATTGACAAGATTTCGTCCATGATGTGCGGTTCAACATTAGCGGCAAAATTCGCTTTACGCGCCATGAGATCCAGAGAGCGAAGCTGGTAGCACAACGCAACACCGGTAATATTACCGCTGTCCGTGCTATTGCCATCCAGATAGACCGTAACTGCCTGCGAGCGTGAGGCGGCTCCGCCACTGGTTACCGGAACGCAAACGGCTGTCCCTAGCGCGGCGACGAGTTCCCGCCGGGAAATCACCAGATAATAATGCGGCCCTTTAAACTCCCTGCCTTCAACGGGATCGCCGTTGACGTGCCAGATTTCACCCAACTGCGGAACTCTACGCGATATCATCAAATAGCCTCCTTGCCTTGTGGTTTATCCTGCAAATCATCACTTACTGCTTCGTTAAACTGGCGAATCTCATCCTGATCAATACCAGCTAACAGTTGATCCAAGGTTTTTCTGCCGCGCGCGACTCGGTTTACAGGTTTAATATTGATCGACTCATCCGTTGCAGTGACATCCAGCTCCATTCCCACATGCCATCCTGCTTTAGCCGCAATATCACTGGGAATTGTCAGCACGACGGCTCCGCCTTGCTGACGCAATTTGGTTAACGCCATATATCCTCCAAAGTGTAACTTTGTCACACAGAGCTTATCATTGAGTGAGATAAAGTCACACTTTGTTTTTTGAGATTAGTTCCCTTTTTACCGCGGCGGAATAAACGCCTGCACCGGCGTCAATTCGCCACGGTATTTCCGCACCTGCACCACGGTGATTTGTCCGCTGCAGCCTTGTGTCAGAGACGATGTGCCGATATCCAGCGTGAGCACATTGGGATTACCATGGCGGCACAGCGGACGCAGCGCGGTAGGATCAACCGGATCGTACCAGGCGCCGGTAGGCAATTGTACTACGCCGCGCAGGATGGTTTCAGTCAGGCGCGCGCTCGCCAGCACGTGACCTCGCTCGTTGTAGAGCTCAATAATCTCGCCATCGCGAATACCTAATGACGCCGCATCGGCCGGATGCAAACTGCACACCTCACGTCCATCGCGCTTACTACTCAAGCTGTAATCCCCAAAATCCAACTGGCTGTGCAAACGCGTCGCCGGCTGATTGGCGATAAGCCAGAACGGATGATCGGGATTCGGTTGTTGCTGCGGTTCGCGCCACACCGGATGACCAGGGCAGTTTTCATAGTTAAAGCTGGCGATAGTGGCTGAGAAGATCTCAATTTTACCGCTCGGGGTAGGCAGCGGCGCGGCATCAGGATCGGCGCGGAACGCATTGATCATGCGGCCACCGTCTTTCAGCTGCGGTAATTCCAGCACGCCTTGCTGCCAGAACTGATCAAAGCCAGGAATCTCGACCTGATGCGCCGCCAGTTTTTGCTGCAGCTGGGCATAATGATGCTTAAGCCAGCCGCGCGTATCACGTCCTTCGGTAAAGACCTCTTCACGGCCTAAACGGCGTGCCAGTTCGGTGAAAATCGCATAATCGTCTTTCGCTTCGCCAAAGGGTTCTGCCACCGGCTGCATCGCAAACAGATGACGATCGGTAGGCGCGCCGCCAATATCTTCGCGCTCAAGCGTCATGGTGGCCGGCAGCACGATGTCTGCATGACGAGCGCTAGCAGTCCAGGCAATTTCATGCACGATTAGCGTATCCAGCTGGCAAAAGGCCTGACGCAGCCGTGCCAAATCCTGATGATGATGGAACGGATTGCCGCCCGCCCAATACGCCAGACGAATATGCGGATAGGTTAAGCGACGGCCGTTGTAATCAAACTTTTTGCCGGGATTGAGCAGCATATCAGCGATACGCGCCACCGGAATCAGGCGATCGATGCCATTTTTACCCTGCGGCAGCGCGGGAAAACTCACCAGATTATGATGCTTACCATAATGTCCTAGCGCGCCAAGCGCATAGGTATAACCGCCGCCTGGCAGGCCCGGCTGACCGAGTGCTGCCGCTAATACTAATCCCAGCCACACCGGCTGTTCGCCATGTTCGGCGCGCTGTAACGCGTGCGCCACCGTCACCAACACGCGTTTGCCGTAAAGCTGGCGCGCAAAATCACCTATGAATGCGGCGCTGACACCGCAAATCTCTGCTGCCCATGCGGCGTCACGCGGCGTGCCATCTTCTTCACCGCGAATATAGGCCGCCATTTCTGGCCAACCCACGGTATAACGAGCGAGGAAAGCTTCATCCGTCAGCTGTTCGGCGATCAATACCGATAACACGCCGAGGATAAAGGCGGCGTCGGTGCCCGGTCGCAGCGCCAGCCATTCGCCCTTCGCCTCATCCGGTAGATCGCTTTTCAGCGGGCTTATCGAAATGAAACGCGTGCCGCGCCGCGCCGCCTGTTGTATAAAACCACGTTCGGTATGTTCGCTTAAGCCGCCGCTGGCAACCTGCGAGTTCTTCAGCGCCAGGCCGCCAAACGCCAGCACGATTTCGCTATGCTGAGCAATCTCTTCCCAACTGACGCCGCGACGTGCAATTTCATTCATGTCGCCGACGATATGCGGCAACAATACTGACGCGGAACCGGAGCTGTAGCTGTTCACCGAACGCACGTAACCGCCAAGCGTGGTGTTCAGGAAGCGGTGCACCTGGCTTTGCGCATGGTGAAAACGCCCGGCGCTCGACCAGCCGTACGAGCCGCCGAATATGCCTTCAGGACCGTAATTGTCGCCGACGCGTTGCAGTTCACGCGCCACTAATGCATAAGCCTCGTCCCAGCTCACCGCCACATAGTCGTCGTTACCGCGCCGATCGTCCGGGCCGGGGCCGTTCTCCAGCCAGCCGCGCCGTATCATTGGCCGGGAAACGCGCGCCGGGTGGTTTAAGGCCGTACGGAAATTTTGCAGTAGCGGGCTGGGATCGGGATCGCCCTTAAAAGGTTCAATTGTGAGCTGGTCGCCCTGCTGCTGGGCATGAAAAGCGCCCCAGTGGGCGCTGTGCATTACCGGTTTTTGCGTCATTTTTTTTCCTTAATGCTCTTCAGCTCAATGCATACTGGTCGCCATAAATGGCGCCCCTACCACAAACCGGTGCGGATGTTGTAGGGTGCGCATTAATGCGCACCTGGGCGTGGCTGAGCGGCATTAAATCTCGTCCTGGCATTAAAAAAGAAAAACGGTGCCTAAAGCACCGTTGCAATAAAGTTTCTTACGCGCCCGTTTTCCGGGTCATCGAGCACTTGCTGGGTTGGCCCTGCCGCCACAATGTTGCCGCTTTCCATAAAGACAATGTTGTCGGCGACCTCGCGGGCAAAGCCTATTTCATGCGTGACGACCACCATGGTGATGCCCGAGTGTGCCAGCTGTTTAATCACCTGCAAGACTTCGCCAACCAATTCCGGATCGAGTGCCGAAGTGGGCTCATCAAACAGCATGACGCCAGGGTCCATCGCCAGCGCACGCGCAATCGCTACGCGTTGCTGCTGGCCACCAGAAAGATTCTGCGGCCACTCATCTTCGCGTCCAGACAGCCCCACCTGCTTCAACAGCGCTAGCGCTTTGTTGGTTGCCTGCTGACGGCTCTGCTTTTTCACTCGCATCGGCGCGTCGATGATGTTTTGCAACACGGTGCGGTGCGGAAACAGGTTGAACTGCTGGAACACCATGCCGATTTCGGCACGCTGACGCGCAACCTCACCGCTACTTAACTCGTGCAGCGCCTGGCCTTTCTGCTTATAGCCAATGATCTCGCCACCAATGCGAATGGTGCCACCATCGAGTTTTTCCAGATGGTTGATGCAGCGTAATAGCGTAGATTTCCCCGACCCGGAAGGCCCGAGGATCACCGTTACCGAACCGGCAGGAATATCCAGGTTCACGGCATCAAGAATGGTGACGCCAGAGAAGCGCTTAGTGACTTTCCGTAAGGCGATCGCTTCACCCATTGCTGACGCTCCTTTCTGCTTTCGCCGCCGAGAAACCCGGCAGCGATTTCAACAGACTGCGTTTTTCCCGACGCGTGACGCCACGTCCAAAATAGCGCTCTACATAGAACTGCCCCACTGACAACACCGAGGTCATCAGCAAATACCACAGCGTTGCCACCAGCAGTAGCGGGATCACTTCATACGTACGCTGATAGATGATCTGCGCCGAAAATAGCACGTCCTGCAGTGAGATCACCGAGACCACCGCGGTGGTTTTCAGCTGGCCAATAATTTCGTTACCGGCAGGCGGCATGATGGCGCGCATCGCCTGCGGCAGAATCGTGTGACGGAAAATTTGCGACGGGCGATAACCCAGCGCACGCGCGGCTTCCAGCTGGCCGTTGCCGACACTCTGAATACCAGCACGCACAATCTCTGCGGCATAAGCGGATTGGTGCATCACCAGCGCGATCACCGCAGCGCTAAACGGGCTTACCAGCGCGTTCGATTGGGTACTCCAGATTTCACCAAGGCCGGGAATGGATAGTGCGATGGTGGGATAGAGCGCGGCGATGTTGTACCACAGGAACAGCTGCACCAGCATCGGCACGCCGCGGAAGAACCAGGTATAAAACCAGCTCACGCCCACCAGCACCGGATTAGAGGAGAGGCGCATCAGCGCCAGCACCGTACCAAAGGCAAAACCCAGCACCACGGAAATCGCGGTGAGCTGCAGCGTCATCAGGACGCCTTGCAGGATCGATTCGCCGGTAAAGTTCTCCGCAATCACGCTCCACTCGAAGCGTGGATTGTTGATCATCGAGTGCGCCATCGCCACCACGCACAACAGCACCACCAGCGCACTCAGCCAGCGTCCGTAGTAACGTTTGCCGACGATTTTCAGATCGTCGGTGTGGTGGTGAATATCACTCATTGAAAGATTTCCTGATTACGTTTGGCTTGTTTAACCGCACCAAATCCAATGCCCCAGGTATCGAGGATCTTGTTGTAGCTGCCATCTTTGATCAGCGAGTTCAGTGCCGCCTGTACGGCAGGCTCCAGCGGAGAATCTTTCTGGAAGGCGACAGAAACTGGCGCATCGTGGACGGTGATTTCACCGCTCATGGTCAATGGTTTAATGACTTTAACCTGCCACAGCAGACCTTCGTACGGACCGAGGAACATCGGTACACGACCACTCACCACCGCTTGTACGCCCGCAGGACGATCCGGGAACACCGAAACTTTAATGGGTTTTTTACCCGCGGCTTCACAGGCTTTGCTGGCGTCTTCAAGGCGCGTGACCTGGGTGGTGCCGGAACCCGCACCGACTTCTTTACCGCAAACATCGGAAAGGTCTTTGAACGGCGCAACGTTGGCATCTTTACGCGAGATAATGCCCAGGCGGCTGGCATCGTAATAACCGACAAAGTCGATAATTTTGGCGCGCGCCGGCGTGGCGTTGATGTTGGAAAGAGCCACATCATAACGACCGGTTTTCAAACCTGGGATAATGTTGTCGAAACCGCCGGTGTCGCGCCACTGAACCTGGATTCCCAGACGCTCGCCCACGGCATTCATGATATCAATTTCACGCCCGGCCAGCGTTTTGTTGTCTTCTTTATAGAAGGTGGTTGGCGGGGTATTGGGGTTGGTTCCTGCCACAATATAGCCGCGCTTAACCACATCCGCCGGTAGCAGGCTTTTCAGCGCAGGATCGGCCTGCACATGGATTGAGCTATCGGTTGGGACGGATTGATCGGCGGCGAACGCGGTGTGTGCACTCAGAGCGAGCGCAAAAAGAGTCATGCCTTTTGCGAGTTTCACTGGAACCTTTCTCCTGATTTATAAAATGTTTCCCCACAGGGAAAAGGCGTTGAGGTAGCGATGGTTTTTTCTTCTGATTCACCTTGCGTCAAGGCGCACAGTGGTTCGAATTTTCATCCTCATTACGTCCCAAGGACATTCTCATTGAAGATATGCAACGATCACAAATGCGAAAAAAACATATCTATTGCCGAATTGTGGCAATAGCAGGGTGCGCGTTTTTACAAGACTATTTCCGTGCCCTTAACGGCGCGGCTTAACATGCAAAATTCAGATTCTGCCACCGAATCAAAGGCCTGCTAATGCCGCATCGTTTGACCATTTTCGTCTTAGACATAACGGATTTATCTAACGGATAGCTCGCCTGCCCGCCACTCGCCGCGTTGTCAGTCTTATGTAAATGTTTGTCATGCTGGATTACAATGCGAACCATTATCATTATCATGCGCATTTGCTTACAATTGTTAATGAAACAGGGAGAAGATCTAAGTGAATGTAACCATGCGTGGCAAAAAGCGTCCGGTGGCGCTTTTTTTAGCGGGAGTGCTAACGTCGCCTGCAATTGCAGCAGAATCCACGGAAAAGCTTGCAGACGACGAATCGATGATTGTCACTGCTGAACAGGAGCTTAAACAACAGCCAGGCGTCTCCACCATCACGGCAGAAGACATCAAGAAAAATCCCCCGGTTAACGATCTATCCGACATCATTCGCAAAATGCCAGGTGTGAATCTCACCGGTAACGGTGCCAGCGGCAGCCGCGGTAATAACCGCCAGATCGATATTCGCGGCATGGGCCCGGAAAACACCTTGATTCTCATCGATGGCGTGCCCGTCTCTTCACGCAACTCTGTGCGTTATAGCTGGCGCGGTGAGCGTGATTCACGCGGTGACACCAACTGGGTGCCCGCAGATATGGTGGAGCGTATTGAAGTTATCCGCGGCCCTGCCGCTGCGCGCTACGGTTCGGGCGCAGCGGGCGGCGTGGTGAATATCATCACCAAGCGCCCCACCAACGACTGGCATGGCTCACTGTCGCTGTATACCAACCAGCCTGAAAACAGCAAAGAAGGCGACACGCGCCGCGCCAACTTCAATCTTAGCGGCCCGCTGGCGGGTGATGCGTTGACGATGCGGCTGTACGGCAATATCAACCGCACCGACGCCGACGCGTTTGATATCAATACCGCTGAAAATGGTTCTTACGCGGCGGGACGTGAAGGCGTGCGCAATAAAGACATCAATACCGTGCTCTCCTGGAAAATGACGCCGCTGCAAATCATCGATTTCACTTACGGCTACAGCCGTCAGGGCAATATTTACGCCGGCGATACGCAAAACAGTAATAGTAACGCCAGCACCGATGGCCTGGTTGAATCCCTGTACGGTGATGAAACCAACCGCATGTATCGTCAGAGTTACGGCATAGCGCATAACGGAATCTGGGATTGGGGAACCTCAAAACTCAATTTTAACTACGAGAAGACCAATAACACGCGTCTGCAGGAAGGCACCGCTGGCCGTACTGAAGGGATGATCAATAGCAACACTTACGCCACCAGTCGTTTGGAAAGCTATCGCGCTGGCGGTGAAATCAACTTCCCGATGCAGCTGTTGGTGGATCAAACCGTGACCTTAGGCGCAGAGTGGAACCGCGATGAGCTCAACGATCCGGCTTCGATGTTATCGGCCAGCGCACCGGGCGTGAACCTGCCGGGCAGTTCAGGCGATCCGTCGCAGCGCAGCAGTAAAAACAGCGCCACCATTAGTTCGCTCTATTTCGAGGACAACATTGCCGCAACCGATACCACCGAGGTGATCCCAGGGCTGCGCTTTGATTATCACGATCAGTTTGGTGCCAACTGGAGTCCGAGCCTGAACGTCTCGCAAGGACTGGGTGATTACTTCACGTTGAAAGCCGGTATTGCGCGCGTGTTTAAAGCGCCAAATCTTTATCAATCTACCCCCGGATACTTGCTCTCGACCCGTGGCAACGGCTGCCCAATTGGGCTTAGCCAATGTTATCTGATGGGCAATAAAGACCTTGATGCGGAAACCAGCGTCAATAAAGAGATTGGCCTCGAGTTCAGTCATGAAGGCTATGTAGCGGGCATCACCTGGTTCCGCAACGACTACAAGAACAAGATTATCTCCGGCACCGAGCCGATCTACTCCAGTTCTAACCCGACCTATAACGTGCTGCGCTGGGAGAATGGTGGCAAAGCGATTGTGGAAGGACTGGAAGGTAATCTGACCATTCCTTTAATTGCCGACACGTTAGAATGGCGCTCGAACGCGACTTATATGTTCCGTTCGGAAAGTAAGAAAACCGGCAATCCGCTATCGGTGATCCCTGAGTTCACCATTAACTCGCAGCTGGAGTGGCAGGCGACCGACGATCTCAGCGCCAATATTAACTGGACGCAGTATGGGCGTCAGAAACCGCGTCAACATGCTGAGACAGTGATTGATGTCAGCAATATGACGTCGAAAGAGATCAGCCCTTATTCGGTGGTGGGTCTCAATCTCAATTACGACGTCACGAAAAACCTGCGGGCAAATGCCGGTATCAATAACCTGTTTGATAAGCGCATTTACCGTGAGAACTCAGGAGCTTCGACTTACAACGAACCGGGCCGGGCGTATTATGCAGGCGTGACCCTGTCGTTTTGATTCAGCGGGTTTAGGTCGCCATCAATGGCGTAATGCTGGTCAGTTAAGCGTGAATCGGTCACCATGAATGGTGGCCCTACGTGGATATAGCCAGGTTTTCGTAGGGTGCGCATTGATGCGCACCGGGACGATTCACATCAGCGAAAGAAATCCCGCAACGCCTCCGCCAGCGCCTGCGGTTGCTCATCCGGGATGAAGTGACCACAGTGCTCAATCTTGATTCCCGAAACGTTTGCCGCGAATTCCCCTAACGGCAACGCCATATCGGGAATCGATCCCTGATCGGCACTGACCGCCAGCAACGGCAGTGCTAATTTGCCCTTATCCCGCAGCAGATGGCGATTTTGCGTCGCCGATACTGTCACTTCACGATACGCCGCCATACCTGCCCGAATTGCCCCAGTTTGTTGTAACAGCCGCTTATATTCCGCCATATCTTCCTCACCAAACACCATTGGACTGGCCGCTTTGCGCTTGAGGAACCATTCAAGATAAATCTCTTCTCGTCCTTCGATAAGGGCTTCAGGGAGATCGGGCAGCAGATGAAAAGCGAAGTGCCAGGTTTTCCATGCTTTGTCCGGTGTGGCAGGTAGCGCCTCTGGCAAGGTCACACCTGGAATGCCGGCATCCAGCAGCGCCATTTTGATCACCTGCGCGCCAAATAGCGAGGCGTAGGGCCAGGCAACCCAGGCACCCACATCATGCGCGGCAAGATAATAACGCTCATGATTCAGCTGCTGCATTAAGCCCTGGACTTTCTCCGCCAGCGAAGTGGTATCGTAGCCGTTGATTGGCTTATCGGAATCACCCTGACCGGGGAGATCGGGAGCGACAATAAAGTAGCGATCGCCCAGTAGCGCCATCACGTGACGCCAGGCGAACCAGCTTTGTGGGAAACCTGCCAGCAGCAATAACGTATCACCCTCGACATTACCGCCACTCACATAGTGCAGCCGCACGCCGTCAACGGTGGCGTAATGATGGGAAAATCCGTCGAGTTGCGCAAAGGGCTGCGCCCAACCTGGCGCTGGTTTCATGATGGATGCTGACATGTTCTTCTCCAAGTTTAGGAAGCATTCATTTCCGATTTAAACGAAATTAGGAAATGATCGATTTCTAAATACTACCTGACGAACGCCGCGATGGGTAATCCTAAAATAATCCGCGCTTTTTTACCTAATTGTCAGCGGGTCGACATAATGGGTACCGCTTCATCACAGGTTATTTGCTACTCTGTGCGCGACTATTTCATAACAATTGTGAAACCTATGCGAACATCGGATTTGTTGCGACTGTTGCTGCTGGCGGCAATTTGGGGTGCCAGTTTCCTTTTTATGCGCATTGCCGTACCGGCACTCGGCGCGGTAAATACGGCCTTTTTGCGGGTATTTTGCGGCATGTTGGGGTTGTTAATCATCATGGCCATTATGCGTATTCCAAAACGCTTTGAAGGAAAATTGGGATGGGCGATGCTGCTGGGCGTTATCAACTCTGCCATTCCTTTTCTGATGTATTGCATGGCGGCGCACGTCTTACCTGCCGGTTACTCAGCAATACTCAACGCCACCACGCCGTTAATGGGCGTGGTGATCGGCGCCGCCTTCTTTGACGAAAAATTCACCCTGAGCAAAATTCTCGGCATGATTGCTGGGTTTGCCGGCATTATCCTTATCAGTACTACCGGGGAATCTCATCTCACGAGTGCACTCGTGCTGGGGATAGTGGCCTGTCTGGTGGCAACCGCGTGCTATGGGTTTGCTGGTTTTCTGACCAAACGCTGGATTGGCGCTCGCGGCGGGCTTGATGCCACCAAAGTGGCATTTGGCAGCCAGCTGGGCGCATCGCTTTTCTTGCTGCCTTTCTTTGCCTTTAGCGCCCCGCAGACACCTGCCGCGAGCTGGCAGCTCCCTGAGGTATGGGCCTGCGTGCTGGCTATCGGTTTCCTCTGCACCGCCCTCGCTTACATTATCTATTTCCGTCTGTTAGCCGATATCGGCCCTCTGCGCACGCTGACGGTCACCTTCATGATTCCGCCTTTTGGCATATTGTGGGGTTGGCTGGTGCTGGGCGAGCAGATTAATCAGGGCTTTATCGGCGGCTCGTTGCTGATTATCTGCGCGGTGTGGTTGGTGACGAGCAACGGATTCAGCAAGCGCCCTGCGGTTAACACCGTGGTAAATAAGTAATCACGCCTTTTTTCCGCCGGGCTTCAGCGATCGATTGAGATCCTGAATGCGTTTCATGGTTTTGACCGTGCGCGCTGAGGTCGCTGAAGCCACCGAAAGAATCAGCATTTCCAGACATACCAACACCGTGCCGTGCAGCGGCATGCGGCCATTCTCACCGCCGCGCGGCACGTTAATCATCACATCCGCCTCTTTGGCAAACGCCGAATCAATTGCGTTGGTGAGCAAAATGACCGGCATGCCGAGCCGCTTTGCCTCTTTAAGCGCGGTGATGCCTTCCCGGTGCGCCGATTTCTGCGCCATCATGATCAGCACATCGCCGCGTTGCAGCGTAATTAACTGTTCTGCTAATGCAATTCCGGATCGGTTGAGGGTAACGGCAGGAATGCCAATGCGGGTGAATAAGCGCGCGCTGTAATCCGCCAGAATCCCCGATGCATTAATACCAAAGAGCGCCACCTGACGTGCTTCAATCAGCAGCGTCACCGCTTGTGCCACCGCCTGGCGATTGTGCGGTTCGGAAAGTGCATCACACGCACGCTTATGGCCACCCAACACAAAATCGATGCCGGAGTTGATATCACACGACAATTCGTTCACGGTCGCGCTCATCTTCTCTTCGGAGTTCATTGCTGGACCAAACCAAGCTTTGAGGGTGGTTTTGAGATCGCGCAATCCGGCAAAGCCCAGCGCCTGAACGGCACGCACCACCGTTGCATCAGAAGTTTGCGTCGCATCGGCAATTTCCATCGCTGTAGCATCTACTATTGCCTCACGATTATCGTGGATATATTGCGCCACGGTTTGCAGACTTAATGATAAGGTTGGCGACCGCAGGCGATAACGTTCCCCTAATACATCCACACGGTTTTTAATTTTATTCGTACTCATCTGTTTAAACTCACCATCCTGCGATTCATTTGTTGTACGCCTGTAGTAAATAAGTGGTTTTAAACTGGCCATTTTGACCTTATCGGTCTGCCACAACCTCAGCAACAACGCCTGATTTTAAAAAAACAACACTCTGTAAAATAACACTTTTATTATGAAAATGGTGCTATTAACAGCCAGGAAAGCCGGCCTCGACCTGCTGTAGTATCTGCACTTTTATTTCCATTTACTACTACATTTTTTCATGTTTGAATGATTCTCAATTGCATTACATTGGCTGTTTAACGCCGCACGACATTACGCAAAATTAACCACTCGCTTCGATTCACGGATGAATATTAATCCCGTAATAACACCAGGTTTAATTACATGAATAATAATCTGCCCTGCGCTTTTAAATCAAAACGCCATCCCGCGATCCTTGCGGCGATTTATGGTGCCACCCTTTGGGGTTCGGCCAGCAGTTTTGCGGCCGAGGAAAACACTACGCTGACGGTATCGGCCGATGAAACCGCTGCGCAAGGCTATAACGCCACTAGCAGCTCGGTAGGGAGTAAAACGCCAACGCCTCGCATAAACCAAGCGCAGTCGGTGAGCGTGGTGACGCAGCAACAGCTTGAAGATTATCAAGCATCCAGCCTTGCCGATGCGATGCGCTTCGTCAGCGGCGTGACCGAAGGCAACACGCTGGCGGGTACCGAAGATGGTTTTGTACGGCGTGGTTTTGGCAGTAATTCAGATGGCTCGATCTACCGCGACGGCGTTCGCAGCAGCCAGGGCCTGAATTTTGATGCCACGACCGAGCGCGTAGAAGTATTGAAAGGCTCAGCCTCGCTGCTGTATGGCATTCAGAATCCGGGCGGCGTCATCAATGTTATCAGCAAGAAGCCGCAATATGAGTGGCACACCAAAGTGAGCGGTAAGACCTCCAGTGAAGGCGGCGGCGCAGGCACCGTTGATGTCACCGGACCGCTTGGCAACGGCTTCGCCTTCCGTCTAATTGCGGAAAAACAAAATCAGGATTACTGGCGTAATTTTGGCAGTGACAAGCACACGCTCATTGCGCCCTCACTTCAATGGTTTGGCGAACAAGCCAGTTTCCTCATCAGCTATGAGGATTATCAATATGACATCCCCTACGACCGTGGCACGGCGTTTATTAACGGCAAACCTGTTGATATCGGTTACAAGGATCGTCTTGATGACAAAGCCAACCACGCGTGGGGCCACAACAAAACGCTCAACGCCCATTACGACTGGCAATTTAATGATGAGTGGAGTACCCGCGTTACG
The DNA here is from genome assembly GCF_039621635.1 of Pantoea sp. BRR-3P. NCBI lineage: Bacteria > Pseudomonadati > Pseudomonadota > Gammaproteobacteria > Enterobacterales > Erwiniaceae > Pantoea > Pantoea sp. BRR-3P. The sequence continues at coordinate 498,460 of NZ_CP155067.1, forward strand.
CTCGGTTGGAACCAGCGCCAGTACGACAACAACGAAGTGCGCGTTACCGCAATCAATCCCACCACCGGCGTGGTGACGCGTCGCGCCGATGCTAACCGCGGCTTTAACCATAAAACCAAATACGTATCGTGGGATCTGATCGGGTCACAACACGTGTTCGGCATGACGCACGATATCGTGCTGGGCACCGATTACGAGATGATCCAAACCTACCGCGCACATCAGTTCCAGGGCAAAGCCAACAGCGCATTTAACCTGAACGATCCGCAGTACGATATTTTATCACCCATCACCAATAGCACGACGGAAAACAGCGCCAATGCCAATAACCTGAACCGCACGCATAGCCGCTCGCTGTATGCCAAAGACAGTATCAGCCTGACGGAGAACTGGATTGCGGTGCTTGGCGGACGCTACCAGCATTATGAACAACGCGCCTCGAAAGGCTTCGATCCGGTGGTGCAAACCCTGGATAGCGAAGGCAATAAATTCCTGCCGCAGGTCGGTTTGATATACAAAATAACACCAGACGTTTCACTCTACTCCAGCGTCAGCAAATCCTTTACGCCCTCCACCGATGTGGATGATGATGGCAATGTGGGCAAACCGGAACAGGGCACAACCTGGGAAGTGGGCAGCAAATGGCAGATTTCACCGAAGCTTTTTGCCAGCGTAGCGCTGTATCGCATCAACGAGCGAGACATGTCGCTCTCCATAAATGGCACCACACGCGCCATTAATAAAGCCCGCTCCAGCGGGGCGGAATTTGAGTTAAATGGCGAAGTATTACCGGGCTGGGATCTCAGCGCCAATTACAGTTACGACAAAGCAGAAATCGTTGATGACGGCGTAAACGCAGCCAACAACGGTAATCGGCTGCAGAATGCACCCCGCCATTCTGGCGCGCTCTATCTGAGCCATAATTTGGCCATCTCCGGCATTCCGGGCGACTTCCGCGTTGGCGGCGGCGCGCGTTATGTTGGCAGCCGTGCAGGCGATCCGGAAAATAGTTTCACCATGCCGGATTACGTCGTCGCGGACAGCTTTATCGCCTGGAATAACTCACTATTTGGCGAAAAAACGCAGTTGAAACTGAATCTGAATAATCTGTTTAACAAGCACTATTACACCTCCAGCGGCGGTAACTTACGCGTGCGTGAGGGCGAAACCCGCAACCTGATGCTCGAGGCCAGCGTTGAATTCTGATTCCGTACGTCTATCAGGCGCATTGCGTGCGCCTTCCCTCCTCGGCGCGATCCTGTTGATGCTAGCGCTTAGCAGCGCTGCATGGGCGAAAAGCATCACCGACATTGACGGTAATCGCGTTGAAATTCCCGATCATCCACAACGCATTGTGTTAGGCGAAAGCCGCATGCTGTATACGCTAGCGCTGCTGGAGCCGGGCGATCCTTTTCAGCATATCGTGGCGTGGCCGCAGGATCTGAAGAAATACGACAGCCAGACCTGGAACAGTTTTGCGCGCCAGTTTCCACAGATGTTGAAGATCCCGTCGCTGGGTTCTGGCGGCCCGAATGCAATGAATCCCGAGCAAATTCTGGCGCTGAAGCCCGACGTGGTGATCTTGCCAAGCCTGGCGCGCTACGATGATGCCGATCTGCGTTTGGTGAGCATGCTAAAAGCAGCGCATATTCCGGTGGTGAAAATCGATCTGCGCGTGCATCTGCTGAAAAATACGCGCCGCAGCGTGGAGATCTTCGGTGAAGTACTGAATCAACAAGCGCGAGCGCAGGCATTTAACCGCTTCTACGACGCACATATGCAGGTTATCCGCCAGCGCTTAGCCCGCTATCAGGGCGCAAAACCCTCGGTACTATTGCAACTGCATCTCGGCCGACGCAACGAATGCTGCGTAACCGCCATTAACGGCAGCCTGGGCGAATTACTGAATGCGGCGGGCGGCGCTAACATTGCCAGCAAAACCCAGCATGGCGTTTTCGGACGTCTTAGTGAAGAAAGCGTGATTGCCGCTCAGCCTGATTTCTACTTCGCCACGGGCTTCGGCGATAACGCATCGCAGGGTTTGCTCAAGCTCGGTCCTGAAGTAGCGCCAGCCGCGGTGCTCACCAGTTTTAAACAGCTCACCGCGCAGCAAAACGGTTTACGCGAGTTGCATGCGCTGCGCAATGGACACGCCGCAGCGATCTGGATGAACTTCTATCTAAGTCCCTGGCACATTGCCGCCACGGAGTTTATGGCAAAAACCCTCTATCCCCAGTTATTTACTGACGTTGATCCGGAGAAAACGCTGCAGCAGATATTTCATGATTTTCTGCCCATCCCTTATAGCGGCACCTATTTTAAGGTCATCAGTGCCACGGAGACTAAATAATCGCTGTCGCTGCGCTTGTGATTAATCGGAACATCGCTAATCTTAAATTTGCAGCACGGGCATGGCGTCGAAGAAGTTATTTCCGCCATGCAACAACAACTCATGAGAGGATGTTTTATGGCTGAGCATAGAGGCGGTTCCGGTAATTTCGCTGACGATAAAAAGAAAGCGTCTGATGCCGGTAAAAAAGGCGGAGAGAAAAGCGGCGGTAGTTTCAAAGACGACCCTGCAAAAGCCTCCGAAGCTGGTAAGAAAGGCGGTAAGAAGTAGCTATTACAGCTGCAAGTAGTATGCAGCTTGCTGGAACCTCGCCCGGGCATGGACGCCCGTTGTCGTCCCCTCTCAAGCATTAAACTTCCCCCGACAAATATTGTTAATAACCTGACTTAACTGCTAACAATTTGCAGCGCGCCCTAATGCCGATTTGTCTTAATAAATTTGATTGTTCATTTTTTAACGTGACAAATATCACATTTATGCCAGGCTTAATTTATTCACATCATGCGACATGGAGATATATATGACTGTGCAAACCACTAATAAGACCTTAATTACTGAAGAGTATCCGGTTCCGCCATTTAAAAAACAGCAGCAACCGATGCCTGGTTTAGCAAGCAAAATGGATCCCCGTCCAGATCATGGTGAAACCAGTTATCGCGGCAGCGGTAAACTTACCGGACGTAAGGCGCTGATCACCGGCGGTGATTCCGGTATTGGCCGTGCCGTCGCTATCGCTTATGCCCGAGAAGGGGCTGATGTGGCGATCAACTATCTGCCCGAAGAGGAATCCGATGCCGCTGAAGTTGTACAGCTGATTGAAGCAGAAGGCCGTAAGGCGGTGGCGATTCCGGGTGATATTCGTTCTGAAAAATTTTGTCAGGAGCTGGTAAAACAGGCTGCTGAACAGCTTGGCGGGCTGGATATTCTGGTTAACAACGCGGGTCGCCAACAGTTTAATGAGTCAATCCGTACCCTTTCCACCGAAGATTTTGATGCGACGTTCAAAACCAACGTCTACGCGATGTTCTGGATCACCAAAGCGGCGCTGGAATATTTGCCTGCAGGATCTTCCATCATCAATACCTCCTCGGTTCAGGCTTACCAACCGAGCGCGATTTTGCTGGATTATGCCCAGACCAAAGCCTCAATCGTTGCCTTTACTAAAGCGCTGGCGCAACAGCTGGGCAAAGATAAAATCCGCGTCAACGCGGTCGCCCCGGGTCCATACTGGACTGCGCTGCAGGTTTGCGGCGGCCAGCCGCAAGAGAAAGTTGAGAAATTTGGTGAGTCGGCACCGCTGGGTCGTCCTGGACAACCGGCTGAAATCGCCCCGCTGTATGTGACCTTTGCGCAGGTGAATAACAGCTTCACCTCCGGACAAGTGTGGTGCTCGGATGGTGGTACCGGTACGTTATAACGTCTGCAGCGTTTGATACGCCCTACGACATCAATGACGGTCGCCTTTATGGCGACCGTTTTGTTGCTAATAGCCGTGCGGGAAACACGTCGCGTAACCATTCGATAAACACCCGCAGGCGCTGCGTAAGATGCCGATTTTGCGGATAAACGACGTGAAATGGGTATCTTGCCGGTTGCCATGCGGCAAGTATCTCGACTAAGCGTCCCGCTTCCAGATCGGCTGCTGCCGCATAGCGGAAGGTCTGAATAATCCCCAATCCCGCCACCGCCGTTGCCAGATGTGCATTGCTTTCATTCACACCAATGCGATGTGCAGCCTTGATTTCCAACACGTCCTCATCACGCGCAAAGCGAAACGGAAACGCCCGGCCACTTTGTGGCGATAAATAGCTGACCAGCCGATGACCGTTGCGTAACTCCTGCGGATAAGCCGGCACGCCATACGTTTTCAGATACGCGGGCGCGGCGCAGGTGATGAGCTCAGCATCGCCCAAATGTCGCGCCACCAGCGAAGAATCACTCAGCGGACCGCCACGAATGACGCAATCGACATTGCCACTGATTAAATCTACTGCACGGTCTGAGACGCCAAGATCCAGGCGGATTTCCGGATAGCGTGCGATAAAATCCGGCAACAAAGGAATTAATACATCGCGCGCGGTGGATCCGCCAATATCGATACGCAAATAGCCGCTGGGTTTAACGCTTTCCGCGTTGAAAGAGTGGTCGATATCTTCCAAATCACGCACGATGCGCAGCGCCTTTTCGTAATAGTCGCGCCCTTCGGGCGTCACCGTAACGCGTCGCGTGGTGCGCTGCAGCAGACGAATGCCAAGATGCGCTTCCAGCTCCTGCACCAGCTTGCTGAGCGTGGCGTTGGGCATATCCAGTGAATCTGCCGCACGGGTAAAATTGCCTGCTTCTACTACGCGTGCAAACGCGCGTATTGCCATTAACTGATCCACGCCGTTTTCCTCAAGCCCGCATTATCCACCTACAGAAATAGTCCTTTCGATTTTACACCATTTATCACCAAACCCAGCAGGAATAGAGTGCTTCTCATGCACTGCAACGCAGTCATCTCAACCCCATTACATTTGGAGAAGTACACATGAATACGCTTAACGGTAAAATCGCACTGGTAACCGGCGGCACCACGGGTATCGGTTTAGCATCAGCGCAAGAGTTAGCGGCACAAGGCGCCCGCGTATTTATCACCGGACGTCGTCAGGCGGAGCTTGATGCGGCGGTGGCCCGCATCGGTGCCAGCGCCACCGGCATTCGCGCTGATGCTTCACTGCTGAGCGACCTCGATAATGTGTATGCAGAAATCGCCCAACAGGCGGGGCGGCTGGATATACTTTTTGCCAACGCGGGCGGCGGCGATATGTTGCCGCTCGGTGCCATCACCGAAGAGCATTTTGACCGCATTTTTGGCACCAACGTTCGCGGCGTACTGTTCACGGTGCAAAAGGCGCTGCCGCTGCTCAGCGACCACGCCTCGGTGATCCTCACCTCCTCCACCACTTCGGTTCAGGGCACTGCCGGTTTCAGCGTCTACAGCGCCAGTAAAGCGGCAGTGCGCAACTTTGCCCGCTCATGGGCGCTGGACGTGAAAGACCGCGGCATTCGCGTTAACGTTGTCAGCCCAGGACCGGTGCGCACGCCAGGCTTAGGTGGCTTGGTAAGCGAAGAGCAGCGTCAGGGATTGTTTGATGCGCTAGCGGCGCAGGTGCCGTTGGGTCGCCTGGGGGAAGCGGAAGAGATCGGCAAAGTGGTGGCGTTTTTGGCGTCTGATGCATCCAGCTTTATCAATGCCGCCGAACTGTTTGTCGATGGCGGTATGGCGCAGGTGTGATAGCGCAAGGTAGGTATGACTGGGCTAGTGCCGATCGTTGATATCGCCCGTTTTTCGTAGGGTGCGCATTCATGCGCACCTGCATAAACTGGCCTTGCTTTGCAGCCTTCAGGCCGCGCAGGGATCGGCTTCCACATACAAATAACCGATACCCAGCACCTGACGCGCGCGATCTAACTGGCCAAAATGCACATTTGTGCCTTTGCTTTTCAGCGCATCGCGCGGATCGAAAGGATTGAAATCAATCTGCTGCACGATGCTGTGCAGCCAATTTTCACCGAAAGTACAGCTACGTCCATATAACCAAATCTGGTTAATATTCAGCGTATTGAGAAAATTATACAAGCTCATGCCGATCGCCTCTGCTGCACGCTGCGCCCACGCCACGATCCACGGCTCGCCCGCTTGCCACGCGGCCAGCAACTGCTTGCTCGAGGGCTGCGCTGCCTGCGGTGCTCGCTGATGAGCAGCCTGTTTTAACGCGCTAAGGGACGCTACCGTTTCCAGACAACCCTGGCGTCCGCAGCTGCAGCGTAAGCCGTTGGGCGCAATAATGGTGTGGCCGATCTGGCCACTGCCATAAAGATTGCCGCGAAAGATTTCACCGTTAATCACGAAGGACGATCCAATACCGTAATCGACGTTGATGACGCAGAACTCACTCAACGCGTTGCGATTGAGCCACTTTTCAGCCAGCGCCAGCATCACGCAGTCGTTATCGACGCGGACTTCAACGCCAAGCTTCTCCTCCAGCAGAAATTTCATCTGCAGCGGCGTCTTCCACGCGGCCTGCGGCATATGCTGTGATACGCCAGTCACCGGATCGACCTGGCCATGTACCGCCAACGCCAGATTAATGCGCCGCTTCGGCCACTGTTTACAGGTTTGCCGCCATACCGCTTCAATCTCATTGAGTAGTGCTTCCGGCGTCTCAGCGTTGATCGTGGTTTGCTGATAGTCGCCTTGCGGCACGAGCTGCGCATCAGCCAGCTGCCGTTCAATACTGGTTGGCTTCACGCACAAACACAGCGTCCACGGCCCTTCGGAAGGCAGTTGAAAACTGCCGTTGCTGTTGCCACGGGTGCTCATCACAGCATGGGAATGCTGAAGTTTTCCCTCATCCAGCAGCGCCTGCAAAATTTTACTGGCAGCGGGGATCGTCAATCCACTGAGCTGGGCCAGCTGCGATTTGCTGAGCTGTTTATGGCGCCACATCAGGTCAATAAACACGGCCTTATTGTGTTTGCGTACGTGAAAATTGTTCAGTCCAACCGGCTTCATTTTCTCTCCCTGCATCCACAGCAGACGCGTTTACTAAACAGCGTTTACTATCTTTTGTGATGGTCTCACCATCCTGCTTGCACCCATTGCTCTAGAGTTCGTGCTCATCCCAATAACAAAAAATCATCATGACCTCTCAAGAGAAAAATTAAAATGACAACATCACCTGCAAACCATCCGTGGCTGCTCCGCCTCGGCATTCCACCCGCGCTGGCATGGGGCTACGTCGCTGTGCTGCTGTTTATGATTGGCGACGGCGTCGAATCGAACTATCTGGCTCCTTACCTGCATGAAAATGGCTTTTCGCTCAACATCGCGGCGGCGGTGATCGCTTTCTACGGCGTGACCGTTACCCTGGGTTCATGGCTGGCCGGTTCACTCTCCACCTTAATTGGTCCGCGCAAAGTGATGCTGGCGGGCGGTTTGATTTGGATTGTGTTCGAAGTCCTGTTTCTGGCCATTGCGCTCCCTTCACACAGCGTACTGCTGCTGGCGCTAACTTACGGCCTGCGCGGCGTGGCTTATCCGATGTTTGCCTATGCTTTTCTGGTGTGGATTCAGGCCGCCGCCCCCGCGGAGATGCGCGGCTCAGCAACCGGTTGGTTCTGGCTGGCGTTTACCGGCGGCTTGCCGACGCTGGGTTCGCTGGTGGCAATCTTCTCGATCAGATGGGTTGGCGAATATGCCACCTTCTGGCTGTCGCTGGGGCTGGTGGCGCTGGGTATGTTGGTGATGCTCGTCGCGCTAAAAGAGCGCAGCGGATATCAATCGCTGCTGGATGAAAAGCATCGTCAGCAGGGCACCGCCCGAACGCTGATGGGCGGCATTGATATTCTGTGGCGTGAACCACGCATTGCCGCCGCCGCCGTGGTCCGCATCATTAACACCACGCCCTACTTTGGTTTCTTTATTTTCCTGCCGGGCTTTTTCACCGAGCAAATCGGTTTTACACAAACCGAATACCTCAGCCTGATCACGATCATGGGCCTGGTTGGCATGAGTTTTAACCCGATCGTCGGCAAAATCAGCGATCGCATCGGCTGGCGTAAGGTATTGACGGTATTTGGCGGACTCGGCTCCGGTATTTCAATGCTGCTCATGTACTTCGTGCCGCAATGGAGCCACGGTAGCTTTGTGCTCAGCGTGATTTGCGCCTGTTTATATGGCATCACCTTGTGTGGCTATGTCCCTGCCGCAGCACTGTTTTCTTCACTGTGTCAGCCAAAAGATAAAGGCAATGCGATGGCGATCTACTGCTTCGCCGCCGGACTTTCGACCTTCTTTGGCCCGGCACTCTATGGCGCCTTCAACGCACTCTTCGGCACCTCGGGCGTGGTTTGGGGATATGCCGCGCTGTACCTGGTGAGCGCGATGGTTTCGTGGTGCTTCCTGCTTAGCCCGCTCGATCCCGGCGAGCAGCACAATCCCGAGGCGCAGCGCCTGCGTCGTTTTGATTCTGTCGCTTCAGAGTAAAGAGAAAAACATGAAAGAGTTTGATTACATTGTGGTGGGCGGCGGCAGCGCTGGCTGTATCGTCGCCGCCAGATTGGTCAGGGAGGGCAACGCGCGCGTGCTGCTGCTGGAAGCCGGGCGCGATGAATATCATCCGGTATTAAAAATGCCGGCGGGTTACATGAAGTTCCTCGCCAGCGACAAGTTCCTGACGATGCATCAAACCGAGCCGCAAGCCCAGCTGAACGGACGCGGTGTGATTGTGCCGCAGGCGAAGGTGCTGGGCGGAGGATCGACGGTGAATGCCATGGTGTATATGCGCGGCCATCGTCAGGATTATGCCGACTGGAATCACGCGCTGGGCAATCAGGGGATTGACTGGTCGTGGGAGGCGCTGCTGCCCCACTTCACCGCTATCGAAGATAACGATCATCTTGGCGCCCCCGATCATGGCGTTGGCGGCCCAATGAAAGTGTCACATCTGGGTCACTTCAGCCCGCTCAGTCGCGCGTACGTCAAAACCATGCAGGGCCTGGGCATCCCTTACACGCCGGATTTCAACACCGGCAATCCGTTTGGCGTCGGGTTCATGCAGCACACCATCAATGGACAAACGCGACAGCGTTGCAGCGTGGTAGATGCCTTTATCAACCCGCTGCGCCAGGACACACGCTTAACGATTGCCACCGGCGCGCAGGTGGAGGAGATCCTGTTTGAGGGCGCGAATGCCACCGGCGTCCGCTACACGATGGAGGGGCATCCGCAGCGTGCCAGCGCCTGCAAAGAGGTCATACTCGCCGCTGGCGCCTACCAAACGCCGAAACTCCTGATGCTCTCCGGGATTGGCCCACAGGATCAGCTGAAAAAGCACGGCATCACGCTACGTCATCATCTGCCCGGCGTTGGTAAGAACTTGCAGGATCACTATGAAGTGCCGGTGGTCGCCAGCACCAAAGGTGCGTTTGGCTATTACGGTCAGGATCGCGGCTGGCCAATGATCAAAGCGGGTTTGCAGTACATGCTGTTTAAAACCGGCCCGGTCACCACCACCGGCGTCGAAACCTGTGCCTTCTTTGATCCGCTCGATTTTAGCGCCACGCCCACCATCCAAATGTTCTGCGTGCCCACGGTATATCTCGATCGCGATGTGATGGGCGCCGACCCTGGCCACGGCGTCACCGTTAATTCGCTGCTGCTGCGCCCCAAAGCCACCGGCGAAGTCACGCTGCGCGACGGTAGCGCCAGCAGCTTGCCGATCATTGATACGCAAATATTTGGTCACCCGGATGATTTGGCTCGCACCATTGCCGGCTTCCGCTTCGCGCGGCAGGTGATTGCCGCAACGCCTATCAGCGAGATGGTGCAGCAGGAAATTTTCCCCGGTGCAGAAATCACCTCCGATGCAACTATCGTCGAGCACTGTAAACGCATGGTGAAAACCGGCTATCACCCGGTGGGCACCTGCCGCATGGGGCACGCGAACGATCCGCTAGCGGTGCTAAGCGACGATCTGCGGGTGCGCGGGGTCAATCGCCTGCGCGTGGTGGATGCCTCAATGATGCCTAACATCGTTAGCGGCAATACCAATGCCATCGTGATGGCTGTCGCGCACCGCGCCGCAGAACTGCTGATGCAAACACAGGATTTCGTACAGAAGGAGACAGCCGATGAGTGAAAAGTTGACGCGGCTGCAGCGGGCGCTGGCCGATTGGCAGCTGGATGCGGTGCTGCTCACCCGGCGCGATAACATCGCCTGGCTGACGGAAGGTGCCAGCTATTACGTTGTTGAACGCGCCGAAACCGGCGTCGCCAGCCTGCTGGTAACCCCGCATAAGGTGCTGCTGCTCGCACCCGAAAATGAGATGCCGCGCATTCTCGCCGAAGAGCCGCTGCCGTTTGCCTGCGAAACGCAAAGCTATCCCTGGTTTCAGTCGCTAAATAGCGTGCTGCCGCCCGGTAAACTTGGCAGCGATACGCCGCTTGCCGAGACAATCGATATTCAGCAGCAGATGGTCGTGCTGCGTCAGGGGCTGAACAGCAGCGAACAGCAAAGATTTCGCACGCTCGGACGCGAAGCCGCGCAGATTGTTGAGGATGTGGCGCGCCAGCTGCGTGCCGGCGTAACGGAATGGCAGGTGGAAGCGCAGATCGTTGCGGCTTGCCTGGCGCGTGGCATTCGCCCGATGTGCACCTTAGTGGCGGCCGATGAGCGTATCGCCGCATTTAAACATCCGGTGCCCACTGCGAAAATAGTGCGGCACCAGCTGCTGATTACGCTGGGCGCTGAGCGCCATGGCCTGCACGTTAGCCTGACGCGCCTGGTGCATATCGGTGAACCAGCGCCCGCGCTGCGCCAGCGCCTTCAAACCTTGAGCCAGATCCATGCCGATATTCTCTGTGCAACCCAGCCTGGCCGCAGTTGGTCTGCGGTGTTCAACGCCATACAAAATGCTTATCAGCAGCAGGGTCAGGGCGGTGCCTGGCGCGATCATCATCAGGGCGGCCCGGCCGGTTATGGCTGTCGCGACGAGATCGTAACGTCCGAGTCGCAAGGCGAAGTACGGCTCAATACAGCGCTCGCGTGGAATCCCACGCTCAGCGGCGTAAAAAGTGAAGACACCTTTTTATTGACCTCCGAGGGCTGCGAGGCACTGACGCGTACCGCAAACTGGCCGCTTATTAGCGTGCGACGTGGCGCCAGCCTACTGCACTTCGCCGACTGGCTGGTGTTACCGGCATCTTCATAAGGAAGCGACCATGTCACAACGTTTAACCAACAAAACCGCGATTATCACTGGCGCGGGCAGCGGAATTGGCAGCGCGATTGCCAGGCTGTTTGCGCGTGAAGGTGCCCGCATAGCCCTGTTTGATCTCAACACTGAGACCACCGCAGCGCTGGCCGCCCAGCTGCAGGAAGAATATGGACAACAATGCGTGGCCTGCGTGGCGGACGTGACGCAACCGCAGCAGGTACAACGTGCGGTGGTGCAGTCACAGGACGCGCTCGGGCCTATCGATATTCTGATCAACTGCGCAGGCGTGAATGTATTTCGCGATCCGCTGGGGCTGGAAGACGACGACTGGCAGCGCTGCATGGAGGTCAATCTGAAAGGGCCTTACAACCTGATCCGCAGCGTGTTGCCGGGGATGCTGGCGCGGCATTATGGCAACATTGTCAACGTCGCCTCGGTACACGGACATAAAATCATTCCAGGCGCTTTCCCCTATCCGGTGGCAAAGCACGGATTGATTGGCATGACGCGGTCGCTGGGGGTGGAATACGCCAGCCGGGGCATACGTGTTAACAGCGTGTCGCCGGGTTTGATCATGACGCCTGCCGCAGAAGCCTGGCTGGCAAGCTGCCCTGATCCTCAGGCAGAACGTGAACGCCAGGCGGCATTACTGCCCTGCAAGCGCATCGGTGAACCAGATGAAGTCGCTTACACCGCGCTGTTTCTCGCTTCAGATGAGGCGCGCTTTATCAACGCAACCGATATTCTGGTGGATGGCGGCCGCAGCCAGGTTTATCACGATTAATCATTCCGTTTGCTGTCTGCCTGTTGCGCATCACTGCGCACCTGACTAAATCCTCCGCATTGATGTGTTAAAACAGGTCGCAGCAACCGCGCAAAAAATAACATTAGCGCGCCATAACCCGCTATTCTTCGGTGCTGAAGCGACCCTCTGTCATTTGATAATCAGGAGCCTGGAAAAGATGTCTGAGAATCCCAGCATTGCCCTCATTGGACCGGGTGCAATTGGCACCACCATCGCCGCCGCTCTGCATGAAGTTGGCCGCACGCCGACCCTCTGTGGCCGCACCGCGCATCCGCAGCTCGAACTGCGTCACGACAGTGGCAAAATTATTGTCCCTGGCCCGGTGCTCACCCATCCGGCTGACATTGCGCAGCCGTTTGATCTGGTGTTTGTGGCCGTAAAAACCACGCAGGTGGCAGACATCGTCGCATGGCTGGCGGCGCTGTGTGATGAAAATACGGTGGTGTGCGCCCTGCAGAACGGCGTAGAGCAGAAAACGCAACTTGCACCCTATGTCAACGGCGCAGCGGTACTGCCTTCGGTGGTGTGGTTCCCTGCCCAGCGAGAACCGGACGCTTCGGTGTGGCTACGAGAAAAACCGCGCCTGACGCTGCCTGAAACGCCACAGGCTGAACGGGTCGTTGCGGCGCTGCGTGACACGCGCTGTAGCGTCGATCTCTCGGCCGATTTTCTCACCATCGCCTGGCGCAAACTGCTGCAAAACGCCGTTGCTGGCCTGATGGTGCTTTCGAATCGTCGCGCCGGGATGTTCCAGCGGGAGGATGTTACCGCGCTGGCATTGGCCTATTTACAGGAGTGTTTAACGGTGGCGCGCGCTGCCGGGGCAGCGCTGAGCGACAGTGTGCCGCAGGAAATTGTTGACCGTTTCCACCAGGCACCTGCTGACCTGGGCACGTCCATTCTCGCCGACCGCCAGGCCAATCGCCCGCTGGAGTGGGATATCCGCAACGGCGTGGTGCAGCGCTATGGCCGAACCTATGGCATCGCCACCCCGATAAGCGATGTGATCGTGCCCCTGCTGGCAGCAGGAAGCGAAGGCCCAGGCTGAAGATCTAAGGTTACCTGGTCGCCATGAATGGCGTAATGCCGCTCACTTAAGCAAAAAAATGCCTGTTTATGCAGGTGCGCATAAATGCGCACCCTACGAAAACCCGGCGATATCCGCGTAGGGTCGCCATTCATGGTGACCGATTCACGCTTAACTGACGAGCATTACGCCATGAATGGCGGCCTTACGGTGTTGGCGATTAAAATCGCCACGCCGCAAATAGTGCACCGCTGACCTGGCCTGATTTCTCGACGATCGGGCTGTCGGCTGCCTGGTTTTCCAGATGCTGCGCCGTAACGCGGGCACCGATCAGCCAGGCAGGCGTTAACGCATACTCCATGCCCATTTCCCAGCCCACCTTCTCCAGACCTGAACCGGCATCGTAACGATTCAGTCCGCTGCGTGCCGCTTGCACCGCCGTCACGCCATATTGGGTCTGCATGTAATCGCTATCCGCCCAGCTCAGGCTCGGGCCGGTGTAAAAACGCAGGCTCGCCGTTGGTCGCCACTGCAAATGCGCATAGGACGCGAGTTTGAATCCCTGCTGATTGCCGCCTACATCCTGGGTTAAGATCACGCCGCCTTTAAAATATTCATTCTCATACACCGCCGAGGTGAAAGCGCGTGGCGTAATATCAATATCCCCCAGCCCTTTAAGATGCGCATCATCAGACTCCTGACGCGGTGAAATATTCGTGCCTACCCCCAGCGAGAACGTCCATCGATCGGTGTTGGCAACGTTCCATCCGAGAGCAATCAGATCGTCCACGCCACCGACAAAGAAGGGGCCATATTTCAGCTTCAGCGCCGGCACGAAGTCGGTTTTATGCTCTTTGGCGCCAGAATAGTTCGGTTTCACACCGACGCCGCCGCCGATAAAGCCCGAAAATTCATTTTGGCTGGATTCAGCGCAGGCCGCAGAGGTGGCAACCGTTAGCAGGCAAAATAGCGTGAAAGGTTGAGCCAGGGTGAAACGCATCAACATTATCCTTACCGTTACAGAAGTTAATCATGAGGAAACCTATTGCAGCAGCCTCTTGTAACGCCCGTTTTTACCTTCGGTAAAGTTATGTAACAGCTAGCGGCAGACACACGCAAAAACGGGCTCCGCCCCCTGCGCGATTGTGTACGCTAATGCTGCCAGCGTGATATTCGGTGATCGAACGCACTAACGCTAAGCCAAGGCCATAACCGCTGCTGCTGTGGGCAAGGCGATAAAACGGCTGAAAAATACTCTCGCGCTCAGCGCACGGTATGCCGGGCCCGCGGTCAAGCACCTCAAGTAAAAAACAGCGCTCTTCTGTATGTTTAAGCACCACGCAAATTCCGCTGCCGGCATAGCGCTGCGCATTTTCGATGAGGTTACGTAGAAGACGGCGAATTAAACGCGCATCGACTTCGGCCACCACATGCTCCGCCTGAAGTTCAACTTGCGCGGCGGCACACTCTTCCGCGGCAATCGCCGTGATATCGGCGGGCTGAAAGTCCCCGTTAATCGCGCGGGTTGCCATCTCTAAACGGCTGAGGGTCAAGATCTCCTCCACCAGCGCGTCCAGTTCGCCCACGCTGCGTTGCAGTTCGCGGCGCGTGGGTGAATCCTCTGGCGCCAGCAGTGCGGCCGCCATCTGAATACGCATCAATGGCGATCGCAGTTCGTGTGAGGCGTTCGCCAATATCGATTTTTGCGCCTGGATCAATTGCTCTATTTGCATGGCCGAGCGGTTAAAACTGGCCGCCAGCCGTCCCACCTCGTCGCGACCCGAAACCGCTACTCGCGCCGTCAGATTTCCCTGACCGAGTGATTCCACGCTCTGCTGCAGTGATTCCAGCCGCGCCGTTAAACGCCGTATCACCGGGAAGGAGATCAGCGCTACGCAGCTGGCTAATCCCAGCAGCAGCAAAATAAACAGCCACGGCCGTTTCTGGCGGTCGCTACTGAACTGCGTAACCAACACGCGCTTATCTTTTAGCGGCCAGACAAAACGCATGCCGTACCAATCATCATCTAATTGGCCGTAAACCGCGCGCGAAGGAAATGCAATGGGCGGATCGAGTGGACGACTGAGCCGTTCGCCATTGGCGGCAAACAGGGTAAAACGCGTGTGGGCGCGCGCCATCCAGCGATCGATGGCTGCCGCTTGCACCGGCTGTGGCGCGTCCGCCGGCGGTAGATTCTGCTCCACCAGCTCGGAAAAGGTGGCGAAGGCGTTGAGATGGCGATTGTCATCATCGTTCCAAAGCCACAACACGATAGTACAGATCACCACTATCAACAGAGCGCAGCTGAAGGCGAAAAAGATTTGCAGATGCAGCGGAAAATCCGTGAGGCGCTTCATGCGTGCGGCATTGCCGAGAAAACATAGCCGACACCGCGCACGGTGATGATACGTTTCGGCGTGCGCGGATCATCTTCAATCAGCTGGCGAATGCGACCGATATGCACATCAATTGCGCGATCAAAGCTGTCGTAACTTTCACCGCGCACCGATTGCCAGATTTGTTCCCGATTAAGCACCCGCCCGGCATGACGCGCCAGCGCCACCAGCAGATCGAACTGCAACGAGGTGAGCGCACAAGGTTGTTGATGCAGCAGCACGCTGCGCGCGGCGGTATCGATCTCTAGCGCTCCGGAGCGAATAACGTGCTCTGCGTTAAGCAAGCGCCCAGGCTTGATTCGTCGTAGCACCGCCCGCATCCGAGCCAGAAGTTCGCGCGGTTCATAAGGCTTTGGCAGATAATCATCCGCCCCCACTTCCAAGCCGATAATGCGATCCGCCGGATCGCCGCGTCCTGTCACCATAATAATGGCGGGTTCATTATGACACTGGCTGCGAATCTGCCGGCAGAGCGCCAAACCGTCGGCATCACCAAGCATCAGATCCAGTAGCACAACGTCGAATTCACACTGCCGCAAGCGCAGCTGAGCGTCAGGTGCGCTGGCGCTGTGCATCACATTAAATTCGTGCTGCGCAAGGTAAGGCACAATCATCCCTGCCAGCCGATGATCGTCCTCAATTAACAAAACGGAGGTCATGTCTTATTTTCCTGGCGGAATCGCTTTATCGATGTATTACAGACAGCGGTGCAGGTAAATAAGTTTCTCCGGGATAGCGTGGAGAAGGTAATCGGGCGCGGACATGCGAAATTTCAGCATAAGCGATTATGTTGCACTTTATAATTTATTCAGCGAATTACAGTATTAAATACATTTTCCGCAAAGCAAAATGCCACTAACTTGCGCTTCGTTAAAATCTTTACTAGGGTTTGCACTTCTTTAGCCTCTTATAGCTTTCTTTTCCTTCAATGAAATAACGGCTGCGAAAGCTATAAGATCGCGCCACTTTTTCTCAGGGGATATTATGAGCACAGGATCGATTTCAGATAAGCCGGCGACCTCCAGCGGGTTAACGGTTGATGATATCACCGTCATCGACAACAAATTGCTGAAGCGCGCCGTGGGTGCCGCTGCACTCGGTAACGCCATGGAGTGGTTTGATTTCGGCGTTTACAGCTATCTCGCCGTCATTATCGGCCAGGTCTTCTTCGCCGATGCCAGCGCAACCGCTCAGCTCATTGCCTCATTCGGTACTTTCGCCGCGGCATTTTTAGTGCGTCCCATTGGCGGCATGGTCTTTGGCCCGCTCGGCGATCGCATTGGACGCCAGAAAGTATTGGCGTTAACCATGATCATGATGTCGATTGGCACCTTCTGCATCGGCTTAATTCCCAGCTACGCCAGCATTGGTATTACCGCGCCAATTCTGCTGTTTGCCGCGCGCCTGCTGCAGGGCTTCTCAACCGGTGGCGAATATGGCGGTGCTGCGACCTTTATTGCGGAATATTCCACCGATAAGCGTCGCGGCTTTATGGGCAGCTTCCTCGAGTTTGGTACGCTAGCTGGCTACCTGTTAGGCGCGAGCTTAGTGACGGCAATGATCGCCTTCTTGCCTCATCAAACGATGATGGATTGGGGCTGGCGCGTGCCGTTCTTCCTCGCGGCGCCGTTAGGGCTGTTCGGCCTGTATATCCGTCTCAAACTGGAAGAAACCCCCGCGTTTAAAGATCACATGGATAAGCGCGAAGAGCTGGAGCACAACAAACCGCGTGTCAGCGTGTGGCAGATGCTGCGCGATCAGCATAAACCGCTGCTGAAATGTATTGGCCTGGTGCTGTTGTTTAACGTCTCAAATTATATGCTGACCGCCTACATGCCGAGCTATTTAACCGGCGTGTTAGGGATGAGCGAATTATCCGGCCTGATGCTGGTGATGGTAATTATGTTTATCATGATGCCCCTGACACTAATGTGGGGATATTTCACCGACCGCATTGGCCGTCGTCCGGTCATTGGTTTAGGAGCGCTAGGCTTAATTTTGCTGGCGATTCCCAGTTTTATGCTCATTGGTACCGGCAATATGCTGCTGGTCTTTGCCGGATTGGCGGTTTTGGGGCTATTGCATACCTGCTTCAGCGGCACCATGCCCGCCACGTTACCTGCGCTATTTGTCACCGATATTCGTTACAGTGCGTTAGCGATTGGCTTTAACTTGTCGGTATCACTGTTTGGCGGCACCACGCCATTAATTACCGCCTGGCTGGTGGATACCACGCACAACACGATGATGCCCGCTTATTACATGATGGGTGCCGGCGTGATTGGATTGATCACCGTGTTAACCCTGAGTGAAACCGCACGTAAGCCACTGAAAGGATCATCGCCTGCGGTCGCCACTGAGGCCGAAGCGCACCGATTGATTGATAAGCTGCGTAAACGCAAGGCTAAGCATAAACCGGCCTGACCCACAGCGAGCGAAATCAATGAGGTTGCCACGGCTGGCAGCCTCATCTCATTCTAAACGAAGCGTTAAAATCCCCCTCTGATTCGATAATTTCCCAAAGTGGCCTGAAATCCGTTGGTACGCGCCAGAAAAGGCCAAAATATCGACTATGATTTGTTGTCCGACCTAACTTTTATCTCGATTTTTATATCTTTATCAGCCAGTAGCGAATCGCTTGATGTCGTCCATTGCCCCTGCGTGGGCTAAACGAGGCAATTGAATGGAATTCAGATCATTTGAAAAATCCTGGGGCGCTGAAATTCTTGCGGATGGCAGCGTTCGTTTTCGTGTTTGGGCACCGGGCCAGCAGCAGATCACCTTAAGCGTTGCCGACCATGACCGCACCATGACGCAGGTGGGAGACGGTTGGTTTGAGTTGAACGTCAACGACGTGGCGCCGGGCGCAGAATACAACTTTGTGCTGGCCGACGGTACAGTGGTGCCGGATCCTGCAGCACGTGCGCAGAAGGCTGAGGTTAACGGCGCCTCTTTGGTGATCGATCCCAAACACTACCGCTGGCAACACACCCACTGGCAAGGGCGTCCATGGCACGAAACGGTGGTATACGAACTGCACATTGGCACTTTTACGCCTGAAGGAACGTTTCAGGCGGCGATCGCCAAATTACCGTGGCTGGCCGAACTAGGTATCACCCAGCTGGAAGTGCTGCCCGTTGCGCAGTTTGGCGGTAATCGCGGCTGGGGTTATGACGGCGTCCTGCTCTATGCGCCCCACGCGGCTTACGGATCGCCTGATGATTTCAAAGCGTTTATCGATGCCGCGCACGCGCACGGTTTATCGGTGGTGCTGGATATCGTGCTCAACCATTTTGGCCCCGAAGGCAACTACCTGCCGCTGCTGGCGCCCGCGTTTTTCCATCAGGAACGCATGACGCCCTGGGGCGCAGGCATTGCTTATGATGTGGATGCGGCACGGCGTTATATCGTGGAAGCGCCGCTTTACTGGCTGCAGGAGTTCAATCTTGATGGCTTGCGTTTCGATGCCATCGATCAAATTGAAGACAGTTCCAAAAAACATGTGCTGATCGACATTGCCGAGCGCATTCGCCAGGCCATTCCCGAACGCCCTATCCACCTCACGACCGAAGATAGCCGCAATGTCATCTTCCTGCACCCGCGCGATCGGCAAGGTCAGGCGCCCTTGTTCAGCGGCGAGTGGAACGATGACTTCCACAATGCGGTGCACGTGTTTGCAACCGGTGAAACGCACGCCTATTACCAGGATTTTGCCGACGTACCAGAAAAATTGGTGGCACGCGTGCTCACCGAAGGTTTTGCCTATCAGGGCGAGCTTTCGCCGCAGAGTGGTCAGCGGCGCGGTGTGCCCAGCGCCAGCCAGCCGCCGGTGGCGTTTGTGGATTTTATCCAGAATCACGACCAGGTGGGGAACCGCGCGCAGGGCGATCGCTTGATTAACCTTGCAGGCAGCGATCGCACCAAAGTGCTGCTCGCCACACTGCTGCTTTCACCACATATCCCTCTGATGTTTATGGGTGAAGAGTATGGCGAAACCAATCCGTTCCTGTTCTTCACCGATTTCCACGGCGATTTGGCCAAAGCAGTGCGTGAGGGTCGTGCGAAAGAGTTTACCGGCCACGCCGGACATGACGAAGAAGTACCCGACCCAAACGATGAGCAGACATTTACCCGTTCGAAGCTCGACTGGAACAAGCTGGAAACGCCAGAGGGCCAGGCGTGGCTGGCGTTTACCCGCGAGTTGTTGGCGCTACGTCAGCAGCATATTGTGCCGCTTCTGGCTGATGCCGGTGGTCATAGCGGCAAAGTGCTGGCTACCGCCGAGGGCTTTATTGCCGTCAGCTGGCATTTCCCACAGGGCGAGCTCTCGCTGGCGTTGAATATTGGAAAACATCACCAACCGTTGCCGGATATGCCGGGCAGGACGATTTTCGCCTGGCCGCAACAGGCTGAAGCATTGCCACAACACGCCATCGTGGTGCGTTTGGATCAGGGAGCAACAAAATGAGTATTCCAACTGCGACGTACCGCATTCAGTTCCGTAATGGCATGACCTTTGATCGCGCCGCTGCGCTGGTGCCCTATCTGCAACGTCTTGGCATCAGCCATCTTTACGCCTCACCCATTTTCAGCGCCACCGCCGAATCGACTCACGGCTACGATGTCATCGATGCCAATGAAATCGAACCGGCGATTGGCGGGCGTGAAGGTTTTGATCGCCTGGTCCAGGCGCTTAAACAGGCGGGCATGGAGTTAATTCTCGATATTGTGCCCAATCATATGGCGGCCTCGCTGGAGAACAGCTGGTGGCGAGATGTGATTGAGCATGGCGAAGCCAGCCGTTACGCGCGCCATTTCGATATTGACTGGTCGCGCCGCCTGACGCTGCCGTTTCTCGGCGACAGCTTTGATAACGTGCTGGAAAACGGTGAGCTGAGCATTAAGCCGCACCCGCAAACCGGCAACCCCGCGCTAACCTATTACGACAGTTATTATCCGCTCACGCCAGCCAGCTGGCAGGATCGCGCCGACGCGGTGCTGGCCATCACCGATGCAAAGGCCATTACCGAGCTGCATGATCAGCAGCCGTGGCGACTGATGAGCTGGCGCGATGCGCGCAGCGAGCTCTCCTATCGCCGCTTCTTTGAGATCACCGGTCTGGTGGGCGTCCGCGTTGAGGATGATGCGGTGTTTGCCGATTCTCATCAGCTGATTCTCGAGCTGGTACGCTCTGGCGCGGTCAGCGGCTTGCGCGTCGATCACGTCGATGGCTTGGCCGATCCGCAGGGCTATTTGCAGCAGCTGCGTCAGGCCACCGGCCCGGATTGCTACATTACGGTGGAAAAAATCCTTGCAGAAGGCGAGCACATTCCAGCCGACTGGCCGATTTCGGGGACCACGGGTTACGAATTTATTGCCGCACTCTCCCACGCGCTGATCGACGATACGCAGATTGATACGCTGCATTTGGCGTATGAGTCCACGACTGGCGAGCGCAACGACGTTGCAGCCGGATTACGTGTAGCGCGTGAACTGATGGTGGATCGCAATTTCGCTGGGGAGTTTGCTCGGTTGCTTAAGCTGGCGACCGACATCGCAGGCTCAGAGCATCGCAACCTTGGCGAGGCGGAACTACACGTTGCGCTGCGCGAAATCCTCATCGCCTTCCCGGTGTATCGCACCTACGGTCAGCAGGACAGCATGCCGCTGGAGGGTGAGGAACTGCTGCAACAGGTGCTGGAGATCGTGAAAAACAGCGCCTCGCCAACCGTGCTGAGTTTGCTGCAGGCGATTCTGTTGGGCGCGGTGTCTGAAGAGAGTGAAAAGGAAGCACATGAGTTCCGCGTACGCTTCCAGCAGCTGACCGGCCCGCTGATGGCGAAATCGGTGGAGGATACGCTGTTCTTTCGTAATCACGTGGCGCTGGCGATCAATGAAGTGGGCGCAGAGCCGCTACCGCACGCCTTCTCGCTGGCGCATTTTCACCGCGAGATGCAAAACCGCCAACGTCAGCAGCCTAACGGTATCTCCTCCACCTCAACGCACGATACGAAGCGCGGCGAAGATGCACGCGCGCGCCTTTATACGCTGAGCGAAGCGCCTTCGCCGTGGGCGGAAAATGTCACACGCTGGCGCCAGATTAATCATGCGCAGGTGGTTGAGCTGGAGGATGGACCCGCGCCAGAGCCCGCGGTGGAATGGATGCTGTATCAAGCCCTGGCTGGCGTCTGGCCCACCACGCTGCAACCGCAAGATGCCAGCGAACTGGAAGCGCGCTTTTTACCGTTTGTCGAAAAAGCGCTGCGTGAAGCCAAGCTGCGTACCGATTGGGCCGAGAGTAACGCAGCGTATGAAAAAGCGGTGCTGGAGTATGCCCGACATCTACTCTCGCCCGCCAATCAGCTGTTCCTCAGCGATTTCAGCCACGCGCTTCAGCCGTTTATCCAGGCCGGGTTGATCAATAGCCTGACGCAAACGGTGATTAAGCTCACCGCGCCGGGCGTACCGGATATTTATCAGGGCAGCGAAGCGCTGGACTTTAGCCTGGTCGATCCCGATAACCGCCGGACGCCAGATTTTGATCTGCTGCAACAACAGTTTGATGAATCGGCCTCTCCCGACTTTAACGATGCACAACACTGGCTAAGCGGCAAACTTAAGCAGCAGGTGATTGCACGGCTATTGCATCTGCGGCGTGATGTGCCGCAGCTATTCCGCTATGGCGACTATCAGCCGCTGAACGCCAGCGGTGAACATCAAAACAAAGTCATCGCGTTTGCCCGCCAGGACAGCAATAACGCGCTGCTGGTGATCCTGCCGCGTTTGAGTCTCAACAACGCGCAGTGGGGGCAAACGGAAGTGGTCCTGACCGAATCGCTCGCACATCGTCACTACCGCAATCTGTGGACCGGCGAAACGGTGGCGATTGGCGATTACATTCCGCTGGATGAGGCGGCCTCTAGCGCGCCGTTAGTGCTGCTTAGCAGCTAATGCATTGCCTGTTAACGCTGTTTGAGGGAATAAAGATGGAAAATGGTAAGCCTACAGAAATTACAGCAGGTTCGGGACAAGTGCTTGGCGCTAACTTTGATGGCGAGGGGGTGAATTTTGCCCTCTTTTCGGCCTGCGCAGAGCGCGTAGAACTCTGCTTGTACGATGAAAGCGGCGAGAATGAAATCGCCCGCTTCGATCTCCCTGAATACACCCATGAAGTGTGGCATGGCTATATTCCCGGCTTGCAGCCGGGTGCGCTGTACGGTTATCGCGTGCATGGCCCGTACGAGCCGGAAAATGGCCATCGCTTTAATCCCAACAAGCTGCTGCTCGATCCCTATGCGCGCGAACTGGCGGGAGAACTGCAGTGGGATGAATCACACTTCGCCTATGATTTGCTGCATGAAGACAAAGATTTAAGTTTTGATACGCGTGATAGCGCGCCGTTCACGCCGAAATGTCGCGTGATCGATCCCAACGAATTTGACTGGCAGGACGCCAACCGACCGAACATTCCGTGGTCGAAAACGGTCATCTACGAAGCGCACGTTAAAGGGTTTAGCCAGCTTAATCCTGCGGTTCCCGCCGAGATGCGCGGTACCTACGACGGCTTAAGCAATCAGGCATCGGTGGATTACATCAAAAGCCTGGGCGTCACCACGGTTGAACTGCTGCCGGTGCACGGTTTCCCGGACGATCAGCATTTGCTGGATCGCGGCCTGAAAAACTTCTGGGGCTATAACACGCTGGCCTTTTTTGCTCCGGCCACGCGTTATTTTGGTCCGCGCGGTATTCAGGGCTTCCGTGACATGGTACGCGCCTTCCACGATGCCGGTATCGAAGTGATTCTGGACGTGGTGTACAACCACACGGCTGAAGGGAATGAACTGGGGCCAACCCTGTCGTTTAAAGGCATCGATAACTACTCCTACTACCGCACGCTGCCGGACCAGCATCGCTACTACATCAATGACACCGGCACCGGCAATACCGTCAATACTTCGCATCCGCGCGTGCTGCAAATGATTCTGGATTCGCTGCGCTACTGGGCCGAATCCATGCACGTTGACGGTTTCCGCTTCGATCTTGGTACCGTGCTGGGACGTGAACCCGAAGGTTTTGATCAGCGCGGCGGCTTTTTCGATGCCATTATGCAGGACCCGGTGCTTTCCAAATTGAAACTGATTGGCGAGCCGTGGGATATCGGCCCGGGTGGTTATCAGGTTGGCGGCTTCCCGCCGGGTTGGGCTGAGTGGAACGATAAGTATCGCGATACGGTGCGTGAATACTGGAAAGGTGACATGGTCACCAATGATTTTGCTGCGCGCCTGCTAGGTTCCGGCGATCTCTACGATCAGCGCGGTCGCCGTCCGTGGGCCAGCATTAACTTCCTCACCGCTCACGATGGCTTCACGCTGAATGACCTGGTTTCATACAACGAGAAGCACAACGAAGCCAACGGCGAAGATAATAACGACGGTCACAACGAGAACCGTTCGTACAATTATGGCGCTGAAGGCCCAACCGATGATGAAGGTATCAACGCGGTGCGTGAGCGGCAGAAGCGCAACTTCCTGGCGACGCTGCTGTTTTCACACGGTACGCCCATGCTGCTGGCGGGCGATGAGTTTGGCCGCAGTCAGCTCGGCAACAACAATGGCTATTGTCAGGACAGCGAAATCTCCTGGCTTCATTGGGAGAATCTGCCGCCTTCCGCCGATGCGCTGCGCGATTTCACGCGTCAGGTGCTGGCGCTCCGCGCCAAACAGCCGCTGCTGCGTCGCGAAAGCTGGCGCGACGGGATGGATATCAAATGGTTTAACGCCGGCGGCGGGTTCCAGCAGGCCGACCAATGGGATGATGGCACCACGCTCGGGGTTTATCTTGGCCGGCCAGATCTGCAACCGGAAGAAGGCATTTGGCACGACGTGCTGATGCTGTTTAACCCTTACGAAGGCAACGTGCCGTTCCGCATTCCCCAGTTCGGCGAAGGCGGCTGGGTGCTGGAACTCAGCACGTCCGATAACGTTGAAAAGGGCCTGGTGATTACCAAAGAGAAGGATTTCGAACTGGAAGGACGCAGTATGGCGCTGTTCCGCAGACCATAATCGCGCAGGGTCGTCATTTATGGCGATCTCTTCCCTGGTGCGCATAAATGCGCACCCTACAACATCGCGTAAGGTCGCCATTTATGGTGACCTCTTTCCAGAAGCGCATAAATGCGCCCTCGACGAAAATTCACCCGCTGATAAAAATAAATTAACTAAATTCCTTAATCTGCCGATGGTTATTAATCTGCCCCCTCTTCCCTGCGCGGCAACCACAGGGATGCTTTTAGATTAAGGATAATAAGATGAACATCTCTCAACGCTTGTTTCTGACCTTTTCCATGCTATTTGGCGCCATTATCCTGCAGGCTGTGCTGGCCATCACCCTGCTTTCTGGCTTCCAGGACCGTTTCGAATATGTGCAAACCAACGCCATTCCCTCGATTAAAGATCTCGGCAAGCTGATTGACGGCAGTAATCAACTGGCGCTCACGCTTTACAAACACAAAAGCCAGACCGAGGACAACAAAATGCCTGCCGTTGAGGGTGATATCCAAAAACAGCTGGCAGAACTGAAATCACTCACTGATTACTATCTGGCAAATGATATTTCCAACGACGAAGATCGGCGCTTAACCGAGCTGGCTTATAGCAATATTCAACAGGTTACCGCCACGTTGCCGGCATTTCTCGCCGCTTCGCGCGCTCATCAAAATGAAATAAGCCTCGATCTGATTGAGGGGCAAAACGGCATCGGTGCTGCGATCCATCTGCTGATTGCGGATTACCAAAAGCAGCTGGCGTTGAATATCGCCATCGGCGATGAGCTGCGTGCTACCAACCGCAGCACCTTCCACTTCGTACTGTGGACTACCATTGCGGGTGTTGCCGCTACCGTATTGATATTTGGTTTGCTGTCCCTGTTTACCGTATTACGCATCCGTCGCAGCTTGTCTGCCGCGGGCAAGGTGATGATGACCGCCAGCGAGAACCTCGATCTCACCCTGAAAGCCGACGAAAGCCGCCGCGATGAAGTGGGCAACATGGCGCACTCCTTCAACATCCTGATGGATCGCGTTGCGAACGCGCTGTCATCGGTGCGTGAAGCGTCGCAGTCAGTCAGCAGTGCTTCGGTGCAGATCTCTGCGGGCAATGAAGATCTCTCTTCACGTACCGAGCAGCAAGCCGCATCACTGGAGCAAACTGCCGCCAGCATGACCGAGCTGAGTGAAACCGTGCGTCAGACCGCCGATAACACGCATCAGGCCAGCCAGCTTGCCGCTAATGCCAGTGGTTTGTCTGAGAAAAGCAGCGAATCGCTCACCACCATGCTTTCAACCATGGACAATATTCGCGGCAGCTCACGTAAGGTGACGGAGATCGTTTCCATTATTGAAGGCATCGCTTTCCAGACCAACATTCTGGCGTTGAACGCGGCGGTTGAAGCCGCGCGTGCGGGTGAACATGGGAAAGGTTTTGCCGTTGTAGCCGGTGAAGTGCGTAATTTATCGCAGCGATCCACCACGGCTGCCCGCGAAATTAAAAGCTTGATTGAAGAGTCACATCGCCTGACCGAAGCGGGTGCCGCGCAGGCCAGCGACGTCGGCCGCAATATGAGCGTGATGAATGATGCCATTCATCAGGTAAGCCAGCTGGTGGGAGAGATTGCCGCAGCCGCCGTTGAGCAGAGCCAGGGCATTTTGCAGGTGCAGCAAGCGGTGAATCAGATGGATGATGTGACGCAGCAGAACGCCGCGCTGGTGGAAGAGGCATCTGCCGCTTCGCAATCACTGCAGGAACAAGCGGGCAATCTTAATCAGCTGGTGGGTAAATTCCACGTCGCGGAAGTGGCAGACGTCCGTCAACCGCCGGCGGCCTCGCGCGCGCCATCGCGGGTTAAACCCTCACGCGTGGCGCTAGTGAACGATGCTGACTGGCAGAGTTTTTAAGCAAACGCGCGAATACATTGGATTTTGTAGGGTGCGCACTTGTGCGCACCTGGCATAAAAACCGGCTAAATCAGAACTTAAGCATTTTCACCGTGGCATCTACGTCAATCTCATCTTCTGAGAAAATTAACGTAGTTCCCTGGAAAGTGGTGATCGCCAGTTTTTTCAGCGAGCGCATTTCACCACTTTTATCCTCTGCTTTCGGCCTGATGCTATTCATCAGAATACCCACCGACAGCACGGGATTTTCTTTATCAATGCCGGTATCAGCGGGCACTTCTTCGCTATACACCAGGAAGGATTTTATCGACGTGAGTTTCAGGCGCTCGCCGGCAATAAAGATATATTTGCTATCCGGTACGACTTTCACCGCATAAGCCGATAAGCCCTTGTTATTGGTTGTGGGTTCGAAGGTTACCGACGCATCTTTTTTAATCAGATCAGGATTAGCGACCTTAATCACATGGAAATAGCGGTTATCACCATTTTCATCTTTGAGAAATCCAAAACCTTTATCCTGAAACCAGGTTGTGATCGTTCCTTTCATCGCCGTTACCGCCTACTTAATCGTTTATCTACGCAATTTTTTCAGCGCGCAGTGTAAAGCACAACGCCTGCACAAACTATCTCTTCGCTTTAAGTGTGGACGATAAATTTCACACGTGCGAGGCGCGGCCAGATTCGCGCGTCGGCTGAAAATTGGTTATCATCCGCTCCCACTTTCGCTCCGGGCAGCATGATGTCGACGATTTTTGATAGCTTTATTGCCCCGCCGTGCCATCAGCAAATTGAGATCCTTTATCAGGATGAGCATCTGGTCCTGATCGATAAACCCGCCGGTTTGCTTAGCCTCTCGGGAAAAAATCCGCAAAATCTCGATTCAGTGCATCATCGGCTGGTACAGCTTTTCCCTGGCTGCACCTTGGTTCACCGCCTGGATTTCGGTACTTCCGGCTTAATGGTGGTTGCCCGCAATAAAGCCATTAACGCGGCACTCTGCCAGCAGTTTAGCCAGCGCAACGTAACCAAGGTATACCGCGCGCTGCTGTGTGGGCATCTGCAACAAAATGACGGCGTGATAGACGCGGCGATTGCCAAAGATCCCGCGTTGTTTCCACTGATGTCGATTTGCCCCATCCACGGTAAGCCCGCTCGTTCGCGCTATCGCGTGATTGAGTGTTTTCAGCATGCGTTGGAAGATGGCGCGTTAATGCCGTTATCGCGCGTAGCGTTAACGCCCGAAACAGGTCGCACTCATCAGCTGCGCATTCACTGTCAGCAGTTGGGCCATCCTATTTTAGGCTGTGACCTGTATGGCGGTCTGCTGCTGCCTGGCACAGAACGGACGCCGCGGCTGATGCTGCATGCTAGCGAGCTGCATTTTGTTCATCCCGCTAGTGAAGAGTGGATAAAAGCATGCAGCCCCTGTCCGTTCTGAAGGCCAACCGCTCAATAGCGTGGATTACCACATCAGATCATCAGGCACTTTAAAATCAGCGTAGGGATCGTCTTCATCCTGCTCTTCCTGACTCAGGGCGCTGTTTAAGACAATACTATTGGCATCGCGCTGGGCTATTTTATCGGCCACGCTCGCGGGAATAATCGCGTATTCACTCTCACCATTATTATCGGTGGCCAAACGCGCAATGGCGAGGCGACCGTTGATCAGCTGGGATTGCGTCAGCTTATCCACGTCTATTTTTTTAATTAAATTATTATCAGTGAAGTTAAAGCCAATATTTCCTTTAGAAATATCGATTTTATTCATTTCAATCAGCTGCTTTACCTGAGCTTTGTACTCTTTCGATAACGTTGCCTGTTTCTGCTGCTCACTGAGCTGCTTGTCACGTTCAAGCTGGGCTTTCTTATTCTCTTCCACCGCGGCTCTTGCCTCACGCGCCTGAACGCGTGACTTTTTAGCCGTTCTTTGCACTTTATCCATCTTTTTGCTGGTTACTAATCCAGCTTTGAGCATCTGCTCTTGTAAGGTGAGTTTTGCCATCGTTATGTCTGAACCGGTTGAAGAATTTGGGGGATTATAGCTGGATTGTCCGCGGCTGTGCCAGCCTGGTGACGATAGGAGGAGAAGCGATGAGATCCACTCTCCCCCTTAATCATTCACGCTATATACCAATAGCCATTATTCCGTATGGGTGCACCAGTTCCTCGCCGGGTTAATGCCGCCATCGGGAGAAGTAAAGCCAGAGCATCCTAAAATAGTGTCGAACAGCTTCTCGTGAAACACCGGCGTTTTATTATTTTGCAGCTGCTCTAATTGTTCGAATGAGGCTTTGTTGTCCTTGTTACTTAGGAATTTATCCGAGGCCCAGACCATAATTGGAATGGTTCGCTGCGCCATAGGTGCATGGTCACGCGGCGTGCCATGGAAATGCAGATTCTCGGAAATCGATTCACCATGATCGGAGGCATAAAATACAATGGCATTTTTATCTTTAAGGCTATCAAACGTCTGCTTAAGAAAGTAATCGGTATACAAAAGACTATTGTCATACGAATTAATCATCTCCTGCGTACTGCATGCATCATCGATACCCTGGCACTCAGGTTGATAACGCGCAAATGCCCGGGGATAACGTTCCGTATAAAGATAGTGCGATCCTTTAGTATGCAGAATAATGATGTGCTTGCCTTGAGGATGGCGCTGAATAGAATCCTGAAGCTCCGTGACTAAAGCCATATCATCAACTGGTTGCCCCACATGGCGTTTTTCCGCCTGAATAGATTCCCGTAATGCATAGCTATCTGCCATGACTTTGTTATAGAACCAGGCTTCACTCTGCATAGAATAGAGCTCTTCAGAAAAGCCCTGTTTCTTCATTACCGTGAATACGTTCATCTCTTTCAGTGTACGCTGCGGTGCTTCAGACGCTCCGCCTTCGCGCACAAACATGCAGCGTAGTGAAAGTTTAGTTGAGGTGTCACAGGAATAGCCCTGCAGGTGAACCAGATTTTTTTCATGGTCGAGATATGGCGTGTTGTCACGCTCATAACCGTAAAGGCCCATATGATCGCGGCGTGCGCTCTCACCAATGACGAATACGATATAGAGGTTGTCAGCATCCTTAGGCGGGTTATAGCGGTAATGATCCGTTGGGTCGTAAAGATTCCGATTATCTTCCGCCTGGCTGTATGAACTGTAAGCCAGTAATCCCACGCCTGATAACCAATTGGAAGGAGAATAGGTCCCGGCCACGATACCGCCATAGCTGGCCATCATGCGATTGTTGTGTTTGTCTTGCTCATTTTGCATTTTGCCCATCAGGTTGAGCGGTAACCAACAACCCATTGCAGCAACCAGGATGGCAACGGTTTTATAAGACCAGTACTGTTTTTGATTAATCCTGCTAACTGACCTGGTGCGTAATCCACGCCAAATCAGCCATAACGGAATAATATTGACCACCACCAGCCACAGCATGACATGCCAGCCAATGGATTCCTTTGAGAGATCAATTGAATCCGTCGCCAGCACTGCAGCAATAATCCCATAGCCAATATCAATATTAAAAAAGATCATGTAATAGCTGGCTGCACTAGAAAATATCACCAGCAGCGTCATTAATAGACGAGAGATTATCTTGCCGGTTAATGACATTAATAAGGTTAAAAATACCACTAAACAAAATGCTGCGACAATCTCAATGATGACCGACAGAATATTATCAAATTGCAGTTGATGATATCGACGAATGAAAATAGGAATATTAAGTATAATGCCGACATACAACGATACCCATCCCGGTACGTAAAATTGCTCAAGCCAACCCCGTTTAAACATCTTTGCCTCATTATTAGTGTAACTAGATTAATTCGTTCCCTGTAAAAAGCGTGCCACTGCTGAGACGACGAGGTTGAGAATGGGTTCAATCTAGCAAGAAGAATGAGCATGTTATAATGTAACAATATGTTGTGAGTGTGGTATGGCGTGTAGGCCAGAAACCTTTCAGCTACCTTTCGATATTAGCAGTCGCTCCGCTGTGGTTGTTAACCTTGTTTCATTTATGTTAAAAATACTGAGTAATCATAGATTAACAAACCCTATTGTGAGCCTTTTGGCATGGAGGAAAAATGGAAAGTCTGTTTGTTTACGGCACATTAGGACCGGGCCGACCGAATGCTCATATCCTGGAAAATATCGGTGGCAGCTGGCAGGAAGGACATGTGAGCGGTTCTCTTCAGGAGAAAGGATGGGGTGCCGAAATGGGCTATCCGGGTATCATTCTGGATAATTCAGGTAATCGTGTTGACGGATTTTTATTCACCTCTGAAAATCTGGCGAACCATTGGCAGATACTTGATGAATTTGAAGGGCATGAATATGCGCGCGTTAAAGTAGACGTGGTGACTAACGATGGTTTAACTGTCAAATCATATATTTACATGATCAAAGACTAGCTTTTGAATCCATAGCTTCCAGATCTGTGAGCGTCGATTATGCCTGATGATGAAAGTTCTGCAGTGTTGAAAACGAGCATAGCTCAAACCGGCAGCCTTCATCTTCGCTAGCGGAAACTGATAACAACCCCTTAAAATATCTAAAGAATTTTTCTATCGGCAAGCTGTGACTGAGGCATATTCTGCCTCTTCTCTCCTCACCCAACACATCATCATGAAAATCGTTCATGTTCGTTGAAATTAAATCACTTTTCCTCATTCAGCTACTCAGGCATAAAATGTGACGTATCATTGATTTTTATCAATGTGAAGAATACTAAGTGGGAAAACCAGTAAAGAACATTGGACGTTCCTGTTAAGCAAGCACCAAATCCAGTTTTTAGGCCAGAAGTTAGGAAGCAAACGAAAATGAATAATAAATTTACCTTCAAAATTAAAAGCTTACGCTTTGACGAGAACTATAACCCCTCTCAAAGCACGCGCATTACCACTAATTTTGCCAATTTGGCCCGTGGTGAAAAACGCCAGGAGAACCTGCGCAACGCCTTAGTGATGATTGATAACCGTTTCAATTCTCTGGCACATTGGGACAACCCGAAAAGCGATCGTTATGCGGTCGAGCTGGACATTATTTCCGTTGAATTGAACATTGAAAATGAAGGCAGTGGCAATGCCTTCCCAGTGATCGAAATATTAAAAACAAATATCATTGATAAAAAAACCAATGAGCGCATTGAAGGTATTGTAGGCAATAACTTCTCCTCTTACGTGCGGGATTATGATTTTAGCGTATTACTGTCACTGCACAATAAAGATAAAAACCAGTTTACTATCCCCGATAATTTTGGTGATCTACACGGCAACATATTCAAGCAGTTTGTCAACTCAGACATCTATAAAGACAACTTCAAGAAATCGCCTGTTATCTGCCTCAGTGTTTCAAGTAAAAATGTTTATCATCGCACTGGCAATGAGCATCCAGTATTGGGTATCGAGTATAAGCAAGATGAAGCTTCATTGACCGATCACTATTTCAATAAGATGGGATTAGAGGCGCGTTACTTCATGCCTGCCAATAGCGTTGCGCCTTTGGCTTTCTACTTCACGGGTGATTTGCTCAGCGATTACACGAATCTTGAACTGATTAGTACCATCAGTACGATGGAAACCTTCCAGAAAATTTACCGTCCTGAGATTTACAATGCGAATTCGGCAGCAGGAAAATGCTATCAACCTAGCTTGAATCAGCAGGACTATTCTTTAACTCGAATTGTTTACGATCGCGAAGAACGTAGCCAATTAGCCATTGAGCAGGGAAAGTTTACTGAAGAGAAATTCATTAAACCTTTCCAAACTATTCTTGAGCAATGGTCTGCTAATTCCGTTCTTTGATTAACCAAAAATAAGGTCACCTGCGATGAAAAAATTATTACCGACTTCTACTGCCGGCAGTTTACCGAAACCCTCCTGGCTTGCTCAACCGGAGGTACTTTGGTCACCATGGAAATTGCAAGATCAGGAATTAACCGACGGCAAACAAGATGCGCTGCGTTTATGCCTGGAAGATCAACAGCAGGCCGGTATTGATATTGTCAGTGATGGCGAGCAGACGCGCCAACATTTTGTCACGACCTTTATCGAACACCTCAACGGCGTTGATTTCGAAAAACGTGAAATCGTTAAAATTCGCGATCGCTATGATGCAAGCGTACCGACCGTGGTGGGCCCAGTCAGTCGCCAAAAGTCTGTGTTTGTTGAAGATGCGAAATTTTTGCGTCAGCAAACTGACCGTCCGATTAAATGGGCCTTGCCGGGGCCGATGACGATGATCGATACGCTTTATGACAACCACTATAAAAGCCGTGAAAAACTCGCCTGGGAATTCGCCAAAATTCTTAATGAAGAAGCTAAAGAGTTGGAAGCGGTGGGTGTTGATATTATCCAGTTTGATGAGCCTGCATTTAACGTCTTCTTTGACGAAGTAAATGATTGGGGCATTGCCACACTCGAAAGAGCTATTGAAGGGCTAAAATGCGAAACGGCTGTGCATATTTGCTACGGTTATGGCATTAAAGCTAATACAGATTGGAAAAAAACACTCGGCAACGAGTGGCGTCAATACGAAGAGATTTTCCCAAAACTGCAAAAGTCTAATATCGATATCATTTCACTGGAATGTCATAATTCTCACGTTCCAATGGAGCTTATGGAGCTTATTCGCGGGAAAAAGGTAATGGTAGGCGCGATTGACGTGGCAACCAATACCATTGAGACCCCCGAAGAAGTGGCCGCCACGCTTCGCAAAGCACTACAGTTTGTTGACGCCGATAAGCTTTACCCTTGCACCAACTGCGGCATGATTCCATTGCCTCGCGGCGTTGCAAAAGGTAAGTTAGATGCATTAAGTGCCGGTGCAGAAATCGTCCGTAAAGAGCTCCTGGCTAAATAACCGCAAAAAGTGAGTTATTCAAAGTAAAGCAGTCTGGGTTGTGTGTATTATTCAATCGCCAACCCAGACTTAGCATTAAAACTGACGTCTACATTCCGAATCAGATGCCTTTCCACTCTTCTCAACTTTTCGCCATAAATACGTATAAAGCACTCATAAAATAGGGATGAAAATGATCAAACTGACGGGTCGTTTAGTATGCAAGCAGATTGAGGAGGCGGATCTTGTTCGCCAGTTTCTCCCAGAACACAAAAGACTCACCCGAGAGGAAGCGGGATGTCTCTCTTTTGAAGTAACAGAGACTGCAGATCCGCTTATTTGGCAAGTTGAAGAGCTCTTCACAAATAAGAATACATTTACTATCCATCAGGAAAGAACTAAAGCATCTGCCTGGGGAAAAGAAACCCGCGCCATCGCCCGCGAGTATAAAATTTATGAAATCGAATAATTATACTCGCAACGCTGCTATAAAAAATCCCCGTATTTTTCTATAAAGTAACTATTTCCGCATGAGCTGTATAATAAAAAATATCGTTATATCCTATTTAAAAAACAAACATAGATAAAGTAATATTTACATGAAAACAAAAGAAATTCACACCATGATAAAATGGAGCCTTGCACTAATATCGTCACCTATCTGCGCTTCATTTTTATCACTATCAAGTATCTGGTTATATCTCATGAGACTAGGTAGACAGGACTTATTTCTTGAATTTGTTAATCTTAAAGATATTTTTGGAGCATTAAGTATATTCACGATACTTAGCGCAATTTCATTCGGATTTGTTTTTTATATCCAGACATTTTTAATAACATCAATCTTTGCTTTCACCAGTAACCAAGCTGTTGAAGAGAAAAATAGAAAAGGCTATATTAAGCTTAATTTCATTTCATCTTTCGCAGCTGTTTTTATATTTTATCTATATGTTTACATCAATGAAAAACTCAAGGTAAATATAAATCCCGGATGGGTTATATTGTTAAATTGCTTAATTTGCAACTTGTTATCATTCGTTGCATTAAAAAACAATGTAAAGAATGAAAATGAGTGCAATGAAAAAAAATATTGCTTTAGTAGGCTTTTTATAAAAATCACCATACCATCTCTTATAGGATTTTCTTCCTTCCTTCTTGTTTTTCCTCTTTCTTTAATATTCAAAGCCATTGAATTTCCTGAAGGAACAGATAACCTAAAAGAACTTATCATATTGATACCCCTATCATTATTAGTTACTTTTATTACAATCATTCCAGTGTGCATAGTATTTTCGGATGACATTAAAACCAGCATGTTCCGTAAAATAATCACGGCTGTAGGCGTGGCGTTTTCTTTATTAGTTACTACATCGCTGTTTATCCCTGGAATTCCATTACTCATACTCAATTCGACACTGCAAATATCAGGTGCAATCGATTATAGGCCTTATCACTTTTCTGTGCCGGTCAAAAACTATCCATCAGAAAGATTGTCTGCTCAGAATTGGGATATGAAAAAATCTGATGACTCTAATTTCCTTTTATTCAAAGGTGCAACATTTTTATCATTAGGAACAATTAAATTAATTTGCCCTGTCCAAGTCGTTGCAACATACAAAAATAGTATGAAATCTAGGTTGTTGAGCGATAAATATGATTCAGCACTTCTTGACACACTAAAAAGCCAGGCTGCTGAGTGTCTTGTGTTTAGAAAGGATGAGCTTTCACAGTGGGTTATTAATCAATCGACACTTCCAGCTGAAAAAACTCATACGCCATAACAAAAACAACATGTGCAAGTTTGAAGAGACATGACATAGCGCCATAAATTTCAAGATTATGGAGCACTTCACTACCTAATAACTATACATATACAAAAAGTCGCCATAAATGGCGACTCTCCGTAAACCTTACCCACTCCGCTCACATCACTTGTTATTCTTCGATGTGGTGCTGAACTGCTCGGTGAGATAATTGCTGGTGTTATTCAACACGCTAACCATCTTATCCAGGTTGGTGAACTGCTTTTTATAGCGCGCAATCGTGTCATCAATGCGTTTACTGGCGGTGTTGTATTGCTCGGTTAACGTGTTGAGTTTTTTGCTGATGGTATCCGTCGCGCCCTGCAGTACGCCTTTACTGCTGAGGAATGCCGTGAACGTGGTATTCAGCACCGTTGAAACGCCGGTTTTCTTGCCATCGCCCGTGAACATGTCACGCACCGCATCCGGTTTGACTTGCAGGCTACTGGTGAGTTTATTGGCATCCAGTTTCAGTTTACCGTCCGTTGGATCGGTGGTGATGCCCGCCTGCGATAAGGTCTTGTACACGTTCGAGCCAGACGTATTCGCCAAAATGCTTTTCATCTGCACCTGAATATTGCGCAGCGTGCCATCACCCAGCAGCGCACCGTTTTTGCTGTCTGGATCTTTACCTGCATCCACTGCGGTATATTTCGTCAGGCCTGCCATCGTATCCTGCAGCGAGTTATAAGCATTCACCCACTCGGTAATGGCCGTTTTGGCTTTATTGGTATCGCTGCTCACCGTCAGGGTTTGATTACCCGTGGTTTCATCATTCAACCGCAGCGTAATCCCTTCTACCGCATCAGTGATGGTATTGCTGCTGCTCTCAATCGCCACATTATTTACGGTCAGGCTGGCATTCTGCGCGGCAACGCTCTGCGTCATTCCGCTGTTTGCCGTATCAGCTGCATCGAAACCGATAAAGCCGTGCAAAGTGTCATCACCGGTGACGCTCAGCGATTTCACAGCATTCGCCGTGCCCGATGCCGTTGAGCTCAGAGACAAACGGTATTCGGTCGCCGATACCTTAATCAGGCTGGCGGTGACGCCTACGTTGGATTTGTTAATGGTGTCACGAATAGATGAGAGCGACGTCTGATCTTTGCTCAGCGTGATGCTCTTCTCTTTGCCATCGGCGGTGACAAACTTCATGGTTCTTGAGGCTGCATCGCTGCCAATCGCCGCTTTAATATCGGTTTGCGCGGCGCTGGTTAGCGTCTGCGATTGCGCCAGATGCTGCACGCTAATGGTGTATTTGCCCGGCAGCGCATTGCCGTTGGTATCAGCACTGAATGCGGTGGAGCTGGAGGTGGTCGTTGTAGCGGTGTAGAGCGCGGCATCGTTTAACTTACTGTTCGCCGTCTGGAAAGTTTGAATCGCGGTTTTCAGCGTGCCGTAAGCGGATAATTTTGCGGTCGCGGCAGATTGTTGTTTTGAAATCGGTGCCAGCGATTGTTTTTCTGCCGCAGTCAATTTGTCGAGGATGGTGCTCAAACCCAATCCTGAACCGACGCCTAAAGTTGAAATCCCAGTCATGTACGCAACTCCTGTTAATTTAACGTTACGGTACTATCGGCAGCCTTAACGCAAACTTTAAAGAAAGCTGATCAAATCCTTACAATATCCTTACGGTTGTAAAATCTATACGGTCCCCGGATAACGCCATCACTGAGAAAACATGATGTAACTCACATTTAGTTGTCGCTGTGCTTGTCGCTAAACCCAGGCCGATTATGATCTCGCGGGATTGTTACTGCGCTTAGCGCAGGCAAAACCTGACACGCCGTCCTCCCGGTGGGTCGGGTTTTTTATTTTTCAGGGCTGATGACAATGAAAATCGCGAAAATCCTCAATAACAACGTTGCGGTGGTGCTGGGCGACCACGGTAAAGAGCAGGTGGTGATGGGACGCGGTTTGGCGTTTCAGAAACGCGTAGGTGATGAGTTAGATGCGCAGCAGATTGAGAAAGTGTTCGCTTTGCAAAGCGACGCCTTAACCGGCAGGCTCAGCGAGCTGCTTTCAGACATCCCGCTTGAGGTGATCACCACCAGCGAGCTGATCATCGCTAATGCGCGTCAACAGCTTGGCCAGCCGCTGCATGAAAGTCTCTCCATCGCACTCTGCGATCACTGCCACTTTGCAATTGAGCGTCATCAACAAGGCATCGCCATTCGCAACGTGCTGAAGTGGGAAATTAAAACCCTTTATCCAAAGGAATTTTCCCTTGGCGTAGCGGCGCTGGCGCTGATTCAACAGCGGCTGGGTGTGGAATTGCCAGAGGATGAAGCCGGGTTTATTGCCCTGCATCTGGTGAATGCGCAACTCGGCAGCGACTTCACCGATGTGTCGCACGTGACGCAATTTATGCAGGAGATCCTGCATATTGTAAAATATCGACTGCAGCTTGATTACCGCACCGACAGCCTCAGCTATAACCGTTTCGTCAACCATTTGAAATTCTTCGCCCAGCGCATGCTGGGCAAGCGCGGCGTGTGTAGTGAAGATGAATCACTGCATGATGTGGTGCGCGACAAATATCCACTCGCCTATCAATGTGCGGTGAAGATCGATAAGCATATTCAGCAGAAATATCTGTATGCGCTCTCCAGCGAAGAGCGCATGTTTCTGACAATTCATATTGAACGAGTGCGTAAAGAGACGCTGGCGTTGCAGGAAGATGCCGACGAAGCTTAAGTGGCGACCCTACTATTGTGAGGCGAGGTCTTCGTAGGGTGCGCATTCATGCGCACCGGGTTTATGGCGACCACCCACTTTATTTCAGCGCTTCACCGTGGCTACGAATCACATCCTGATACCAGAAGAAGCTTTTCTTGCGCGAGCGCGCCAGGCTACCGTTGCCCGCATCATCACGATCAACATAAATAAAGCCGTAGCGTTTTGAAAACTCCGCTTTAGACGCGCTAACCAGGTCAATTGGTCCCCAGCAGGTATAACCCAGCACGTCAACACCATCTTCAATGGCTTCCCGCACCTGCACCAGATGATCGTTGAGATACTGAATGCGGTAATCATCCTCAATGCTGCCATCCGCCGCTACCACATCTTTGGCGCCCAACCCGTTTTCCACGATAAACAACGGCTTCTGATAACGGTCATACAGCATATTCAGCAAAATGCGCAGCCCTTCTGGATCGATCTGCCAACCCCATTCGGAACTCGGCAAATGCGGGTTTGGCACCATCGAGAGAATATTGCCGCGCGCTTTCTGGTTATCCTCTTCATTGGTGGTGACGCAGCCGGTCATGTAATAGCTGAAGGAGATGTAATCGACGGTATGTTGCAGGTCACGCTTGTCTGCTTCAGTGATTGTGATTGAAATACCGCGGTCGGCAAAGAAACGCTTCATATAAGCGGGATACGCGCCGCGCACCTGTACATCGCCAAAGAACAGCCACTCGCGGTTTTGCTGCAGGGTTTCCAGCACGTCCGCTGGACGGCAACTCAGCGGATAAAGCAGCGCGCCAAGCAGCATGTTGCCGATTTTGCCGTCCTTAACAATCTCATGACAAGCTTTCACCGCGCGACCACTCGCCACCAGCTGATGATGGATGGCCTGATAAATCACCTGCCGATCGCTCTCTTCAGGCAGACCCACGCCGGTAAACGGCGCGTGTAGCGACATATTGATCTCATTAAAGGTCAGCCACAGTTTCACCTTGTGCTGGAAGCGGGTGAACACCGCACGCGCATAGCGCTCAAAACAATCGATAGTAATGCGGTTCCCCCAGCCACCATACTGCTTCACCAGGCCGTACGGCATTTCATAATGTGACAACGTCACTAATGGGCTGATGTTATATTTCGCCATCTCATCAAACAGACGATCGTAATAGGCCAGGCCAGCTTCATTCGGCTCTGCTTCATCGCCCTGTGGGAAAATGCGCGTCCAGGCAATGGAAGTGCGCAATACGGTAAAGCCCATTTCCGCGAACAATTTGATATCTTCCGGGAAGCGGTGGTAGAAATCGATGGCGGTATCTTTAATGCCAAAGTCATCACCGCTGCGCTCAACGCGCGCACCAAAAATGCCTTTAGGCTGCAGATCGGAAGTTGATAAGCCTTTGCCATCTTCACGATAAGCGCCTTCAACCTGATTGGCGGCAACGGCGCCACCCCATAAAAATCCATCCGGAAAACGTTTAGTCATCTGCTTGCTCCTTCGTTATTTCAACACCGCCAGCAGCGGAGCGCCTTCGCTCACCGCCGCGCGGCTCAGGGTTAATACGTCGATAAACTCATCGCTGTTACTCACCAGCACCGGCGTCGTGAGGTCATAACCTGCGGCTTTGATAGCCTCGAGGTCGAACTCCAGCAGCACATCCCCCACTTTTACCAGCCGATCGTTTTGCACCTGCGGGCGAAAATAGCGCCCCTCAAGCTTCACGGTATCGAGACCGACGTGAATCAATACTTCCGCGCCTAGCGCTGACGTTAACCCTATCGCATGGCCGGTACGGAACATCGACGACACCACGCCATTAACCGGAGAAACCACGCGCCCCTGCTGTGGAAGAATCGCGGCGCCTTTGCCCAGCAAACCGCTGGCGAAGGTCTCATCGTTGACATGCTCCAACGGAATTACATCGCCAGCCATGGGACTCACCACGCTTTCACGTTGCGTCAGGGTTTTAGGCGTTGCAGCCGGTTCGGCAGGTGCTTCAGGAAGCGGCTCGCTCAGGCCAAACAGATAGGTCATGACGCAGGCAAACAGCAGTGCCAGCGCCGCTCCAGCAAACGCCGCCAGTACGCTGGCATCAATGCCGCTGTTTGGCACCACCTGAATGAAGGTGAACACACTTGGGAAGCCAAAGGAGTAAATAGTGGTATGCCAGTAACCGAGAATAGCCGCGCCCACTGCACCGCCAATGCAGCCAAAGATAAAGGGGCGACGGCGCGGCAGCGTCACGCCGTATACCGCCGGTTCGGTGATACCAAAAATGCTGGCGGTAAATGCCGAGCCCGCCACCGCTTTGAGTTTCGCTTCGCGGGTACGCAGGAAAATCCCCAGCGTTGCGCCCGCCTGCCCCAGCACGGCAGGCAGTAACAGCGGCAGCAGCGTATCGTGGCCAAAGTTAGCGAGATTATTCAGCATGATGGGCACTAATCCCCAGTGCAGACCGAAAATCACGCACACTTGCCAAATCGCACCCATCACCGCACCGGCAATCATTGGACTCAGGCTGTAGATGGCCAAATAACCTTCCGCCAGCATCCGGCTGAGCCAGGTCGCCGCCGGTCCTATGGCAAGAAAGGTGAGCGGCACGGTGATGATCAGGCAGCACAGCGGCGTAGTGAAGTTACGCACTGCGCTGGGCGAGCGTGGATGGATCCAGCGCTCGAGTAAACTGGAAACCCAGGCTGCGAAGATGATGGGAATCACCGATGCGCTGTAGTTAAGCACGTCGAGAGGCACGCCTAAAAACGTCAGTGATTTACCTTGCTGCTGCTGTTGCAGCACCTCGAGAATCACCGGATGTACCAGCGCGGCGGCAATCGCCATGCTGACAAACGGATTGCCGCCGAATTTTTTCCCCGCGCTGTAGCCCAGCAAAATCGGCAGGAAGTAGAACAAGCCATCGCTGGCGACAAACAGTACCTTGTAGCTGCCGCTATTGGCATCCATCACGCCGACGACTAATGCCAGCGCCAGTAAGCCTTTAATGATACCGGTAGCAATCATTACGCCGATAAACGGCGTAAAGATCCCGGAAACCAGATCGATAAAGCGGCCGAACAGGCCCAGTGCCGCAGCGTTATCGGCGAGGTCGCTTTGATTATCCAGCGCGTGGCGTGATGTCAGCGCCCGATAAACTTCCGCAACCTGATTGCCGATCACCACCTGATATTGCCCGCCACTCTCCACCACCATAATCACGCCGGGATTATTTTTTAACGCGGTGGTATGCGCGATTTGGCTATTTTTTAGTTTGAAACGCAAACGCGTGGCACAGTGCATTACGCTGATAATATTGTCTTTGCCGCCGACGCCCGCCACAATCTCATCCGCCAGTTCCTGATATTGCATCACCCTTTCTCCTGAACCATGCCCCGAATTTCGCGTAAAAAAAAACCTGAGGCGCGCCCTCTTCAGATGAAAAAGGGCGCGCCTCAGGTTTTGCCTGCCGAACAGTAACAATCCTTAACGCGGACTATCTTGCTTACAGCGCAGCCACGGTGGCAAGCGGATTCAGCAAGGGCAGCGGAGAAGTGTGAAGTACATCACCGATTAACTCAAAGATGAATCATCGAACCAGAGCGTTTGAGCGCCGTTAACGCAAGTACGGTGAGCAGCGCGCCAATCACGATCAGCAGTAAATAACTCATCAGCTGTAGCAACCAGATCCCCAATACACCGCCGCCCAGAAAGGCCAGCACGGTGTAAAAGTGCAGTTTTAAACGCTCGATATAGAGTGGTGCATCTTTCGGCGACTCTTTACGGCGCAGCACATCGAACAACATTGCCAGTTCAATGCCGATATCGGTGGCGGTGCCAGAGACGTGCGTGGTGCGAACGCGCGCGTTGGAAATGCGCGTCACCACCGCATTCTGCAAGCCCATCAGGAAGCTCAGGCTCAGCACCAACAGCACCCCAGAGCCGCTGAACCGGAACCCGATTTCAACCGTTCCCAGCAGCAGCAAAGCGAGCCCTTCAATCAGGATATTAATGGCGTAAATACCGCGAATCTGGCGTCTTCTGCCGGAATTGATAATCAACGTGGAGATGGAAGAGCCGGCGATAAACAGCAGTACGATAAGCAGAAAAAACAGGCCAACGTGCAGGTTGGCTTTTGCCAGGTGATCGGAGAGAGAAGAGACATTGCCGGTCATATTCGCTGAGAAAAAGCCGACCGTTTCAAACGCTGCGGTGTTGAGGGCACCGGCAACCGCAGCCAAGGTGCAGGCCAGGCGAATGTCGGTATTGAAAGTGCGCGTGTTTTCGGCGGTGATCAGCATGGGAGTTCCTGGCCCGGGCAAAGATGCGTATCTTCCTCCCAGCGCCAGGAATTCTCAAGTGCTGCTATGCTACGCCGTCGGCGGCTTCCTGATCCTGCTCGCTAAAACGCTCACGCATCTCTTTCTCAATCTGCTCAAGCGATTTGCCTTTGGTTTCCGGCAGCATGGTGATGACGAAGATCAGTGAACCCACATTGATCGCCGCAAAAATGAAGAACGCGCCATTGCCGGTGGCGGCCAGCAGCGGCGGAAACGCAAACGCGACGGCCGCATTACAGATCCACTGGAACGAAACGGCTGCGCCCGTCAATACTCCGCGCAATTTCATCGGGAACAGTTCCGACATCAGCAACCAGTAAACCGGCGAAATGCACATCTGCATAAAGAACAGGAACACCAGAATTGCCGCTAGTGCGAACATACTTTGCGTCATATCTTGTGGCATCAGCAACAGTACGCAGCCCAGTGCCAGCTGCATGGCGATCACCACTGTCAAACCAGTCATCAGCATGGTGCGACGACCAAATCGCCCCACCGCTTTAATACCGACGATGGTAGCAATCACCGATACCACGCCGTTGCCGATGGTGGCGGCAATCGAGGCGTTGGTGCCCATGCCGGTGGTCTTCAAAATCACCGGGGTGTAATACATGAATGCATTCACGCCGGTGAACTGGATAACAATGCCCAGTCCAGCGCCCACCAGCAGCAGCCTCAGCACCCACTTCTGCTGTAACAGCTCGCGAGCAGATGGACCCTGCCGTGACGCTTTAGCGTGCTGGCGCATCTCCGCCATCTCCTTTTTCACTTCCCGCGGTGTTTCACGCAGCTTGTGCAGGATACGGCTCGCTTCTTTGATGCGCCCTTCCGCCACCATCCAGTGCGGCGAAGCCGGGACAAAGAAGGTGCCGATAAATAGCAGCGCGCCCGGAATCATCGCCAGCGCCAGCATATAGCGCCACATATGCGAATCATTAAGCAGATAGCTCATCAAGGCGCTCACCACATAGGCCAGCAGCTGGCCGGAAACGATCATCAGCTCGTTACGGCTCACCAGCGGTGCGCGGCGTTTAGGCCCAGCAATTTCTGCAATGAATACCGGTACCGTTGATGAACCACCACCAACTGCAATCCCAAGCAAGAAACGCATTGCCACCATAACGTGCAGATTAGGTGCCAGCGCGGTGCCGATTGCGCCGGCGACAAAGATTAACGCCAGGCTGCGCAACGTGATACGACGGCCAAAGCGGTCTGAGAAATAGCCGCTGAGAAAAGCGCCGAGTGCAGCACCAAAGATCAGCGACGACGTCACTAATCCTTCGGTAAACGGCGTGAGATCGAGACCGCCCTGATCGGGTGGCAAGGTCATATACGGCAAGGCACCGGAGATGATGCCGGTGTCATAACCAAACGCCAGCGCGCCCATGGTCGCCACCAACACCACAAAGAATAAGCGTTGTTTGACAGTAAGATTGCTTAGTGCTGAATCATCTTCATTGTTTTGCTGCGATGTTTCCATTCCAGATCCCTGCATATTGAACGCGCCCGATAAGCGCAAAGGCGAAATACCCCAAAAGGCAGAAGTATAGACAGGATTTTCAAAATGTGACGAAGGTCACTGTTAAATAGATGGTAATTGCTAACAGGAAGTAAATACCTCTGATTGATAAGGTCAGCAATGGACTTGCTATAACGACGCGACTCAGCGTAAGCTATATACATAATGCATACGTTTCATATACAGGCTACATCATGGGCATCGTCAAAATCTCCGATTTAATGCATGAAAATCTGCGCATTGGCAGTACCGCACTCAGCCGTTCTATCAACGCACAGGCAGAACACTGGATGAAAATCGGCATGCTCGCCGAGATTTATCCGGCACTCAATCATCAGGAACTGACGCGCTTACTGATGCGCGTTGAACGCGACAGCGGTGCTGATTTAGCGCAGCTGCTCGAGCAACCTTCATTTACTCCGCAGGGAATCGCGCAATGAGTATCAAACTGCATACTGCTGAAGAGATCGAACTGGCGCGCGCCGCCGGGCATGCTGCCGCTAAAGTGCTGGAAATCATCACGCCTTTTGTCAAACCAGGCGTCACCACCGATGAACTGGATGCCATCTGCCACGAATACATCGTGAATGAGCTGAAAGTGGTGCCGGCAAATATCGGCTATCACGGCTACACG
The DNA here is from genome assembly GCF_039621635.1 of Pantoea sp. BRR-3P. Taxonomy (NCBI): domain Bacteria; kingdom Pseudomonadati; phylum Pseudomonadota; class Gammaproteobacteria; order Enterobacterales; family Erwiniaceae; genus Pantoea; species Pantoea sp. BRR-3P. The sequence goes on from NZ_CP155067.1 coordinate 542,568, forward strand.
CGCACCACCTGTACCTCGGTAAATCACGTGGTCTGTCACGGCATTCCCGGTGAGAAAAAGCTCAAGGATGGCGATATCGTTAATATTGATGTCGGTATCATTAAGGATGGCTGGTACGGCGACACCAGCCGCATGTATTACGTGGGACAGCCTTCGGTTCGCGCTAAGCGCTTGGTGGATATCACCTATGAATCAATGGTGGCAGGCATCAAGGTAGTGAAACCGGGCGCGACGCTGGGCGATATTGGTGCAGCGATTCAGCAGGTAGCGGAAAAGGCCGGCTTTTCCGTGGTGCGTGAATATTGTGGGCACGGCGTTGGCGAGGTTTACCACGGCGATCCGCAGATTCTGCATTACGGCACGCCGGGTGCAGGACTGGCGCTGCAGGCCGGTATGATCTTCACCATCGAACCGATGATTAACGCCGGTAAAGCTGGCACCAGTGTGTTATCGGATGGCTGGACCGTGGTCACCAAAGACCGTTCGCTGTCGGCGCAGTGGGAACATACCATCGCCGTCACCGAAACCGGCTTTGATCTGCTGACGCCGTGGCCGGAAGGCACCGGTGAATACCCTGCGATCTAATTTGCATCAGGCTGACGGCGTCATCGCCTCAATCACCTGCGTAATGCGCTGAATCACTCTCTGCGCCGCACGCGATAACTGGCGTGACGGCGCAGTACAAAGCGCTAAGGTGAGTGGCCGCATCACGCTATTTTTTAGCGGCACAAAACTCAGCTGCTGCTCCTGAACTTCAGTCACCCCATCCAGCAATCATTGAGCAAAGGAGATAGCGGTGCCTTTGAAAATGAAAGATGCTGTGACCGTTAATCAGCAATATCTGAGCAGTTATCGATTGCCGCTTCACTGATATGCGAGTTGATAGTGATTAAAGGTTTTATTTGAGTTTATCGAGGGATGCAGATAACTAAAAACAGCCTGGTCAGCGACGCACCGTCACTGACCAGGCTGTGGAGCTAAATCGCACTCGATATGTCTGCTTCAGTGCGATGCATGATCGCCTCATTCGCCACATCCGGCAGCTGGGTGAGCAGCCAATCGGCCATCTGCGTCTCCTGTTGCAGGATACGCTGAAAGGTTTTGACGCCTTTACTGTCTTCCGCCTGCTGCGCAGCGGCCAACAGCGCAGTATAGGTTGCCACTTTATAATTGCAGAACACGTAGCTGCTCACCGCAATGCGCACGCCCTCTTCGTCCCGCAACATATCACTGGCCGCCTGTCCAACCGCCGACATGCGTCCTAACGCATCTTTCAGTGCCGACCAGTTCGTATCGTAACGCTTGAGAACGTCTTTGACCTGCTGGTGCTGCTGTTGCGTCTGGTGTCGATACTGCTCAATACGCGCCTTGAGCAGGGGAAAATCGTCCAGACGCAGAGCGGCTCCTTGTAACATCGCTTCAGCATGCTTTTCCATCGCATGCGCATCGCGCAGCCAATCCAGATACACAAAATCCTTAGTCATCAATTTGCTCCAGAAATGAGATGTCTGGCTAAAAAACAGCGTTGAGGAAAGATTGCTGCTCGTTAGCGACCTGATGGGTTAAACATCGGCTCATTTAGGCTAATAAACTTAAAATAAGCGAAGCGTCAATTAAGGCTGAATAAGCAGATTAATTAAACGTAGCAAGCAAGTGCCGCTGCGCAAGTATTGAGCCAAAGATTTGCGATCCCGGGTTAAATGTAACAACCCTTACCGTCTCGCTTATTATTTCCAAGAGAAAGCTTCCCTCTTTCCGTTAAAAAAACAATAATCATAGTTCATGGAACTTTCATGATGACATGAATAAAAAATTGACTGATAGTTAGGTCATCGAGCTTTACGAAATTAAGGCTTAAGATTAATCCAGACTTGAATCTGGTAAAAACGGCACTACATTTATTTTGCATGACATTGGTATTAATACAGAGAGGAGAACCAATGACGGACGCTAAGAAGCTACCCGATGAGGAAGAAAAAAAGCCGCAACGTCGTGGTGGCGCAGGTAACTTCGCAGAGAATAAGGAACGCGCAGCTGAGGCTGGGCGCAAGGGCGGCCAGGCTAGCAGCGGCAACTTCAAAAACGATCCGGAGCGTGCCATTGAAGCGGGAAGAAAAGGAGGAAAGATCAGCCGACGCAAATAACATTAGCCTAACGACAATACACGTTTAACTTCGTTTTACTTCTGTACAACACTCTCCTGACCCTGTGTTTACGCTTCGCTTAAATACAGAATCAACGACGTCAGGAGAGTTATTTTCTAAGATAAACCCCGCTAATTGTTTGTTTCTTGATCAATCCAACTCTATTTACCGCTTCGCTTATCCTGGTTTTACCCTTCGCTTATTAACGATAAAATTACATTTGCAGGCTAATAATAAATCATGGGCTGATAGATATATTCTGGCACTGCTTTTGACCATAAACGTTTGGGGTTCGCTTATATTAGATAACTAACAGGTTATTTAATTGCCTGATCTTTTCTGCCATCTAACGTTTGCTGATGTTCATCAATAAATGGCTGTTCAGCAGGGTCAATACGGTCCATGCCGCTGGTGAAACGGTGCCAATAGGGATAGTTAGGAGCGGGACGCGTTACCTGCTCTATACGCTTACGCTGCGCTTCACTCAGTTTTAACTCGAAGGCCTGTAAATTTTCGCGTAGATGCGTCTCGGTTCTATTGCCAACGATCAACGATGTAATCCCGGGCCGATTGGCTAACCATGCCAGGCAAGTCTGCGCTATCGAAGCGTTCAATTCTGCTCCCACTTCCTCTAGCACCTCGATTACGCGATACGCATGCTCCATATCATGCACATACGGCTCAGGCCATCCGCTGCCCTGGCGAGTTGAGGCCGGCGCCTTTTTATTGCGACCAACGGCACCGGTTAATAAACCTTCGCCCAGGGGGCCCCAAACCAGCGTGCCGATATCCTGGTCCCGCGCCATCGGCAATAATTCATATTCGGCTTCACGCGATTCTGGCGTGTAATAGATTTGCTGGCTGACGGGTTTCAATAGCCGCTGTGCTTCCGCATGGCCCAAGGTTTTCATCATCTGCCATGCGGTGTAGTTTGATGTGCCAAAATAGCGAATCTTGCCGCTTTTAACCAAATCTTCCAGGGCACGCAAAGTCTCATCTACCGAGGTTACGCCATCCCAATTATGAATTTGGTACAGATCGATACGATCGGTTTTTAAGCGCTTTAAACTTGCTTCACAAGCTTTGATTAAATGAAAACGACTTGCTCCACTGGCATTAGGATCCTGCCCCAGAGGGCTTCTGGCTTTGCTGGCCAGAATGATTTGGTCGCGTTTTTCTCGCAGCGCCTCACCTAAAACCTCTTCAGCGCCCCCCATTGAGTAGAGGTCGGCCGTGTCGATCATATTTACGCCATGATCTAACGCGATATCGATAAATCTGCGCGCTTCTGCAGCATTCACGTTGCCCGTTTTTTCAAAACCCGCTTTACCCGCAAATGGAACTGTGCCCAACACACATCGAGACACCAGTAGACCCGAATGGCCCAGTTTTTTATATTGCATTTACTTTCCTCCTCTACAACTTTAAAAAGGCGATCGTAATCGCAATCGTTTCACGCTTTAAAAATCATTTTGCCAAAAGCATAGAAGTCGTTTGCACGATACGCAAATCGCTGCAGGAGAATAATCATTTAACAACAAGCATTGATGATAATTAATCCATTTCTGGTGCCATTACCGCCCTATAATAGCTATGAACACGCTGGCTCACCATTTTCATCCGCGACAATCATTTGTGCCACACATTTATAATAAACTTTGGTTCTAAAAGCGTTTATTTCAGTTCCTATTTCATAATTGGTCTATCTTATACATACAATTTATTAAGTGGACATTCTATGAAATATTTTCCTCTGATGATGCTTAGCGTTCCGCTATTAGTCGCTTGCGGTGGCGCTAATACTCCACCACACACCCCGCTGCCGGGCAATCAAACCTCTGCCAAAATGCAAACGCTTGAAACAGGTGCCCAGGTGATGCAATCTCGACCGCCGGTGGAAGCCATCAGCGCCTATCTTGATGGGTTTCATTTTTACAATGGCGACAAAAATGGTCAGATGGAAGCACATCATTATGTAACAATACTTAATGACGATGTGATGCAGGCTGTTATTTATGATAGCAATACCAAAGATGCGAGGCTAATGGGTGTCGAATACATTATTAGTGAACGCCTATTTAAAACGTTGCCGCCCGAAGAAAAAAAACTCTGGCATAGCCATCAATATGAAGTTAAGTCTGGCAGTTTAATTGCGCCTGGCCTGCCTGCGGTGGCTGAGAAAGCGTTAATGAGTAAAATAGTAAATACCTACGGCAAAACCTGGCATACATGGCACACCGATAGAAACAAAACGTTGCCTCTGGGTATTCCAGCGCTAATGATGGGCTTTACCGGTGAAGGCCAGCTTGATCCGGCTCTGCTGAAAGATCGCGATCGTCGCTTTAAAACTGATACCCAAGCGATTAAATCTCAGCGGCAAGATATTGTAGCGCGTCCCGTTGCAGCCGGGGCCGATGCCTGGCAACAAGGCGATGTCGTACAACTTAAGCTGGTGGAAGGGGCCGCTGAACACGGGCACAATGACACTACCCATTTCGGCACCTCAGAGCAAAATCAACGTAAAATTGCTTCCGGGAAGCAGTGAAATTCGTCGGCATGGTCGCGGTATGAAAGTATCGCGGCTCATGCCGATTAGTGCGTTAAATTGAGCGATTACCTGAAAATAATGAGCTATCTCCAAAAGAAATTAATAATAGCCTGCACATGGCATATTATGGATTAACCCATTTACAGTTTTTGAGTTTTCCAGCCGCACTGTAATGTAATAACGCTCTTTGATTGTTATCCCTCGCTAACAGACACCAGTCCAGCAGATTGATGTGCAGCACTATTACGCCAAAATTAACTTTGCCACTGCCGTCAATATTACAGCCATGATAGTTATTACTAACAACATCACTGCCTGGCGCGGGCCCAGCATAGGTTTTTCTGGTGTTGTCCGATAATTGTTCCCACGCTAACTCGGCACATTCGCTCCCTTGTGCATGCAGTTCTACCGTTCCGCAAAGTCTGAGCTGTATTCGTGTTTCATTACAGTAGCCAAGGGCTGTGGCTTTAGGATGAGCCGAAAGCGCCAGCCATTTAGGGCTGCGCACATCAGTATGAAACTCCAGAACACACTTCATACGATCAACACGACGTAATACCAGCGTTCTCGCCTGTGGATGACCTTGTTCATCTATAGAACCGAGCGTAATGAAGTGAAATCCTGAGTCAGCGGCAGCGGCTCCCACCTCCAGTTTATTCCAGGCGTCGTTATCGATGTCTTCAAGATACAGTGGCATAACATATTCCTGCTAATACTAATAGTAGTTTCGCTTACTCAACATAAATCATTTTTCATCTCATTAAAGCAAGCGGTACCGTTGATGACGCTGTAAACTTCCACGCGATTAATTTGCGGTAATTTAGGCTGTTTCTTACGCTCATCTATTTTTTCATAATCCAGGAGGCTATGCTGCCGCCAATGCCTGCCACGCAACTCATTAAAAATGTTTTTGTAAATATCACCCGAACTGACATATAACTCATTAGTATAGAGATAAGTTAATACATAGCGAAAAACAACAGCTAAAACAAAGAAGCAGATTACACAATAAAGTCCACTTAGAAAGGCTGAGATACTGTTACTTTTTTCATTGATATCTTTAAACTGATTATTCATGGGTCCGGCACGATTCTAAATCAGAAGTGTGTATTTCCAAAGCGTTACCGTGGCTGAAGGTTAAATATATTAGCATTCTTCACGAATAAAATCATGACGTGACGGACACGTATTACTGTTGCTACGCCGGGTGTGATCCGGTTGCAACAGCGGGAAGTGGATTTGACGGTCAAGTGACATATTAAAAATCCGGCGGCTTAGCCGGGTTCTTTCTATTTAAATTAGTCCTAATGAATCAGGTAATTCCTTCACGAATTTGCTTTTATCTTCAGTATATTCTGACGATATGACTAAGAAGCCCCTGACAATATCTTTTCTATACTCCGCGCCTAATAGCTATAATTCTGCTGCCATGTGCTCCATCATTTCTACAGAAATATCCGAAGCCAGCTGTTTCTCGCTTGTAAAATCAAGGAATATAGCAAGATCAGCTATGATTTTTTTTAGTTTAATGTTGCTATTCTTTGACAACTTTTACCTCTATATTCTTGGTTACTAACTCATCAAACATTTTCTAAGCACGATTTTCTTGTGTTTGGGTTGTAACTTCCCTACGCCCCGTCATTCCATAATTTTCAAAGCGTCTAGCACTATACGGCTCAACTACAAAGCGCGGCGCTATACCGTGGGCTATAATCGTGATCACATCTGCCATCGCCATCCATCACCCTGAAAGGGCACTGGATGGCGGATTTTGGCTTTGAGACTGGCCAGAAGATCGAAGTAATCCCGGAGGCAGGGCAACTAATCATCCGGCTGGCTGAGGAATGATAACTAACCGGGTTTAAAACGTAAAATCCCGGCGCGGTGGCCGGGATTTATTAATATTCAGAGTGGTAAATAATATTATATTTATCTCCAAGCTCTTCCTGAAGGTGATGTGCCAGTTTATAACCATCATCAATAAACTGTTTTTTTTCCTCTTCACTTTTAAAACCAGATGATACCGGATCATTGATATTGAGTATGGCATCGTATCGTTCAGCCCACTCTCTAAGCCTATCTTTTAATTTCGAAGATATTGGTAATTCTTCAGGGGAGATGTCCCCATAATTTTCTGGAGATATATCCCATAATGGATGGCACTGATAATCAGCCATTAATTTTATTTCTTTCATTTTACTGAGCCTCGTAAGTTAGCCCCTACGATATATCCGTTATTTCCCACGGTAACAGCAATATTGTATTTCTTGCCATTTATCATGGTTTCATAGATTGGTCGACCTGTGCCAGTCCCTTGATAACCTACTACTTTACCATCAGTTACGGCCTTCATCACTACATCAGGAATACGTGCTTCTGATACTCCTATTTGTGCAAATTGGCTACCATGTCCTTCCACAATATGTTGTAAACCTGCTTTAGAATTACCTTTCTCAAGGAAGATGATTCTTCCACTATTATCCTTTGCAACACCAACGACATTTTCAGGTGTAAATTTAATGCCTTGATTTGTCATTTCTTTAAATAAAGATTTTGTCGTAAAGCTGTTTTTTGCTATCAGGACAAGATCTTTACCCAAAGTTCCCAGCGATGCCAATGCCGCCTGATTTTCTGGATCAGATACGAAAGCTGCATACTTCATCCATTCAGGACTGTTTACATCGATATTTGCCAGATCCTGACCGTTCCACTGCTGGACGTAGGCTTTGGCTTCCTCGCTGGTCATCACGTCCACGCCGGGAAGATTGCCCAGCCAGCCGGGGCGCTCTGTCATATCGACGCCACCCTGAGCCAGTTCCTTATCAACCACCACCGCTTCCAGCGGGTTATCCTTTAGTTTCTGGTCGGTTTCAGCGCTCTGCTGGTCGCTGACCTGTTTCCATTTATCAATAACCGACTGACAGTCACCCCCTGATTTCCGGCAGTCCGACAGCTCTTTATCGAACGTCAGCGCCTGATCCGCATGGAGGTGATTATTCTCAACAGCGTTTTTCCCTAACTGAGCAGCATTAACCGCTTCAGCTGTATTACCTCCGACAGTGGCACCGACAAGTCCCGACGCAAGTGTGCTTAATGCACTAACAGTCTGCTTCTCCGTTTCTGTAAGGTTGTCGGCAGTTTTGCCGGGGTATAGCTGACCCATCACAAATTTTGCCATCAGCTCACCGCTGACGGCACCCGCTGCACCTGCCAGCGCGTCATGCCCGGAGGCATAAGAGGCAATGGCACCGACTACGGCATGCGCCATCGCCTGCGCTTCAGGGTTGCCACTGGTATATTTGTGAATCTGCTCTGCCAGATAGGGGGTGGCTGCGCCACTGATTGCATGGCCGATGTTATTACCGGCCAGCCCCTGCACTGCAGCCGTTACCGCCTGGATGCCTTGCTGTACAGCACTGCCCGTTCCCAGCTTTGTTGCACTGAACGCGGCATCATAATTGTTCTGCCAGGCCTGCTTAGCGATTTCATCGTCACCCGCAGTTTTACCCGGATTGGCTTTTTCCCAGTCAGACTTTGCTTTAGCCAGATCTGATTCGCTCAGAGAGGACATCTTCTCATTGGCTTCCCGCGTGGCGATAATAGCGCCCTGAGTCCGTGCTATATCCCCTACCTGCACGCCAATCTCGCCTATCATCTGCGCGGTCTGGAGACGCTTTTGCTCTTTCTCTTTGTTAAAGATCGGACTGATGCTGTCGTTAGCATGCTCAGTGTCGCGGCTTAGGCTTGTTAAATTCTGCTGCTGATTAGCCTTGTCGCGAATGACTATCGTACCGTCAGCCACGGCAGATTGTGTAGTGCCATCTGCATGCCCGTTACTGCCGGCTCCGGCAAGGAGAGTATTAGCCATATTACCGGCAAACTGCCCACCCATGCTTGCGCCTGAGCTGATGCCAATACCTTGGTGCTGGGTTTTGTAATCAGCCTCATTATGAATATCAGTAAAGCCAAGCGTGCCGGTATCAAGACGGTTTTTATCGGCATCTGCCTGGCTGGCAATGACCGCACCGTTGAGCTGCGTGTGGTTGCCAACCGTGATGTCAAAGCCACCTTTACCGGCATAAATGCCGCTCTGATCAAGAACACTGTCGTAATTGCTGTGCATCTTGTCCTGGCTGGCATTGATGTAACCTGAGCCCGTCATAGAGCCGAAAGTGAAACTACCTCCCGCACCAAAGCTCACCTGCTTCGAGTCATAGTTGTCGCTATCCTGCAGGCTGGTTATCGTCAGGTCACGTCCAATGTCCGCTTTGACGCTGTTGCCATTAACCTGCGCACCGCTGAGTGTTGTATCGCGGCCGCTGGTAATAGACACATCTCCTCCACTGTCCAGCGTGGTTTCACTCCAGACGGTGCCGTTGCCTTTTTCATGTCCTTTCGCGCCATTGACGCTGGCAAAGATACTGAGGCCAGCACTGCCCGACCCCATGCCAAAGCTGATGCCAATGCCGCCACCGCTGCTGCTGTTCTTCCCGGTGGTCTGTTGTGTGTTAGCAGCCGCAGCCAGTGTGATGTCATTTGCAGCATGCAGAGAGGTATCGCCGCCGGCTTTCAGCTGACTGCCTGCAATCAGCAGGTCTCCGCTGTTGATGCCGTTTCCTTTGGCGGTAGCATCGATACTTAGATTTTTACCAGCGTTGATTGTTGAGCCGCTGACCGTGTCAGATGCCTGGTGTTGCTGTGATTTGGATTTTTGTGTCGTCAGCGACAGACTGATGCCAACGCCGTTGTTAGGATCACCATTCGCCTGAGCGAGCTGACTTGCCTGATTCGCCTGTACGCCGGAAAGTACCGCTTTGGTCGCCTGTAATGCGGCTAATCGACCGTCACTCTCCTGCTTTGCAGACTGCGCTGCGGCAATGGCACTGTTGACGGCTTCCGCCACTGCGCCGGATAGCGCCAGCGTCAGGCCACTAGTACGTTGCTCAAATCGCTCGTCACGCGTCCGCACATCATGACCCGGAGTGATTGCGACGCTATCGCCCTGCAAAGCCATGTTGCCACCGGCAATAAGATCGGCCCCGTTGACCTGAAGCTGCTTACCGGCCGTAATTGAAACATCACCGGCGGTGCTGCCCACCGTGCTAATGCTCTGGCTCTGAGTGGTGCCTTTATCCTTCACGTCATGCAGCGTTTTACTGCTGCCAATGCTGATGCCGATCCCGCCCGTGCCCATCAGCCCGCTTTTACGGGTTTCTGAGAATCGCCAGGTTGAATCCGTGTTGGTTGCGGCAGTGATTTCGACATTATTGCCCGCGTTCAGCGCAACTTTGCCATCACCCACTACCTGTGAACCGGTAACCAGCACATCATTTCCGGCAGAAACCGAGACGTTATTCCCGCTCAGCAGTGTGCCTTTTTCATTGGTTGTGCTGTCTTCCTGAATGGTGTGCGTCGTCTTTTTGCTGAGCAGACCTTTTTTGGTTTTGGTTTCTTCTTTGTAGTAATAATCGCTCTCTGTTGCAGTGCCCAGATCCACGTTATTCCCGGCATGTAACGTAATGTCCTGTTGAGCCGTTACGTCACTCGCCCGGCTGGTAATGTCGTGGCCTGCTATTAGCGTTGTACTTCCACCACTGGCTATTTCAGTTCCCTGCTGGCGCACGGTTTCGTTAATCACCGTTTTCTTGCTGCCGCGCTCGCTGTTACCGGAACCGGATGCTGCGGCGTTCAAATTAATATCGCGGCCCGCTTTTAGTCCGACATCACCTTCCGCCGCCAGCGCTGCTGCCTGGCTGGTAATATCCTGCCCGGCGATCAGCGTCAGGTTGCCGCCGCTGGAAACCGTCGTGCGTTCAGTACCTGAGCTATGGGTTTCCTTGTTGCCGATTTGGCGGCTTTCGCTGGTCTCAATATTGTTGAGACTGAGATCGTGCCAGGCATTGAGCAGCAGATCGCCGCCCGCATTCAGTGAGGCGCCGGTGATGTTGATATCGTTGCCGGACTTCAGGCTGAGCGCATCCAGTGACGTAATCGCCGCCGTCTGGCCCATTAGCGTCTTGCTCGCCTGCATCGATCCTTTGCCGCCGATCGTCCATTGTGAGCTGACGGTGGTGTTATTGATGTCGCCGTTAACGCTCTCCAGCGCCACTTTTTTGCCGCTGATCGTCGAACTGACGTTATTGATGTTATTCAGCGCGCCCAGCTGCAGGTCGCCTCCCGCTTTGATCAGCCCGGCATTGAGATTGTCGATATTGTTCTGGCTGTCTGCGCTGACACTGTTCTGCGCCACAATGCTGCTGGCGCTGTTGATGATGTTGCCGCCAGAAAGCGTCACGTTGTTCCCGGCAATCACGCTGCCGTTGTTCATCGCCGCATCTTTCTCGGACAGGTACACTTTCGGCACCATCACCGTCTGGCCATTTACCGAGGTGGCTTCCCACCAGATGATGCTCTTATCCAGTGAAGCAACCTGATCCGCGCTAAGCGACACGCCTAACTGCAGGCCTAAAGCCTGCTGTGACGCGGCGGCGTTATCCATCAGGTAACGCATCTGATCCAGATCGGAACCCACGCCATTCAGATAGCGGTTGCCCGTCTGATTCAGCACAACGTTGCTGACGTAACGCGTATCAAACGCCGCATCGCCGAGGAAGCGGTAATCGTTGTCTGGCTTGAGATTCAGCCTGTCCAGCAGATAGGACGAGCCGAGGAAGGTATTTACGTCGGTATACTGCTGACGGCTTTCCTGTGGTGCACTGCCGGGCTGTTTACCCAGCAATTGATTGAGGTCACCAAACAGGCTGCTATCCAGCTGCCCAAGACCGTTTAATTTTGGGTTTACGGTGATGAGATAAGGACTGCTGCTGTCGCCCGCGACGAAGTAGCCATTGTCACTGGTTGGGAGTGGATAGGCGCTGGTATCCACCGCTGAAGCACCATAGCTGCCCAGAGCCGAGGGTTTTACTGCGCTGCCTGACGCCAGTTCAGCGGCCTTCCCAAGGTTCGCCTTGTCCTGTTGTTTGCCATTGTGATTTGAGAGCCCAACAGTTTCAGGCTGTGCGTTTTGCAGCGACGTGCCGCCGTTGACCTGCTGCAGGGCATTTTGCAGCTGATCGCGCCATTCCGGTGAATTGATCGCCACCTTATCTGTGGCGGCGAGTTGCTGGCGCTGCTGAGCCGCCACCTGGCTGATTGCGGCGAGGTGAGTTAATGCAGGCGCACTGACCGTGGTGCCTATCCAGATGGCATTAGGAGTGGTGGAGGTATTGCTGATATCACCACTGAAAGTGGCGTTAACGTTGCCGCCGGCCTGAATGACGCTGCGATATACGTTACCGCTACCAGTAGTTTCATATACCGGACTGCCATCGAGCGTGTAGCCAAATGAACTGGACGTAGCGCCACCGTTATAACGGTAAATCTGATAAGCCGTGGTTGTACCATCAGTCCAACTTTGGTTTTTCAGTTCCCCGCCTGACAGCGTCACATTGTTACGGGCAAGCAGAGAAGAAGCGGAATTATCAAGCTGCGCGGCCAGCACATTCAGGTCTTTTCCCGCCGCAATGCGCCCTGCTCCTCCGCTTGCATTTGCGGTCACGTTTATGGACTGATACGCAACCTTTTGCACTTGGACATCAGCATTAGGTGCATAGCTGTAGGTGTGGGTTTCCCAGTCATCACCATGTCCATGATGTTGTTGAGTCCCACTGACGTATTGGTAGTAATCGCCGGGTTTAAACCACGAGAATGGGATCCTGATATTCGTTCCATTCGCCCATGACGGGATAGCAAGCTCAGTTATCTCTTCACTGGTACTCAGGCCATCACGTGTATTCAGCAGATGCCCAGTCTTAATCGTGATATCGCCATTCTGCGACTCAATAGTTCCCGAGGTATTGATCACCTCGCCATTGGCATTGCCCGCCGCGTCGCGCTGCATCCACACACTGTTGCCCGCCAGCATATCGCCGCGCTGGTTTTTAATGCTGTTGGCGTAAAGATAGAGATTCTGCCCGGCATACAGCAGCGCCGTATTCACAATGCTGCCCGGCGAGGAAACGGTGAGGTTACCACGCGTGCCGGTAAAGCCGTTGAGCGTGACGTCACTGCGGCTGATCAGCGCAACATTGCCACCGCCCTGCAGCGTGCCTGCGTCGTTCATGCTGATGCGGTTACCGCTCAGACTGCTGTCGCCGGTTCCGGTGGTGAGCTGGCCATTGTTCGTCAGATCGCCGCCTGCGCTCAGCGTCAGCGCCTGGCCCTGCAATGTTCCCTGGTTATCAATCGCGCCGTTACTGCTGATAGTCAGGCGATTACCTGCGGCCAGCGTGTTGCGTGCGGTAAAACTATTGATGAGTTTGACCGTCGCATCGCCCAGCGCCACCAGCTGTCCAAGCTGATCAAATCCCGTGCTTTCCAGCAGCAGGTTACCGCCGCTGAACAGCTTACCCGCCGCCTGTTGCGTCACCTGTGTAGCTTTAACATTCAGCTGATTGGCGCCCAGCAGCGTGCCGCTGTTGGTGAGTTGCGCGTAGTTCACCGTCAGGTTTCCGCCCTGCGCGGTGCCCTGGTTCTGCAGGCTGGTGCCGGTGAGTGTCGCCTGCTGATCCGCCATAAACGTGCCGCTGTTGCTGGCGCTGGCCGCATTCATGACCAGCTGCGAAGCCTGCAGCCAGCCGCTGTTAGTCAGCTGTGGCGCGCTGAGCGTGAGATCCGCCGAAGAGAGTACTTTGCCGCTGTTGTTAACCAGGCCGCTGGTGGTAATTCGGCTGGTGGCGCCTTGAATCAGGCCGTAGTTATAAAGTTCGGGTGTGATCAGCGTCAGGCCGTTTTGACTAAGTAACGTACCGCTGGCGCTGTTAGTGAGGCGTCCGCCGGCGTTCAGCTGCAGACTGTTGTCGCCCTGCATGCGCCCGCTGTTGGTAATAACGCCGCTGTTGAGTGATAAATTCCTGCCCTGCATTCGGCCCGCGTTATCCACGGTTGCTGCATGCACATCCAGCGTGCCACCGCTCAGCAGCGCCGCGTTTTGCTGCTGCGTCAGCGCGCCCGACAACATGGTGGTCAGCCCTTCAACGCCCGATATCTCGCCGCCGTTGTTAAGCGTCGCTCCCTGTAACGTCAGGTTGCGGGCAATCCACTGTCCCTGATTGGTGAGGCTGAGTGCGTTAAGTGCGGCATTGCCGTTCGCCGTGATTTTGCTGCCGGTGACGGACGACAGCGCCTCACTGAGGTTAAGGGTCAGATCGCCTGCGCTCTGGATAGCGCCATTGTTGGCAAGGCGGGTGGCGTTCAGCAGGATTTGCTGTCCCTGCCAGCTGCCGTTGTTGGTGATGACATCCCCGGCAATGTTCAGCGTGCCCTGCGTCAGCAGCTGACCGCCAGCATTGTTGATTAATTCCCGTGCTGGCGGCGTCTGTACCGCCAGCATGCGGAAACTGCGGGCCTGCGCCGGACCGATAGTCAGAGATTGCAAGCCAATCAGACTGCCCTGATTGGTTACGCTGGCCGGGGTAATTACGAGCGTTTCGCCCTGCACGCTGCCGCTGTTATTCAGCGCAGCGCCACTCAGCGTCATCGCTTTATCCGCCAGCAGCGAGCCGTTGTTGTTCAGATCTTGCGCGCTGACCTGTGCCGTGCCTTGCGATAGGATTTCACCGCTATTGCGCAGCTCACCCTCAACCTCAGCTGACACATCAGTGGTGCCCAGCAGCGAGCCCTGATTCTGCCAGCGGTCTGCGTTGATTTGCGCCTTGTCACCCTGGATTGTGCCGGATGTGTTGAGGTCGTTAGCGTTCAGCAGCAGGTCACCGCCAGTCAGCATTTTGCCGCCAGCTGTCTGTGTCAACGCGCCGCTTGACTGCGCATCCAGCGAAGATGTTCCCTGCCATAGGCCACTGTTGCTAAGGCTGCTCCCGCGTAACACCAGACGATCGGCCAGCACTTTACCGCTGTTCTGCAGATTACCCACCGTCAGGCTGGCATTGCCGCCCGCGGTCAGACTGCCACGGTTATCCAGCAGCCCGTCAGATTGACCTTTCAGTGAGTCAATACCGTAAACGGTGCCACTGTTGGTCAGCGATCCAAACTGATAGTCGATGCTATTGCCCTGCCACACACCGGCGTTGTTAGCTGTTGCACCTTTAAGTGCAAGAATACCGTTGCTCAGTAGCTGCCCCGCGCCCTGGTTGCTGAACTGTTTGAAATCCGCGCTAAGTCCATTGTCACCCTGGAGCAGACTTTGGTTCTTCAGCACATCACCTGTCGCATTTAACTGCTGTGCCGCAATCGAACCGCCGTTGTTCAGCTCGCTGGCATGAATATCCGCCTGACGCTGGGCAAGCAAAACACCCTGCCCGTTGTTATTCAGCGTGCCGCTCAGGTCTGCATTCAGATTGGTTGCGGTGATGCGCCCGCTGTTGGTCAGGTTGTGACCGTTAATGCTGAAGTCACCAGCCACCTGTAGCAGGCCCGTATTCGTCAGCTGTACCGGGGAAAGCGTCAACGAACCGCCGCTGATAAGCTGACCGCTGGCGGCGTTGGTGATACTCGCGCTATTTAACAAGAGTGAGCTGTTACCCTGCAGCAGTCCGGCGTTGGTCAGCTGAGGTGCGGTGATGCTGAGTCGGTCGGCTGCCAGCGTACCGCTATTAATGATGTCGTTGCTGATGAGGGCAAAATCATTCTGGCTCAGCAGTGTGCCACGGTTTTCCAGTGCGCCGTTCAGCGTACCAATTAATTGCGTGGTCGCCTGAGCGAGGCCGGCGTTCTGCCAGCTTTGCAACTTCATATCAAGCGTGTCGGCCTGAATGCTGCCCTGATTATCCAGGCTGTCAGCTTGAGCCGCCAGCGTGCCGGCACTCAGTAACTGGCCGCTGATCTTATTACTGAGCTTATCGCCCGCAATGGTCAGTGCATCACTGCCCTGAATCAGCCCGCTGTTAACTAAATCACTCTGCAGCGTAAGCGCCTGTGCCATCAGCCAGCCGCTGTTATCGATGGAGTGAGCTTTTACATTCAATCCCTGCTGACCAAGAATTTTTCCGCTGTTATCCAGCGTGCCGGTTGTCAAATCTGCATCGCCAGCGCTCAGCAGGTTGCCGCTGTTTTGCCAGTCAACAGCGGTGAGCGCCAGCTGTTCTCCCTGCAGTAATCCGCGGTTATCAAGCTTGTCTGCGCTGACTCTCATCTGGCCGCCACTCAGCAGCGTGCCGCTGTTAGTCAGCTGTTTGCCCTGGGTTTGCAGAGAATGATTGCCCTGCAGCGCACCCGCGTTGTCCACTGATACCGTATCGATATCCAGTCGATCTGCGGTTATCTGACCGCCGTTAATGAGCGTATTGTTCTGAAGTAGTAGACGGTGATCGGCAATCAGCAGCGCGCCCTGCTGATTAGTGAAAGCCAGATTGCGCGCAGCGATGTCCGCCGCATTAATTTCACCGAGGTTGATGAGGTTACCACCACCCAGCGACAGCGTGGCACCGCTGGTGATCAGCCCGCTGTTATTCAGCTCCGGCAAATTCAACGCAAAGCTGTTATCAGAGCTCAGCGTGCCACCTGCAAGGTTCGTCAGGAGATTGCCTGTAATGCCGAGGGAGTTTGAGCCTTGAATCAAACCGCTATTATCGATCTGTGTGCTATCAAGTCTCAGCACCGGTGCGGAGAATACGCCTTGGTTGAAAAGGCCTTTGCTGCTGAGTGACACAGATTCTGAACCGGAAATCGCGGCGCCTTTGCGGTTTTGCAGGCTGCCTGCCGTAATCGCGGTCGTTGCGCTGGCCAGCATGCCTGTGTTGTTCAACTGCTGTGCGTTTGCAGTGAGATTTTTGCTGGCCGTAAGTTGGCCGCTGTTGTCGATACGGGTTTGCGCCTGCAGCTGAATATCACCACCCGCTTTGCCGCCTGAGGCTGAATCCACCGAAATGACTGCACTGCTAAGACGAATATCACGCCCCGCCGTCAGATTGCTGCCCGAGGCTTCAAGCGTGCCTTTAGCGGTTAAACCTATCCCGACATCACTGACCAGCGCACCCGTTTGTAGTGCAATATCCTGCTGCGCATTTACCGCGATCTGCCCGGTCGCTTTGTTATTGCCGCTGAGCGTTACCGAATCCGCATTGGCTGTCAGCGCCCCACTACTCAAGCTGTTGTTCAGCGTCAGCTTGCCGCTGGCATCGAGCTGAATATCACCCTGTTTCGCCACCAAATTACCGAGGTTAACCCCAACCCCTTTCTCACTCGACACCAAATGAATACGGTTGGCGTACATGCCGCCGAGCGCACCGGTATCCACTGCCACTGATGGCGCGGCACCTTCGCCAGCAATCGGCGTCACGGAACCCTCCGCACCCACGCGGTTAG
Source organism: Pantoea sp. BRR-3P (assembly GCF_039621635.1). NCBI lineage: Bacteria > Pseudomonadati > Pseudomonadota > Gammaproteobacteria > Enterobacterales > Erwiniaceae > Pantoea > Pantoea sp. BRR-3P. The sequence goes on from NZ_CP155067.1 coordinate 559,581, forward strand.
CCCCCGCTGTCACCGACAGATCTTTCGCATAGATCCCGGCGTTGATCTCCGTCGCGCGTGCGACGATCGCCACCGCATCGGCGTTGCTGCCGTCCAGTCCCTGACCTTCGACGATCACCGAGCCTTTTGTCACCTCCAGCGCGGCCAGATTTCCGTTGGCATCCAGCTGCGGCTTGCCGGTGGTGAGCGTAACGTTGGGTGTGTTGATAAAGCCACAGCCGTTACAGGTGATGCCATAAGGGTTGGCAACCATTACGTTAGCGGCTTTGCCCGCTACTTCGGTGTAGCCCTGGAGCTGCGAACGATTAGCGCCAACCACTTCGTTGATGATCGCCTGCGCTTCTCGACCCGCTTTCAAATTCGGGTTGTTCTGAATCAGGCCGCCGAGCTGCGTCTGATTAAGCTGGCCGGTGGCGTTATTAAGGATTAAGCCCTCTTTGCCAACGTTGTACTGCTGATACTGGTTGTGGGATATGCCTGCGCCGTTAGGCGTAGCGATATTCACCACCGGCACGCCGTTACCGGCGGCATCCAGCTGGGTGCCAGGCGTGACCGGCGTGATTTGTGCCGCCATTACAGGCAGCATCGGCTGTACCGCCACCAGATAACAGATGACGTAGCTCAGCGCGCGACGGGCGAGGGAAACGGGTTGACGATCGTCCATAATCTTTGCCTCTTAGAAAACCAGCCCGACGCGGGCGTAAATGCTGATGTGATCCGGCTGCAGATGGCCGGGATAGCTGAGGGGAACGCCCACGGTGTACTGGGTGTAGAAATAGCGCCCGCGCGTGCTGAGGCCCACCGCGCTGCCCCACAGCGTGCCGGTGGATTCACGGTTCTGCGCGTCGCTTTTTAACCAGCCGCCGTCAATGGCGGCCAGCGCACTGACGTCGCCTATAACGGGCAGCGTGAACAGGCTGTAGCTCAGCTCGTTGCGCAGGTAACCGCCAGCGTCGCCGGAGAGATACTGTTCTTTAAAGCCGCGCACCGAACTTTCGCCGCCAAGCGTCAGACGCTCGCTGCCGTACAGCCGATCGGGCGACCACTGCCCGTAAATGCTGCTCAGCAGCCACAGATTGTTAGCCAGCGGGCGCTGGAAGCTGCCGCTGATGCTCCACTTGCGGAATTGTGCTTTGGGCAGGTCGCCAGTTTTGCCCGCGTCATCCTCGGCATCAAACCACGGCATACCGCGGCTGAAAGCCGGGTTGAGCGTGGCAACGCCGCCAAGAATTTTCTGGGTGTGATTGATTCCCAGCTGCGTGCTGGTGATCTTGCGGCTGCTGCTCTGCAACAAAGTATTGTTAAGGTAGTTGTGGCTGGAGTAATGATTTAAGCCGAGCTGGACGCCGGTTTTAATATCGCCATTGCGGAACAGTACCCACGAACCGTTAATCCGGTGCGCGACGTTGTCGCCGTTGCTCAGCCACGTGAAGCCGTTGTTGACGAAGCTGCTGTGATAGTTGCTCCAGCTGTAGCTATAGTCGAACAGGCCGTAGCCGTATGGTACGCTGACGCCCGCCTGCAGGTTCTGCGCATCACGCCAGTCGCTGAAGGCGCTGCTGCGCCCGCCGCTGATGAACCAGCGGTCGGCCAGTCCCAGCAGGTTATTGCCGGTCAGCGCGCCGTTAAGCTGCCCAACGCCCGTGCTCTTCTGGCCGCTGTTATCGAATCCGAACGACGCGCTCAACGGGAACTCTGGTTCAGCAGTCAGGTTCACCACCGAATAGCCAGTTTTCGGCGACGGCTGGATTTCAATCTGCACCGGTTTGCTGCGCACGCGGTTAATCTGCTCCATGCCCTGTTCAATATCGCGCAGGTTGAGGATTCTGCCTTCGAGCCTCGGAAAGGCCATCTGCAGAGCGCGCGGATGCTGTCCGTCTAAACGAATGGCGTCTAATTTCCCCTCCAGCACCGGAATAATTAACTGGCCCTGCGATAAATCCTGCTCGGTTAAAAATGCCCGGCTGGTAATATAGCCCCGCTGCATATACCAGTCAGAAACGGCATGTACCAGCGAATTAATTTCCGTTAAATTCAGGCAGCGATTAATATAAGGCGCAATAAGATGGTGCTGCTGGCCTGAAGAGATAAGCGTGGCGTGCTGAATAATAATTTTCTGCACGGGAAAGCACGGTCCTGACGGGTTGGAACCCGCTGATGGCGTACTCTGCGCCGTGGCGGTGTTCCACAATGCATCCCGCTGCTGCTGGTCCTGCTGCAGACGCTGTTGCTGTTGATTCTGAATGTAATCACGATCACCCGGATTTAACGGTGCCGCAACTGCTGATGCAGTCAATAAGCTGACGCATAGCGCCAGGAACTTCCCTGTATTTGCCATCATAAAAGACTTAAGTAAAATTAATTGTAAATATTTTGTAAGTTTGCTCGTGCAGAATATCACCTAAACAATGAGAAAGTTCCTGAAGGCGATATAAAACGAAAATAATTTTTTAATATTAATTAGATCGGCTTTTTACTTTGGATTAACTCAAATAAAAAGAGAGTTGTTTCCGAACAGTGAGAAAAGCTGCAATTTACCCAGATATATTCACCCCCCTTTCCGTTAGGACCAGAACTGGAACTCATCGCACATCGTCTCTGAATGATTAGGTAAACCGTAGCGATAGCCTATTTAGGCGATCAAAAATTCATCCTGGTGCCAGTCGAAACCTGCATGAGACGGTGTAAAATTCGCACATAGACAGATTATTTGAGCTTCGAACATTAAAAGATGGCCTAATAAAAGAACAGCTTTTTAACATCATTGGATTGTCAGGAAGTAATCAGAAGGAAATTTTTGCCAGTTTACCAATTGTGTTCTTCTTAAATAAGATTGATGAGATTCCTGTTGACATTAAAAAATAGGAAATCAGCGTGATATTATCAACAGGGATAGAAAAAGGTGCTTGCTCATTTTTTCCGTCATCGATATCTCTTATCGGGAAGATAGCCCGCAACAAATAAGAATGTATGAATTCTAAACATGCTCAACATTGTCAGATTGAGTCCGCACCGGCCGCTCCTTCCAGGAAATTTCAGAGATTCCATTCCGATTCGATCATTCATATTCGTTTGGTTATATCCTTCCGCCACCAATTGACCTAAAGGAAGATGATATGAAGTTTCAGCATTATTTACTGGGAAGCGTGATGAGTATGTTCAGCGTCTCTGGATTTGCCGCAGAAATGATAAATCCGATAAGCGTGCATGTACTGAATTTGCAGACTGGCGTTCCGACCGCAGGCATTAAGGTCGAATTGGATAGAAAAAAAGGAAATGAGTGGTTAAAACTGGCCGAAGGAACCACCAACGCACAAGGGCGCATTTCAGCGCTTTATCCTACTGGTCAGGCAACTCAAATGGGGATTTATCGTGTCATTTTCAAAACCGGCGACTATTACAAAAAAAGCGGTGAGCCAACATTCTTCCCGGAAATTCCAGTGATATTCACCCTGGATAAGGCCGATCAGCACTATCATATTCCACTACTGCTTAGCCAGTTTGGCTACTCAACTTATCGCGGTAATTAAGCACAACTTCCACCTTTTTTTGACGGAGTAATACTGCTGGCGACAATATTACTCCGCGCAGACATGGTCGCGCCATAGTGCCAGCCAACGGCTGGTTCGAATGGAAGAAAGAAAACGGAAAAAATCGCACATGATGCAGCGCTTCCGGAGCAGGATGTTACATAGCATCCTGTAAGTAAGAAGGTTGGGAACATACATAACCATGGCAAAGTGCTGGTTGAGCGCGATAAGGAGGCGCTCCCCTGATAGAGTTTGCCGGTGCTCTGGCCGGCATATCAGGATTGGGGCATTCTGCGTAAAGCAGGTAGTGAAATTATCTTGCTCCTAAACGGCAGGGTCTGCTGGACGATGATCGCCGCCAGCACGTCGCGGTGGGCGGGGACTTATTGACGATATTCAGGCAAATGTTGTTGTAAATGAATTTTTGAGATAACAAGGAAGTCATATGCTAAATCCTGGGTTTGTTAGTCGCAAAGCGCTTGCTGAATGGCATGATGTCCCCGCTTTGCTACCTCAGTTCCAATTTCATGAAAAACACTGCGCCGTTATTAAGACGAATTCACCTGATAAAATCCTGCCCTTAGTTATTGAATTCGACATTAAGCAAGATGCTGTTATCCGGCTAATGATGTTTGTGCGGCAACTCCCGCAAAATATTGGGTTCAGAAAGAAAGGTCAGGTGGTAAATCGCTTCGGACTACACAGCTTTACTCTTTTGGAAAAGTCAGCATCGGAGCTTTGTTACGGCTTACGCGGACAATTCTGGCGTGCAGATTTTGGTCTGGAAAACGTGACTGATGCCAACGCTTACCTGGCGGCGGTCTCGCCGGGAAGCGCAAAGCTTCTATTGCGCTATCGGGTAGCGGAATTAAAGGAAGCTCAATATGAGCTATGTACTGAAACGTTTATCTACTGCCCGGATAAAATTACTCAGATGAAAATGGCCGCTTACTGGCTGGCGATACGTGCAGGAAGTGGCTGGATCCGAAAAAGAACGCTCAAAGCTGTTCAGTCAAAAATTTAAGTCCAGATTACGCAACGGAAAAAAGCTTATGAAAAATGAATGATGCCTGGCACTGAGTAATCAATTGAGATTCAAATGGGCAGTTTTGAGCAATGTGAGGATGTCAAAAACATGATGACAAGGTAGTACTACCACATTAAATATCCCCCCATGTACTCCTTCTTTTTCTGGCGCAAAAGGGCCAGACCCAAGGAACATGGCGTCTGCTATGAGCGAGGAGTGGAAGTTCGTATTTGTCATAACCACAGGGATGCAGGACTAACATTGGAATGTAATAATCAACCGGTAGCAGGTCAGGACGCGTATCGCACCGTTCAATAGGCTCGACTCTTTTTCTAAAAGAGCTGGAATGCGATCACGCGCTGATACTTGATGTGGGAAACATGGGGGCTAGTAATTTGTATGTTGCACCCTCCAGGGGGGCCAAATCTGTTACGGTTTTCTCTGGTCGTTAAGAGTTCGCACCCTGAACTTGGACTTGATAAATTCACTGATAAAACATAAAAATTACATCAGAGGTCTTAATGAAAAGCAGTTATCAATTTAATAGATGGATTTGTAGAGAGGATTCAACATGGGCTTATCTTGTTTTCCAAAAGCATAATTCTGAGCTGACTAATATTTTACTGTCGCACTTGGCAGCATCAGATTTTACTTACTCAACACTCGGGAAGTCATTTGGCGCTAATTTTAGTGATGATTACCACAAGTGGTTCAAAGGTATCAAAGAAGTCAAGTACACACCATTTGAAAAAGTACAAGACTGGTCTGATTCATTCAATAAGTTCAAAAACTGGACAAACTTGAATTGTGTAGTGGCAATGAGTGCCAACTTGGAAACCTATATGTCGACAGTAATATCATTAGCTTTGGAATCAGATGTCGGCGTTTTGTATGGAGCAAGTAAAAAAATTGATGGCTTATTGATTTTAAAATATGGAAAAAAGCAACCAACTGATTTTAAAGAACATTTAATTGGATGCACTAAAGGGGATTGGAATAGTAGGATAAGGTATTTCGAAAGAATTTTTGGAAACACACCTTTAGTACTGTCAAATAATGTGGCAGACCTTGAAGCACTGAGGATACTAAGAAATAACATTGGACATGCATTTGGGCGAGATATAAATGAAAGTAGAAATCATGAGATTATAGAAATATCTAAAATGGCTTCATTGAAAACAGAAAAATTGATACATTTCACTCGGCTTATTTATAAAATTGCGAAAGATATAGATAAGCAATTATTTTTTAATAATATTGGCGCCTATCAAGATCTCTGTTTTTATCACAGGCTAAGAGGGAGCCTCACCTTCAATGATTTTAATAAAAAAAGACAGTTTGGAAATCATGTGTCAATCCTTAAAAACAAATTGGGGCAACATGCGGCTAAAACATCTGGTATAGAGTATTGTAAGGGACTGATAAATTATTACGAAACAATGTAATTCAATACACAATTTAATACGCAACGTATAAGGCTTGTTATGTTGAAGTTCATTTATGATTTAGTAAAAAGTGTTGGTTCTGGAGCTAAAGTAGCCACACTTGAAGTGTATGAATGGAATGAAGATGATGTAAAAAAGAATAGGCTAGCTAATAATACCCAGTGGGATGATGTTGCTGTCCAACATGAAAATTTGGAATTTAAATTATTGAGTTTGACTCATGCAGTAGTTAAAACGGATTTTTTGATTCAAAGGAATTTAAATTTTTATAGTATTGCGTTTCTGATGTCATCGCATGAGCTTATAAAAATATCAAAGAATGGGAATCTTAGGCTTGTTGATGATATTGACGGATTTTTAAATGATGTTACCTTAACTAGTTTTACTGGTAGGATTGGACAAGGAATTACATTATTAATAGCGCATCGCTTAGGCTATAGCTATGTTTGCCATTTGGCATCTGATGCTAAAATAAAATCAATTATAGCATCTTCAGCGGGGAAACATGGTACTAAGAGAGAAAAGGTTGCCGATTTTATTTTTGAGAATAATAATAAAGATAGAACGATAATCGAATCTAAATGCTCATATTCAATTCAAGACTTTTCTCCCTCAGATGTCAAAAAGATTTTAAAGCCAGCTTTAAATAAACAAGTAAATACATGGGTTGATAATAAAATAGCCAATGTTACAAATGGATATGTGGTGCATTCTGCATTAAGGTCAATCGGTCAAGCTAACAACTCAGCTATTACATATGTTGACCCTCCTGCAAATGTTAATATTCCTGATTTCGATTTTCCAATTGAATGGGTGAAGGCTAAAAATTATGCAGCATGGCTTTCCTTCTGTGGTTTTCATGAAACGGCATCGGGATTGTTTAGTGACGTCAAAACAGAACTACACCTTGTCGATTTAGAAGTTATAAGTATTTGCGGTTGTGATTTTGCAATTCTCAATTCGTTACATCACATGAGTGGCAAAGCTATGCTCGCTGGAATAGATGTAAAAATAATGTTGGCATTAGCTGATTATTGTGAAGATGATAGTCGTTTATTAAATAGTTATGAGGGTGTTAACATTAATATAGTCGAGCAAGTTGGGGAGACAATCAGCATCTTCCCTGATGGCACATTATTAGGAATGATAGATGACTCTCAGTTTTCCCGTAGGATTCAATCCTTTTGGGTTTTATGATTAATTAGTCATTTTTATAAAATTTTAAGCACTGTGTTGAACGGTGCTTTGACCTGCTCCCAGTTGATTAACACATCATGAACTCAGCAAAGTCCGCTCTTGGCACAAAGCGGACAGATACGTGAGCCGTTCAAATGAAGCTCGGCTACACGCCCAATGCGGATACGGGCGGTCGTTTAATTGAGCCACCCGGCAGGCGCAGTTGTTACGCTGAACGGCACCCTCAGCACAAAGCGAGGGCTCCAACATTGTAAACGCTGTCCTGGAAGGTTGTGCTCTGAGCGGTAAAAGTGAACCAGTGATTTTCAGCGTCGTGGAAATCGCATTATGCAGGAAATATTCTGGCTATGTGTGTTGGTTACGGCCTACTGTTTTGCCCTGATAGCAGCGTATAACGCATTCAGGACAAAACGATATAAAAAGCTGGCCCGTAGTTAAGTCATCACAGAGTGGGATAAACCAGGCGCAGCGGTAATTAACAGCCGATGTCGAATGTCGCTCTTACGAGTAACACGCTGATCAATCTCTATTTGAAAGCCGGTGAGCGATAATCTCCAAACCAATCTGTTGACCGAGTGAAAGCTCAAGCGTGTTGCCATCAGGATCGGCAAAAAATGCCCAGTAACCTACCGGTGCTGATGATTGCTGCGCTGGACGACGTAAAACGCCCTCTTGTTCCGCTAAAGCCACTTTGGCATCAATTTCTTCCCTGGTTTTACAGGCTACGCCAATGTGACCAAAAGGTCCCAACGGGGTATCTACAGTAGTTTGAGACTGCACGAGTACCAATGCAAACGGACGGGTCAAATCGGAAAGCCATGCCACCTTTTGCGCTTCTGCAATCCCAGGTTCGCGCTCATGGATCACCTGCATTCCGGCGTAACGCTGATAGAAATCGACGCTACGTTCTATATCTTTCACTTGCAGCGCTATATGGCTAAAACCAATATCGTGTTCCAACATATTCCATTCCTTTAAAATAAGCAGGATTTGAATATGCCATAAATCATTAATAGCATTTGTTCTCAGGTGCTTTTACGTTCTGGCTCCACAATATGCATCTCTCACATCGGGTGCGGCATGTATTTAAACACGACATTTCTCGCTTTATTTTTTTAAATAACCCAAAAATCTTACCTAACCAAAATATAAATTTTTAATCATGAATTCTGTAGTGATATATTCAGATTAATATTCATCATCCGCCCTCGAATAATCAGCGCCGCATGGATTGTTTACGTAAGGTTATCATTATATTGTTAAGTAATATTGTCTGGTAGATGTCCTGCTCAAAACGAAAACGGTACAAGGATCGGCGCGTTTTTTATAGCCGAAAATGAGGAGTTCGTGCCATGTTCTACTCCCTCGCCTGGCTGTTTGTAAAATATGTTCTAAGCTAGTTGAGTAGTTAAAATTATTTCTGAAAGGAACTCATTACGATGAAAAAAACAGTGCTGTTAACCGCTTTTCTGGGCTCTTTTGTGGCTTTAACCTTGGCAGGTTGCTCATCTAATCAGGCAATCAAGACAACGGACGGGCGCACTATCGTCACTTCTGGCAAGCCGCAAATTGACAGTGACACCGGCCTGGTTTCTTACAAAGATGCGCAAACGGGTAAAACTGAGCAGATTAATCGCGACAAGATTACCAACATGAGCGAACTGGATAACTAATAACGCGCCTGGAGAGAGTGATGAAAAAAGCCCTATTGATCTCAATTGCTGCAGTTGTGGCACTATCCGCCCTGACGGGTTGTACTCGCACCTCTTACGCCATCCATACCAACGATGGTCGTACTATCGTGGCTGATGGTAAACCGCAAGATGCGGAAACCGGTCTGCTGGGTTACACCGACGCCAACGGCGTCAAGCAGCAGATGAATAAGAGTGATGTGAAAGAAATTTCCGAGATCCCGAAAAAATAGGTTTGTGCAGTAAAGCGCCCGCTGTATGGGAAAATCCCATACAGCGGAGCGAAATTAAGACCTCGTAGCTAAATGTCCGTTCGCTCTCCGCTCATCATCGCTCTCATACATATCCCATCATCCTCAACATGGCCTGCGCCTGATTCATGGCGTCTGCACGATGCGTTACGCCCAATTTCTGATAAAGATTGCGAATATGCGTTTTGATGGTGGTGGCGGCAACATCCAGTTCGCCGGCAATCTGATCGTTACTGTAGCCCGAATAGATCAACCCTAATACCTGCCACTCTCGCTGGGTGAGCGGGCTGGTGCGGATAAGCTCCGGTACATCAGGATGGTTAAGCAATCGACTCACAAAACCTTCATCAAAGTGGGCAAACTTGTGACGATGATATTTATTGATCTCACTCAGAATGCGTCTGGCGCGGTGATTATCCAGCTCATCCAACGTATTGAGCTGAATAAGCTGTCGCAGCTGCTGCGCCATCGCTTCTCCCTCAATAACAAAATGGCTGACGAAACCGGTGCTGCGCGCCAGTTTTAGCGCGTCTGTTAACGCCTGCTGCGCCTCGGCTTTGCGCTCGCTTTGCCAGTAAATCTGGTTCAACAGCAGCAGGTTGCGGTTCATGTCGCTCATCAGGTTGAGCGCGCGAGCATTATCATTCAGCTCATCCAGCACCACTTCGGCCTGGCTCATATTCCCCAGCAAAATTTGTGCGCGCGCCACGTTGCGCCACTGCCCTTGTAAGAAATGGTTATTGGCAAACTCAGGTTTCGCCGTCTGCCGCATCCAGTTGCTGGCGCTCTGGCTGTCGCCGGTCATCTGCCAAAAAATCACTCTGACTTTATCGGCATTGGCGATCCAGTCGCTGTGTAATGACCCATTGTTAAGCAGGTTCTCAAGGCGACTCAGGTGGCTGCGCGCGTTATCGAGATTGCCGCGCGCCAGCGAACACTGCACCAGCAAACCCAGACACTGAATCTGCTGCTGCGGCTGATACCCTTTCAGGACCTTAATCCCTTCGCGCGCGGCATGCTCCGCTTCGTCCAGCCGGCCCCAGGCCCACAGCAGCTGCGCCCGGATGCGCAGCAGAAATTCATGCATTGGGAACTGCGCCAGATGCTGCTCGTTAACCAGCGCAAAGGCTCGTTCCTGCATCTCATACGCAGACTGCAAGAAACCCTGCGCGAATAAGATTTCACTCTGCTGGATCAGGCTCCACAGCGCGTAATTCCACGCTTCTTCACGACGCGCCATCTGCTCCGTTTGGCGCATGAGCTTCAGCGAGCTGCTGAGTTCACCTTTGCAGTGCATCACTTCACCCAGCACGGACGTGGCGACAATGCAGCTGTATTGACGGCTCTGCGGCAGCACGTTGAGTGCCAGTAATGCCAGACGTTCGGCTTCCTCGGCATTGCCATCATTCATGGAAACCTGCGCCAGTAGCGCATTGAATTCCCCACGCAGCGCATCGTCAATTTCGCTGCTGCAGGATTGTTCAAAACGCATCAGCAGCGTGTTCACTTCGGAAAAACGGTGCTGGCTTTGCAGCAGCCAAGCCTGAAGCAGCAGCAGCTTGGGGTTTTCCTGCAGGATCGCCCACGGCAGCGCCTTTAATGACGTCTCCAGCAGCGTAAGCTCGCTTTGATTAAACAGCGCCCAGGCATACTCAAGTAAAACATCACGTAGCATCAGCGCATCACCGGCGGCCAGCGCATGATGAATGGCTTCACCGGGAAAACCCAGCGTCATCCAGCTCTCGGCCGCCGCGCGATGCAGCGCGGGCAGTTCTGCCGCTAGCTCCCACTGACAGCGCTGACGTAAAAAATTGCCAAACAGCGGATGATAGCTAAACCATTCGCCTGAGTTATCCATGCGCTGTAAAAACAGCCCTTGCCGCTCAATCTCTTCCAGCCGCATCTGCCCTTGTTCTTCCCCGGTTACGCAGGCGATCAGCATGTCGTTCATGGAGCGCAGCAGCGCACTTTTCAGCAGAAACTGACGCGTGGCGCTATCCACGTTATTCAGCACTTCCTCAACCAAATAATCAGCTAAATGGCTGGCGTTGATACCAGAAAGACGACGCGCGGAATCCTGCGCCGAGCTGGCACCCTGGCGGGTGGAGAGCGCGATCAGCTGCAAGGCCGTTGCCCAACCCGCCACATCATCACACAAGCGTCCGCTCTCATCCGAAGCCAAAGGCGTGCTCAGGCGGCAATCGAAAAATTGCTTAGCTTCATGATGAGTGAATGCCAGCTGCTGGCTGCCTAATTCAATCAGCTGCTCGCGCACGCGCAGATTGGCAATACCGAGCTGTGGCAGATTACGTGACAGCAAAATCAGCGTCACATTCTCCGGCTGATTACGTAAGAAGAAGCGCATCGCATCATGGATGGCAGGGTTGGTGATGTGGTGATAATCGTCAATGATCAACCACACCGGTTGCTGCCACAACGTCAGTTCACTGAGCAGCTGAGCAAACAAGGCGTTGAGGTTGATGTATTGCCGCTTCTGCGCCAGTGCTTCGCTGCGGGCACAGCCGCCAAGCGTTGCCTGCTGCAGGGCCGCAATCAGGTAATCAACGAAACGTTCAGGCTGATTGTCGCCCTCATCCAGTGAATACCAGCCAAGATTGGGCTTGCCTGCCGCCCATTGGGATATCAGCGTGGTTTTGCCATATCCCGCCGGACTGGTTACCAGCACCAGACGATAATTCCCCGCGGCGCTCAGTTTCTGAATCAGGCGCTCACGCGCTACCGTGCTCTCGAGGCGGACTGGACGGCTGAGTTTTGAGGGTATTAACATCGGCGAACGTTTCTCCCTTAACGTGGCGCATCATTATTTTACGCTTCGTAATTAATAGTCACATACGTTCAGATATTCGTTTACCTATTGCAAGCGAACCCATAAAGCAATCTTAACAAAAGCGAGGGTTATCACATTCCTGCCACGCTTTCAGATTTCCCTCAGCCTCTCCACCCCGATCATCCTCCCCCCTGAATTTTTCGCAGGAGGAGGAGCGCCAACAGCCCGTCGCGCAGAATGGCAGGCACTTCCTCTCGTATTGGATAACCTGGTTATGAAATTTGATCGCACCCGTTTTAAACACGCGCTGACCCGCCAGTGGCAACGATTTGGTCTGCAGGATGCAAAAGAGATGACGCCGGATCAGTGGTGGCAGGCGCTCAGCGGTGCGCTGGCCGATATGCTGGCCGACAGGCCCGCTGCGCCGCCGGCCACTTCACAGCGTCATGTGAATTACATCTCTATGGAATTTTTGCTGGGCCGCCTGACCGGCAACAATCTGCTGAACCTTGGCTGGTATGACGACGTCAATGCAGCGTTAGCCGAGTGGGGTATCTCACTGAGTGACGTGGAAGAGCGTGAAATCGATCCGGCGCTGGGTAACGGAGGCCTGGGGCGTCTCGCGGCCTGTTTTCTGGATTCAATGGCGACGGTGGGACAGTCGGCCACCGGCTACGGCCTTAATTACCAGTACGGACTGTTCCGCCAGCATTTTATTGATGGCGCCCAGCAAGAACAACCGGATAACTGGCAGCGCGACCGCTATCCTTGGTTTAACCACAATGCGGCGCTCACGGTAGAGGTTAAGCTGGGCGGAAAAGTCATCACGCAGAACGGTGTTCCACATTGGGAACCCGCGGTGCAGATATTGGGGGAAGCCTGGGATCTGCCGGTTGTGGGTTACCAAAACGGCGTAACGCAGCCTCTGCGCCTGTGGCAGGCGAAACAGGCGCAACCGTTTGATCTGCAACGCTTCAATAACGGCGATTTTCTGCGGGCCGAGCAGCGCGGCATTGACGCTGAAAAACTGACGAAAGTGCTCTACCCCAACGACAACCACGACAGCGGCAAAAAGCTGCGCCTGATGCAGCAATATTTCCAGTGTGCCTGCTCGCTGGCGGACATCTTGCGCCGTCATCATCGCGCCGGACGCCCTATTGAATCTTTGCCAGATTATGAGGTGATTCAGCTTAACGATACCCATCCGACCCTGGCGATTCCGGAGCTGATGCGCCTGCTGCTGGACGAGCATCAACTGAGCTGGGAAAACGCGTGGCAGATTACGCAGCACACTTTTGCCTACACCAACCACACCTTAATGCCTGAAGCGCTGGAGTGTTGGGACGTGCGCATGGTGCGCGCCCTGCTGCCGCGCCATATGATGATTATCAACACCTTAAACGCACAGTTGAAGAAGCAAGTTAACGCGCGCTGGCCTGGTGAGGACGCGATCTGGACGAAGCTGGCGCTGGTGCACAATAATCAGCTACGCATGGCTAATCTCTGCGTCACCAGCGGTTTTGCGGTGAACGGCGTGGCCGCGCTGCACTCACAGCTGGTGGTCAACGATCTCTTCCCCGAATACCACGCGCTGTGGCCAGAGAAATTTCATAACGTCACCAATGGCATCACCCCACGCCGCTGGATCAATCAGTGCAATCCCGCGCTTGCCGCGCTGATTAGCCAAACGCTCGACCAGCCATGGTTAACCGATCTGAGCAAACTTGAGGCGCTAGAGGTGTACGCCGATCATGCCGCATTCCAGGCGCAATACCGCGCGATTAAGCAGCAAAATAAGCTGGCACTCACGGCCTGGATTGCAGAACGCACCGGCGTGGTAGTGAATCCCGAGGCGATGTTTGATGTGCAAATCAAACGCCTGCACGAATATAAACGTCAGCATCTTGCGCTGCTGCACATCATTGCCCTGTGGCAAACCTTAGTAAGCGACCCGCAGGCCAATCTGGCGCCGCGCGTGGTGCTGTTTGGCGCGAAAGCCGCACCGGGATATGTACTGGCGAAAAATATCATCTACGCCATTAACAAAGTGGCGGCCACTATCAACAACGATCCGCGCATTGGCGACCGCCTTAAAGTCGTGTTTATTCCGGATTACAATGTGTCGGTGGCGGAACGACTGATTCCGGCGGCGGATTTATCCGAGCAGATTTCCACGGCAGGCAAAGAGGCTTCCGGCACCGGCAACATGAAGCTGGCGCTCAACGGGGCGTTAACCATCGGCACGCTGGACGGCGCTAATGTCGAGATCGCCGAGCAGGTTGGCAGTGAAAATATCTTTATCTTCGGGCATACCGTGGATCAGGTCCGCGCGCTGAAGGCCGCTGGATACGCGCCTGACGCCTGGCGGAAAAAAGATCCGCAGCTCGATAGGGTGCTCAAGGCGTTAGAAGATGGCACCTTTAGCGACGGCGATGCCAGCGCCTTCGCCCCCTTATTGCAAAGTCTTAGCACTGCGGGCGGCGATCCCTATCTGGTGCTGGCCGATTTTCGTCACTACCTGAACGCCCAAGCGCAGGCAGAGGCTTTGTGGGCCGATCAACATGGCTGGACGCGCGCCGCCATCCTCAACACCGCGCGCTGCGGTATGTTCAGCTCCGACCGCGCAATACGAGACTATCAGCAACGCATCTGGCAGGCCGCGCGATGAGCAGCACCATGACACCAGCATTTGAAATCGAGTCTGCCATCGCCAGCGATTACATCGACGCGCATGGTCGTTTGCAATCCGTCTCCGCCGTTACCCGCCAGCGTCTGCTGGCGGCTATGCATCCTCGCCGGCAGAGATCCTCGCCGCTGCCGCCGGTCTGGATCGTGCACGCGCAATCGGCTGAAATTGTGCTGCCCGCGTCTGACGTAAGTGCGACCTGGCAACTGGTGAGTGAACAGGGCGAAAGCTGGAGCGGCCAATGCGTAGCCAACCAGCCGATCGCCTTGCCATCGCTGCCGTTGGGCTATCACCAACTGACTGTGCACGCGCAGCCGCAGCCGTTGCACTGCCGTATTATTGTCGCGCCCGTTCGCTGCTATGAGCCGCCGGCCATCACGCAGGGACAATCGTTGTGGGGTGCGTGTATTCAGCTGTATACCCTGCGCTCTGCCACCAACTGGGGCATCGGCGACTTCGGCGATCTCCAGCAGATGCTGGCAGAGGTTGCCCAGCGCGGCGCGGCCTGCGTTGGCCTTAATCCTTTGCACGCGCTGTTCCCGGCACTGCCGGAGAGTGCCAGCCCTTATAGCCCGTCGTCGCGTCGCTGGCTCAATATGCTGTATATCGACGTCGCCGCCGTAGAGGACTTTAAGCAGAGTGAAGAGGCGCAGCGCTGGTGGCATTCGCCTGCGACACAGCAGGCTTTGCAGGCGGCGCGTGATGCTGAGTGGGTCGATTATTCGGCCGTTACCCACCTTAAGCTGGAAGCGCTGCGCCTTGCCTGGCAGCACTTCAGAAAGCGCGATGCTGACGATAAGCAAGTGAACGCTTTTGCTGCTTTTATCGCAGAAGGCGGAGAAAGTTTGCTGCATCAGGGCGTTTTTGATGCGCTGCACGCCGCACAAATCGCCGAGGATCCTCAACGCTACGACTGGACAACCTGGCCTGCCGCCTTGCAATCACCTGATAGCCCGGTGGTACGGGCATTTCGTATCGAGCATACCTACGAGGTGCGCTTCTATCTGTGGCTGCAATGGCTGGCCGCCAGCCAGTTCGCTGCCTGCTGGGCTGTTTGTCAAAAACACCGGATGCCGATTGGTTTATACCGCGATCTGGCGGTTGGCGTGGCACAGGGTGGCGCAGAAACCTGGAGCGATCGCGAGCTGTACTGCTTGCAGGCCAGCGTCGGCGCGCCACCGGATATTCTCGGCCCGCTGGGACAGAACTGGGGACTGCCACCGATGGATCCGCAAATCATGCAGGCCCGCGCTTACGAGCCGTGGATTGCACTACTGCGCGCCAATATGCGCGACTGTGGCGCACTGCGTATCGATCACGTGATGGCGCTGCTGCGACTGTGGTGGATCCCGCTGGGAGAAACCGCTGCAGAAGGCGCTTACGTTCATTATCCTATCGACGATTTGCTCGCCATTCTCGCGCTGGAAAGCCAGCGCCATCGGTGCATGGTTATCGGCGAGGATTTGGGCACGGTACCGGAAAAGATTATCGGCAAACTGCAGCAGGCGGGCGTTTACTCCTACAAAGTGCTCTACTTTGAACAGACGTCAAAAACGGCGTTTCGTCCCCCTTCTCACTGGCCACGTCAGGCGATGGCGGTGGCAACCACGCACGATATGCCGACGCTGCGCGGCTGGTGGCAAAGTGACGATTTGCGCCTCGGGAGTGAGCTTGGGTTGTATCCGGATAAGCAGATTCTGGCTGGGCTCCACAAAGCGCGCTTAGCGGCCACGCAAGCATTGTTCAAGACTTTGCAACGCAGCGGCTATCTGTTAGATCGGGTTGACACACCGATAATGAATCAGGCATTAAGCGCGGCGCTGCATCGCTATCTGGCTGACAGCCGCAGCGCGCTGCTGGGATTGCAACCCGAGGACTGGCTGGATATGGCGGCCCCGGTGAATATTCCCGGCACCACCACGCACTATCCGAACTGGCGACGCAAGCTGAGCGCCTCGCTGGAGGAGATGTTCGCCAACCCGCAGATTAACGCCTTGCTGGCGGATATCGATCGGCGGCGGCGGAAAGTGAAATGAATGTTGGCCATGGATGGCGATAGTGCAGAATGCGCTCACTTGTAGCGGCGCGATTTATCGCGCGATGTTATGCCACCGAGCTTATTTTTGCGCCATAAATGGCGCCGCTACGAATTGTGCGATGTGTGGATTTTAACAAAAAAAGGTGCGCCGAAGCGCACCAGATGGAACAAATCAACACTGTCGGGGCGCTTTACCCCTTGCCTTTAACACTGCTGATAAAAACTTTCCTCGCCGAAGTTGAGCCCAAACGCTCGGCCTCATCCAGCAGCTTCAACGCTTTATCGATATTGCCCTGATCGACCGCCTGACGAATGTTCTGATTAAAATAGCCTTCGGTATCGGTCATGATCGGTTCACGTTTGGCTTCCGGTGCGGGTGCTGCGTGATACACCGCAGGCGCAACCGGCTGGGTATTTCCTACCGTTACCGGCGCGGGACCAGATGAACCAAACAACGGCCCGACCAAAATGGATGAACCTGAACTGGTTTTTACTTTCAACTTCAACGTGCCTTCACGGCTGTGGCGCGCAATGGGATCGGGAATATCCGGTATCGCATTGCCGGTGCCTTTGGCGTACGCCTTAGCCGGATCCAGTAACGTAGTGGTTTCGGTCAAATCCTTATCAGTGGTGAACACCAGCAGATAAATCTTTTGCTGCCCGAGCGCAGGGGTCAGCTTCATCACCCCTTCCAGCCGATCCGCGGCCATTACGCCCGGTTGCTGATAGGTGAAGAAGCGTGCCGGGAACCAGGCCGCAGGGCGCATATTCTCATCCAGAACCAACACATTCGGCGCAAATACCCGATTCTGCTGCACTTCGCTGCTTAGCGTGATGGTGAGTTCACCGATGTTAGCCGGCAGGCTATAGGCAGCCACCGCTCCCGTTACGCCTGCGGCATTCAAATTCGTTCCCTTTTCCGTCAGCGTGGTGGCCTGGGTGCGGGACGTATCCACCGGCAGCCAGCTTAACGTTTGCAGGCTGGCTGCAGGAATCGTTGGCGCGGCAGAGAGATCCTGCGGCACCAGATTCACTTCGGCGAAGGCCGGTAAACTCTGGCCAGCCAGCAGCGCCGCGCTCAGGCAGAGCGCAAAAACCGTTTTTTTCATTCTCATTGTGATACCTCAAAAAGCTGTCAGGCAGCGGCGCGAACCAGGCAATGGCGCGCCGCGCCGAAAAGAGATGGTCTCAGTCAGGACATCAGCGGGAGCATTACCACCAAATCTCCATCTGCGCCCCGAACGTCCACTCATCGTTGTTGCCACGGCTGTTGGTTAAAATGCCGTTGCCGCTGCTGTCGTTAGATGCAAATGAGGTCAAGTCGCCGGCGCTGTCTTTGCTGTAACCCCACTTCTCATCCCACTTGGCGTAAGTGGCGAACAGACGCAATGCCGGACGCGACCAGATGCTGTCGCCCGCCTGCCACTGTTGCGCCAGTGTCACTTTGTATTGGCCGTTGCGCTCGCTCACCTGCTGCGACTTCACGTTGTCGTAGCCCACTTCCAGCAAGGTGCTCATGATTGGCGTCCATTTGTACATTGGGCGCACGCCCACGGTGTACCACTCGGTACCGCGGTTGTTATCAAGATCGGTGTTCTGGTACATGGCCACATACATCAGATCCCAGCGTTCGGCGAGGTTGATCGCGCCGTGATCGAGCACGCGGTACATGCTGCCGCTGTTGTTGATATTGGTGCCCTGCGGCAACCCTTTGCCCTGCGAGGTCAACGCATCGGTGGCGTACTGCAGTACGAATTTGTTGTAGCCCTTCATCATGCTTTGGGTATGTTCGGCAGTGAACATCCAACCATCTTTGGAGGCGTTATCTTCCAGACGATAGCCATCACGCGCGTTGGCGCGGCCGTAATCGACGCCCAGCTCCAGCACGCCGTCCGGGTTGGTCTCAATGCCCGCCAGACGTACATCGAACACGTCGTTCGCAGTGCTGGTGGCGTAATCACGGATCCGATCGCTGGAGAAGGTGTAAGAACCGCCGGCTTCTGAGGAGCGCGTGGCGGCGAACGAAAGTTTACCAAAGCCGAGATCAACATCTTCCAGACCGGCACCCGGGCCGGAGATATCCCAGTAGTAGAAGTCGATCATGTGGACGTCATGGCGCTGATAGAAACGCTTACCGGCCCAGATGGTGGATCCCGGCAGGGCGTCAATCAGGTTTTTACCTTTCACGTTGGCTTCACGAAATGCCGGGGACGTCGCTTCCCAGTCATTCTGTTGTGAGACGGAGTAGGCGACGTTGGTATCGAAATAGAAGCTCTTATCGCCCTCTTTCCACACTTCCTGGCCCAGTTTCAGTTCAGCGTAGGTTTCACATTCGTTCCCCAAACGGTATTTACTTTGAGCACCGGTGGCCTGAAAACATTGCTGTTCCCCGCCGCTGCCGGTCCAGCCGATGCCCGAACGAGCATAGCCGGTAAAATCGACTGCCATTGACGGGGCAGAGAGCGTGCCCGCCGCGATAGCAACCGCGAGAGGGAGTTTGCGCAGAGTTAACATTTTCTATCTCCTGAGGTCATTGCTTTTATTGTTTTGCAGGGCTAAACACCGGGCTCCTGATGAAGCCTGCGACAGGCGCTGCCATCTTCACGGAAAAGATGGCAACGCTCCGGCGGCAGGCCGATGCCCATCAGGGCGCCCTCTTCTACCAGCACGACGTCCTCCTGGCGGTAAACCAGGCTTTGACGAATAGCGGGAATTTGGATGTGAATTTGCGTTTCGTGACCCAACTGCTCGACGACCATCACCTCGCCTTCGAGGGTGACGTCGGCAATATCGCTGGAGAGCAGATGCTCGGGCCGGATACCTAACGACATGTTGCTGCCCACCTGAACGTCGGCGCTATCGACCGGCAGCCACACCAGCTGCGTGTTGGGTAAGCGCACCTGAACCTGATCGATCGCGGTGGCGGTCACTTTTACCGGTAAGAAATTCATGCGTGGCGAACCGATAAAGCCGGCGACGAAACGATTGGCGGGATAGTGATAAAGCTCGAGCGGCTTGCCGACCTGGGCAACGCGTCCGGCATCCAGCACCACGATTTTGTCGGCCAGCGTCATCGCTTCGGTCTGATCGTGGGTGACGTAAATCATGGTGCGATTCAGGCGCTTATGTAGACGAGAGATCTCAATTCGCATCTGCACGCGCAGTGCCGCGTCGAGGTTAGAGAGTGGCTCATCCAGTAAAAACACGCGGGGTTCTGCCACCAGCGTACGACCAATCGCCACGCGCTGGCGCTGCCCGCCGGAGAGCGCTTTAGGACGGCGATCCAGCAGATGCGCCAGCTGCAGCACCTCCGCGACCTGGTTGACCCGCTGCTGGATTTCCGCTTTACGCGTTCCGGCCAACTTCAGGCCAAATGACATGTTCTCTGCCACCGAAAGATGCGGGTACAGCGCGTAAGACTGGAACACCATGCCGATGCCGCGCTCAGCAGGCGGCACTTCGTTCATGCGTTGGTCACCAATAAACAGATCGCCGCTGGTGATGGTTTCGAGACCGGCAATCATGCGCAGCAGCGTCGATTTTCCACAGCCTGAAGGGCCGACAAACACCACGAACTCCCCTTCAGCTATTTCCAGGCTGATGTTTTTCGACACCTCGGTATCACCC
Source organism: Pantoea sp. BRR-3P (assembly GCF_039621635.1). Taxonomy (NCBI): domain Bacteria; kingdom Pseudomonadati; phylum Pseudomonadota; class Gammaproteobacteria; order Enterobacterales; family Erwiniaceae; genus Pantoea; species Pantoea sp. BRR-3P. The sequence continues at coordinate 579,861 of NZ_CP155067.1, forward strand.
CACACCTTGGAGACGCCGCGTAACGTAACGCTCGACATGATCATTTCCTCTCAGCTCACTCTTGTCCGCAGGTTGGCGGACAGACCCCGGCGACCACTATGGGCAAGGACGTTACGCCCGACATCCTCCACCGCAGCGCATCCGCGTGGGGGAGGAGACGGGAGGAGGAGAACGCGAGGAGTCAGGCGTTAAAGCGCGGAAGGCGATGATTTTTGTGATCGATAACGCAGAGCTGCGCGGTAATTTTGTGCGCCAACCCGTGATAAGGGGGCGGTTTTGTAACGCAGATCACAGTGAATGAGCGGCAGGCGTAGAGATGGGGAGGATGAGAAGCCGAGACAGATACGCACAATGTGGTGGGTAAAACGATTTCCGTTTCCGCTAACAGGATGGAGTTATGACAATGAAAACCGGTGCACGCATTCTTGCCCTTTCCGCCCTGACGGCCGTGCTGTTTTCAGCTTCCGCCGTTGCCAAAATTGAAGAGGGAAAGCTGGTCATCTGGATCAACGGCGATAAGGGCTATAACGGCCTGGCTGAAGTGGGTAAAAAATTTGAGCAGGAGACCGGCATTAAGGTCACGGTTGAGCATCCGGACAAAATGGAAGAGAAGTATCCGCAGGTTGCCGCCACCGGCGACGGACCGGATATCATCTTCTGGGCGCACGACCGTTTCGGCGGTTACGCGCAGTCAGGCTTGTTAGCGGAGATCTCACCGGACGCCACTTTCCAGCAGAAAATTTTCCCGTTCACCTGGGATGCGGTGCGCTTCAACGGCAAACTGATCGGTTATCCGATTTCAGTCGAGTCGTTATCGCTGATTTACAACAAGGATCTGCTGCCTGAGCCGCCAAAAAGCTGGGAAGAGATCGCTGCGCTAGACAAAAAAATGCGCGCGCAAGGCAAGAGCGCCATGATGTTCAACCTGCAAGAGCCGTACTTCACCTGGCCACTGCTGGCAGCCGGTGGCGCCTATGCCTTTAAGCTTAACGATGGCCGCTACGACGTGAAGGATACCGGTGTCGATAATGCCGGCGCTAAAGCGGGCATGACCTTCCTTGTCGATCAGGTGAAGGCGAAAACGCTGAATGCCGACACCGATTACTCCATCGCCGAAGCCGCCTTCAACAAGGGGCAAACCGCCATGACCATTAACGGGCCGTGGGCGTGGAGCAACATCGATAAGAGCAAGATCAACTACGGCGTCACGCTGCTGCCTACGCTCAATGGCAAACCCTCGAAAACCTTTGTCGGCGTGCTGAGTGCGGGTATCAATGCCGCCAGCCCGAACAAAGAGCTGGCGAAAGAGTTTCTGGAAAACTACCTGCTGACCGATGCTGGCCTCGACGCCGTCAACAAAGACAAGCCGTTAGGCGCAGTGGCGCTGAAATCTTTCCAGCAAACGCTGGAGAAGGATGAACGCATTGCCGCCACTATGAATAACGCGCGTAACGGCGACATCATGCCAAACATTCCGCAGATGGCCGCCTTCTGGTACGCCATGCGCACCGCCACGCTAAATGCGCTGAGCGGTCGTCAAAGCGTGGACGCGGCACTGAAAGATGCGCAGGCGCGTCTCAATAAGTAATCCTCTCTACCAGAGCCGGATCGCTCCGGCTCATTACTGGCTGTTAAGGAAAACCGCATCATGTCAGGAAAACCGAAAACAGCACGCTACGGCGCCGTGCTGAAGGCTCTTTTTCTCGGTATCTGCTGTCTGCTGGTCGGCTATCTGCTCGTGCTGATGTATGCAAAAGGTGAATATCTGTTTGCGCTGGTGACGCTGATTATCAGCGCCGTCGGCATCTGGATTTATGCAAATCGTCGCACTTACGCCTGGCGCTATGTCTATCCCGGGCTGGCGGGCATGGCGCTGTTCGTGCTGTTTCCCCTCGCCTGCACCGTTGCGATTGCTTTCACTAACTACAGCAGCACCAACCAGCTGACGCTGGAGCGGGCGCAACAGGTGTTGCTGAGCCGACAGTATCAGGATGGCTCGGCGCTCAATTTCTCGCTGTTTCCGGCGGGCGATCGTTGGCAGTTGGTGCTGACGGAAGCCTCCAACGGGCAAACCTTCGTTTCCCCCGCATTTGCCTTTGGCGGCGCGCAACAGCTGAAACTCACCAGCGCCCCGCCGCCTGCCGGTGAACGTGCCACGCTGCGCATCGTCACCAGCAATCGCCAGGCGCTGAACCAGATTCAGGCTGAACTGCCGGATGGTCGTCGCGTGGTGATGAGCTCGCTGCGCCAGTTCTCCGGCACGCGGCCGCTCTATGCGTTGCAGCCGAACGGGGATCTGAAGAATCAACAAAGCGGCGCGCTGTATCAGGCCAATCGTGACACCGGCTTCTATCAGAACGCCAGCGGCGAAGCGCTCAGTCCGGGCTTCACGGTGAACAGCGGCTGGAAAAACTTCATCCGTGTGTTTACTGATGAAGGGATTCAGAAGCCGTTTCTGGCCATTTTTGGCTGGACGCTGCTGTTCTCATTCATCACCGTGATCCTGACCGTGGCGGTCGGTATGGTATTAGCCTGTTTGGTGCAGTGGGAAGCGCTGAAAGGCAAGGCGGTGTATCGCGTGATGTTGATTTTGCCGTATGCCGTGCCGGCGTTTATCTCGATCCTGATCTTTAAAGGGCTGTTCAACCAGAGCTTCGGTGAAATCAACGTGATGCTAAAGGCGCTGTTTGGTTTTCAGCCCGCCTGGTTCAGCGATCCGACGCTGGCGCGCACCATGCTGGTGATTGTGAACACCTGGCTCGGTTATCCCTACATGATGATTCTGTGTATGGGATTGCTGAAAGCGATTCCGGACGATCTCTATGAAGCGTCGGCAATGGACGGCGCCGGGCCGATGCAGAATTTCTTCCTGATTACCCTGCCGCTGCTATTGAAGCCGCTGATGCCGCTGATGATCGCCAGTTTTGCCTTTAACTTTAATAACTTTGTGCTGGTGCAGCTGCTGACCAACGGCGGGCCAGATCGTATCGGCACCACCACGCCGGCCGGCTATACCGATTTACTGGTGAATTACACCTGGCGTATCGCGTTTGAAGGCGGCGGCGGGCAGGACTTTGGCCTGGCGGCAGCGATTGCCACGCTGATCTTCCTGCTGGTGGGCGCGCTGGCGGTGATCAATCTGAAAGCCGTGCGGATGAAATTCGATTAAGGAGGCGTTATGGCTATGGTACAACCCAAGTCGCAAAAGCTGCGTCTGTTGATGACGCATCTGCTGCTGCTGATGTTTATTGCGGGAATTCTGTTTCCGCTGCTGATGGTCTTCGCCATCTCACTGCGCGCCGGTAACTTCGCTACCGGCTCGCTGATTCCGGATCAGATTTCCTGGGAACACTGGCAGCTAGCGCTAGGCTTCAGCGTGGAGCACGCCGACGGCCGCGTGACGCCACCGCCGTTCCCGGTGCTGCTGTGGCTGTGGAACTCGGTGAAGATCGCCGCCATCAGCGCCATTGGCATTGTGGCGCTCTCCACCACCTGCGCCTACGCATTTGCGCGCATGCGCTTTGCCGGGCGAGCCACCTTGTTAAAAGGCATGCTGATTTTCCAGATGTTCCCCGCCGTACTGTCGCTGGTGGCGCTCTATGCGCTGTTTGATCGCCTGGGACAATATCTGCCGTTTATCGGCCTCAACACCCATGGCGGCGTGATCTTTGCCTACCTTGGCGGCATTGCCCTGCATGTCTGGACTATTAAAGGCTATTTCGAAACCATCGATGGTTCGCTGGAAGAAGCCGCCGCGCTGGATGGTGCCACGCCGTGGCAGGCATTCCGGCTGGTGCTGCTACCGCTGTCGGTACCGATTCTGGCGGTAGTGTTTATTCTGGCGTTTATCGCCGCTGTAACGGAAGTGCCGGTTGCATCGCTGCTGCTGCGCGATGTGAACAGCTACACGCTGGCAGTCGGCATGCAGCAATATCTCAACCCGCAAAACTATCTGTGGGGCGACTTTGCCGCGGCGGCGGTGTTGTCTGCGATTCCGATTACGCTGGTGTTCTTACTGGCACAACGCTGGCTGGTCAGCGGCCTGACGGCCGGTGGCGTGAAAGGCTAATCCGATTATTATCCTCCTTCCTCAACGTTCACTGCAGTTGAGGTTTTTGGCGGCCTTAGGGCCGCTTTTTTTCTTGGGGTGTATCGATCGTTACGCAAAATAGCTACATAACGTTCATAGATGTAGGTGGTAGTGGCGCTGGTACAAACGCATTAACCGGCTCTTCGTAGCTTCGAGTAACGAATAACTTTCCTGACTCACGCTTCATTAAAACTTCTATTACTTAGCACAGTTGCTGTTAAAGTGTTTTTTAGTTACACCTCACCTTATTAAAACTGTCTTTAATAACTTAAGGACTTAGTAAAGGATGCTTTAATTACATATGACTTGACCTGGTCCAAACTTAATCATTGTTCGATGATTAAATTAACACAATCATCATCTATAAAATAAATTGTAAAATTAACTTATTTTCATCACAGCGCCCGCCCAGAAATCATCGAGTATTTGCTCAATATTCCCTGCTGATTCGCTATTTGACTGACGCACTATTGCATCGATTATTTTTTCTTTATCCAGTCTTTGCAGTTCTGACTGTGATTCAGCACTACTGATCGCTGCGATATCTGCACCAAGTAAATACGCTCCCATGCGGATAACATCCCACTCCAGTTCCTCACCTCTGACCGGAAGTTCATAAATACGATCATCTTCTATCAGGCCATATTCGCTGAGGATTTTGTACAGATCCGCTGCGTCTTTACCATTTTCAGCACCGCGATCGCGCCACGCAAACAGCTTGAGCAAAGCAAGGCCGGGTAACGAGCAGAATGGAATAAGCTCTCCATCAGATAGCTCCACCAATATCGATTCACCGAAGGCTTCTTCAAAGCCATCGACAGACATAATTATCGTACGGTCGGGTGGCCAGGCAATTTGATTGGCCTCTGAAATACCACCAAATGGAATAATATCTAGCTCGATACCATTCATAACCATGCGGTGGGCATTCCCGTTAATCGATTGTGCACCGGCGTCGTTGAAAGCCTGCTTCAATGCGTCAAATCTATCCCAGCCCGCCACAAATACGGCAAAATCGACATCTCGTGTTCGACGGCCAATGCTTCTTCCATATACGTTATGGATGAGGATTTCTCGCGCAGTGGCACCCGCAATGAAATAGGCAACACTTTGCTCAGCACAGATTTTATTAATACTACGCAGCAATGCTTCAGTAACTGAAAAGAGTGGCTTCATTAAGGTTAAGATATTTTTCATTTATGATCCTCGCGACTTCCCTCCTCCTGTCATCACCGCTATCCAGCAGATCAGCCAGGCATAACATCGCTCGCGCGCGTGAAGTCAGATGATAATTTCCCCAGAAACCGGCAATAAGCTGAAAATCCCCTTCACTAGATGGTTTTAGCGCGAGTTCTTTTCGACGCTGCAGCAACGGATGTGGGGTGTAAACAATGGCTGAGGCGGGGACCAAATAGCCGTTGCTGAGGTTTGCGGCAGCCAACTCCCCTCCTGCAATTTCATCGTCAGTCAAAGCAAGGTGTTCTGGTTTCTCCGGCATAGCCAGCTTCAGCTGATCAAGTTTGGGCTTTAACGAGCGAGGATAGTCATCTATCCACATTGCACAGAGCTCATCTACGCCGATGAGCCGCCTGCCATTTTTGGTCTTGCGAAAATAACGTTGATGCTCAAGATATTCGAAGGCTTTGCTTACCATACCCAAAGAGATGCCCGCCATTTCAGCCAGTGCACGGTAGGGTTGGTCGATAACGCTGGGGTCTGACAGCAAGATAAACAGCAGTTTCATGACTCCTACAGGGAATCTTCCGCCTGAGGTAACGGATTTTTTTTCCTGTTTGCCTTCAATCAGCATAAAAAATCCTGGTAACTGAATGCTTGCATTGCCGGCGGTGTCGATGAAATTAATGTCATTTTGCATACAGTACGCAGCAAGTGACTGAGTGAGCTGATTGCAGATAAGCAGTACTGGACGTTCTCGCTGCAAGCTTTCGATATGAGCCTGCACCCGCTTAAGCGTATCCATACGATGGATATGCTTAACCTCAAGGGTGAAGTTTATACTTTCATCATGCGGAGCAAAGAGTGTGGCCGAGCCAACTGAAGACAAGACGTGTGGAGCGAGGTCGTACTCCAGACGAATTCCGGTCGGCAGGCAGCGGGTTGCATCAAAAATCAGTTGTTCCATCTTCATTTGTTCACGCTTTCGTTTCGTTCATGATTCATGAACAAAATAATTATATGAACAAAGATGAAAAAATACAACGTCCCCTTTACCACCCACACCACTGACGCTGAGGGTGCGCACCACATAGGGCGGCGCCACCACCACATGCCCAATCACTAATCTTCTGATCTTTCATGCGAAACCCGCCGCCGTTAGCACATAGAACTACGTAAGGCGCTGCAACCAGCTTCCTGGGCTTTAGAAGCACAGCATCAAACGAAATTAAGCGATCATTCTCTCATTCCATCCATCCTTGAACACAATGTTGCCGTCGACATATTTCCATGTGATCGTTTCATATCGTAGCTCAATATTTTCCAGATGCGTGCTGGTCTGGCCGTTTGGCAGCAGGGCCGGAGAGATGCTGGAGATTTTGACGTTATCCAGGAAAATATTAAAATATTCAACTTCAATGCCCGCTTCGTTAATTCGGTACATCTTGATGGTGGCAGATTTCAGCGTTCTGGCCTGACATAATGCACGCAACAGCACCGGCGTTGTTCTATCGAACTCCTTTTGAATGGATATCGGTGCATGAATCCGTGTGGCTGTCAGCCTTCCCGTATGCGAATCCACCGGAATCGTAATATTGTGCATGACCGAATTGAGCTCTATCGAACCGAGTCTTGTCGGCATCATGCACGAACCCACAATCGGAGAACCACTTTCATCTTCTAACCAGAGATGTGCTGGAGTTGACATATTTAATCCTTTAAAGTTTTCGACATTTATAAACGACAAAAATATACGCACACAGATAAACGATCGCCACGCTCAGCATGCCGCTGTCGGGGAATAGGTAAAATTTGAACATACCGTACAGCACAGTAATAATAACCGGCACGTAGATACGCAGCAGCATTTTGGATTGCGAACTCAGCCATTGCTTTAAGAAACGTTTCATGCTCTTCCCATCAGTTTCGCGAGCACCTGAGCGAGTTCATATTCTGAAAGTCTTTTATTCGTGATCGCACCTGCCCGGATAAATTCATCCTCAATGAGAAAATACATCATTTCAAGCCTGCGTATGTATAGCGCCTGATAATAAGCCGGATGCATGACCTGCAACCGTTTGGCGCTTTCTGCCGCATTCTGGACGATACCGTATATTGACAGCACCCCCACTGCGTCTCCCAAATGCCCCCCAATACTTTTGGCAACTGAAAACCTGATATTCATTCCCGCAATAACTGCCATGGTTGCCCCGACCACAAAGGCGTTTGATGTCAGCGTGCTTGCCGCAATGTGAATATTTAACCGCATTAGCTGGCTTTTGATTTCTGCAATCTGCCGTGTAGAACGGTTCTCAAGCTGATATTCAATGTAGATTTTTAGAAGTTCGAAAACAATGCGTCGATCTTTTACTAACTGAACCATTCCCATCAGGAATCGATTATCTTCGATCGCCTGTTTTTTACAAACATCATAATATTCATCAGTAAAACACGATGCATAAAATGAAAGCCGGGTCGCCCCTTTATTGATCTTACTGACTTGATCCGAAACGGCATCAATAACGCCTGCAACCGCATTGTCGAGTTTTTCTGCCAGAATCCTTTGTGCCTGAAGCTGCCGTATCACCGCATCACTGTGGTACATAAATATCCCTATCGTTAATTCCGTTAACCACAAAAACTATAGGGGAATGATAAAATTCAATGAAGCTAAATTTTAGCCAGTTGTGATCCGTATTCATAAAAATAACATCGCTGAAAACCGCCCTTAGCAATGCGATTTACTCTTTCAACTAAGGAAATTTCTGAGGTGGATCAGTTAGCGTATTATCTATTATTTAATGCGCTAACTCATCGTTGATTAGCACAATTAGTTGCGGCGCGATTATCGCGCGTATTGCTGACAGCACCGCACCTATCCACATATTGCGCAATAAATTGCGCCGCTACGACGCGTGCAGATAGGTTTATGCGCACGCATCAGCTCATCACCAATCCACCATCCACATACAACGTCTGCCCGGTGACAAATTCGCTCCAGTCTGATGCCAGAAACAGCACCGGTCCGGTGATATCTTCCGGTCGTGCGATGCGGCGCAGCGGGGTTTGTGCGGTGAGGAAATCGCGCACCTCTTCGCGCGTTGCCTGGCTGGCATCGGTGGGATAAACCAATCCCGGAGCCACGCAGTTGACGCGAATCCCCAGCGGGCCGAGTTCTGTGGCCAGCGTGCGGCTAAAACCGATCAGCCCCGCTTTCGCAGTGATGTAATCGTGATAAGGCACGGAAGGACGCGCCACCAGATCACTGACGATATTGACGATGCTGCCGCGCACCCGTGCGCGCATCAGCGGCAGCGCCGCCTGGCACAGGTTATAGGCGGCTTTGACCGAGCCATCGAACTGTGCCTGATAGGCTGACCACGGCGTTTCCCAGAAACGCTGGCGAAGGTCGGTATCAAACACATAGGGAGCAAAGGCGTTGTTGATTACGGCATCAAGGCAGCCGGTGGCGCTGACGATCTGCTCCATCATGGCGTTGACCTGCTGCTCAGAGGTGACATCTGCCGCGATGGCTAATGCCTCTCCGCCCAGCGACCGGCACGCCTCAACCACGCTAGCGGCAGCGTCTGCATTGCGCAGATAATTGACCACCACAAAAGCGCCTTCCGCGGCGAAGGCTTTGGCAAGGGCAGCGCCAATGCCCCGGCTTGCACCGGTAACCAGCACCGTACGGTTAGTGAATTTCATTAAAGGCTCCTGAAATATGGGATGTGATGCAGCGAAATCTTAAAGGTGTCTGGGTATGTATGAATGCGCGCCCTGCAAAATGCATATCAGTCTGCATAGGGCGCGAATCGTTCAGCCGCCGCCTCTGCGCCCTGCTCGATCTCGGTGATAGTGACCAGATCAAGCAGGCTAAAACGGCCATCGTGATGCCAGCCCGCTTCAGGCGACGTCATGTCACCGAACGCCGTAATGCGGGTAACACCCGCCTGGCCCAGCAAAGCGGAAAGACGAAACAGTTCGGCAGGCGTTGCAGCCACGCCTGCCGTCTGGAGAACCTGGCGCTGCTGCGCTAACGCCTGTATGGCCTCCTCCAGCGCATCAACGGCGACCACTTTCAGCGTGCGTCCGAGTGCGGAAGGTAACAGCGCTTCCGCTTGTGCCACGCTCACCACCGCCCAGCCGTCGGTGGGATGGCCGTAAAGCGTTCGGCCATCCGCCAGCGCACGCATCTCTTCGCCATTACGCCATGCCGCGAGGCTGTTCATCTCTTCAATAGCCAGTGGACGGCGCGGATGTTTACGTGCCAACGCGGCAAGTTCATGCGCGATATAGGCGGCGAATTCGTCCGATGACACCGCTCCTCCGCGCTCGACAAACAGCATCTGCGGCGAGTAGCAGCCGGCCTGGTCGTAACGCATCACGTCATAAGCCACGCGTCGTGCCAGTTCTGCGCCCTGACGGGTATTGAGCGCCGAGGCGGCTACCAGGCCAACGCTGATTTTATGGCCGTGCGACAGGAAACGCGTGGTGACAGGCAAACGCTGCTGAATGGCGGCGAGCGTGTTGTTGCCACCATAGGCCAGCACCACATCCGCTTGCCGTAACCAGGTCGGCTCAGTTTCCGCGCTGCCGCCCTGCCACCAAACCACCGCCAGACACGCGCCAAGTTGAGGATCGATTTCGGCCAGCAGCTGCGCAAACCAGCTCGCCATCAGCGGTTCATTGCCGGGTAATTTGCCAATGGTGCCGGCCTTCACCAGCAAACCACAAATCAGGCTCCACAGCGGTAAGCCCGGCACATTGCCAGCCCAGATATGCAGCAGGAGTTCCGGGCCAAACGCACGGGCAAAACCGCCTTTGGGCCGTGGCTGAAAATCATCCAGCATCTGCGGATGGGCGAAGTCCTCCGCCAGAAAGCGCTTAAGCTGCGGCTGGCGAAATGTCTTGAGATAACCGGTGAGGCCAAGGCGCACCATGTCTGCGTCATAGCCCGTCACGATCGGCAGCAGCTTTTCGGCCTTGATGCGCAAGGGATGCGTGCGATCCAGCAGTCGCGCCACCGCTTCATCAATAATGGTGATGATCTGCGCCACGCTCAGCTGATGCAGATAGGCGCGCGCATTGGCGCGTACGCGGGCAGTCAGCGCGATAATTTGCGCTTCGTCCAGCGCCGGAACATCCACTTCCACGATCTCACTACCCTGGCCAAATCGCAGCATGTGCCATTGCACTTCGCTGGCGCATAAGCCCGGCAGATGCCCCGCCACTTCTTTCACGGATTCACCTGCGCGGCAGCCAGAAAATCTTCCATGGTCAGTGAGCATCCCTTTGCATCCGCGCCGGTTACCCGTCCAAGCAGGTGAAAACCACCAGGCACGATGACGCCCGCATCCTCCGTCAGCAAAGCGGAAACGGAATTGAAATGCGCCAGATCGTGATGTACCAGCACGCCAACTTCGCCATCGGGCATGTCGTCGCCGGTTAATGGGTTCACCACACGCGTGCGGATCCAGTGCGGGCCGGATTTGACCGGCGGGCAGATTTCATTGCCCTCGTCATAAAATTGCGTGCTGATTTCCGTCATGCCGTACATGTTGATGCACTGCGCGCGTGGAATGCCAAAGGCATTGGCAAGCGATGTGTAAAATGCCTCTGCGGCAACCTCGCGGGATTGGCCTTTAAATCCGCCGGTGTCAAGAATACGGCTGCCGGCGGGAAGGGAGAAACGACGCTGCTGGCGCTGCATTTCGTCCAGCAGCGGTACAAAGCTGTAGCTGGCACCCAGCAGCGCATAGGGTTCACCGCTGTTTTCAGCCTGCTCAAGCGCGGCGAATACGCGTTCCACGTCGAGGCCGTGTTCACCCACCATCACTTCACTTGCGGGTGTACCAAAGGCCTGTACCGCCAGCGCCAGGTATGTCGCCAGCGAGGAGTTTGGCATCGCGACGGTATCCGGAAACAGAATCCCCATACGAATGCGATCGACGCCTGCCATAAAGCGCTGGCGGAAATTCAGCATCATCGAACATTGCCAAACGTCCAGCGTTGGATGGTAGCTGCGACCTTTGACTGTACCGGTGGTGCCGCTGGTCATAAAAACAGTCTGCATCGCTTCGATGGGGCCACAGCTCAGGGTAAAGTCTTTGAAAGCGGTAATCGGAATCGCCGGAATATTGCGCCAGTGTTGCACCGTCAGCGGCGTGCGTCCGCGCTGGATGGCGAAGCGGCGATAGGGTTGGTTGTGGGCGAATTGATAGGCGAAGATTTCGAGGGCCAGCTGGTTGAAATCGTCATCCGAGCTGTCGCTGCGCTGGAGGAAAGCCAGCAACGTTGAGATTATTGCCGATTCGGTCATGTTCGTAGCCACCTTTGCGATTGCATTAAAACTCCCCGGCATCACCCGAAGAGCGCGAACTGTCCGCTACAAAGCACAAAGATGGAATCAGGGCGTGCAAGCCCTGCGGTTCCGCATCCCTACGCCGGTATTAGCCGGATCAGGTTCGGAGGGTCACTACGATGCCAGTAAAAAACACCAGCCGGTAGAATCTCAGCCCCCTAACAGGGCACCCCTTGGAACAAGCCGCAGTCTAGGATGGCGCCTGATGATGTGTCAATAGGAGTAAAAAGACGGCTGATGTTGCACGGCATCTTTGCCTGACCGGCATTTATTGCATGTTGCCTTATACTTTGTTTATGGCTTTGCGTAAGAGGTGAAATATGGCGGGCGGTTGGTCTGATGATGGTGCAGTAAACAAACAAATTGATGCCACGGTAGATGATGCAGTGGCACGGGCGCGCAGTCATCTCGGACACGGTGAAAGTGCCGAGTTTTGCGATGAGTGCGGCGCTCCCATCCCGGAAGCGCGCCGTGCGGCGTTAAAGGGCGTGCGTTACTGTGTAAATTGTCAGAGTAACATTGATAAAAAACAGGCGGCGATCGGCGGTTACAACCGTCGAGGCAGTAAAGATAGCCAGCTAAGGTAATCAAAAGATGATCTCCTCGACAAGAAAAGTACATACCGCCAGTGGCGCTAAAATATGTCCTTTGAAAATAAAATGTCCTTTGTTAACTTTGCGAGTGGCGTGGCCGATATAACACCGTCTTCAATGGTGGTGTTAAAAAGCATTACCCTCAACTGACTATCGGTGATCGTTTCCTTTAAAATCCCCTCCAACGATTTCTTATAATTTTGATTGTATAAGTTTGACTTCGTGAGCAGGTTAGCAACATCCTGCTTATGGTTTTCATATATTTCGGCCGCATTGAAGAATGAAAGTTGGTGATAATAAGAATTGGCTTTATTTAATGAAATAGATATGTCACTTGGATGATAAACAGTTTTAACACTCTCTGTGTTGATGAGGAAGATGACATCATCATTACTTTCATCAACGTAAGGATACTTATAGGGAAAAAGAAAATCTCTTTTCAAGATCGTATTGCAGTATGCACAAGAAGGAATGAAATTAGCTAACGTCAAGGAGAATAAAGAAAATACTGATTTATTATAAAAATGATCCAATTGCGCGATGGCTTCGCCTTGTTTGTCTTTTTTGTAAGTCTCGATGTACTGCCTATTACAATAAGGACAGATTGGGACATTTATTTTTTGAATAATATTATACCTCGTTTCTTTATCAATAAAAGAATAATCAAATACCTCCTTGAAATTAACGTTAATTAATTTTAATTCTTTAAGAATCAGATCATAAAACGCCCAGTACTTTTCATTGCTTTTTTTGGCATTGTCGATAAGATTTGCGTTTACCAGCCCAATCAGCGGAGTAATACTGTTATCTCTGAGGTCACGGTAAATGCCCTTCATTTCATGATTCTTTACATTCACAAGAGAGTGGCGTTTAACATAATCAAAATACGCTTTCCCTTTGATTAAAAAATCTTTCAACAATAAATACCCGGAGATAAATAATTCTCCTTTCAACCCTTTAAGATTATTGTTGTCAAAAGGGTTAGTCAGGATAACTTCGATAAAATCATTGTCTAGCGACACATTATTTGGCAGAGTAATTAATTTATGTTTAATGGTTAACCGCTTGCTGGCAGGTAAGGTCATTTTTTTTGAAATGAGATCGATGTAATTCTTAACGAAACTTTCATCATCAAATGGCGTACTAGCGAGATTGATCATTTCAAAGCTCCTTTTTTAATTGTGCAATACGTTTTTCAAGTTTTTCAATCTCGGCTAAAGTGCTTTCATTTTCGCCAAATCTAGAATGAAACATTTGTAAAAGTCTGTTTTTTATTAATGGATCACCGATTAAGTCAATTACATTCCTGGCACTACTTACAGTATATTCCGCGGTGTTCTCACCCCTAATGAAAGCAATTAACCCTGCTATTTTCGTATTAGCAAATTCTCCAATGGGCGAATCTAAAAAAAAGCTATCATTAATGATGTCATAGATGTTACTGCCGAAACCAAAGTTAGAGTGAGAAACGGACAGGCTATCACTCACTCGAGAGATTCTCAGGATGTTCTCTTTCGGCAAATCGCTAATAAGATACGGTGAATGCGTTGTCATTATTATTTGAAATTCTGCCGTATCTTTATACTTATGTAATACCGAAAGCAGTCGACTAAGAAACGTTCTGTTCCATTCGGGGTGTAAATGCCGATCTATTTCATCAATTAATATGAGGAATTTTATTCTACCATACTCAAGGTTAGTTTCTATTTTGCTGTATATCGAAGACATAATCCTGATAATTGAAAACTCTCCATCACTTTTTTCCGGGAACTTAATTTTGAAAGGATTAACTATACAGCCTTTACTGCGTAACGTTAGCAAATCAAAAACCCTGCTATCATACTGACCTAATGTTATGGTTAAGCAGCACTCGTTATTATTATAAGTGAAATAGTTCTCCGGGAATTCTTCCAGAAGATTGACAATAGCGAGCCAGTCCATTTCAGTAGGAATCCCATGAACATCGTCGGCGATGTTCACAAACTCATAAAGTCTATTTAATAGAAAGTACTTTATTCCAGGATAATCATCAAGCTTACCACTATACAACTTATTATTATAAACCATAAATTTAGCAGCAATTTTTTTATCTATTGATTGATCAATGCTGTCAGGAAAAGGGTCTTTCGAGCTTAATAACATATGTTCGTTAATCAGCATTTCGAGCATATGCAATATAAACAAGTGTTTGCCATTTTTTATTTTATCGAAATTTTTAACACCTCTTGTGTAAATCCTTTCCTTTGTATAAAATCCATCCAACTCCTCGTAAAGAAGAATATTATCTAAATCACTAATTTCGGAAGATGAAAAATGTGAAGGGACAAAAAGTTTCACATGATCATGTTTAACTCTCTCATCTAACTCGGCGTATTCTTCAAGAAGGTATTTATACACCCATTGATTTTCGGTTAATAAATAATCTCTTTTAAATGAGATATTGGCATCATCCTGGAAATTAGGCTTCCTTTTTTTCATTTCTGCAAAATGCAAGACAACAGATTGATTTTTGAAGGAATTTATCTTCTCAGCATTGAGATCCCACTGATATATGGCACCAGGGTTTTTTTCGTTAAAATAGAAAATAAAATCCTTTTCGACCTGGATGGGACTGCAAAGTAGCAATTCAGAGTTGTATCCCTCAACCGCAAAGAGATCATCTTCAAGATGGTAAACTGCAAACCATTCAGCGGGAGAAAGCTCAAACCTACGGTCTATTTTTTGCAGACCTAAAAGTGACAAAAGTGTGCTTTTACCTACACCATTCCTCCCTACCACTGCGTTAATATTGGTTATATGTTTATCAAACAAACCTGAGGCACTATTATCATTAGGGCCAATATCTATTTTTTTATCTTTTTTATTGTATGCGACCTTATAAGATCCATTAAATGCAAACTCCAGGTCGTAACTTTGACCTCTGACTGTTTTTACATAGATAAACAATAATTCCATTTAAACGTCCTTTTACGCTTGTAAGCTCGAAAGTGGTATTGTTTGACCAAGATAAGTCTTTCTGACGACAATAATAAGTTCAATAAGCAGGTCACGTTTTTAAAAAACTTCTTTGATTAAGACGATCAATATCATTTAATTCGTTAACGCGCACCAAACGCCTTGCGCCACTTAGTCGGCGAGGTGTTAAGCCGCTGCCGAAAGTGATGGCGCAACGTTTCGGGCGATCCAAAACCGGCCTGCTCGGCTACCCGCTCAATACTCAGCATGCCGCTCTCAAGCAGCGCGCAGGCTTTCTCCAGACGAACGCTCAACATCCACTCGCCGGGTGTGGTACCGGTGGCATCATGAAAGCGACGCAAAAACGTGCGTCGACTCATACCGGCTTGCCTGGCCAGCTGCTCAATAACCAGCGGCGTATTCAGATTGCCGCGTAAATCATCCAGCAGCGGAGAGAGCGTTTTTGCCTGACGCTGCGGCACCGGTTGCTGAAGCAACTGCGCCTGATTGCCTTCACGCAGCGGCGGCGTCACCATTCTGCGGGCGGTACGATTGGAGACTTCAATACCATAATCCCTTCGAATCAGGTGCAGACATAAATCGACACCCGCCGCACCGCCCGCTGAAGTGATGATGTTGCCCTCATCGACATAAATCATGCCATGCTCAACGTGAACCGCCGGGAACCTTTGCGCCAAAATATCGGTGCTATTCCAGTGGGCCGTGGCACGCTTTCCATCCAGTAATCCGGCCGCTCCCAATACAAAACTTCCGGCACAGATGGAAACAATGCGCGTCCCCTTGCTGTGCGCTTGCTGTAACGCCGCAATCAGCCGGGGCGATGCAGGCTCATGCACGCTGCGCCAACCAGGAATAACAATGGTGCCCGCGGCTTCCAGCAGTTCAAGTCCGCCATCCACCACGAGGCGAATTCCCCCCTGCGCGCCAAAGGTGCCCTCTTCCACTGAGGCTACGCTCAAATCATATAACGGTGCGCCAAAAACCTCGTCTACCCGACCGAAAGCCTCAACGGCCGTACCGAATTCAAAGGTACAAAGGCATTCATACGCAAGAAGCACCAGGCGGCGATTGATGGGTGCAGGAGAATCGGCGCGGCGCGCTGAGGTGATGTGCATATAAGGTCTATCCGCAATATTGGCATGATCTTGACGATATATGGCATCGCGCGCAATTTCCATCATCACGTCACTGTTTCATGCTGGCACTCACTTACCGTTTTACAGGGATTGCGTATGAAGAACATGTTAGCGCTGATGGCGGTTTGTCTCGCCGCTTTAATGTCTGGTCTGGAAATATCCAGCGTGCCGGTAATTTTGCCGGTGCTTGAGCGCGAAATGCACGCCAGTTTCCGCGAGTTGCAGTGGATCATGAACGCCTATACGCTCGCCTGCACCGCAGTGCTCATGGCCACCGGCACGCTGGCGGACACCTATGGACGCAAGCGTGTTTTTCTCATCAGTATCTTGGCGTTTGGCCTCACCTCACTGATGTGTGGCGTGGTCGACAGTGCGCGCTGGCTGATTATTGGACGCGCGCTGCAAGGCTTAAGCGGTGGTGCCATGCTGACGTGCCTGATTGCCATCCTTTCATCCCAGTTCCCACAGGGAAAATCACGCAGCCGCGCGTTTGCGGCATGGGGGATGACGTTTGGCTTTGGTCTGGGGTTTGGGCCGATCATTGGCGGCATGCTGGTGGCCTGGTTCAGCTGGCAATGGGTATTTTTGGTACACGGTTTTATCGCGTTACTCACCCTGATTCTGGCGATGAAAAACGTGGTGGAGTCACGAGATAGCGAAGCCAAAAAACTCGATTTTGCTGGGCTGGTGACGCTATCTCTCAGCGTAGTGGGCATCACCTACCTTATCACCCAAGGGCGTTCCCTGGGTTGGGGCAGCGCAATCGTGCAGCTCTGTATGCTGGTCACCGCGGTCAGCGCGCTGCTGTTTGTGTGGATTGAAACGCGCCATCCTCACCCGATGTTTGATTTCACCGTGTTTCGCATTCGCCCATTCTCTGGCGCGCTGATGGGCTCGATTGGCATGAACTTTAGCTTCTGGCCGCTAATGATTTATCTGCCGGTTTATTATCAGAGCGGTCTGGGCTACAGCAGTATGGCAACCGGGCTGGCGCTGCTGGCCTATACCTTGCCTACGCTGCTGATGCCGCCGATTGGTGAAAAACTGGTGGTCCGTTTTGGCGCGGCGCGCTTGATTCCGCTGGGTTTGTTGAGCATCGGCGTGGGCTTCATATTGATGAAATTCGCCGCTGAATATCACACCAGTTTATTACCCGGCGCGCTGCTGGCAGGCATGGCGTTGGGGCTCACCAATACACCGGTGACAAACACCACCACCGGTTCAGTGCCCGGTAACCGAGCGGGCATGGCATCAGGAATTGATATCAGCGCGCGGCTGATTACGCTGGCAATCAATATCGCCTTGATGGGGAGTTTGCTGGTAGCCAGCGTGGCGGCAAGTTTGAAACGCATCATACCAACCCTCAACGATGCGCACGCGCTGGCAGAACAGATTGCCAGCGGTGGCGAGGTTGCGCTTGCTCATGACGTGGCGCAGCAGGTGCTTACTAAGGGATTTTCAGCGGTGCTGACGTATGGCGCGACCGGCGTGTGCGGCCTGGCGCTGGCGAGTTATTGGTTATTCAACGGCAAATCGAAGCGCACGCGTACCATCGCCGATAAGGGCTTTGTCGGGTGCACTGTTAAGCGCACCCGCTAGAACATAGCCCGAAATCTTCCTATTCAGGCGTCTGTGAGGAGGAACGATTATTCGATGACAAAGAGATGCCCAGGCCTAATGCCGCCATTGCAACGATTGGAATGCCGATCATCCACGGCAGGGTAAACGTCACAGCAAACAGCGCCGTGCCCGTCGCCGGCCCCACAGAGTCACGCAGATCGCTGACCACGGATAGAGCGGCCATATAGGTTGCCCGCAGCCGGACCGGAGCCAGTTGATTGACTGCTGCGGGCATCAACGGTCCGACCATCATTTGGGAAAGGGAGTAGAAACAGACGGCCACGATCAGAGAGAAGAGATGAGAGAAAATCAAAAGCCCGGCAAAAGCCAGTATCAACGTCGCGCCAGCACTGAGAATGATGAACATCGGCGAACGCAGAGCCAGCATTCTGGTCAATGTTAACTGCCCAAGTGTGTTAAGCACCGCGCCCAAAGTGAAGAGAAACCCGACATTGGTGCTGCTGATCCCCAGTTGATTATGGGCATAAAGCGGCATGACGGCTTCGACCCAGCTGCCAGCAACACCCAGCAGCAGCGCCCAAATCAATAATGCGGCAAGTCGGCGATCGCGAAAAGCGGGCATTAACGCACTGAAGCCCTCCTCGTCTTCAGCGTCTTCGTCTGCGAGTTGCTGCCGGGTTTCGGGCAAGAGAATAACCAGCATCACGCCACCGCAAAGCATAGAAATGCCACTGGCCAAAAACACGTAACCCAGGTTGCTTTGCACGATTAGCGCTCCCAGCAGCGGCCCCGCGATCCCCCCCGCGCAGGCGAAAACGCGAGCTTTACTGAATTGGTTGCGATGCTCAGCCTCTGGGGTTACATCAGCGATCAGCGTGTATATCGTCGGATGAAGTACGGATTCAAAAATCCCGATGATAACCAACACGCAGGCGGTTTCTACCACGCCATGGGTGAAAAAGAGGGCGATGAAACCAAGGCCGATGCCGCTGGCCGACCCAATTAGCACCGGCCTACGACCAATGCGGTCGGCAATGCCGCCAATAAACGGAGCGGCGATCAGTTCACCGCCGGCATAGCAGCCAAACAAAAAACCGATTAGACCAATGGGAATCGCCGCCGAGTGCTGAGCCCAAAGTGGAAAGAAAGGCACCATAAGACCGTCAGCGAAGCCCGCAATAAAGAAGAGAATGAAGCCAGCAATTTGTGGGTGGGGAAATGAAATCAGCGGAAGAGAAATTTTAGACATGTAATCGTTACCTGCACACCAGAAATACTCCATTTCGGAGTAGGAGGATGTGCGTTGGCTAACGTAAACGCTTACGACCTTGTTAGGGCTCTGCTAAAGTAATCAATAATTTTTTAGCATTCAACAATAATGTGCAAACTGCCTACAGCTTCAGGGTTTTATTCTGCATTATTGCGGGCTTCACTCACCTGTTGCTGAGCGTAACTCGCCAGCCACATTTTTTTCAGCATAAAAGTTAGCGGAATGGCCAAAATCGCGCCAATGATGCCGAGCAGCGATTGCCAGATAAGGAATGCCAGTAGTTGCGTAGTTAGCGCCATATTCAAACGCTTGCCTAATAACAACGGCTCAATGACTGAACTGAGTAGTAAATTCAGGGCGATAAAGAACAGCGCCACTATCACCGCGGTTTGAATATCAAACAGCATATAACTTTGCAGAACTGGTGGGATCGCTGCCATAAACGATCCCAGCACCGGAATATAGTTAAACACAAACATCAGTACGCCCCAGAAGAAAGCGAATTTAAGTCCGAGAAAGTGCGCGCCAGCCCAGACAACAATGCCACCGAGAATACTGGTGAGGGTTTTGACCTGCGCATAAACGATCACGCTTTGAATGCCCTGTTCAAGCGCAATGTAATAGGGCTGATATTTATCCGCGGCGCGTTTATGTAGCGCGAGTTTTACGTTCTTCATTTCGTAGAGCATAAAAAACAGCATCAGAAATACCATCAGCCACCAGGAAAGGATGCTGGGTATTTGCGTGAGAAACCCGGTAACAAAACGCACCACTTCACCGGCATCAATAAAGGCCAGCATATCGTTGGGCGTCAGGACAATACCCAAATGGCCAAAAGCCTGGGTAATGGGTTCGAAGCGATCGGCCAGTAGCTGCGGCGCCTGGCGGCTCAGCTGTATAAGATCGGGCGTTAAAACAGTGAGTTTGATGATGGTCAAGACAATCACCAGCAGCAGTAAAACAATCACCAGCAGTGATGAGACCACGCGTGGCACGCGCTTTCGCTCGAGCTGATTAATGAGGGGATCAAGCATGATCGCCAGGAAAAGAGAGAGTAACACCTGACTAATTAGCGGGGAGGCGAGATAAATGCCGGTGAGAATAATGGTCAGCGTGGCAAGAATGAATAGCACGCGCAAAAACATCGGCCATAAAGAAAATCCATTCAGTCCCATCTTGAAGATCCTTTAGCGAATACCACGGATATTATAGAGAAAAATCTATCCGCCGAACCCTCTTTAACACGTCCTGGAGAACGATGATATTCCCGACATCCAGACACGATGATTGCTGGTCTGGATGTCATCCTCTGCTATCTCCGCAATTACCGGGTTCTGAATCGCCTTGTGAGGGGTTTCTCAATTTCCACTATCAAAAACATCACGAAGCCGATGAGTAGGGTAATAACCCAATAACGGAAAGGCAGCGCGGTAGTACCAAACAGCAGTTGCATAAAGGGTGCATAGATAATCAACAGTTGCAGCACCAGCAGTACCGCACTCACAATCCAGATGCCTTTATTCAGCAGCAAACCTTTGCTTAATGAAAAACCGTCGGAGACGCGGCAGTTCAGCATATAGAACCACTGAGCCGTCACCAGCGTCTGCAATAACACGGTGCGAATAAACTCGGGCGAATAGCCGCGCGGTTGTAACCATGCTTCCAGCACAAAGGCGCTGATGGCAATCATTGAACCGACAAAAATGACTCGCCAGATGGCAAATCCATCCATCACATGCAGCTTAGGATCACGCGGCGGGCGTCGCATAATATTTTGCTCTCCGGCCTCAAAGGCCAGGCCGAAGGAGAGCGTGGCGGAGGTAGCCATGTTCATCCACAGAATTAATACCGGTGTGAGCGGAATTAAATTCCCTGCCAGCAGTGCAATGATGATCAGTAACCCCTGCGCGAGGTTCGTCGGCATAATAAAGAGAATGGTTTTTTTCAGGTTATCATAAACCCGCCGCCCTTCTCTGACGGCGCTAGCGATGGTGGCAAAGTTATCGTCTGTCAGCACCATGTCCGCGGCTTCTTTAGTGACTTCGGTACCTTTGATTCCCATGGCGATGCCGACATCTGCCTGCTTCAATGCAGGCGCATCATTCACGCCATCGCCGGTCATACCGACGACCTCTTTTTTGCTCTGCAGCGCCTGCACCAGGCGGAACTTATCCTCGGGGCTGGTACGGGCAAAGATGTCATAAGATTGCGCCGCTTCACTGAGTTGATGATCGTCCATCACTTCCAGTTCACGTCCGGTAATGGCGCTCGCGGCGTTACCAATACCCAACATCTGACCAATACTCATGGCCGTTTGCGGGTGGTCACCGGTGATCATTTTGACGCGAATCCCGGCTTGCAGGCAGTCGCCAATTGCGGTGATGGCTTCCGGCCGCGGGGGATCCATCATTCCGGCAATCCCCAGCAAAATCATGCCGTGATGCAGATCCTGATGGGTTATTTCACTTTGTCCTGGCGTGGCGGGTTTCCAGGCCGCTGCCACCATGCGTAATCCTTCGCGCGCATACTCTTCAATTTTGGCCTCCCACCAGGCGAGGTCGAGTGGCTGCAGACCGGTTTCCGTCTGCTGCTGCTGGCAATGCCTGAATAACACATCGGGTGCTCCGGTGAGCAGCACACACTCCTCTTCGCCAATGCGATAGTGGGTAGACATATATTTGTATTGCGAATCAAAAGGAATCTTACTGCGCAGCTCCGTGATCACCGACGGTAGCTGCCCTTTTGCCGCCAACACCTTCAGCGCGCCTTCGGTGGGGCCGCCGGTGATCTTCCATAGCCCGTTCTCATCTTTAATCAGCTGGCTGTCATTACACAAATCAATGGTGCGCAGATAGCGCTCCAGCAGCGACCCTTGGATAATCGTCAAAGGTGCAGCATCGTCAGCTTTATGAATGGCCCCCACCGGTTCATAGCTTACGCCCTCCACGCGGTAAATCTGATCGGCGGTGATAATGGCCTTTACGGTCATTTCATTCATAGTCAGCGTGCCGGTTTTATCCGAGCAGATTACGGTCATCGCCCCCAAGGTTTCCACGGTGGGCAATTTACGAATGATCGCCTGCTGCCGGGCCATGGTTTGCACACCCAGGGAAAGAATGATGGAGATAATGGCGGGTAATCCCTCGGGAACCGAGGCAACGGCAAGGCTAATCAGTGAAAGCATGAGCTCGGAAACCGGCATATCGCGGAACAACAAACTGAAGACAAACAAGGCTGCCATCATCGCCAGAATAATCAGGAAAATGGCTTTACCCAGTTTGTCCATTTGCACGAGTAGCGGGGTGCGATGCTTCTCGATATCGGACATCATCTGGTTGATGTGGCCCAGTTCCGTGGCGCCGCCGGTCGCCACCACCAGCCCTTTTCCGCCCCCCGAACTCACGGTGGTGCCGGAGAACAGCAAATTCGTGCGATCGCCCAGCGGCAGTTCTCCACTCAGGGCCTCTGTACCCTTCTCAACGACTGTGGATTCGCCGGTAAGAATCGCTTCTTCAACCCGCAGATTATGGGCTTCGATAACGCGCAGATCAGCCGGGATGCGATCGCCCGCGCGGATAACCACCACATCGCCGGGTACCAATGCGGTGGTTGCCAGCGTCTCGTGATGACCAGCGCGGATAACCACCGTTTCACTGGAAAGCATATTGCGAATGCTCTGCAGGGATTTTTCCGCGTTGCTCTCCTGAATGTGACCAATCAGGGCGTTCACTACCGCAACACCGAGGATCACCAGCGTATCCACCCAGTGGCCCATCACCGCCGTCAGGACCGCGGCCGCCAGCAATACATAGATTAAAACATCGTTAAAATGGGCCAAAAAGCGCAGCCAGGCTGGCTTGCCGGGCTTTTGAGGAAGCGCATTTTCTCCATACTGCTTTAATCTTGCTTCCGCTTCGGAACCACTTATCCCCTCGGTTGAACTGCCGGTATGCGTCAGCGCTTCATCGACAGAAAGCTGATAATAGGTACTTTCCGGTTTAGCTGTATTCATCGCTTTCTCCTCAAATCCTGTTTCGGAAATCAAGGCGGTGATATCCGGTTATGCACAGATTGCCATTAAACGAAAAGCGCAGACTCATTATTCCAGGCTGGAAAGAGGCGCGCTCAGGGTTGAAAAATAGGTAATTAATGGCTGCCAGCCCTAAGCTGAGCAGCTAAAAATGCTGTAAGGCCAACGCTATAAATTTGAAAAATGAACGCTATAAACGTAGCACAGGTAAATTCAGCGCATTCATTTAGCAAAAGAAATAAGCAATGTGAGCGGGAAACTTATTCGCGCCCTTCACATCGCAATAGATAATAAAAAAATCAGTGTAAATTCATTGTAATGCCAGAAGTCCCACGTCTATTATGAAAACATTATGGCGATACAAAACTCTAGCCACATGGATTTAATAACTATAAAAATAGCATTTTGTGGATTTTTGTTTTATTGATTTCAATAAAAATATTACAAATCATCTCTCTTTACTTTTTTTGACTTATCGGTCTATGCTCATCCATAACAAAATATCTCATTGAACCCTTTCCCGTTTATAGCGATGACGCCGTTTTACTGCGGCCCTGGTTAATGGAGGCAGCTATGCCTGTCTACAGCCTTTTTCGTATCAGCCTGTATGTTGTCCTGGCGATTATCACCTGCTCTGCCGTTGGCTTATTTACCTACGCGGTAGTTTCGATGTTGGGAAACTAATAAGCCACTAATAATAAAGTTGATAATTAACGCATTATTTCTGAGGGTAATACAGTGACGCGTTATTTTACTCTGCTTGCCATTGTTATTTTTATAACAACCGCTTGCGATCAAAAAAAGCAGGAAGTCGCTCCGCCACCGCGCATGGTTAAAGTGTTTGACGTTATGGCTTCCGGCGCATCGCAACAGCGCATATTTCCGGCTCGCATTGAGTCTGGCGATTCCACAGAGGTGTCATTTAAGCGTGGAGGGCAGATTGAGTCATTGGATATTCGTCAGGGAACCCGCGTGGTGCAGGGGCAGCAAATCGCCAGATTAATCGCACGCGAAGCCCAGCAACGCGTTAATGAACGACAAACTGCCGCCACGCTTGCCCAGCGCCAGTTTGCCCGTTTTCAAACGCTTTCAGGCCGGCAGGCAATTTCGCAGGCAGAGATGGACGTGCAGCGTGCCAATCGGGATGCCGCCAATGCAGCGCTACAAATCGCGCGCGAAGAGTTAGGTCAAATGACGCTGACCGCGCCCTTTAGCGGTATTGCCGCTACGGTTAATGTTCGCAATCATCAGGTGGTTGCCGCCGGTCAAACCATCGCCACCCTCACCCGCACCGATCTACTCGACGTGGTGTTTAGCGTGCCGGAGAACCTGTTTACCGCGTTAGATATGCGCAACATGACTTATCGACCCGTGGTGCGCATTAATAGCCTGCCGGATCGTGAATTCCAGGCAGAATACAAGGAACACACCGGCAGCAGCAGCAGTAACACCCTGACATGGCAAATTATTTTGACTATGCCGCGCCCAGCAGATTTTCCTGCAGTAGGCGGAGTGAGCGGCACGGTGACGATTAATCTCGCCAATTTGCCAGCCAATGTGGATCGTGAATCCCTCGTAGTACCTGTTGAAGCCGTGTTCAATCCGGATAACAGCCAGCGTAACGAACCCCACGTATGGGTTGTGCAGGGCAGCGGCGATCGGCTGCACGTGGAGGATCGAAAAGTCAGCGTCGGTGCAGTGACCGATCGCGGCGTGGTGATTACCGCCGGACTTCAGGCAGGGGAACGCGTGGTCGCCGCCGGGGTGAATGAACTGCATGCCCAGCAGCCGGTGCGCATCTGGACGCGTGAGCGGGGGTTGTAATGGATATCTCCCGGCAGTTTATTGATAATCCGGTGCGCGTCTGGCTGGCGATTCTGTTATTGGGCGTCGGCGGTATTTTTGCCCTGCTCAATATCGGTCGCCTTGAAGATCCCGCGTTTACCATTAAAACCGCGGTGGTGGTTACGCATTATCCCGGTGCCTCCGCTCAGCAGGTGGAAGAGGAAGTCACTTTGCCACTGGAGAACGCGCTGCAGCAGTTGCCGTACCTAGACAACGTCAGTTCGATCTCATCTAATGGGCTGTCACAGATTACAGTGAACATTGCCTCACGCTACCATTCCCGTGAATTGCCGCAAATATGGGATGAACTGCGGCGCAGAGTGGGCGACGCGGCGCGTTTCTTTCCTCCCGGCGTTTCTGCACCGTTCGTCAATGATGATTTCGGCGATGTCTTCGGTTTTTTCTTCACGATTTCAGGCGATAACTTCAGTAATTCGGAGTTAGTGCAGTACGCGGAGCAGCTGCGTCGTGAACTGGTGCTGGTTCCGGGCGTGGGGAAAGTGGCGCTCGGCGGAGTGATCCCCCAGCAAATTAACGTCGATGTTTCGCTGACGATGATGGCTGCGCGCGGCATCACCCTGCCGCAACTTGCCAGCGTGCTGAGCCGCCTGAATGTGGTTTCAAGCGCGGGAGAGATCAAAGCCGGGACGGAATCTATCCGCCTGCATCCCACCGGTGAGTTTCAAAACATCGAAGAGTTAAGCAATCTGCTGGTGAGCCCGCCGGGCGACCACGCCACCACCCGATTACGCGATATCGCTACGCTCTCGCGTGGGCTGAGCGATTCGCCCTCCAGCTTCTACCACGCGAGCGGACGTCCGGCGGTGACCATGGGAATTTCGTTTATCCCTGGGGTAAACGTGATTGACGTTGGTCGTGCGCTGGAGGCCAAACTGCAGCAGATGTCGGCAGAAAAGCCAGCGGGCATCCAACTCAATGTTTTTTACGATCAGGCTGCGGAAGTGGCGCACTCCGTGAATGGCTTTATTGCTAATTTCCTCATGGCATTAGCGATTGTGGTCGGCGTGCTGCTGATTTTTATGGGTGTGCGCAGCGGCATAATTATTGCGCTTTCACTGGCGCTGAATGTGCTGGGCACGCTGCTGATCATGTATCTGTGCGGTATTGAGCTACAGCGTATCTCGCTGGGCGCGCTCATCATCGCCCTCAGTATGCTGGTGGATAATGCCATTGTGATTGTCGAAGGCGTGCTGATTGCGCGCCAGCAAAACTCGCCCCTCATGACCACCATCAACTTCGTTATTCGCCGCACCGCCTTCCCCCTCTTGGGAGCGACAATCATCGCCATTCTGGCGTTTGCCCCCATCGGATTATCGCAGGATTCTACCGGTGAATACTGCAAATCGCTGTTTCAGGTGTTGCTGATTTCCCTGCTGCTGAGCTGGTTTTGCGCCCTCACTATCACACCGGTACTGATCAAATGGTGGCTGTTTAACGCGCAGGCGTCAGCCGCCGCCGCGGTCAGTGTCTCACCTTATGAGGGTGGATTTTATCGGCTTTATCAGCGGGTGTTGCAGGTGCTGCTCACGCAGAAAACCCTCACGCTTTCTCTGATGGCGGTGCTGCTGGCGTTAGCAATTTGGGGATTCGGCTCGGTACGGCAAAATTTCTTTCCGTCTGCCAATACGCCGATCTTCTTTGTCGATCTCTGGTTACCTTACGGCACCGACATCAAATCTACTGAAAACATGGCCAGCGAGATTGAGAAATCAATTACCGGCCAGCAGGGCGTGATCTCGACGGTAACCACCATTGGTCAGGGCAGCATGCGCTTTATTCTCACTTATAACGGGCAGCGCCAGTACAGCAATTACGCGCAGATCATGGTGCGCATGGACGATCAGCGCAATATTGCCGCCCTTACCCGGCGTATTGACAGCTACATTGCACGCCAGTATCCGCAAGTGAACGCCAGCACCAAACGGGTGATGTTTGGCCCTTCCGGCGGCAGCGCGATCGAGGTGCGTATTAAGGGCCCCGATCCCGACAGAATGCGGCTAATTGCCAGCCAGGTTGATGCCATCCTGACTCAGGATTCCGCCACTGATAGCGTGCGGAATGATTGGCAAAACCGCAGCAAAGTTATTCGCCCGCAGTACAATCTGGCGCTCGGTCGTGAGTTAGGCGTGGATAAACAGGATGTTGATAACGCGCTGGAGATGAATTTCTCAGGCAGCCGCGTGGGGCTTTATCGTGAAGGCGCCGATTTGCTGCCGGTAATGGTGCGGCCGCCGGCCAGCGAGCGGCAGGACGCCAATCATCTGAATAATGTGCTGGTGTGGAGCCAGAGCCAGCAGCAGTATATTCCGCTCAGTAACGTCGTAAGCGGCTTCAGCTTGCAATGGGAAGATCCGCTGATTCTGCGCCGCGATCGCAGCCGGGTGCTGACGGTTCAGACCGACCCGAATCCGCTCAGCAACGATACGTCCGGTGATATTCTGGCGCGCGTAAAGCCGCAGATTGATCACATCCCGCTGCCGCACGGATACAGCATCGAATGGGGAGGCGATGCCGAAAGTTCCAGTGAGGCGCAGCAAGGAGTGTTTACCTCGCTGCCGCTGGGGTATCTGGTGATGTTCGTTATTACCGTGCTGATGTTCAGCTCACTGAAGAATGCCGTTGCCATCTGGCTGACGGTGCCGCTGGCGCTAATCGGTGTCACGCCCGGTTTCTTGATCACTGGCATTCCGTTTGGTTTTATGGCCCTTATCGGCCTGTTAAGCCTGAGTGGCATGTTGATCCGTAACGGAATTGTGCTGGTTGAGGAGATTGAACAACAGAAGCTGTTGAAGCCGCAGGGAGAAGCGATCCTCTACGCCGCCACCTCGCGTTTGCGCCCGATTTTGCTCACGGCTTTCACTACCGTGCTGGGACTCGCGCCGCTGCTGCGTGATGTATTTTTCCAAAGCATGGCGGTGGTGATTATGTTCGGCCTGGGCTTTGCAACCGTGCTGACGCTGCTGGTTCTGCCGGTGATCTATGCCTGCTTCCATCGCCAAACCGCGTCATGAATAATACCGGGCTCAATGTCATCAAAACCCTGGGTTGCATGGCGGCAGTGACGTTCTTCACCCTGTACAACACCTGGGATCGCTACGATTATGATTACCACTGGATTCTGGCGTTTCTTACCTTTATTTCCACCATTGCTACGCCGCTGTTTTTTGTCGTCGCCGGGATTATGGATGCGCGCGCCGAGCAGGATGTGCACTGGCAGATTGGAAAGATCAGAAATGTGGTGATCGTGTTTCTCTTCTGGATGACGATCTATTACCTGTGGGAACCCTATCAGCGCGGCTATTTGATTCAACCGTGGTTCGTTTTCTCATTCATTATTATCTACAGTTTTCATCCGCTGCTGCTCTGGCTTAGCCGGCATCGGCTGCTGTTCTGTGGGCTGGTGTTTAGCCTGCTGGTCTTTTCTTACGGCTACGACCTGCTCTCGGTTTTGTATCCTGATGAGCACCTCTTTAGTCTGGAACCGCAGTATCGCCTCTGGACGTGGCTGCTGTTTTACTTAACCGGCCAGCTGCTGGGCGATGCGCTAATTGCCGACTGGATGGCGCGCAAAAAGGTGGCGCGCGGCGCGATTATCGCCCTGCCCGTTATTTATCTTTTCACCTGGTTTTACGAGCAGCACTTCTTCTTTGCGCTGTTTAAAGCCGATCGCAATGCCTTCATCCTGACCGGATCGCAAATCTATCTGCTGGTGGTGGCGCTGGTCATTGCCGCCAGCGAGGTGCGCTTTCGCCGCAATGCGGCCATAAAAGAAGCCCTGCTGGGGACCATTAGCAAAACCATGACCGGAGTCTACATCCTGCATTATTCGGTATTCCACCTGGTGACAGCGCTGATTCCGATTACCTCGTTAGCCACCAAGCTGACGCTGATTGTGGTCACCTTTGCCGCCTCGGTGTTGCTGTCGCGGCTGATTCTCGCCAGCGGCTGGTTGAAACAAGTCATAACGCTTTAAGGCAGGGTTGAACATCAGCCTGGCTGCTGCAATCGATGCGCCCTTTTATCTGCAGCATCATAAAATCAAAAAACGGATTGGATGTATTGCGCATCAGGGTATCAAGCCCAACGATCAGGCTGGCGGTTTCGCCACGCAGTGAAATGGTGCCAAAGCTAATGCCATAACGGTTCCTTTCGCTCGGTTCGCGGCCATACAACGAATCGCTAAGCGGAAATGGCAGCGCAATATGCGATAGAGAATACGTATCCTGCGGCCACGCCGCATGCAATGAACGCACTCTCTCTTGAGTTTCTTCAGCCGGGGTAATACGCGCCACGGTGTCATAGGTATTGGGCGACGCATTGGTGATCACCGTGGATGTGTAGCGACGCGGTGCCGGGGGCAATAAACTGTTTGCTGCCGAATACAGTGCGGGTCTGAAGAGCGCGCGTAGGTTTGCCGCCTGATTGATGTCGAACATCACCAGCTCGCTGCCGTTATCCGGTAAATAGCGATAAAACGCATTCACGACCGCGCGGGTGCTGACGGTGGAATCCAGCACGGACTGGAAGGTCAGCACCGGTGGAAATGCCTGCATTGTTCCGCTGCGTATGATGTGCAGCATTTGATCCTGCATGGCCTGGGTTAGTAGCCAGGATTGACGCGCGGCGCGCACAGGAAATGAGTTGTATTTAAAGGGATTATATTCCGGAACGATACTCAGCCAGGCGGCTTTGGCGAATCCTGGAATGGCAGCTGGCCAGCCTGCTAATCCGGCAAATCGCGCATAGGCGGTGACGCCTATCATCGGCGACAGCAGCACGATCTGCTGCGGTTTACGCAGCGCGTTATTTTGCAGGCTATCGAGGCTGTACTTCACGGCTAATGCGCCGCCGTTGGAGTAGCCAACCAGATGCAAGGGCACATTGTTTCCCGCCAGGCGCGTGGCTTCGCGCACCGCTAAGCGGGTCACCGCCATCCACATTTGCCAGTCGACTTTAGTGAGCGAGCCGGGTGCCGTGCCGTGACCGGGCAAGCGCGGCACCACCGCTACAAAGCCCTTTTGCTGATAGGCCTGCGCCAGATAACGCATGCTGTAGGGCGAATCGGTTAACCCATGCAGCAATACCACAGCACCTTTCACCTCACCTTCTGGTTCAAGGATAAAAGAGCGATTCCAGTCGGTATCAAACCGCGCTGGATAAACTGAACTGTGTTGGTTAAAGCGGTTAAGCGGCGTTTTCTCCTCATCACTGAGTTGATCGGTTACATTGACTTTCATGTCATGGAAAATGGCATCTTCTCGCGCCAGATAATCAGCGAAGCTGGCGCGATCAATCTCATCTTTCGCCATTTCATGTGCAGCCCAGGTATGCCAGCGGTGCAATGGCGGCCCCTGCTCGGATTGATAACCGCGAATCCCCAGAAACACGATGAGTAAAACCAACACGCCCACGGCTGTTCGCTTAAGGAGTTTGCCAATTTTATCTTTGTACAGTGCGTTAGCGGCATCAGAACGCATAGCGTAACCAGGCGAACAGCACGTTGCCGTTATTGTAGGTGCCGGGAATGTAAGTGAACTGCACGTTGAGGCGTTTATAGCCCGCAGAGAACAGCGGCAGGACAATGGGCAGCGGGACATAATTGGCGAAATCATCCCGTGCCGTAATGCCAGCGGTTAGCCCCAGACCGAGACGAAAATCGCGCTGCTGGTCCAGATACCAACCTTTCTCCCAACCATAGCCAACAATCGGCTGCCATTCATTATGCGAATCTTTAAATGCCATCGCATAGAGCGCGCTCCAGTTACCCTCTTCATTGATGCGTGAAACGCCGAAGCCACCGCCCCACGGCGTTTCATTATAGTTGTCCGTTTTCTCTTTATCGTAAGCGAAGCGCGCGTGCCAGCTAATAAAGGGCAAATAGAGATCGTAATACTGCGGTTCCTGCCAGGTTTGAGAAACGTCCTGCTTGAGCCATTCCCAGCCATCACTCAGCGTGCCAGCCGCGCTGGCAGGAAAGACACTCAGAATCAAGATAAGAGACCAGGTCACCTGAAGACTTCGCATAGTTTATGCCTCTGAAATTCATCGACATGAAAAGGGGGTGAAAAAGCTGACGTGCTAAGAGAGCAGATCAAGCCACTTAACCGGGTAGATTATAGTTGCTTGTTATTGCTATAGGAAATTTCTGACGGGCCAAATGCCCATGGCTATGGGGCGATAAAATCCGTTTTATAAACGTATCAGAAGCGGCCAGGAAGCCCTTTCGCGCTTCCTGGTTTTATATCAGAACGGTCCCCAGTTTATCGCCACGCCAATCAGCAGCATCACTACGCAGATAACAAACCACACGGCGATGACCGGCGCAACAAAACGCAGCCATTTGCCAAACGACACGTTCGCCGTGGCCAGAACCGCCATCAGTACGCCTGATGTAGGGCTCATGCAGTTTACGATGCCTTCACCCAGCAGCACCGTCTGCACCATTACCTGACGCGTCAAACCAAGGTTATCGCCGAGCGGTGAGAAGATGGGAATCAGCAAAGCAGACTCGCCGGAACCGGAAGAGATGCCGAAGTGCATCAAGGCGGCACTGATAAACATACCAATCGCTGCTGCGGTTGGCGGAATAGGCGCCAGCAAATCAGACAGGAAACCGACAATCGGGTCCAGCACGTTGCCCTGCTGCAGCACCAGCGAAATCGAGGCTGCCATGCCGACGATAAACCCGCCCTTCACCAGCTTCGAACAGCCGCTGAGGAAGGTGTTGGCGATATCCGAACCCGACATGCGCCCCATCAGCCCCACGGCAATTGAGAGCAAGATAAACATCGCCGACATTTCACTGGTGCCCCAGTGAAACTTCACCGCCCCACTAATGAACAGCAGCAGCGACAGCGCGACCGTACTTAAAATGAGCTTATGACGACCCGTAACCTTCGCCGTTTGCTCAGCGCCCTGCGCCTGTTTTGGCCGCAGATACCCATCCTGACGCGCGCGACGGATTGACCAGATCAGGTAAGCAATCGCGCTGACGACAAACAGCAAACAGGTAATACCGCGAAGTAGCATGCCTGAGAACAACGGCAGCTGTGCCAGATGCTGAGTTAAACCGGTGGTCGCCGGGTTGAGGATTGCCACGTTGAAACCCGCCGCGCAGGTGAGGTAAACCAGCGACGCGCCCAAAATTGGCGGCAACCCCATTGAGCGCGCCACCAGCAGGCCAATGGGCACAAACGCCACCACCGCGTTGACCACGACACCGGTAGTGCCTAACAAGGCAAAGATAGTGCCGAAAATCAGCACCATGCGCGTGTCACTGAGGCGCGTGCTGCGCGACAGGGAATTCAACGCCGTGGCGATGGCACCCGTTTCCTCAACCACCGCCAGCACGCCACCGGTAAATAGAATCAGAAAGATAATCGGTGCGGACTTCACCATCCCTTTGGCAATCGCCGTAAAGATTTCCAGCGGATAAACCCCGCTTTGCGGTACCGCATGCAAACTGTCTTTTACGGCAAATTTGATCCCGTCACGCGTGACGAAATCAAAGACGCCGGCCGGAATTAGCCATGTTGCTACCGCCGCCAGAACCAAAATGATAAACAGCAAAAGATAAGGACTCTGCCCGCTTTCCTGCACGGGCGCTGCGCTGCTGGCCTGCTGAATGTTTAGTTGTGACATGGCGTGACCTCCTCAGTGTCTGCGAGGATCATGCCTGCCACTAACGCTGCGCGCGGGACGATGTCGGCAATAATAATGTGCTCATGACGTGCGTGGATGCCCGCACCGGTTGCGCCGAGACCGTCCAGCGTCGGTAATCCCAAAGCCGCCGTAAAATTGCCGTCGCTGCCGCCGCCGACCGATTTTCCTTCCAGCGAAAAGCCCAGTGCCTGTGCCACCCGTTGGGCGCGCGTTAACAGCAGCAGCGAGGCGGGCGTCTGGCGCATCGGCGGACGTTTCTGTCCACCGCTGATGCGTAAACCAATCCCCGCGCTAAATGGCTGAAGTTGATTGATGGCCGCATCAATGCGCTGTGCCTCTTCTTCGCACGTGACGCGCGTATCAATACCGAGTTGCGCGTAATCCGCCACCACATTGATGCGACCGCCGCCGTTGGCGATGCCGACATTGACCGTGGTGCCGCGCTCTGGCGCATTCAGGGCATGCAGCACCAGAATTTGCTGGGCCATCTCCTGAATTGCACTCACGCCCTCTTCCGGATTATTGCCGGCGTGGGCAGCTTGCCCGGCGATGGTGATGTCATAACGTCCGGTGCCTTTGCGCGCCACTTTCAGCGCCCCGCTGCCCGCCACGGCAGGCTCAACCACTAAAACCTGATCGGCTCCCGGCGCATGTTGCGCCAGCCAGTCGCTGGAGCTCGGGCTGCCTAACTCCTCATCGCTGTTACACAGGAAAACAATGCGTTTGCCCACCAGCTGATCCAGCGACTGCAAGGCGCGCACTGCCCAAATCGCCTGGACCAGCCCGGCTTTCATATCCAGTACGCCTGGCCCGAATAACTTGCCCTCTTCTTCGCGTAGCGTCAGTTCGCCCCGATCCCAGACGGTATCGAAATGGCCGATGATAGTCGTTTGCGGCCCGCTATCGCCCAAGGTGAATTTGAGGTGATTGCCGTACTTCTGCTGCCGCGACACGCTAGCGCTAATGCCTAACCGTTGCTGAAACAGGCTTTGCAACACTTCACCACACTCGTCAACCGCCAGTTTGTCGTGCGAAGGCGATTCCGCCGCCACCAGACGTTTGATGTCTCCCAGAATTTCATCGGCATGGTGCTGCAAATAATCTTTTATATTTTTCATGTTATTACCCATCTGTCTTAGTGTCACAGCCAGTATGCGCAGAAATATTGACGTTAAAAAATGAGGAGTAAATGTTAATATTGTTGCTCTGAGAGCAACAGATTGGCAAAAAGTATGACGTTGTCCACTTATCCTGAGAAATCCATAAGCTATTTGTATGAAGTTGGATTGCATGGCGGTATTCGCCGCGCGGCAGATGCGCTGGGAATCAATCCCTCAGTGATTAGCCGGCAGCTTTCATCTTTGGAACGCAGCCTGCAACTGCCGCTGCTGGAGCGGCGCGGACGCAATGTGGTGTTGACCGAAGCGGGCAAAATGCTGGCGGAGGATTTCGCCCAAACCAGCCAGCGCCGTAAGATGCTGGAGCGGCAGCTGCAGGATTTGCGTCATATGCGCGGCGGCTCAATTAATCTGCGCGTCGGACAAGGCATGGTGGACGATGTCGTCAGGCATGTGGTGCAGGCATTTTCTCTCGCCTACCCTGGCGTGTTTGTGAACATCATGTCAGGCGATATGCAAACCACGGTGATGCTGATAGCAAAAGGAGAAGTGGATATGGCGGTGAGCTTCGGCCCAGCGGGACCGCCGGGCGTGAAATGCCTGAGTTTTCAGCGCGGCCCTATCTGCGCCATCGTGCCGCCGGATCATCCGCTGGCAGGGCTTCCCGCCGTCAGCGCCAGCCAATTAACCCAGCATCGTTTAATTGCCATGGATGAAAAGTTTGGTTTGCAGCGTTACATCAACGCCATCTTCAAAAGTGAAGGGATTATTTTTACGCCTTCCTACTGTTGCAATCTGTTTTCCAGCGCCATTGCGCTTACGCAGGCCGGTTTAGGCATCTCATTTATGACTGCTCAATCGGTGAAAGCACCGCTGCAACGCGGCGAACTGGTGGCTGTTCCCATTGATCATCGCATCGCCAAAGAAAGTCAGTGTCATCTGCTGCGCAGCGCCGATCACCGTTTGACGCCTGCCGCGCATTACCTTTGGCAGCTGCTGTGCCAGTTCTTTACGGCTTCATTAGAGGATGAAGTTTGAGGTTAATTCCTCACTAACCAACTGCGATGGGGAACACGATAACTCCAGGTTACGCTCATAATTTTGATGACACCCAATAAATTTCCGTCATTTCACGTCCCGGTAGAGGTGATAACGCCGAAGTTATCTACGATCTACTGGATATGATGTCGTTACCTCTAATCAATCACTTTATTCACTGACGTTAGCCAGTAATTGTTCAATTATTGGATTTAGCTGCGTGTGCATCGCATAGCAAATTCCGGTTCGGCGCATGAGTGGATAACCGGGAAGTGAACGAAAAGCCACATTACACTGCTCTTCAACTAATGAAACCGGAGCGATAGTTAAGCCAACACCCGCGGCAACCAGGTTCAGTGCTAACGTGAAACTTCCCGCGTTAGCACGAGGAAAATTGCCAGAAGTGCCATATAGCGGCAGGAAACGCTGATGGGATTCGTGCTCCGGAGACATCACCCAAGGTTGATCGTTGAGCTGCTTAGCGGTTAATTCGGTGATTTGACTCATCGGGTGATTGAGTGGAAAAGCCAGCACATAGCGCTCATCAAACAGCGGAATAAAGAGTTCGTCTTCGCAAAGCTGACCTTCGCAACCCAGGCGAATATCGCCGCTACATCCAGGCGTCAGCGTTAATAACACATCTGGCAAATTATGATTGATTCGTTCCAGCAGGGTGATCAGTTGGGATGAGGCAATATCCTGTTCAATACCTAAACTGAGCGGAAACTTATCATGCTTTTTGCGGAATCGAGCGGTTAACGCACTCATTTCGCCCATCATTCGTCGGGCGTGAGGATAAAGGACTCGTGCGTCTTCGGTCACCTCCACTCCACGTGGTTTACGCACGAATAACTGCGTACCTAACTCTTCTTCAAGAGCTTTGATGGTAGCGGAGAGTGCGGGTTGGGTCAGACTTAGCTCTGCTGCCGCCCGGGTAATATTGCGTTCTTCAAACACACAAAGGAAAGCTGTCAGCTGTCGCTTATCCATAATTAAATTTTATGCCTGTAAAAGAAATAAACGATTTTTCATCAAAATTACGCCAATTTAAAGTGATACCCACCATTAAGCTATCATTTTTATTTATGAGGAATGTTGATGAGCAATTCAGCCAAAGCTTTAGTTGTTATTACTGGAGCGA
Source organism: Pantoea sp. BRR-3P (assembly GCF_039621635.1). Lineage (NCBI taxonomy): Bacteria > Pseudomonadati > Pseudomonadota > Gammaproteobacteria > Enterobacterales > Erwiniaceae > Pantoea > Pantoea sp. BRR-3P. Next base: position 615,902 of record NZ_CP155067.1, read on the forward strand.
GTTCTGGTATCGGGTTGGCCACCGCTAAGTTGTTGTCTGCTCGCGGCCATGCGCTGCTGCTGCTGGCACGCCGTGTTGACCGTATGAGCGCCTTAAACTTGCCCAATACGCTGTGCCGTGCGGTAGACATCACTGATATTGATGCATTTACTGCAGCAGTAAATGAAGCTGAGCAGCAGTTTGGGCCGGTAGATGCGCTGGTTAACAACGCGGGTGTGATGCTGCTGGGCACTGTTGAACATCAGGCCCCGCATGAGTGGGAGCAAATGCTTAATGTGAATGTGAAAGGCCTATTGAATGGCGTCCATGCTGTTACTAAGGGCATGATTGAACGTAAAGCAGGCACCATTATCAATATCAGTTCCGTTGCGGGGCGTAAGACTTTCCCAAATCATGTTGTTTATGTTGGAACCAAATTTGCCGTTCATGGTATGTCAGAAAATTTACGTGAGGAGCTCTCCCCACATAACGTCCGCGTTATTGTGATTGCACCCGGAGCGGTTGAAACCGAGCTGCTAAGCCATACAACGAATGATGATATCAAAACCGGATATAACCAGTGGAAGCAAGAGATGGGCGGTAAAGTATTGAGTGCGGAAGATGTGGCTCATGCGATTGAGTATGCCTATTCGCAACCTGAATACGTATGCGTTCGGGAAATTGTGTTAGCCGCGACGCGGCAGAATGCTTAAAACGGTTTTTTGAGGGGCTTGAGAGCCCCTTGTTCTAATAGGGTGTTGTGACAATCCAGAAAGACGCATCAAATAATTATTGTATTTCTGAGCTTAACATTACCGGGGTGTCATAGTGGGTATTATCCAGTACGATGTCGGAGATCGCTTTGGGAGAATCCTCTTCCAGGTAACGATGGTGAACAGGAATATATCGACTTCTGTATAAATCGAGAATGCTGTGACCAAATTTCGGCACATCCCGGACGGTTCCCCGTCGTAGCATTTCCTTGTCCGATATATCCAAAAAAATCTTATAGTTTAAAAAAGGCAGTATGGGCGCTCGGAACAGCAAAACCCCCTCCAGAATAACGATGGTTTTTACATCAATATCCAGGTGAAGTTTTTTCGTGTGCTGACCGCTGCCGAGATCTATACAGTCAATTTCTTTGTTGAGTACACCTTTTTCTTCCAGTGGGATGAGGACTTCATTAATGAGTTTCCCGCTATCGAAGGCCTTATTATAAAAAGCATTTATTTCGTCGTCACGTCCATCTGTCCACTGTATGGCAGGGAAAGGGTGATGAAAATCATCATAATGAATAATCTGAACTTTCTTTCCCTGACTCTGTAAGTACCGGGCGAGCCCTGCCGAAAAAAGGGTTTTACCAGAAGTGTACGTTCCGCTAATACCGATACTAAATAATACTTAATCCTAATCCATAAAAATAAAAGGCTATATCTGGCCCTGCTGCATTTTGATAAAAATATGTGGATGATTGAGGTATTTCATCTTATTGATTAATATTGTCACAGCCTCTGCTGATATTTCGCTTGGTTAAAATAAAACTGAATTGACAACAAATAACTATATTTTGGGTCTATCAATTCAAGGTATCACTCGTGCGGGCGTGCTGCGGTAATACGCAAATCAAGCGATAAAGAGGTGCGGCAGACGGACGGGTTGACAATTGAGAGGCCTCAAAGATACAGTTGATTCCGCAGCCATCTTTATGGTCTTGCCGCAGGCGTTATCGTTATCCAACGCGCCCAATACCGAGAGGGCCTCAGCAGAGGGAACTCGGAACAGGCGCCACGGTATTGCCTTCATTCTTCTCTTTTTGGTGGATCCCTGAACCGAACCTGCACAGTATGGCTACATTAGCCATGTGGGCTTTCGAAGATCCCCTGCACCAGAATTCATGAAAATTATCGTGGCCTTCCCCTTAGCACCCTGATGGAAAGGTAACCACCATGAAGATGACTGAAAACACTATTCTGATTACTGGCGGCACAAGTGGTATAGGCCGTGCGCTCGCTGAGGCATTTCATGACCGCGGAAATCGCGTTATTGTCACTGGGCGCCGTCAAAACTTGCTCGACGAAATTATTGCAAAACGTCCAGCTATCGTCGGCTTACCGCTGGATCTCGGCGACCCTATTTCACTGGCCCGCCTCGCTGAAGACATCCACGCCAGATTTCCGGATCTTAATGTACTCATTGCAAATGCCGGCATTTCTCGGTCAGAGGACGTCACGGCGGATAGCTGGGACGTATCGGACGCTGAGGAGATCATCGAAACTAACATCCTGGGCGTAGTCCGCGTGACGTCGGCCTTGCTGCCAGTGCTGAAAAAGAATCCAAATGCGACAATCATGGCAACCAGTTCTGCTCTGGCATTCCTCCCTCTTACCAGTTATCCAACCTATTGTGCGAGTAAAGCTTTTCTACATTCCTGGCTTACGTCTCTACGTCATCAACTCCGCAAGATTCCTGTGGAAGTGCTGGAGCTTTCACCACCCTATGTACAAACGGAACTGACGGGCGTACAGCAGGCCGCCGATCCTCGCGCTATGCCGACTGGCGACTACATCGCACAGGTGATGCAACTTCTCGAACGCGACGAGATCCCCCGAGGAGAGCTTCTGCTGGAGCGCGATCATGCGCGGCGGTGGGCTGAGCGAGATGGCACCTACGATGCTATCTTTGGAGCCATGAACCCGTAATATTAAGCTCCAGTGCAGCGCCCATAACATCACACTCGACGTTTAAGGTGTGCTTCCGCCAATAATTATTAACATTACTATTTTGGGGCTTTTATCTGGCCCCTTTCTCAAAGAGCTTCAGTAAAAAAACAACAATTACCCTGCAATCAGCTGAAATTTACAGGCATATAGCCATCTGGGCATTTAAGCGGTTAAAATAATTATACCTTAATGTTGCTAAATTAATTTCTCTATGTCTTAATAGCGCCATCGGTTTGGAATACAGACCTTATGAAAGCAGTTTTAGTAAAGCAGTCCTCAGTTCAGGTGTTATCTCAAGATACCCTTCTTCGTGAGCCTCCTCCTAAGTGCCCAATAAGTCACTCTCTAACTACAGGCCATCATCGCCGCTCTTAGTGGCTCATCAATTAAGGAAGTATCTATGTCTAATAAAATGACTGGTTTAGTAAAATGGTTTAACTCCGATAAAGGTTTTGGCTTTATCACGCCGAACGACGGCAGCAAGGATGTATTTGTCCATTTCTCTGCAATTCAGAGCGACAATTACAAAACCCTCGATGAAGGTCAGCAAGTCTCTTTCACCATTGAAAATGGTGCTAAAGGTCCAGCTGCTGGAAACGTTACGCCGCTGTAATCGGCGTTATTATCAGTGACGCTTACAATAGCGATGAAGACAATAGTCTGAGCAGTTAAGCTCTCGTGATAATAAAATAAACCCGCCCAGCGCGGGTTTTTTATTACCTTTATTTTGCTCATGGCAGCGCCAATTTATCTTTCTGCTCATCAAATACGGCAATTAAATGATCAGCGATTGCTCTGACTCTGCGTGAGCCAGCTAAGTCAGAATGCATCACCAGCCATAATGCCTGATCCGCGCCGATATCAGCGGTCACGCAGTGCAGACCGTTTTCCCTCGCCATAAAGTGCGGTAACACGCCTAATCCCAGCCCCGCAGCCACTGCTGAAACCTGTGCAACCAGCGTGTTTGCCTCTAATCTGCATGGCCTGCCTCGAAGTTTTCGTGTGACCCAACGCGCAGCAGGCAGGTGCTGATGTGCGTCAGTCCAGGTCACATATTGCGCCTCGTCCAGCGGTAAACTCCCGAGATCTTCAAGATACTTTTTGGCACCGTACACGCCAAAACCTACGGTTCCCAACCGTTTTAACGTCAGATTCCCGGCATCAGGCTTGACCATGCGAATGGCTAAATCTGCGTCCCTGCGGTGCAGGTTGACGGACTGCACGCCGCTGTGTAACTCCAGCCGCAGGTCGGGATAGCGATTTAGAAGCCTTGTCAGTGACGGCAAAATAACATGCGTGGCCAGATTGTCCGATGTTGCCAGCCGAACCAGCCCCGCCACATTACCCTGCAGTTTCGCCGTCTCGCCGAATGTAAGGCCTGCATATTCCAGCGCCTCCGCCCGCTCAAGCAGTGCCTCACCATCGTCCGTTAGCCGGTATCCACTTTGGTGCCTGCTGAAAAGCGGTATTGCCAGCGATTGCTCAAGCCGATCCAGCCTTCTGGAAATCGTAGCAATGCCCATATCTAACGCTTCAGCCGCGCCACTCAACGTTCCCGCTCGAGCAATGGCCAGGAAAATCCGCGTGTCGTCCCAGTTGAAATCTGTCTTCATGCTTTTTCCATTTATGGAAAACGGATCTCCGTTTTCGGCTCTATTTTATCACTTTAAGAGGGATGATACTGCAACCTTCACAAGGAGATAAACATGCAAACACATAATTCGAGGCTATCACTCAACGTATCCGCCAGAAGGGATGAAAGGCGTAGGTGCCTGAATCTAGCCGGTCCTAAACGCTCCCTCGCAGACTTCTCACGATTTTATTGAAGGATATTGATTACATGAGCGATACCGTTTTACACGTACGGCCGTCACCTGCACGCGCCTGGATAGCTGTGATCGCGCTGGGGATCAGTGCTTTTTCCATTGTAACCAGCGAGCTGGCACCTGTTGGTATGCTCAGCATGTTAGCGAAGGATCTGCAGCAGACTGAATCTGGCACAGGTCTTGTCGTAACAGCCTATGGCTGGGTTGGCGCGCTGGCCGCGCTACTGTCCGGGGCCATACCAGCACGGATTTCCCGCAAGGCGCTGCTTGTGGTTCTGATGCTGATCCTTGCGCTTTCATGCATGGCGGCGACCCAATCCCACTCATTAAACGCGTTTATGAGTGCGCGTATGGCAGGCGCACTGGCACACGGGGCTTTCTGGGCACTCATCGGCACCGTGGCAGTACAGTTGGTTCCCATCGAAAAGTTGGGGCTTGCCACCTCAATTATCTTTGGCGGCGTTTCGGCTGCCAGCGTTCTGGGTGTCCCGCTGTCCAGTTTTATTGCGGATATCGCCGGATGGCGTAATGCATTTATGACCATTTCTCTGCTGGCACTTGCCACGGCCTGTGTTTTGTTCTGGACGCTTCCGACGCTGGCGGCATCACAACCCCTAAAGCTGCAGGTTTATTGCGGGATCATCAAAAACCCGCTGCTCCTCAGCCTTTACGTTGCAACTGCCTGCATTATTTCGGCGCACTTTGCGGCGTTCACCTACCTTGAACCCCTGCTGACCCAGGCTCAGGCGGTACCGGCGGCCTCCATTTCTGCCCTGCTGCTGACGTTAGGGCTTGCCGGTCTGGTGGGAAACGTCATTGCCGGTAAGCTGATTGATCGTCATATCAAAGGGCTAATTTTCATTGCACTTCTCATGAGTGCTGGCGCACTCGGCCTGCTTGGTCTGGGAAGCGCGGCTCCTCTTCCTTTCTGGTGCACCGCGCTGCTGCTCGGAGTGTGGGGCGCAGGGATCTCCATTGTGTTTGTGGGGTTGCAGACGTGGTTGCTTCGTAGCGCTGGAGAGGCGGCACAACCGGCGTCAGCTATATACGTGGCCATTTTCAACGCCGCGATCGGAACCGGTGCACTCGCCGGAGGCCGGGTGATAGCTGCAGCCGGTCTTCAGGGCATGGTATTACTGGCCGCCGTTGTCATCATCGGCAGCATGGTTCTGGTCTTAAGGCTGAAAAAACCTGAGGCATAGAAAGACGCGTTATCAATGATGATGGGCAAACCGCTTTGTCGGGTGTGCGAGTCAAATATATCGCTGATATTGAATAACGTCGCCCACTTTATCCAGCGCCACTTTCAGCTTATCCAGGCTCACTGACCCCAGAGCGAGACGTATTGCGTGCGGAACGTTTGGGGCAGTACTGAACGGCTCGGCTGTTGAAACAGAAATATGCTGGTTCAACAGCTGGCGCACCACCTGTTCCGCGCGGATCTCTTCTGCCAGCGGTAGCCAGATAAAATAAGAATTCTCATGGCTAACGTAATCGAGCGAGCCCAACCTTTCCCGCGCCAGAGCTTGCCGCTGGCGAGCATCTTTCCGTTTTAATGATTCCAGCCGCCTGATAGTCCCATCCTGCAGCCAACCGGCCACCAGCGTCGTCATCAGCGATGGCGTGTTCCACACCGTGGCGCGAATAGCTCGCTCGATCGCTGGGCGAAATGCTGGCGGACATACCACCGCACCCACCCGCAGCCCGGCAGCAATATTTTTAGCAAAGCCCGTCACATAAAGGGTTCTTTCGGGAGCGAGCAAGGCAAACGGCGGCGGAGAACGCTCCGCCAGATAAGCGTAGGCAGCGTCCTCAATGATCACTAAATCATGTTCGCGAGCGATGCCGGTGATCTCGCGCCGCTGCGCATGGTCGAGCACCCAGCCAAGCGGATTATGCAGAGTCGGCATCGTGTAAATGGCCTTGATACGGCGCCGCTTGCAAAGCTGTCTCAGTGCATTGAGATCGGGTCCGGTTGAGGTGACGGGCACGGGAGCCAGCTCCAGCTGATACAGCGTGGCCAGAGCTTTGAACCCCGGATAGGTCAGCGCATCAACGGCCACGACATCCCCCGGACGGAGCATCCCCATCGCGGCAACAGTCAAGCCATGCTGTGCGCCGTTCACGATGAGAATGTTTTCAGCAGCAGGCTTGAGGCCAAAACCGGTAAGCCAGCTTGCAATTGCCTCGCGATCGTTCTGTCTGCCTGCATGGGGCTGATAGCGCAGCAGCGATTCCAAATCACCTGAGGTTGTGAGATTGCGTAGCGCATCGCGCAGCAGTTCGGCCTGGTGAGGTAATGAGGGATAGTTGAAATTGAGATCCACCACGTCGGTGGCGACGACTTGTTGATCCATGCCCAGGCCCGCTGGCAGGGAAATCTCCCGTACAAAGGTACCTCGTCCGGCTTCGCCGCTAACCAGCCCCATTTTCTCAAGCTCGGCATAAACGCGTGTGGCGGTGGCCAGTGAAATGCGGCGGGTCGCAGCTAAGACGCGGTGCGTAGGCAAGCGTGTACCGGCAGTCAGCTCACCCATGCGAATGGCCGCCGCGTATTCATCAACAATTTCCTTATAGCGCGCTTTCATCCAATGTATCCATGACAATATTTTGATTGTTATGGATTGTGGCGTTTACCATTCGTAGCGTCAACGCGTGTAGAGAAGCGTCGTCTTCATCCATCCATTGAAAAGAGGTTTAGCGTGGCTAATACGGTAGTGCATAAACATGATAAAGCTGCGATGTCTGGCTGGCTGAACGGGCTACTGGGCGTCATTATTTTCAGCGGCTCACTTCCGGCAACGCGCATTGCCGTTCAGGATATCGACCCGTTTTTTTGACCTTCAGCCGCGCGTCAATCGCGGGAGCGCTGGCGCTGATGCTTATCTGCGGCTTCAGAGAAAAGCGCCCTTCTCTTCGCCACATCGTCTCGTTAATCGTGGTATCACTCGGCGTGGTGGTTGGTTTTCCGCTCTTGACCGCAATGGCTTTGCAGCATGTTACCTCGGCCCACTCGATTGTGTTTTTAGGCCTGCTGCCGCTTGCCACCGCCCTGTTTGGTGTGATTCGTGGAGGCGAGCGGCCACGGCTCGCTTTCTGGATTTTTTCCATCATAGGTAGTCTGCTGGTGGTTGGTTTCGCGCTTTCTCAGAACGTCGCCGTCTCTTTAACCGGCGATGTGCTGATGCTTGCAGCCGTGGTGGTCTGTGGTTTGGGCTACGCAGAAGGAGCCAAACTTTCACGCCAGCTAGGCGGCTGGCAGGTCATCAGTTGGTCACTGATCGTGTCGCTCCCTTTCATGCTGGCGGCGTCGTTTATCACTTTGCCTGAATCCGTTAGCCAAATTAGTATTTCTGCCTGGCTAGCGCTTGGCTATGTTTCCCTCTTCAGCATGCTGATTGGGTTTATCTTCTGGTACAAAGGCCTCGCTAGCGGTGGCATCGCTGCAGTCGGCCAGCTTCAGCTATTACAACCCTTTTTTGGCCTTGGCTTGTCTGCTTCGTTACTGAATGAAGCCGTCAGCCCTTTGATGATTGCTATCACGCTGGGAGTCATTCTTTGCGTGGTAGGATCGCGCAAGTTCGCACGTTAGGTGTTAAGCCGTTCGTGCATCAGGGCTGCATTGCCCTGAAAATGCAGCCCTGATGCGCGCCCGCCCTCTTCACCAGCGTGGGACAGCAAACCACGCGACCAGCCACTCAGTTAATGCACCAATCTTCGCTGACTGTAACTGGCTGGAAGGCTTCATCAACCAGACGCCATCTTCCTCAATCGCCTGCCAGTCCGACATTACCGGCACTAACGATCCCTCGGCCAACTCTTTTTGCACCAGCCAGTTGGCCGCCAGCAATACGCCCATACCCGCCTGAGCGGCCAGGATCAGCGCATCCATCTCATCACTCTCATAACGTGTTTGCACCGGGACTGCGATCTGTTGGCCCTCTTTTTCCAGTCGCCATTCTGGCCAACTGTGCATCGGCGTGAATCCCAGACAATCGTGCTGACGAAGATCCTGCGGGTGCGTTAACGCGGGATGCTGCTGCAGATACGCTGGCGCAACGCACAGTATGCGTCGGGTGTCCGCCAACTTGCGTGCAACCAGTCTGCTATCCGTAAGGACACCAATACGGATCGCCATATCAAAATTGTCCCCCAGTAGATCGACATAGCGGTCGCTGCAATTAAGCACAATGCGGATATCAGGATAAGCCTGTAAAAAGCCCGGTAGCGCATGCACGACCCAGCTTCGCCCAAAGGATGCGGGTACCGTTAGACGAATAGTACCCGCCGGGCGGGCTGCCAACGCACGCGCTTCTTCTTCCGCTTCACGCAGCATTTCATCGGCTAACTCTATTTTATGCCGATAGCGCTGGCCTTCTTCTGTGGGTCGGATGCGACGCGTGGTACGTTCGATGAGACGAATACCGAGACGTTTCTCTAACGCAGCGATACGGCGGGAAATAACCGAAACATCACGTCCCAACGCGCGTGCCCCTGCACTAAAACTCCCGGCACGTACCACCGCTAAAAAAGCTTCGCGCTGACGGAAATCGTCATCCTGCATTATTGCTCCCTGTGCAACAGTTATTTGGTTTTGGCATCAATTATAGCGTCTTTTTATACCACACACTGGTTGCACTCATTTAACAGGAGAACGCTATGCAAGCCATTCAGCTAACGGCCCCCACCATTAACAATCTTAAATTCTGTGAACTGCCACGCCCACAACCGGCCTATGGTGAGGTGGTGATTCGTCAACATGCGGTGAGTCTTAACTACCTTGATTTAGCCTTGGCTACCGGTCAGTTTGGTACCCTCGCGCAGCCCATTATTCCGGGTGCAGACAGCGCGGGAGAGATTGTTGAGTTAGGCGCAGGGGTGAGTGACTGGCACATCGGCGAACGAGTGGTGCCCGGCATGATGTACAGCTGGCATGCTGGCGCGATTCACCCTCAGCATCTTCACGCCTTGCGCGGTGTTACGATCAATGGTGGGCTGGCGGACTTCGCTGTGGTGCCCGCAGATTCGCTGGTGCGTATACCTGATTCACTCAGCTGGCAGCAGGCCGCAACGTTACCTATCGCCGCCACTACGGCATGGAACGCCATCGTACGTGGCAAAGTTCAGCCTGGCAGCACTGTTTTGCTGCTCGGCACGGGTGGCGTGAGTCTGTTTGCGCTGCAATACGCCAAAGCCGCGGGCGCACGGGTGATTATTCTTTCCTCCTCCAACGAAAAACTGGCCAGGGTGAAAGCGCTGGGCGCCGATGAAGGCATTAACTATCACGAAAAGCCCGAATGGGAACTTGAGGTACGCAAGCTGACGAACGGTCAAGGCGCAGACCTGGTACTGGAATCGGTTGGTGCTGCAACATTTGCAAAATCGATCGATGCCGCAGCCTTTAACGCAACGATTTTTGTGATTGGATTTGTGGGCGGAGCAGAGCTAAAGGTGCCGGTGCTGCCGATTATGCAGAAAATGTTGAATATCGTGGGCAATAATACCGGTTCGACGGCGGATCTACGCGCTGCAGTTAGGGCGATTGAAACCGGTGCGATTAAACCTGTAATCGATCGTGTTTTTGCTTTTGCTGAAGCGCAGGAAGCTTATCGTTATCTGCAATCTGCCGCACATGTCGGGAAGGTGGTGATTGATTTGCATGTATGATGCAAAGCGCAGTGGCCGGCCGGATTTCACATTGGGCGGCATAATAGTGGCCGCCCTAATACCAGGGCGGACGCTGCCTATTCAGGAGTGAGTAAGCCAGCGGTGAACGGAATATCAGTGTAAGTCAATCACGCTTATTTTCATTGGCATAAATATCTGGCCGGGTGATAGTCCATGCATAGTTTTCCCGATTAACAGGCTCGTAGCCAAACTTTTCATAGAGCCAGGGCGCTGTTGTTGTGAACAGCATGATCCGGCGTAGTTGCTCAAATACTGGATGATGATGTATGCATTCCATCACCCATCTTCCAAGCCCCTCACCCTGATATTCTTCAAGAACGTAGACATCGCAAAGGTAAGCGAATGTAGCATAATCGGTTATCAAACGAGCGAAACCTATCTGGGCTCCATCATGATAAACACCAAAGTTAAGGCTATTTTCAATTGATGCGCTGACAACAGCCAGATTAATGCCTTTAGCCCACGAGGATCTCGTCAGATAGCGATGGATAGCCTGCACGTCAAGTTTTTCCCTGTCTGTACTTACCAGGTAGTTATCCTTATGCCATTCATATTTCTCTGAAATACTCACGTTCGTTCCTGCTTATAAGGTTCATGGAAACCTAACCTTATCATTTGATGGAAAATGGGCCACCTCTATGCGATGGCAGCATTACGCCAAAAATGGCGTTCTTACGGTAATACAGAGCAATGCTGTAGCGTGCGCGTTGTACGCATGCGGGATTCAGGCCGCGCCGGCCAGCGAGGGTTGCCATAAACGCACGCCGTTGCGTCCGGCACGCTTCACCTCATACAACGCTTCATCGGCGTGACTGAGCCAGTGGCGCATCGTCTCAGCATTAGCCGCCGAGGCGATGCCAATACTCACCGAACAGCGAAACTCCGCCGACGCCGGTAAACGCACCTGGGCGATTTTTTCTTTAAGCCGTTCTGCCAGTAATACGATCGATTCGTCAGTGGCGTGATGCACAATCACGCCCAATTCATCGCCGCCAAAGCGTGCCGGAATATCCAGCAAACCCACCTGATTGCGCAGCAGTGCGGAGATCTCCGCCAGCAGGAAATCTCCGGCTTCGTGGCCCCACGTATCGTTGACCGATTTAAAGTAATCGAGATCCATCAGCAGCAAATAGGCGGCGCTGTCGCCACGGCGCGTGCTGAGAAATTCGCTTTCGAGGCGACGCTCGAACAGACGCCGATTTGGGATCTCCAGGCCGGGATCCATCAGCGCAATACGCTCCAGCTCGCGATTACGCTGGCGCAGCTGCCAGGTGAGATTGTACGACGCCACGCTGAGCACCAGCATATAGCTCGTTGCCAGGGGTAGCGTCAGCCAGACGGTTTGCATGCTGAACGTCAGATTTACCCCCGCGCCATCTACCAGCCACACCATGACAAACGCACAGAGAAAGGCCTGCATCGCCGCAATCAGCTGGGCTGGTCCCCCTGCGGCATAACGATCCGATGCCAACACCGCCATGATGATAAATGAAGGCAGCGGGCTCAGCGCCATGAGCGCAACCCAGATACCGCCGAATGCGGCATCGAGCGTTAAATTATGGCGCTCTGTGGTGGTGGAATCTTCAGCCGCCAACGCCCGACGATAAGCCAGCCATGGCCAGAGGAAAGCATTCACAAATAACAGCGCGCTAAACGCCAGATCGCGTTGCATCTCCATCAGGACCGAGAGAATTGGGAAAAAACATAAAATCGTGCCGAGCTGGCGCATGATGAACATGCGGCGGACGAAGCGTTGAGAGCGCCGCTTAAGGTGGTTATCGTCTGGTGAGTAGTAGCTCATGCACGTGAAGTATCAGGTCGACAAGATCAGCAGTTTAACGGGAAAAGTTATCAGCGGATCGCTTTATTTTAAGAATATTCACCTTGCACTTCACCGCACAAGTAAAACGGTGGAAATCGAACTGCATCGATCTCCACCTTAAGGGTTTTACTGCCCTACCCCTTGCAGCCGGAACTGTGCGACCAACCGTTCCAGCATCATCGCCTGCTCTTCCAGCGAGTTGGCCGAATGAGAAGAGGCGCTGACCAGCGTAGCATTCTGCTGCGTGGTGGTATCCAGCTCGCCAACCGCGCGCGCGATCTGCTCAATGCCGCGACTCTGCTCATCCGATGCGGCTGAGATCTCTTCCATGATCTCATTCACGCGCGCAATGCTGCCGAGGATCTTATCCATGGTTTCACCCGCGCGTGCTACCTGCTGGTGGCCATTGCTAATACGTCCCACCGACTCACTGATCAGTTGCTCAATATCCTTTGCCGCGCCGGCGCTACGCTGCGCCAGATTACGCACTTCACTGGCAACCACTGCAAAACCGCGTCCCTGCTCACCAGCGCGGGCGGCTTCTACCGCGGCATTCAGTGCCAGAATATTGGTCTGGAAGGCGATGCTATTAATGACTGAAGTAATATCAGCAATCTTTTTCGAGCTATCAGAAATTTCACCCATGGTGTTCACCACATCGCGTACCGCAATGCCGCCTTTACTGGCGTTTTGCGAGGCTTCCGCGGCAATCTGGCTGGCCTGACGCGCATTGGCGGCGTTGTTCTTCACCGTGGCGGTCAGTTGCTCCATGCTGGCAGCGGTTTGCACCACTGCCGCAGCTTGTTGTTCGGTGCGCGAGGATAAATCGAGGTTGCCTTGATTGATGGCACTGGCTGCCTGCGACACGCTGCTGACGCTGCTCAACACATCGCCAATCATGCTGCGCAATCGCTCGTTCATGCGTCCCATCGCCGACGTCAATTTACCCAGCTCATCTTTCCTATCGGTTGCGAAATGCGAACTAAGATCGCCGCTGGCGATACGCTCCGCCAGCTGCAGGTTGTGGAACACCGGCTGGGTGATTTGGCGGATGATGTACCACGCCACCAGCACGCCAAACAGGATCGCTAAACCGCCCATCAGCAACGACATCGTCGCAGAATCGTTGGCGAGCTCATCGTTGCGCGCTTTAACGATGCTGATGATCTGTTTGATTGCCGCGCTACTTTTATCACCCGCCACTTTGACTGTATCTTCCGCAGCGCGCAGCTGACCATACGCATCCGCCGCTTGCAGGCTGAGGTTTTTGAATTTTTCGGTGTCCTGCCACAGGGCGTTAAATTCGCCCTGCTGTTCCGGCGGTAACTGGGACAGTAATGCTTGCATGCCCCGATCGGCCTGCTGAACATGGTTCTCCAGCGTTTCACGTAGCGTCGCGCTCACGTTAAAACGTAATGCCCAGGCTTCTTCACGTACGTTGCTGATGGCAAACAGTTGCTCGTAGATCTGCTGCGTCAGTTCGGGATTGATGACGGGGGTACGGATGAGCTGGGTGTAACGAGAGGTCATGTCCTGCTGGCTCAGCGCATCAAGCTGGGAACGCAGACTATTGAGCTGCTGCGTGGCTTGCGTCATTGCGCCGATGCTGTTTTGAAAGCTGGCGAGATGCGTGGCGAGTTCATCAACCCGTTCCCGCGCCCCTTCCGTCCATGAAAGCTGTTTGGCTTCGCGGGTGAGCTGCTGCGCGTGGCTAACGTAGTTCGTCATCACCTGACCGGATTTGTCATCGCCATAAAGATATTTGAGGCGGTTAATTTTGGCCTGGAACACGTCGATGTTGATGTCATAAATCAGGTTCGTTTTCTGATAGATGTCATGAATGGCGTTAAAGCGCTGCACGCTCAAGCCGGTCGCCAGCGCCACTAACAGCAGCACGATGCCAAATCCTGCCGACAATTTGCGGGTAATGCGCACGTTACGTAATCGGGATACCAGCCCCATGTTCCCTACTCCTGCGTATATTGTTTTTATAAAGTTCTTAAGCAGTTATCGGAGCACGCGAGGAAATGTTTATTGCGGATTGAGCAAAAAGTGATTGCAGAATGTGACGCGTTACGGCAAGTACGCCAGCATGTTTGTATCAGCGGAGGTCCTCAGCAACCTTTTCGATTACGCCACGAAGCCACTGATGGGCTGCAATCTCTTGCGTGCGGCGATGCCATAACAAATGAAATTGCATGGTCGGCATCGCCAGCGGTGGAGTGAACATGCGGATCTGTTGCGGGTTTCCGGCTAGCGTCATCACGCGACTCAGCACCGTGGCGACATAAGCAGATCCTGGCAGCAGTGCGGGAACGGCAAACATATTCGGTAATGTCAGGCCAATGTCGCGCGCCAATCCTTGCTCGCGCAGCTGTGCATCCACCAAACCGTAATGGTTGCCCTCGGGCGAGACCAGAATGTGCTTCATGCTGAGAAACTGCACTAAATCCATCCCCCTCGCGAGCGGCCGGGTGATCGAGCCCCACCAAGGTGAGTTCATGGGTATTGCGGCTACTGGCCGTCGTATTAGCGTGCGACTGCATGAATTTCACCTGCTAGACGGTGAACGTGTGACCACTACGTGGCATATGGAAGACTGGATGACGATGTTCCAGCAGCTGGGCCACTTTCCGCCTGCTTAGCTGAATAAAAAGTTGTGAAGGCAAGGCTTCGCGCCGAGGCAACGATAACTACTGTATGTTGTAACTAGAAACGCTAATGAATCGCTTTGGCGAAAATTATTGTTAATATTCTGTTGATATTCAATAGCATCAGTCGGTTGCAGCGCGTAGTCGCGGGCGATTTCAGCCTGAAATCGCCCACAGTATCCCGCCTAACGGCGAACGTTTTTACCAATGCGTGGCGTGCATGTCGATGACGAAACGGTATTTCACATCACCTTTCAACATTCTTGCAAATGCCGTTTCAATCTCTTCACCCGCAATCAATTCGATATCTGCGGTGATGTTATGTTCACCGCAGAAATCCAACATCTCCTGCGTTTCCTGAATACTGCCAATCGACGATCCGCTGATGCTCAGGCGGCGATTCACTAGCGGCGTTACGTTTGGTGACTGATGCGGCTGTTCTGGAATTCCCACCAGCACCAAACGGCCGTTGGTTTTTAGCGTGGCCAGATAGGGATCAAGATCGTGCGGCGCTGACACGCAGTCTACGATAAAGTCCAGCGAGGTCTGAGCAGACGCCATTTGCTGCGCATCACGTGAAACGACCACACGCTTCGCACCCAACCGCAACGCATCTTCCCCTTTAGCCGGAGAGGTAGTGAACAGCGTGACTTCCGCGCCCATCGCACTCGCCAGTTTAACCGCCATATGTCCCAGGCCGCCCAAACCCACTACACCCACTTTATCACCGGCTTTCACGCCAAAATGACGCAGCGGTGACCACACGGTTACTCCCGCGCACAGCAGCGGAGCCACACCCGCTAACGGTAATGCCTGCGGAACAGAGACGACAAAATGCTGATCGACCACAACATTTTGCGCATAGCCGCCCCAGGTACTGTCGCCGGTGTATTTATCGATGCCGTTATAAGTGGCAACAAAACCGGATTCGCAATACTGCTCCTCTTTTTGCTGGCAGAAATGGCATTGGCGACAGGAATCCACCATCACGCCCACGCCCACCACATCACCCGGTTTGAAATTCATGACGTCTGCGCCCGTTTCCACTACGCGACCCACGATTTCATGGCCGGGCACCAACGGATAGCGGCTCACCGCCCACTCATTGCGTGCCATATGTAAATCTGAGTGGCATACGCCGCAATAAAGGATCTCAATTTTAACGTCCTGCTGCTGCAAGGGGCGCAGCGTAATCGCGCTGGAAAAAAGCGGTTTTGCCGCGTCGTGCGCAACTAATGCATTGATTTTCATCGTGCCTCCGAATTGGGCTGGCTTTGGCTAACTGAAGGCGGCAGACTATAGTGAACATGGTGCAGAATTGATAGTAGTTACCGTTTGGTGACCTTAAGAGAGGCGCAAGCAATGCCCGCGATTGTTGACGGAAAACTGTTCTTTTACGCGGATTCCCCGCCGCGACGTTTAATGGATTTGTTTTCAGTGAAATGGAGCAGCATGGTGCTGCATGCGTTGTACCACTGGCCGAATCATCGCGCACGAACTGGCGAGTTGCAGCGCAGCCTGCAGGGCATTTCGAAAAAGATGCTTTTTCAAACGCTGAAAGAACTTGAGCAGCGCGGACTGATCGCCCGCCACGTTTATGATGTCATTCCGCCGAAAGTCGATTACCGGCTCACGCCGCTGGGCAAGACCTTTGCCGCGCCGATTGAGCAGATGTATCAGTGGGGACTGGAAAATCAGGCAGCGCTGGATGAAATGGAAGCGAGTTATCGCACGGCTACGGACGCGCCATCAGACGTGCCACACAATCGCGATCGTGCTGCTGACGCGGATTGAACACCACCAGACTTAAACCAGGTTTACCTTCTACCGCGAAAGTACTGTATTCCAGCTCCAGCACGCCTTCATCGGGCAACCACAGCTGTTTTAGGCCTTCGCCATGCTGGCTGACCTCTTGCGACAGCCACAGCTGGCGGAAGGTTTCACTCATCTCGCTGAGTTCCTCCACCAGCGCACGCACGTGCTCAGTCGCCCCTGTTCGTGCTACGTCCGCACGGAAGTTTGCCACCATGCCGCGCGTCACCCGATGCCAATCCGGCAGGCGCTTTTTCATCTCTTCATTGCGGAACATCATCAGCAAAATATTGCGCTGTTCCGGCGGCAGTTCGGCGTAATCAACAAACACTTTGGTCGCGGCACGATTCCACGCAACGACTTGCCACTCGGCGGTTTTAATCAGCGCGGGCGTATTCTCCATGCTATCAAGCACACGCTGCAACGACGGTGAAACGTCCACGCCCGCTTGCCATGTCACTCCCGGCAAGCGATTTTGCGCCAGCAAAAACAGATGGTCGCGCTCGGCGGCGCTCAACTCTAACGCTTTCGCTAAGCGTTCAAGCACCTCTTCCGATGGCGCACCGCCTCTGCCCTGCTCCAGCCATGTGTACCAGGTCGTGCTGACGCAGGCGCGCACGGCCACCTCTTCGCGACGCAAGCCCGGCGTGCGACGCCGTAGCAGCGGGTAACCCAGTTTGGCGGCATCCAGTCGCTGGCGGCGCTCGCGCAAATAGTTACCGAGCACGTTGTCATCTTGCATGGTCATGGCGTTATCCTGTTAGTCCTTATACCTGTATAAGCTCACGGCTGTTCGTCGTGGCGTAAGGTTTTATCATAGTGCTTCAACTTTGATGAAGTGGAGCACGATTATGCGAATTTTTGTGACCGGGGCGAGCGGATTTATTGGCTCGGCCATTGTGAAAAAACTGCAGACACGCGGTTATGAAGTGCTAGGTTTAGCACGCAGCGATGCTTCAGCTGAAAAACTACAGCAGCAGGGTGTTCAGGTGGTCCGCGGCGAACTGGAAGATGTGGCCAGTTTACGTAACGCCGTTGAGCAAAGCGATGGCGTGATTCATGCCGGTTATATTCACGACTTCAGCCGCATGGATCATGCCGCCGAGGTCGATCAGCGCGCCATTCTGGCAATGGGTGAGGTACTGGCCGGTTCTAATCGCCCGCTGATAGTCACCACGGGCACAGCGTTAGTCTCGCCAGGACAACTCGCTACGGAACACATTCGCCCTGTGGCCGGCGCACATCCTCGTTCAAATTCCAATGTGGCCGCCCTGGCCATGGCCGATCGCGGGGTGCGCGTGGCGCTGGTACGTTTGCCACCGACGGTACATGGCGCTGGCGATCACGGTTTTATTCCGATGATCATCAATATGGCGAAAGAAAAAGGCGCGGCGGTGTATGTTGGCGAGGGCGAAAATCGCTGGCCGGCGGTGCATCGTAACGATGCCGCTGAGCTATTTTGCCTTGCGGCCGAAAAGGCCGAAGCAGGTGCAATTCTGCATGCCGTACAGGAAGAAGGCATTCCATTCCGTCAGATTGCCGAAACTATCGGAGCAGGATTAGCGCTGCCGGTTAAAAGCCTGACGCTGGAGGAGGCAAAAGCCTGGCTCGGTTGGATGGCCTTTTTCGCTTCAACGGATAATCCTTCGTCAAGTGCATGGACGCGCCAAACGTTCGGCTGGCAACCCACCGAACCGGGATTATTACAGGATATGCGTGGGGCGGGTTATTTCAGCTAAAGGCAGATTGGTTGCCAAAAATGGCGTAATGTTCGTCAGTTAGGCGCCGTATCAAATCACCGCACCTTCCGTAGCGGCGCGATTTATCGCGCAATAAATTGCGCCGCTACAAGGTGTGCGCTCGGTAATAAGGGTTTTTTCATCTCTTAATTGATAACCATTACATCATGAATGGCGACCCAACGTTTATAGCGGGATTTTCGTAGGGTGCGCATTCATGCGCACCTGGCACTCTCATTTAACCAAATGGCTCTTCTCGCGCCAGCAGACGAGCAATAACGTTGAGTGCGCCTTCATCATTGTTACTTTCAGTTTTATAATGCGACACCGCACTCACCGGTGCTGCCGCATTCGCCATAGCGAAGCTATAGCAGGCCTGGCGCAGCATTTCGATGTCATTCGCGCTATCACCAATCGCGACCACTTCACAATCATCAATGCCCCATTTTTGCTGCAGCAGTGCGATGCCGTGCGCTTTATGGCAGCCGGGGATGATCAAATCGACAAAGCCAAAGCCGCTGGAGACCGGATGCATGATGTTTTCAATCGCGTTTAGTTCTGCGTGCAAGCGCTCCATCAACGCATCCACGCCTTCATGCGCCAGATTCAGCGAGAATTTGAAGATGGTGTCATCGATATCGTACAGATTGTCGCGCTTTTCCAGGCGATGGTAGTGATTCGCCAGCATAGCGATCACCTCGTCGGACATTGACGTATGCACATATGCGCCATTGCGGCCGCATACTACGGTGCTGATATCCGGCTCTTTTGCCAGAATATCGAGGATTTGATGCACGCGCTCCGGCGCCAATTCGCCGCAGAAGATCTCTTCATTACTATCAGAAACCCAGGCGCCATTTTCCGCTACAAAAGCAATTTCATCTTTAATCTCAGGGAAATAGCGCAGTAACTGATAATACTGATTGCCACTGGCGACCACGAAACGGATCCCCTTCTCTTTCAGCAATGCGTACTGGCGAGCAAAACGCTGCGCATTGTACTGCTTGTTGTCATCGAGAAAAGTCCCATCCATATCCACCGCAATCATTTTTACTGCCATTTTGCTCTCCCGTATTTGTTCGCTTGCTGCATCCAGCTAAAAGGTTTTCTTAAGCTTACTCGCGGTGTGGATTATTGAGAATGTGAATAATGAGTTTGTTAACCGCTTTCAGAGATTTCCAGTCCATCTTTTACTGTAAATCAGCGCCTTTTTCCCTGATCCAGGCACAAAACATCTGCGCCATTTCCTGCGCATACGCCTGGATCTCTGCAGGCGTACGCGGTGATTCGGAGAAGTGTTTGCCCACATTGCCCAGCGTGCTATTGATTAAATCCGCGGCGCGCGCACGATCGTCCTCATTGGATTGGGGCAGCAGTTCCAACAAAAAATCACTGATGACATTATCACCCGCCGCCCGCGCTTCCTGTACTTCAGGTGCATCACGATATAACGGTGCGGCGTCATTAAGCGCCGTGCGCATTGCTGCTTCTTCGCACTCCGATTGCAAAAATGCCAGCGTGAGATCGTGCAAACGCTGGCGCGGCGACACGGTGTTATTGCTCAAGATTGCAGCTAATAAATTGCCGGTGCGTTGCCACTCTTCGCTTTGCAATCTGAAAAGAATAGCCGCCTTATTGGGAAAATACTGGTAAAGCGATCCAATACTGACGCCGGCTCGCTCCGCCACGCGCGCGGTGGTGAAACGCGTGGCCCCTTCCTGCTCTAAAACCTGAGTAGCCGCTTGCAAAATGGCCGAAACCAGCTCGCTCGAACGCAACTGCTGCGGCCTTTTTCGCTCTGAAATCTTAGTGTTACGACGCTCAGCCATAGGCTCTCCTGAACACGAATAGTGAAATGCGATTAATTCATCGTATTCTGTTCGCACAGCATAATCCATTTTTTCATGTCCGGAGAAAACCATGAATACCTTAACATCAGCGCCGTTAGCACCGCTGTTGAACTACCTGTTTGAGCTGGCCGATAATATGGCGCATCCCACCAATGAAGCGTTCCGTAAGATGTCCGATGCGGAACAACATCGCCTGCTGCAAAGTAAAACTGATTACCTGGAGCTGTATGGTCATCTGAAAGATGTACCGCTGGCGATATCCCGTGAAACCGGCAAACTGCTGTATATGCTGGCGCGCAGCAGCAATGTGCAATCGGTGATTGAGTTTGGCACCTCATTCGGGATTTCCACCCTGCATCTGGCCGCAGCAGTGCGCGATAATGGCGGTGGCAACATCATCACCTGTGAATTTGAGCCAGGTAAAGTAGCGCTGGCGCGTAACCATTTTGCCGATGCGAGCGTCAGCGATCTGATTGAGATACGCGTGGGGGATGCCTTACACACGTTGAGCCGCGATTTACCTGCATCCATTGATATGTTGATACTGGATGGCGCAAAAGCGATCTATCCAGAGATTTTGACGCTGGTAGAGCCTTATTTACGTGCGGGCGCACTGATCGTTGCGGATGATGCCGATTTCAGCCCAGCCTATCTTGAACGCGTGCGCAGCAGTCGCGAATTCATGTCGCTGCCGTTCAACGATGGCGTGGAAGTCTCCATGTGGTTGGGGAAAATGTAGGGAGGCCTGCCCGCCTCCCGTAAATACGGTGGATCAGTTAAACCACGGCTGGAAAGGATCGGGGAGCGCGATCCAGTTATCTGCGCCAGACGCCATTTCCTCATCAGTGAGTAGCGCCTCCTCAAGCTTTTCACGCAGCGCGGCTTCGTCCATGTCAATGCCAATGAAGACCAGCTCCTGACGAGCGTCCCCCGTTCCGTCCACCCAGTTATCGAGGATGTACTGCAGGTTTTCTTCATCCTCAGGCCAGCGCTCTTTCGGCACGCTAGCCCACCACATTCCTGCTAATCCCTGACGTGATACGCCGCCCGCCTGCGACCAGGAACCCGCATGACGCGGGCGACTGGCTAGCCAGAAGTAGCCTTTGGAACGCACTACGCCGTGCATCTCGTGTTCAATCACCTGAGCGAAACGCACGGGATGGAACGGGCGACGCGCACGGAACACAAAATTGCGAATGCCATACTCTTCGGTTTCTGGCGTATGTTCGCCGCGTAGCTCCTGCAGCCAGCCCGGCGCCTGCGCCGCAGCGTCAAAATCGAACAAGCCAGTATTGAGAACCTGCTCCAATGCGACCTTGCCGAATTCAGAGGTAATGATGTTGGCACGTGGATTAAGCGACGTCAGAATCGCCATCAGCCGCGCCTTTTCCACTTCATCAATCAGATCGGTTTTATTGAGAATGAGCACATCGCAGAACTCGATTTGATCAACCAGCAAATCCACCACCGTGCGCTCATCTTCTGCGCCAAGGGATTCACCGCGCGACTGAATGCTTTCATTCGATTCATAGTCACGCAGGAAGTTGAAGCCATCGACCACCGTCACCATGGTGTCTAGCGCCGCCACAGCAGACAAACTTTGGCCCTCCTCATCGGCGAAGGTAAAGGTTTCCGCCACCGGCAGCGGCTCAGAAATGCCGGTCGATTCGATCACCAGGTTATCGAAGCGCCCATCCTTCGCCAGTCGATTAACCTCCAGCAGCAGATCTTCGCGCAGCGTGCAGCAGATGCAGCCATTGCTCATCTCCACCAGCTTTTCGTCGGTGCGCGACAGCTCTGCCCCGCCCTCGCGCACCAGCGCGGCATCAATATTCACTTCTGACATGTCATTGACGATCACCGCCACGCGACGGCCTTCGCGGTTATTCAAAATATGATTAAGCAGCGTAGTTTTACCGGCACCGAGAAAGCCGGAAAGCACAGTGACCGGCAGCTTTTTAGACCCATGGGTAGATGGGGTTATTGCGGACATAACAACTCCTTCATATGACAGCGAGCACAAGGCATAGTGACGCATGCGGTAGATTTGTTATGTTATAACATAACAAGTTGAGAAGTCATCGAAGAATGTTGATTGGGGTAAAATAAATGGATCGCCATGGATGGCGACCCTATGTGTTTTGAGCTGGGTTTTCGTAGGGTGCGCATTAATGCGCACCAGGCATACGAAGGATTACTGATTATTGGGGTAACTCAAATCAATTGCTTGATCCGGCAGAGTAGTGAAGGTCTTAACGAGGGTGCGGAAATCGGCGGTCGGCTTCAGATCGGCAAACTGCTGCGGATAGAGATCCTTCGCCAGAATTTCCATGCCAATGATGTTGTACGGATGGTTATAGAAGTGGTGATAAACGCCGTACACGCGGCCCTGCTTCACCGGTTCGATCTGCGATAAGCCGGTGCGCTTCAGCAACGTATCGAAGGTCGCCTTAACTTCCTGCGGCTGAACGCCATAGCCAAACGGCAGCACATTAGTATTGGGCCGTTTAGATCCCGTCATAATGTAGACGTCAGGTTTCATGGCGATGATTTTTTCCAGCGCCACAAATCCGGCATTGCCCGGCAGCAGTTCAGAGCCAATGTTTTTCCCGCCAACCGCCTCCACCAATCCGCCCCAACCGTTATGGCTGTGAGTAAAGCAGCAATTATCGCTGTTACCGGCGATCGGTTCGATAAATACCGTCGGTTTGTTCTTTATTTTCGCTACCGCCTGGGAAATGCGCTCAAACTTCTGCTGATAGAAATCGGTATAGGCTTTAGCCTGCGTTTCACGGTTCAGCACTTTACCCAACAGCGTCACGCTTGGGGCGGTGTTTTGCGCCGGATGCAGTTCGTAATCGACAAATACCACAGGAATATGCAGATTATTAAGGGTGTCAAGCACGCCTGACTGCTGCAAGGCGGGTTTGGCGCGCAGTTGGGCAATCATTAAATCCGGTTTCTGTGCCAGCACGCTTTCGAGGTTGACCTGGCCCTGATCGCTAAAGCCCATATCGACAATTTTCGTCGCTTCCGGCCAGCGGCCTTTCAGCGCGTCCCAGGTTTGCGTATCTTGTTTTTTCGGCAAGTTGTTCCACGCTACCACGCGCTTAAACGGATCGTCTCGGTCAAGCAGCGCCAGCGTCAGAATGTCGCGACCATCCTGCAAGATAATGTGCTGAGGCTCTTTATTGATGGTTTGCGTTTTACCGTCCATATCGGTGACGGTCAGCGGATAGGTCGTGGCGGCAGCCGCGGTTGAAGCCAGTAAACCCATTGCCAAAAGCAGGCGCGTTTTCATCCTAAAACTCCGTGGTAAAAAGAATAGTTATTATTATCAATTACCTTAACACAACCTTAAGTGGCGGAAATAAACGCCACTTCAATCAGTTGTAACGGAGTTTTACGGCTGTGCTTAGGTGAAATCAGACAGTTTCTGCCCGGACGTGATCAGCTCCTGCAGCAACATCTGGCGACGCTCCTGCGGCGTATCACGGCTCACCATAAAGCAAATCGCGGCCACGGCCTGGCCACTGCGTGAACGAATCGGCGCGGCCATGCAGCAGGTGAAGCTTTCAGATAACCCTTCGGTCATGCAGTAACCCAGTTTTCCCGCATGGTGAATTTCATCAAGAAACGCCTGCTTATCGAGGATTTGACCGCTGGCGAGGCGATAATCCTCTTCCGGGATGAGATCCAGAATCGCGCTGTCAGACCAGTTGCTGAGCAGTAAGCGGCCGGTAGCCGTCCAGGTAATTGGCACGCGCACGCCGATATCTGAGGTGATCTTGAACGGATGGGCATTACTTTCCGAAAGCACCACGGTGTATTTATTGCCTTCCAGCATGCAGAGCTGCACGGTTTCCCCATGGCGCGCCACAATCTCCACCATCAGCTGATGCGCCCGGCGAATGAGGTCGTTGTGCGCCATGTAATCCGCACCGTAATAGTGCATTTCCCGGCCAAAAAAGACGGCGCCTTCGGCATCCAGCTCCAGCAAACCGGCTTCACTCAGCAGACTGACTAATTCATAAATGCTGGAACGCGGCGCTCCCGTCGCTTCAATCAACTCACGCATCGCCATCGGCTGGCGCGCACTGTGCAACTGCCGAAAAATATCAATAACCCGGTCAACGCCGCGTGCCCGTGAGGGTTTTTCATCCGGCATACACTCACTCTCCTGCTGCTCTACTACGAATAGTTAAGGGGATATAAGCAAAACATCATACACGTGGCTTATGCTTTTACCCATCTCAGATTAAATAAAAATTATTCATCAGAATTTTATTTAGGCGTTCTTTTTTGGGGCCTCATTTTGGCGCACTGCACCGCCCTCTCTTTTTATAAAATCACGATAACGATCACATTCTCATTTAAAAATGAACGGTCGCTTAATTTTATTTTGCGATCCCGACTACATCACAAAAAATTAAATACCCATGCACATATTGCAAAAGAAAAAATCCTGTGCAAATCTTGCCCTATCCAGTATTGCAGATTGCAGTCTGGTATATCAGACAATAAGAAAACCACGCTTTCGTGCAAACAGGAGCAGGATGGGATGACGATTACACGTTATGGTGTAGAAGGTGGAACCGGGACGGGTGGGCAAAAACTACCCTTCGCTCGTGCAGTTGAAGCCGACGGCTGGCTTTACATCTCCGGCCAAACGCCGATGCGCAATGGTGAAGTCGTTGAGGGTGGCATCATCGAACAGACGCAACTGGCGTTCGAAAACTGCCTCACTATCATGCGCGAAGCCGGCTATCGCGTCGAAGATGTGGTGCACGTCACCGCGGTATTAACTGATGCACGCTATTTCAGTTCATTCAATAAGGTGTTCAGTGAGATATTCAGCGGCAATCCACCCGCGCGTATTTGTAGCGTGCAGGATTTAGTGGTGGACTGCAAAGTGGAAGTCGATATGAAATGCTTCCGTGCCGATCGTAAATAATTATTAACCTTAAAACAGGCTGGCGAAATTCACTTTAAGCGCCTGCACCAGGACAGCCTGTTATTAATTAATGCCTTTCTATTTTGCTGTGAAATAACGGCGCGATGCCGTCTCGTCAAAATATCTAAAGAGAGCATATAAATGAATACAACATCGCTAAAAATAAGCGTCAAAGCGGTAGCCAGTGCGCTGGTTTTACTGACTCTGGCAGGCTGTACGCCCACGGAAGAGAAAAAAGACGCTGGTGCAGCACCACAATCTGCACTGCAAACCGTGTTGCAGCGCGGCACCTTACGCGTGGGCGATTGCCTGAGCTTCGCTCCCTTCGGGTTTTACGATAAAGACGGCAATCCCGACGGCTACGATGTTGATCTCGCCAAAGCATTGGCCAAAGAGATGGGCGTGAAGCTTGAGATGGTCAATACCACCAGCGCCAACCGCATTCCCAATCTGCAAACCAATAAAGTGGATGTGGTGTTCTGTAACTTCACCCGTAATCTGGAGCGCGCTAAAGAGATCGGCTTTACCAACCCGTATGTGGTCGCGAGTGAAGCGATGCTGGTGCGTAAAAATAGCGGCATCCAATCTGCCCACGACATGGGCGGCAAAACGATCGCCACGGTGAAAGGTTCCACCAACGGCGACGAAGTACGCAACCTCGGCATCGACGTGAAGATTCAGGAATATGATTCATCGCAGGCGGCGATTCTCGCGGTAAAACAGGGCCAGGCCGATGCGATGATCGAGGATAACAACTTCCTCGCCTATCAGGCCAAGCTCGACCCGACGCTAACCGTCACCAATGAAGCGCTGGTACCGCTGGAATACAACGCCTTCGGCGTGAAACAGGGTGACCAGGTGTGGACCAACTATCTAAACGAATTCCTGTTTGAAATTAACGCTTCCGGCGAAAACGCCCAGCTGTATCAGAAATGGTTCGGCAACAAGCCGCGCTACCCGCTGAATCCGCAATATTGATGGCACGCGGCGCGGCAGAACATGCTGCGCCGCCCCAAGGAACAGAACCATGAGTTATCAATGGCTAACCCTGTGGCGCTATGCCGACACATTTCTCGAAGCCGCCTGGCTAACCCTGCAAGTGACATTGCTGGCGTTTGCGCTGGCGGTCGCGCTGGGATTGCTCTCTGCGCTGGCTAAATCATCGCCGCTGGCGCCGCTGCGCTGGATCAGCCACTGCTACGTTGAATTCATCCGTAATACGCCGGTGCTATTGCAAATTTTCATCATCTTCTTTGGTCTGCCGTCGCTCGGTATCACCATGAGCGCCTTTACCGCAGGCGTGCTGGCACTGGGGATCAACGTGGGGGCTTATCTCTCCGAAACCTTCCGCGCGGGAATTCAATCGGTACCCAAAGGCCAACTCGAAGCCGCGTGGGTGCTGGGGATTCCGCGGCGACAGATCTTCCTGAATGTGGTACTGCCACAGGCAGCGCGTGCGGTGTGGCCGGCCATTATCAATAACCTGATTCAGCTGTTGCTTGGCACCTCGTTGCTCTCAGCTATCGCGCTGCCAGAACTGACCGGCACCGCGACGGTGATCAATGCGCGTACGCTGCTCTATATCCAAACGTTCAGCGTGGTCGCGCTGGTGTATTTAGTGCTGAGCAACCTGTTCTCGTGGCTGGGAACGCTTGCAGGACGGCGCATGTTCCACCCGCCGCTGGTGACGCCAGTAAAAAAGTCCGCATGGTGGTGGGCAAGAAAATGGCTGACTAATCCATTGAAGCGGGAGCGCGCGCTATGAACGACTTAATCATCAGTTCGTTACCGATTCTGTTGAAAGGGCTCGGTATCACGCTGCTATTGTCGGTGGCGGCGATTATTGGCAGCACGCTGCTGGGATTGCTGGCCGCGGTGCTGCGCACCAGCCGCCTGCCGGTCGCCA
Organism: Pantoea sp. BRR-3P; assembly: GCF_039621635.1. Lineage (NCBI taxonomy): Bacteria > Pseudomonadati > Pseudomonadota > Gammaproteobacteria > Enterobacterales > Erwiniaceae > Pantoea > Pantoea sp. BRR-3P. Next base: position 642,849 of record NZ_CP155067.1, read on the forward strand.
GGCAGATCGCTGTGATCTATACCGAACTGTTTCGCGGCACGCCAGTGCTGATCACACTGATGTTCATTTACTTCGGCGTGGCTTACTTCGGCTACGACATCAATTTGTTTGCCGCCGGCATTCTGGGGCTAAGCATTTATCAGGGCGCATACATCGCCGAGGTGTTCCGCGCCGGTATTGAAGCCGTGCCGAAAGGTCAGTGGGAAGTGTCATGGATTCTTGGCATGTCGAAGCGCCAGACCTTCATGAGTGTAGTCCTGCCGCAAACGCGTGGCATCGTGCTGCCACCGCTAGCAGGGCAATATCTTTCACTGATTAAAGATACCTCGATCGTCAGCATGATCGGCATGTCCGAACTGATGCATCAGGGACAGGCGATTGTCGATCGCATCGGCCAGCCGGTGGTGGTTTACGGTCTGGTTGCCCTGCTCTACTTCGCTATCTGCTTCCCCATTTCCCGTTGGGTACAACATCATCAGACCAGGAGCCAAATTTCATGAGCAAATCCGCCATTACGCTGAGCCGGATCACCAAATCTTTTGGCTCTACCCAGGTTTTGAAAGAGATCAGTCTGGATGTTTCACCGGGTGAAGTGCTGGTGCTGATCGGTGCCTCTGGCTCGGGAAAAAGCACCGTGTTGCGCATTATGAGCGGACTGGAGATCGCCGACGGCGGTGAAGTCTGGGTGAATGAAGTGCCGCTGCATGAACGTAAGCGCGCCAACGAAATCTGCGGTCACGTTGGCATGGTGTTCCAGCAGTTCAACCTGTTTCCTCACAAAACCGCACTTGGCAACGTCACGCTGGCGCTTGTTAAAGCACAAAAACTGTCTGAAGCGGAAGCCACAAAGCGCGGAATGGCGGCGCTGACGCGTGTAGGCCTCGCTGAGCGCGCACATCATTATCCGGCACAGCTTTCCGGCGGCCAGCAGCAGCGCGTTGCGATTGCCCGTGCGCTGGCGGTGGAACCAAAAATCATGTTCTTCGATGAAGCCACATCGGCACTGGATCCGGAGTTGGTGGGTGAAGTCATGGAAGTGATGCGCAGCCTGGCGCGTGAAGGTATGACGATGGTGGTGGTGACGCACGAAATGGGCTTTGCGCGGAAAACCGCCGATCGCGTGGTGTTTATGGACCAAGGCGTTATTGCTGAGCAGGGTTCACCCGAGCAGATTTTCGTTAATCCACAAAATCCGCGCACCCAGCAGTTTTTATCACGCGTGCTTGAGCACTAACAGGAGGAGATATGTCGATTCGCTTTCCGCTGCAGGCGGATGGTTTATTAGATGAAGAGTTGCTCGCGCCGCGTTTTAAATCCGTAGCGGGTGCCGGAGATGCGCCGTTGGCAAGCGGTACCTCGGTGTTCAGTAGCGATCGCGTGTTTTCACCCTTGATGGTCATGAAACAGTCGGCGCTGGAGAATAATCTGCGCCAGCTGGCGGCCTTCTGTAATGAAAAAGGCGTGATGTTAGCGGCGCACGGGAAAACCTCGATGTCGCCCGCCATTCTGCGTCGCGCTATTGCGGAGGGTGGCGCATGGGGTTTAGGTGCTGCCACACCCGCTCAGGTACGCGCGCTGCGGCAGTTCGGCATTCGCAATGTCTTTCTCGCTAACGAGTTGGTCGATCCGGCGGGCATTCGCTGGATTGCACAGTGGCAACAGCAGCATCCCGATCACGGCTTCCTTTGCTATGTAGATTCACTGCAAGGGATAAAACTGCTGGAACAGCACCTCGGTGACAGCCAGATTTCGGTTCTGCTGGAGATGTCCGTTAGCGGCGGACGTACCGGTTGCCGTTCACAGCAGACAGCCGTGGCGATTGCTGAAGCAGTTGCCGCCTGCCCGTCGCTCAAGCTGGTGGGTATTGCGGGTTATGAAGGTGCACTTGGCGCCGGTCGCGATCAATCAGGTATTCAACGCGTCAAGGATTACTGCCAAATGTTGATCGCAACGGCAGCAATACTGGCGGAGAAGCAACTGTTTGGCAGCGACCACATTATTTTAAGCGCCGGTGGTGGTGCCTGGTTTGATGTGGTGACGGAGTGCTTTACCGCGGCAAAACTGCCCTTGCCGATGACGCCGTTGATCCGCTCTGGCGCTTATATGGCACACGATAGCGGTCTCTACGCTCGTATCGCGCCCTTTGCGCAACCTGGCGCATCACACCATTTTGAGGCCGCGCTCGAGATTTGGGGGCGAGTGTTATCACGTCCAGAGCCGGGATTAGCGTTCGTGGATTTTGGTCGCCGTGACGTGCCATTTGATCAGGATTTGCCCAACCCGCTGTGGATCCGCCGTGCCGATGGCAGCGCACCGCGCTCGGCAACGCATCTGCGCATCAGCGACGTTAACGATCAACACGCCTATTTGCTGCTGCCTGAAAATGACCCTCTGCAGGTGGGCGATTGGGTGGGCTGCGGTATTTCGCATCCGTGTACCGCTTTTGATAAATGGCGCTATCTGCCGCTGGTTGATGATGATTATTGCGTCACAGATTCACTGGAAACAGCGTTCTGATGGTTTTATGAACCGTTTTAACCAGGTCGCCATGAATGGCGACCCTACGAAAATGTGCAGGCTTTGTAGGGTGCGCTTTCATGCGCATCAGGACACCATGAGTGGCGACCCTACGAAAATGTGCAGGTTTTGTAGGGTGCGCATTCATGCGCACCAGGACACCATGAGTGGCGACCCTACGATAACGCCAGCTTTACCGCGTCTTCGGCATGAATCAACGTGGTATCGAACAGCGGTACGCTGGCATCCTCTGCGTTCACCAGCAAAGTGATTTCGGTACAGCCCAGGATAATCGCCTCAGCGCCCTGCTCCACCAGCTCAGCAATAATCTTGCGATAATGCGCACGTGATTCCTCACGAATGATGCCGAGGCAGAGTTCCTGATAAATGATGTCATGCACCACTTTGCGCCCTGCTGTATCGGGCACCAGCACCTCAATCTCAGCCTGATTAAGCCGTCCTTTATAAAATTCTTGCTCCATGGTGAACGCCGTTGCCAGCAAACCCACCTTCTTCACGCCCGCCTGACGAATGCGCTGTGCCGTGGCATCAGCTATATGCAGCAGCGGAATGCTGACCGCATCGGTAATCTGCTGCGCCACTTTGTGCATGGTATTGGTACAGAGTACGATGAAATCTGCCCCGCCCTGCTCAAGGCTGCGCGCGGCATCCGCCAGAATCTCACCCGCCTTTTGCCACTCGCCCGCGGCCTGTAGCTGTTCTATCTCATGGAAATCGACGCTATACATCAGGCTGCGTGCAGAGTGTAAACCGCCCAACTGCTGTTTCACCTGTTCATTGATAATGCGGTAATACAGCGCGGTAGATTCCCAGCTCATGCCGCCAATCAAACCAATCATTTTCATTTGCTTAACTCCATTTTAAATGCCCTGCTCAGCACTGTACGGGATTTCCGGCCAACGCGCTGAAGGAAACAACGATAAGCGGATATTGAACAGGTGGAACATCGGCGCAAACAGCCTATTTTCCTGTATCGCTGCCGCTTCAAGACGTAACAGCAACGTATTGAGTTCTGCCAGCAGTTGCGGCTGCGGTGAGCTTTGTAACGACTTCAATCGACGTTTCAAAAACTGGCTGAGTTCATGGAACATCGCCGCGCTCTCAATATGATGTGCCAGCAAAAGTTCACGATGGCGCGTGTAGTAGTCGTAACAGTTCGCGCCCAGCCAGGCTTCGGCGATCAGATTACCGCCGGAGACTAAATCCGGAGCCGGATCGACACGTTTACGCGGCAGGATGATGTTGACCTTATCCAGCGTGCGCGACACAAACTGCTGACGCGCCGTCAGGGTCACACTGTTAAGACGCACCGTGGCGATAAAGTGCAGCAGCTCGCGGATCCCTTTGCGCACTGCGCGTTTGGCGGTCCACGAAGGACGCTTGTTACGGATCAGCGCCGTGATCACCAACGCAAAGGCAATGCCTACCAGCGTTGACAGCATGGCATTCACTATAAGCTGCAGATCGGGTTTGAAATGGTGGCTCATACCGATCAGTCCGGGGATTTGCGTGGCGACAATCAGGCCAATCAGATTGGTAGCAGGGTTGGCGATAACCAAACCTAACGCCAGCAAACCCGGCGCAAGGCAAATCACTAACGCCTCAAAGGTCACGGCCTGCGGAATGAACAGCGTGATATACATCAGGCTGATCGCCATCGATATTAATACACCCTTAAGAAACAGCTTCATGGGCGCGATAGGACTGTCCATGCCAGCAAAAAACGAGCACAGCACGGCTGCCATCATCGGCGCAGTCGCCCCATCGGACCAACCGCTGCCAATCCAGAACAGGCAGGTCGCGAAAGTGGCGATAAACGCGGTGAATGACGACAGCAGCAATAACCCTTTATCAACGTGCTTGTGCGCACGCGCCATTTTTCCCGCTTTAACTGCCGGTGTCCATTCACTCACCCGCTCGCTAACGCTTTGATAGGCATCGACGATGCGCACAAAATTGAGCAGCCGCTCCAGTAAACCAATCAACAAAATAGTCTCTTCGCTGTTAAGCCTGCCCTCCTGCCATGCTTGTTTCAGCTGCTCTTGCGCGGTGGTGAGCTTATCGCGCACCGGCAGTTGCTCCTCACCGTTAAGCCACAGTAAAAATTGCTGGAACACTTCAGCTACATACTCAGGAAAACGAATTTGCTGCTGCGCGAGCAGATTAAGACGCGATTCGATGGCTGTCAGCGTTGGAATGAAATATGACAGATGCTGATACTGCACGCTGACGAGGCGCACCAGCCGCCGCGCCGCATCGCCTTCATAGACGCAGTGGGTAATCAGCGTTTCAACGTTGAGCGGATAGTTAGCCATCTGCACCAAAATATCGTCGCGCTCCACTGACTTCTCGGCGGGCATGGCGGTAACCAGTTCGCTGCAGAGTTTGCGCGCGTTCTGAAACCACAGGTTGACGCTCTGCTCCAACAGATTGCGCATCGAAACGGGCCAGAGCAGCCGATGTACCAGGCTACTGCAAACGATCGCCACGGTAATCTCCTCAATACGCGAAATCACCGTGTAAGTAATGGCCGAAGGGGAAACCACGTCCGGAAAGCCCATGATCGCCGCGCTGTAGCCTGCCAGCATAAATACATAGCTTTTCGGCGTGCGATCGTGCAGAGAAAGGTAGAGGCATACCGCCACCCACAGCGAAATGCACAGGCTGAATAGCAGCGGATCCTGCACCGTGGCGGGATAAACCAGCAGTGTGAACAAGCCACCCAAAAGCGTACCGAAGAAGCGGAAAATGGATTTCGACACCGTCGATCCCGAGTAAAGCTGCGAGGCAACGTACACTGTAGTCAGTGACCAGGCCGGTTTATCGAGATTGAGTTCCAGAGCGATATAAAAAGCCAGAAAGGCAGCAAGACATGTTTTGGCAGAGAACAGCACTGCGCTTTTTGAAAACCACTTCATAGAACAGATAAAACCTTATGCCAGCAGCGGAATTGCTTATCCTGACAGAAGCTTTTCGCCATGGCATTTTGATTTGTTATACAAATTATTACCGTGCTAATTATATGGGCATCTATGGAAATCGTTGTCTTAAGGACACGCTGAATGCTGACTACAGTGAACGATCCAGATCACATAAAAATCAGTTATAAGCGATCGAAATTAGTTATTTATTGGTTATATAAGCGCTTTGCTAAGGTGGCAAAAAAAACCACGAGAGAAACATCATGAAAGTAAAACTTCCTGTCCTGAGCGCGTTGGCGCTCAGCGTTGGCCTGCTCTCCACACACGCCTTTGCCGCTAATCCAGAGACCGTTACCATCGGCTATCAAAAAGCCAATATCTTTGCGCTGCTGAAATACCGCGGCACGCTAGATGAAACCTTCAAAAAAGAAGGTATCACTATTCGTTGGGTAGAATTCCCGGCGGGCCCGCAAATGCTGGAAGGGTTAAACGTTGGCAGCATTGATTTGGCGGCGACGGGCGATGCCCCACCCGCCTTCGCGCAGGCGGCAAAAGCAGACTTGATCTATCTCGGCCATTCGCCAGCAAATCCCAAAACCGAAGCGATTGTGGTGCCAAAAGATTCGCCAATTAAAAGTGTGGCTGATTTGAAAGATAAACGCGTTGGCCTTAATAAAGGCTCTGATGTGAACTACCTGCTGGTGAAGGCGCTGGAAGACGCCGGGCTTAACTACAAAGATGTTAAGCCGGTGTATCTGCCACCCGCCGATGCCCGCGCCGCTTTCCAGAAAGGTGCGATTGATGCGTGGGTGATTTGGGATCCGTACCTTGCTGAAGTGGAAGCGAACGCCGATGCCCGTGAAATCCGCAATGCCGAAGGCTTAGTACCGCATTACACCTTCTATCTCGCCAGCCGTCCGTTTGCCGACGGTCATCCTGATACTGCTAAGCAGGTCGTAGATGAGCTGAGCAAGCTGAGCGACTGGGCGAATAAGAACCAGGATGAAGCCGCCGCGATTCTGTCGAAGTCCACCGGGCTGGATAAAACCATCTGGCAAACCACCTTAAAGCGTCTGCCATATGGCGCATCGCGCATGACACCGCAGGTGTTTGACGAACAGCAGGCGTTAGCGGATACCTTTACGCGAGTTGGCTTGCTGCCAGTGAAAGTGGATGTGCGCAGCGCAACCTGGTCGCTGGATAAGAAGTAAGTCATTACTGACTGGTCACCATGAATGGCGTAATGCTCATCATTTAAGCATGCTCTGAGCCGCGTACAGACACCGCAGAGGTAACCTGGTCGCCATGAATGGCGACCCTACGTGACAGTCAGCGATGGTGAGTTAAGAGAAGGCTTCGCTGCTGCAGCGTGGGTGTTGAGGCGACATCCCAGCCCGCTGAACGAGTGAGCGATTCCAGGGCGAGCCGCAGGGATGCGGCGAGAGGCGGCGCTGAGCAGGAGCGAATCGCCGCCGGTCCGTCAGGAATCGTGAGTGAGTGAAGGCACCGCGCAGCGGCGGGATGGGCTGGCGCAGGGCCCGGGAGTGCAGAGGGCGCGGCCAGGCGTCCTCTGCTCGGTCGCCGCACGGCAGAACTGCAACTGCCTCAGCCGATGGCGAACGAAAGTCGCTCAGTGCTTAACTGAGCGGTATTACACCATGAATGGTGACCCCAGGATTATTTAGCAAGGCTTTGGTACGGTGCGCATGACGCGCACCTGAATTTATCAGCCCTCTCCCGCGCCAATCTGCCAGATGCTGGTGGGTGCGTTGCCATTCACTTTCCAGTCACCGATATCACGCGCCTTATAGACCACCGGATTATGTGACGAGACAGTTCGTGCATTGCGCCAGTGGCGATCCAGCGCCTTGCTGACGCGCGTATCGGATGCCCCCAAAGCGTTAAATAACTCGGTCGCTGCGCGCGTGACCAGTTCGCTGGCTATCACCTGTGCCTGGCCCGCTTCGGCTTCAGCCAACACATTCGCCGCTACGATTTGCGCCTCATCGCTGCTCACATGCGCAACATATGCTGATTGCAGTGAATGGGTCGCGCGAATTACCGTGGCTTCGACTGCAAACGCCAGACTGGTGATTTCGCCGATCACCTGCAATAGCTGCGCATCTTGACGTGCCGCCCCCGCGTTGCCATGGCTGTAAACTCGCTTGCGCGCTGCCACCGATTGTGCGCCGTCTCGCGCCACCGCGCGTCCGATTCCTGCAAGCGTCGCTAACAACACATGCTGATAAAAAGCAGTCTGATAGCGGAAACGCGTCGCGAAATCATAGACGTGCTCCTGCTCAACATGGGCATTGGCGAAACGCGTGGTGCCGCTGCCGGTTAAGCGCTGGCCAAATCCGTCCCAGTCATCTTCACGCGTGACGCCGGGTTGGTGAGTGTTCACCAGAGCGATAACATCGCCCTGGTTGTCGTTGCGGCGTGCATAGACGTCAATCCAGTCGGCGAACAGCGTACCGGTGCTGTAAAACTTCTCGCCGTTCAGCGTCCAGCCCGCTTCACCAGGAGTGACCCGGGTAATCACATCACCCAGTTTTACCGCGCCAATTTCCGTCCAACCGCTGCCCACCAGCTCACCATCAATAAAGCGGCGGAACCAGCCATCACGCTCTGGGCTGTCCGGCTGGTTGAGTCGATCTTCAACAAACGCAAAATGTGCGCGCAGCGCCTGTGGCAGATTAGAGTCAGCTTCCGCCAGCTCGATTAGCAGCTGAAACAGCTGCGGCAGCGATGCGCCCCACCCGCCCTTCTCTTTCGGAACCCGCACCGTGCCGAACCCCGCCTCTTTCAACCAGATGATGGGTTGATGGGGCAAAGTGCGCACATGCTCGCGTTCCACCGCACCTTGTGCGATGCGCGCAAACACCGGACGGAAATGCGCCGCCAGCGTGTCGTAATGGGTTTCTGTCACTAATAAGCTCATGGCTCACTCCTGATGTGAAAGATCATCGATGTCATGGCGCGTAGGCTCGTGGCGCACCGCCAGCAGGAAGAAGATCGGAATAATTGCTGCCAGTGAAACCACCCAGAACATATTGGTGCCAAGTGCCGCCTGCAGAAGCGGCAGAATAAATAGCGCCAGTGCGCTACCAATGCCTGAGAGCGCACGACTAAAGCCCACGCCGGTGGCGCGAATAGAAGTGGGATAGGAAAGCGCCGGATAAACCATCAGCTGCGCGCCTGGACCAAAACCTTCGGCAAACAGCCACAGGCCAAGCATCAGGATGGCGAAAACAATACCGGCAATCGCTTCAGGATGACCAATCAACGCCAGCGCAATCAGCGCAAAGAACTGCAGTGCAAATCCGGCAATTGCCACGTGGCGCGACGGATATTTCCACGCCAGACGCATACCGAGCAGACCGCCAGTAAAGGCAAACAACGCATTGAGGCCAAGCGACGCCGAAATAGTTTCAAACACCCCCGCTCCCAGGAACTGCGCGAGAATCGACGGCAGGAAGAAGGCAATTGCGGTGTATTCAAATGAGATGCAAATGTTCATCACGCCCGCGACGATGGTGCGTTCACGCCAGGGTTTTTGGAATAGCACGCGGAAGCTGACCTTCGGCGCGGCAGCAGCTGGTGGCGCTTCCGGTTCGGCTGCATGGGCATGAATACCATAGGAGTCGCGCAGGATACGCACAGCCGACTTGAGATCGCCCTGATTAGCGGCCCACAACGGCGACTCGTTCATAAACTTGCTGCGCACCGCGATGATCAACAGCGCGGGCACCGCACCGAACAGCAGCGACGCACGCCACAACCAATCAAGATGATCTTTCGGCAGCAGGAAATAGAGCGCAAAGATCAGCAGGAAGCAGAGCGTAGAAGCGGCATACCACATCGGGCACCAGGCAGCGAGTCGCGCTGCTTTGTTGCCTTTACCGGCAAATTTGGAGAATTCCGCCAGATAGGACATAGCCACCGGTAGATCGATACCTACGCCGACACCCATCAGGAAACGCGCGCCAATCAACACCCACACGTTTGGCGCTAATCCTGCGGCAATTGCCGAGACGACAAAGAACAGCATATCGGCCATAAACACCGAATAGCGGCCATATTTGTCCGTCAGCCAGCCGCCGACCAGGTTGCCGACAATGGTGCCAACCATAATTGATGATGTAACCAAACCGGTCAGCAGCGGCGAGAGTTGAAACTCGCGCACCACATCGTCAATACCGTAAGACAGCGTGGTGAGATCGTAGGCGTCAAGAAATACGCCGCCGAGCGCGAGGAATACAATCATTCGCGCATAATTGTTGGTTTTACTGCGGGTGTTGATCAGTCTTGCCACATCACTGACCGAACGGACCGGTTCTGAAACCGGGATGGTGTTTTCTAAAGGAAGAGAACTCATAACGCCTCACGTTGTTGTTTTGTAGTGCAGGTGAGGGAGTTATAAACGCTTATTAAGCCGCGCCAAAACAACATTTATTGATATTAATTTACATAAATATCAATTAGTTAAATAAAAAACCAAACAGAAAAACCCGGACGCGCACGGCGAGTCCGGGGGATGGGTTAACCTGCAGATTAGTCAGCAGAAACCGGCACCAACACCCCTTTCACCAGCGGATCGTCGGTAGTCTTCAGCCATTGCTGTACGCGCGGATCGGAGAACGCTTTTTTCAGCTTCTCGATGTTTTCCTGGTCCAGATACGGCGTGCCGATTACCAGCTGCGAGGCAAAAGTGCGCGGCGCAGGTGGGAAGAGAATGCCTTTCTCGCGCGGCACCTTACCGGCATCAAACTGCGACACGTAGCCAATCGCCGCATCAACCGAATTCAGCGCACGCGGCATAGTCAACAGATCAAGCTCTTTAAAAACAAATCCATGTGGGTTGCCGACAATATTCTTTAGCTTCGCGGTGCGCGGCTCGACATTTGGATCCAGCGTAATTAAACCCTGACGCGCCAGTAACCAGAGTGCCTGCCCCTGATTGGCACCGTCATCCGGTACGACAATCGTTGCGCCCTGCGGTAAATCCGCCACTGATTTGTAACGATCGGAGTAAATACCAAACGCCCACTGGAACAGCGGCAGTGCCGACGTGAGCGCGAAGCCGTTGGCATCTACTACTTGCTTCAACCACCACTGATGCTGATACACCGTGGCGGCATATTGCCCTTCCGCTACCGCGCGGTCCGCCTGCACCGGGTCCTGCACGCCCACGGCTTCGAGTTTCAAACCATAATCCGGCGCGATGTGCTCACCGACGTATTCAATCAGCTTCTGCTCGCCCGCCATCGCTGGCTCAAAATGTATTTTTAACGTGCTGCCAAATACCACGGCCTGCGGCTGCTGGCTGCGCCAGAACCACCCGCCTGCGGCGAGCACAACGACCACTATAATCAGTAGCAACCATGGCCAGCGCCGCGTCTTCCGCAGCTCAAAATCTTGTGTTGTCATAGCGATGTCCCCTGGGGATGACGTAATGCGGTGACCAAACGGTCGCCGAGAAATTGAATCGTTTGAATAAGCGCGATCAGCACCACGATGGTGGCGATCATGATGTGGTTGTCGAAGCGCTGGTAGCCGTACACTACCGCCAGATAACCAATGCCGCCCGCGCCGATGGTGCCGGCAATGGCGGAGTACTCAATCATGGAGATCAGGTTCAACGTGACGGCGGCGACAATCGCCGGCAGCGCTTCACTGAGCTGAGCCGAACGGATGATTTGCCAGCGCGAACCACCGCATACCAGGCCAACGGCCGTCACTTCGCCGGGCAGTTCGCGCAGTGCGTTATCCACCAGCCGACCAAAGAATGGAATACCTGCGGCAATCATCGGCACCACCGCCGCCGGAATACCGATGGTGGTGCCCGTCAGCCAGAAGGTAAACGGAATGATAGCCGCCATTAGCACCAGAAACGGCAGCGAACGGCCCATGTTGACGATCCAACTCAGCACCCGATGAATGCCACGATGCGGGAACAGACCGCGTGCCGAGGTGTTAAACAGTACTACGCCCACCACGCCGCCGAACGTGACCACAAAGAGCATCACGATAACCACCATCAATGCCGTTTCGCCAAGCGCGGGCAGCATTAATGCCGGAATCTCTGGCCACGGTGTATCCTGGCTCATTACCGATACGCTCATACTGCCTCCCTCAATGGCAATACGCTGCCGGAAACGCTGGCTATCAGGCCCAGCTGCTCAAACTGGGCCAGTAAACGTGCCAGCGGGAGACGCTCATGCTGGAAGTGAATGCCCACCTGCAGGCGTCCAGCTTGCAAACCGTTAACCTGCTCAACGTGCGCGCCGAGTAAATCAATGCGTAAACCGAACTGCTGACTAAGACGTGAGATCCAGTCGCTGGTGACCGGCACATCGGTGCGATAACTGAGCTGCAACACCAGCTCGGCATCACTCGCTTGTGCTGCCAGCGGGAGCAACCGCTGGCCCAGCGCAGAGTCAGGCTGCGCCAGCAACGCTTTCACCACGCCGTACTGCACAATCTGGCCGTCGCGGATTTCTGCCACCGCATCGGCAGCCTGACGTACCGCGTCCATTTCATGGGTGATTAGCACAATCGCCAACTTGTAGTCATCACGCAGCTTTTTCAGCAGATCGAGGATGGTTACCGTGGCTTCAGGATCGAGTCCGGAAGTCGCTTCATCCGCCAGCAGAACCGTCGGACGCAGCGCCAGCGCACGTGCGATGCCGATACGCTGACGCTGGCCGCCGGAAAGCTGGCTGGGATAGGCTTTGGCTTTGTGACTGAGGCCAACGCTCTCCAGCAGTTCACCGACGCGTGCGGTAATATCGCGATCCACCACGCCGAGATAGCGCAGAGGTAAAGCGATGTTTTCCCACGCCGTTTTGCGTTGTAGCAGCGCGGAAGACTGGAACACCGTGCCGATTGAGCGACGCGCCTGGCGCAGCGCTTCGCCATCCAGCCGGGAGAGATCGCTGCCGTTGACGCGAATACTGCCCGAGCTCGGTTGCTCCAGCAGGCTGATGCACTTCGCGAGCGTGGATTTTCCCGCACCGCTTGGCCCCACTACTGCCGTGATATTGGCCTGCGGTACTTGCAAATTGATGGATTGCAACACCTCGGTTAGGCGCCCATCGGGTGCGCGATAGTGCTTACTCAGCTGATCTATCTCGATCATGAGACCTCCTGCGGCGCGGAGGTTTTCACGCGGTAACCCGCGCCCGGATGCGGCGCTTGTAGCTGTGGACCGGCGGCGAATAGCTTTTCGCGCAGCGTGCCCTGCGCGTACTCTTTTTTATAGACGCCGCGCTTTTGCAGTTCCGGAATCAGTAGCTCTACGACATCTTCAAAGGTTTCGTGCGTCAACGCGTAGGCAAAGTTAAAGCCATCAACGTCGGTATCCTCTACCCAGCCCTGCAACTCATCGGCGACGGTTTCCGCGCTACCCACAATCAATGGACCAAAGCCGCCAATACCAACCCAATCCGCCAGCGCTTTAACCGTCCACTGGCGATCGGGATCGGCGGTGGAGAAGGTTTCAACCGCCGACTGAATCGCATTGGTGTGGATATATTTCAATACCTGGTCCGGCTGATACTGGCCGAAGTCGATGCCGGTCCAGCCTGATACCAGCGCCAGCGCGCCTTCATAGCTGACCCAGTTGGTGTACTCTTTCCATTTCGCCTGCGCCGCCTGATCGGTTTCGCCAACAATCACGGTTTGCAGATTGAAGATTTTAATACTGTACGGATCGCGTCCCGCCTCTACGGCACGGCGACGGATATCCGCGACGGTTTTCTTCAGCAGCACTTTTGAAGGTGCCGCCACGAACACGCATTCGGCATGCTCAGCAGCAAACTGTTTGCCACGGCTTGAAGCACCGGCCTGATACAACACGGGTGTGCGCTGCGGGGACGGCTCGCACAGGTGAATACCGGGTACGTTGAAGAAGGTACCCTGATGATTGATAGGATGGATTTTGCTCGGGTCGCTGAAAATACGGCGCTCTCGATCGCGCAGTACGGCATCCTGTTCCCAGCTGCCTTCCAGCAACTTGTACACCACCTGCAGATATTCATCGGCGTAATCGTAACGGCTATCGTGATCGGTTTGCGCCTTGTGGCCGATATTGCGTGCGCCGCTCTCCAGATAAGAAGTCACGATATTCCAGCCAACTCGCCCTTTGGTCAGGTGATCGAGCGTGGACAGGCGGCGTGCAAACGGATAAGGATGTTCAAACGATAACGACGCGGTAAGGCCAAATCCGAGGTGTTCCGTAACCAGCGCCATCGGCGTGATCAACGCCAGCGGATCGTTAACCGGTACCTGCGTAGCCTGGCGAATAGCTGCATCGCCGTTGCCGTTTAATACGTCATAGATGCCAAGCACATCGGCAATGAACAGACCATCGAATTTACCGCGCTCTAACAGGCGCGCTAAATCCACCCAATATTCCAAATCTTTATACTGCCAGGAGCGGTCACGCGGATGCGCCCACAGGCCCGGCGACTGGTGTCCGACACAGTTCATATCAAATGCATTCAAGCGTATTTCACGTTGCGATGGCATAGCAATCTCCATAGCGAGGCCGTGATCGTGTTACGACCCGGCGTTCGTCAGTTAATTTTTTAGGATGTTGAGAGATTAAAGCGCTGAAGGGGGACATCGCTCGGCGTGAGCGATTTGCAATTCTTCTAAAATCTGGGTCGCCACGTCGGCGGCGTGATCGGCTACCTGCGGTAAGCCCATCAGTTCACCAAAGCGCGCTCGTGCAGCCGGGCCAACCACAAACAGGCGCGCGTTTGGCTGACCTTCGCGGTTGAGCGTATGCGAATGGCTATCTACATCAATGCCAAAACCCAATTGGTCAGCGCGAATCACACCTTGCTGGCTCAACGATTGCAGCAGCGGCTGGCTGGCGGTTAAGGCGGCATGTCCGGGCCCGGTGGTGACAATTAAATGGTCGACATGGTGTGTCTCCACGGAGCCATTGCGTAAGCGCAACGCGATCGCTAACCGATCGCCCTTTGCGGCGATATTGTCAAGACGCGCAGCCAGCACCTTCAGGCTGCCCAGCTGCTGACGTTGACGGATGACGGTGGAAACCTGCGGCGCAATGCGGTAGCGATGAACATCCCACCACGAGCGTAAATGACGAGCAAACCGCTGCTGTTCGCGCAGCGGCAACGATTGCCAGATCTCCTGCCCCTGCACGCGCACCTGATCCAGCACGCGCTGCCACGGTAACTGCTGTTCGGCGGCACGCACCACTTCCGCTCGAATGTGATGAAGCCACGCGCGGGCAGTAGGGACGATCTGCGGAGCCAGCGTCCACTCCGGCCAGTCACCGCTCAGATTGTCACGAGAAAGCTGCCCACGGCGCGAGAAGGCGATGAGCGAGCCTTGATGCTGGCGGGTGCCTAACGACGCCACGACATCTGCCATACTGAGCCCGCTTCCGATGATCGCTACTGATGCGTCAGGTTTGATGGCATCGAGAACGCCATGCTGCCACGGATTGGCAATCAACCCGGGATGTGACGTGAAAGGCCGTAACGCACGCGGCAACGACGGTGGCGGATGACTTACCGCCAGCGCCAGCACGTCTCCCTGTAACGCCTCACCATTACTGAGTAACAGCTGCTCTCCTTCCCAGGCGACCGCACTGGCCTGAATGTGGCGCAGTGTAATCTGTGGATGCGCTTTTGCCGCCGCAGCAAACTGTTCCGCCAGATAACGTCCAAACATACCGCGCTGCGGATAAACAGCGCCGTCAGCGCAATGGGCTGATGAATCCAGTGAACATTCTGGCTGATTGCGAAACCAGCGATCAAATGCGCCCTGCTCTTCCCCACTGAGTTGCATGCGCGCAGCGGGAACATTAATGCGATGCGCAGGTTCCGGTGTGGAATAGGCAACACCGCCGCCAAGAGTGGCACGCGGTTCGACCACTGTAATCTGTAACGCAGTTGACGACTGACGCGCGAGATGAATCGCCAGCGCCGTACCGCTGAAGCCGCCACCGACGATGATCACCCGTGCAGTTGCCATTGCCTTCTCCTGCATTAGCTGGCGCTCGCCTGTTTTGAAGGACGCTTATCGCCGCCAATAGTTTCGCCAAACGGGCCGGTATTAATGGTGCGCGCGCGCTGCTGCTGTCCGTTCGCCAGAGGGAGCAGCGGTAACAACAGTTCAGCCACGCGATGGGCTTCTTCCAGATGCGGATAACCTGACAGGATAAAGTTGGTTACGCCTAACGCCTGATATTCGCGTATCCGTTCAGCTACCTGTTCAGGGCTGCCGACTAACGCGGTTCCTGCTCCACCACGCACCAGCCCCACACCCGCCCACAAATTCGGCGAGATGTAGAGATTATCGCGCGAGCCGTTGTGCAAGGCGCTCATACGCGCCTGACCGGCGGAATCCATACGCGCAAAGATCTTCTGCGCCTGGGCGATAGTCTCTTCATCAAGGTGGGCGATCAACTTCTCTGCCGCCGCTTTGGCTTCGTCTTCGGTCTCGCGCACAATAACGTGCAAGCGGATACCGTATTCAAGCTTACGCCCGCGCTGCTCCGCACGTGCACGCACCACTTCCAGCTTCTCAGCTACCTGCGCAGGCGGTTCGCCCCAGGTGAGATAGGTATCAATCTGCTCCGCCGCAACATCGATAGCGGCATCGGATGAACCACCAAAATAGAGCGGCGGACCGTTTTCCTGTACCGGCGGGAACAGAACTTCTGCTCCTTCAACGTGAATGTGCTTTCCTTCGTAATCCACTTTCTCGCCACGCATCAGCCGACTATAGACATCCAGAAACTCTTTGGTGACCTCATAGCGTTCACTGTGGTTAAGGAAAATGCCATCTCCTTTGTTCTCAATCGGATCACCACCTGTCACCACATTAATCAGTAAACGGCCTTCAGACAGACGATCCAGTGTGGTTGCCATACGTGCGGCGAGCGTAGGCGGCTGCAAACCGGGACGTACCGCAACCAGATAACGCAGACGACGCGTAATTGGCGCTAATGCCGACGCAACCAGCCAGGAGTCCTCGCAGCTTTTGCCCGTTGGAATTAACACGCCATAAAAGCCGAGGTTGTCTGCGGCGAGTGCAACTTGCTGCAGATAGGCTAAATCGACTGGGCGACCGCCTTCAGCGGTGCCCAGGTACCGTCCATCACCGTGTGTCGGTAAAAACCAGAAGACATTAATTTTATCGTTCTCGGAATCGGCCATTATGCTTTTCCTATATAACTTTATTAAAAAATGATCAATTTGAACTGCTTATTTAGTTATATAGGTGTTAGCAGAATCCGTGCCAGGTTGGAAAATAATGATAACCGCTTAAATTCAACCAGTTACCTTTTACAAGTGCGGACTGCTCAGTTGCAATTGCAACTCAGTCACAACAGCTATTGCTGCATATGCAACAGCTTATGCTTTTTACATGGTGTTAATAGTCTCTGTGAGCATTTAGCTTAGCGCTATGCTGTTTAAGGAGTGACTCCATGTTAACCACCTATGCCAACCATACCGATTCTCCACGCCTGGTCGACCCGGCTTCACTGGCGTTCCAATCTCTGCTAGATAAATTCGCTCCAACCGATGCAACCGTGCTGATAGTCGGTGAAACCGGTACGGGTAAAGAAGTGGTCGCACGCTATTTGCATCATCATAGCCAACGGCGCCACGGCCCTTTCCTGGCGGTTAACTGTGGCGCATTAACCGAGAGCCTAGCTGAGGCGGAACTGTTCGGCCATGAGAAAGGGGCATTTACTGGTGCTACGCAGGCGCATCCCGGCTGGTTCGAATCGGCACAAGGCGGAACATTACTGCTCGATGAGATCGGTGAACTGAGTCCGTCATTGCAGGTTAAACTGCTGCGCGTTTTGCAGGAGCGTGAGATCACACGTGTAGGTTCACGCAAATCAGTAAAGGTAGATGTGCGCGTGATTGCGGCTACCCACGTTGATTTGGCGCAGGCGATCCGTGAACGGCGCTTCCGCGAAGATCTGTTTTATCGTCTCAATATTGCGGTGGTTCCTTTACCTCCGCTGCGCCAGCGTCGCGAAGACATTCCACTGTTGGCTCAACATTTCCTCACGCGCTATGCCCGCCGACTCGGACGTCCTGCAAGACACCTCTCCCCAGATGCTTTGGAAGCGCTGCTGGAATACAACTGGCCCGGCAATATTCGTGAGCTGGAAAATACCTTACATAATGCCGTGCTGCTTAGCCGCGAAGAGACATTAACACCCGCTCAACTACGTATTGCTGGTTACAGTGAACGAGGCTTGCATGAGTTGTCGGATTCCACTCTCGACAGTTTTCTGCAACAACAGCTGATCAGCCAGCCGCAGCAACTCTTCGATCGCGTCATCAATAGCCTGATTAGTAACGCGCTTGAAATGACCGACCAGAATCAAACTCAGGCAGCGGCGCTATTGGGTATTAGTCGGCACACCCTACGTACGCATTTGGCAAATCAGGGAATGATTAAAGGACGGCGCAAAGCGGCATTGTCATCACCGAATGCCTTTATTCAGGGTAAAGAAGAGCGAGAATTACGTATTGGTTATCAAAAATTTGGCAATCTGGGTGTATTGAAAGCACGTCAAAGCCTGGAACATGTCTTCGCTGAGCAGGGGATCAGCGTGCTCTGGAGTGAATTTCCTGCTGGTCCACAATTGCTCTACGCACTGCAAAACAATGAGATCGACTTTGGAACCACCGGTGAGGTGCCTCCTATCTTTGCACAAGCTAACGGCAGCAGTGTGACCTATATCGCCTGGGAACCGCCCGCACCGAGCAGCGTGGGTATTGTTGTGCCGCGCGGAAGTGATATTCGCACAGTCGAGGATCTGCGCGGCAAACGCATATCGGTCAATAAAGGTTCTAACGTTCACTGGTTACTGCTGCAGTTGCTGGAAGAAGCGGGAATCGGCCTGGAGGAACTGAAAGTGGTCTACACTCCGCCAAAATATCCTTTGACGGCTAGCGATTATCTTTCGATTGATGCATGGATGATGTGGGACCCGCTACTCAGCGCGGCAGAAAGTAATCCTGATCTGCGCATTTTAGTTAATGGTGAAGGGCAGGTAAATAATCACCAGTTCTATCTTGCTCGTCGTGATTATGTTGAAAAGCACGATGATATTCTCAGACAGCTGGTGGAGAGCTTACAGCAAACTGGCTCATTCATTGATAGCCATCGTCACGAAGCATCTGCAATGTTAGCGCAAGAGCTAGGGCTGGAAATGGCAGCAGTGGAACGTGCACTGACGCGCCGCAGTCATAAAACCCGTGCAATGGCTTTTGAAGTCATAAAGGAACAGCAGATAATTGCCGACCGTTTTTATGCGTTGGGACTGATTAATAAACCGGTGCGAGTGCGTGATGCGATTTGGCAGTTTTCATCAGCGTTGGCACTCATTGAGTAGGCCAGGACAGTAAAGTTATCCACGCTTTCTGTGGATAAATCATTGCATATCATCTGGCTAATAAATTTTATTGCATCATCGCGAAACAGTGCCAAAGCGTATACAGGGCGATTTCAGGCTGAAATTAATTACAAAAAACCCTTATAATCATTAAGTTATACATGAAATTAGTATGGCGAGCCTTTGAAATTTCATGCATGGTAATTGCAGAAACTTTGCATAGTGCTATTGAAGCTGATTAAGCATTCAGCTGGTCAAATAGGCCGCAGCAGGTTAAAGATTTCTGGTGAATTTAACCATGCTGACAAAGTAGATAGGCTTGAAATGTTGGCGATTTCAGGCTGAAATTTTTTCGTTGATAATTGATAATTCATACAGTTAGCGATGAAATAGTGCTGGCGAGAGTGGAAGAAGGTATAAAAAAACCGCCCGAAGGCGGCATTGTCATCACTGGTTAAGGTATTTATTGAGCGTCTCATTAATCACTCTATCCAACTCTTCCTGCAACTCTTTGGACTGGCGGTTAAACTCATAGCTAAACATGCGGCCGCGCGTTTTCTTGCGCGCAAAGCGATCTTTATCGGCAAAGCTCCAAAGCGGGGTGGCAACAACTTTATCTTTCGCTGGAGACTGCATTAGCGTTTGGCTGCCATTACGCACCAGGCGCAGAATTCCATTCTTGACTTCATCTTCCGCTAACCCATCGCGCGCACATACAGTATCGACATCCATCCCGATGGTATCGATCAGCGCATCTACCGTTTGGCCCGTTTCCTGCAATTTCTCGTAAGCCTGCAATAATGCTTTGTAATCAGGATAGGTGAGTTCCGAGTGATTGGGGAACAACGTCACCAGCTCCAGCGGCACGCTAGCGGCCTGCAGGGCTCGGGTAACCTTAGCCTGCGATAAGCCTTCACTCTGCGCGATTTCCTTTTGTGACAAGCCACTGTCCTTAAGGGAAAGTAAACGCATACCCACTTCACGCAGGTTATGTTCACGCGCAGTTTGAATATCCTGGGCCAACCGGCGCGCTTCATCAGCAGTAATAGCAACCTCTGTGACCAGTACATCCAGCCCAGTTTTGCAGTGCAACGCGGCTGCACGACGACGGGAGCCGTCCAGAATTTCAATGCGATCGTCGCGCTTCACACCTATAGCCGGGAAGAATTGCTGCAATTTGATGGTGCGGATAATGTCGCGCAGTGATTCAGGGGTTAGGCCAGACTGATCGCGGCCATTGGTTTCCATTTTAACGAAGGTTTTTTCTTCAATCTCTTTCGCGGTGATGTGCTCAAGTGTGAACAGCGCACGTTTACCCGTTGAAAGAATGAAAGTCTGAGAATGGCCATCGGCGCTTTCCTCAGTCTGCAAAGGAGTTTGGCTGAAGGTGCGGCCAATCGTGATTCTTTTTGCGCTCATAATAACCTCAGTTCAGGCGAATGAATTCAATACGGTCAAATACGGCTTTAGCGAAATCTTCCGCTGCTGAACGCGCATTCTTTAAAGCTTCGGTGCTGCCTACATAGGTTGATGGATTGGCTGAGATAACGGTGTCAAACGACTCACCACAGCGCTCAAATCCATCCAGACGCGGCAGTGCTGCATCAAGCATATCGCCGCCAAAAATTTCTTTCGCCAGGCTGTGACACAGCTTGTGGTCGGCTTTATTAGATAGTTTAGACATGAAGCCGATATTGCCTTGCAAGCGGCAGGCCGCGCCTGATTCTTCAATGATGCCTATCAGCTCAGGTAAGCGCGTCAGGTACTTCAGCGTAGAGTGGAAATCCACTTGCGCGGGTGGAACCGGCGTCATCAACAAATCTGAAGCGGCAATGGCATTTTTGAGGAAGGCATCCAGATGCGGTCCGCTATCGATAAAGATAAAGTCGTAATCCTTTTTCAGCTTGGCTACTACATTGTCATAGAGCACAGCATGGACGTTATGATCCGGCAAATGCGCGGCGCACAGCTCTTCCCAGCGTGAGGCGATGAAGGCGTCATCAATAGAAGCGGGCAGCACATCCACGCCTGGAATAATTGATGAAACAATGAATTCGTTAAGTAACTCTTCACGGCTCACGTTTTGCAGCATAGCCTGGGCGGCAGTTGCCTCAACTAATCCTACTGAACGCTCGTGGTTCAGGAACATCGTTGCAGAAGATTGTGGATCAAGATCGATAACTAAAATGCGCAAATCTTCGAATAACAAATGTGGATGCGCGCGGAGTGCGTGAGCAAGAGAGACCGTAGAAACGGTTTTCGATACTCCACCTTTCAGATTACCAACAAAAATGCTGAACGCTTCAGGGTGGCGGTCACGATATTTGGGTACGCCGCGATGATGATAGATATCGATAATATTTTGAATCGACATGGCATACTTGGTTGAGCTACCTGCAGCACGCTTATCGAACGGATAACCGTTCTCTTCCATTTCATTAACGGCGTAATCAACGCTCGCACGCGTTAGCTTTGGCAGTTTGGCTAACGCCGCTTTCGCGTAAACCTGATAAAAAGTGTTTTCCTGCAACTCTTCTTTCTGCGCTTGAATTTGCTCGGTCAAACTCATCAGCATTCTTTCTGAACGTTGTGCAACTTTCAGAACTTGCTTCTCATCGTTAGCCATACTTGCTCCACACATGTAGGATTTATGACTTTATACATAAATCCTGCACACGAGGCAAATATATCTCTTCTGCACAGGAACATTCAGTTCTGAGGAAATACCTTGGCTGAGAACGATTTAAGCCAAACATTCACTGTAATCAGTGCACACCTTTTAGTCTTCAGCCTTTTATTGTTCAAAATTAAACCGTGCATTACTTGCTCATTGAATCAAAGGTTCACTGTAATCAGTAGTCACTTCTATTTGTCACTGCTTGCCGTAAGCATGAAATAGGGCAGTTGCGGCTGAAATCTGAGAACATTCACTGTAATCAGCAAAGCTTGTCTAGGCTCCCTTAACGTTCACTGTATTCAGTACACGGTTCACTATAATCAGCAATAATCTGATGAACATTCACTGTAATCAGTGGCCATACTTTCGAGGAAGAAGCATGAAGCCTGAGTAGCATCTGTTAGATGCCTGGAGATCGTGTTCACTGTAATCAGTAACTCTTGATGATCATCTCTTCGCGTTTTCTACGTTCACTGTAATCAGTAGCATTGGCAATGAGGAGGTATCAGGGATTCACTATAGTCAGTAAAACCACACTCAAGGGCAGGTTAAACATTCACTGTAATCAGCAAAGCAAAGTTGGCTTGTACAAGCCCATTCACTGTAATCAGTAAAAGTGATGACATAGAGAACAACGTTCACTGTAATCAGCAATAAGTGGTTTTACAATTTCGGCAAAGATTCACTGTATTCAGTAGATCAGGTTTAAAGCCTTAACCGTTGGATGAACTCATCGCAAGGGAGAAGGCGATAAAGGAAAGCGCATATTCACTGTAATCAGCACGCACTTCTTAGTGGTTCCATCCACCGCTCCAGAGCATTGCTGCAAGTGTTCACTGTAATCAGTACATTCAGCTCGTTCGGCATGTAGCCGAACGTTCACTGTATTCAGTAAAATTGGGCGAGTCTGTGAAACGGCAGGGCGTGCGCAAAAGGGGGAGGGCAGGCGCTATGACTATAACATTCACTGTAATCAGTGACAGCGTGACGCACAGATTCAGGACGCCAGCATTCTTCCAAAACGAACAGTAATCTCTTTTCACTATAGCGTTGAGATATCGCTAATGTTCACTGTAATCAGTGCTATGACCAACCCTGTCACTTTTACTGTTTGTATTAACAGGGAAGGTACTGACTACAGTAAACCCGAATAAGAAGATTAATTTTTAGTGTTATAAATCATTAAGTTAACCATTATTATTCACTGTAGTCAGTAAATAATGTCATTGGTATCATTCACTGTAATCGGTAAAATTAGCGGGTGATCTTAACGTTCACTGTGATCGGTAAACGTGAAGTGAAGGGTGCTATGCGATAATATATCAGCGCCCTTGTAAGTACTCACTATCAATATAACTCAGTAATAATGGGACAATTACCACTTCCACGACAGATAATGGAATTGAGATAGAGCTGAATTACTGATTATAGTGAACACAACTGATTACAGTGAACAGCTAAATAACTGCTGATTACAGTGAACGTTATGAAAAGAGCAGATGTCACTTTTGCACAAAAAGTGACACTGCCGGATGAGGGGTTACTGATTACAGTGAATGGGGGAAATCACTCTTCGAACTCGATATCTTCCAGCGAATCGATGCTTTCAAGATTACTGATCCCATCCAGCTTTGGCGTTCTGCTATGGATGATAAAGAACACCGAGCGACCACGTTTCACTTCCGAATAATCAAGATAGCCAATCTCTTTCAATTGCTCCATCGCACGGCGTACTACGTGATTCTGCGTTGTGGTCTTAGATCCCAAATTGAGACGCATACGTAGACGCGCAAGGGAAATTGGCGCCGGATTGGTCGGTAAACTTTCAAGATAGGTATACAACGCCTGCGCTGACTCTTTGCGCTTCAAACGCGAAATGGCGCGCAGCTGCAACAGAACTTTGTGGTCGAAATTATAGAGTTCAAATAGCTTTGGATCAGCCTGGATTCGTACCAGATCCTTTTCACGATCGTAATACGCCGATTGCACGAGGTGAGTGTGGTAGGCTTTACCGTTACCTTCAAAGGACAAGGTATTGGTCGCAATACGTCGTAAAGACGCGTCCAGACGCTTACGTAATGCGGCTGACGAGTTTGCTGATGGGATCCCACACATCTTAACAAAATCAATAAATGGCAGCGTCACGGTATCACCCTTAGAGGGATAACGAGAGAAAGACTGAATGATGCCGGCCCAGGTTTTGAAATCATTATCCATATCCAGCCGTGCGCCAGTGATGGTAATCTTTTCATAACCTTCTGATTTTACTAATGAAAGGTTCTTAAGCTCTTTCGTCGCATCGGTCGATGCCATCGCACCTGACTTACCGCGCGCGGTCGATTTCAACGTAGGAACAAACAGACCCAGGCGCATCAAAGCGACCGGTTGTACGGTGTTATTTTTATTTGGGTGGAGTTGAATAACTTCACCACTATTTTTTGTCACCGACAGAAAAGGCTCGAGTAACGCCTTGTTTTCACTCTCTTTATCTGCCATAGCCTGAGATCTTCATTCTGTGGATGAAAAGGGTCGTTTTCTGATTACAGTGAACATTAACACTGTTTATAGTGAACATTCTACTCTCTATAGTGAATAAACTACTGACTACAGTGGATGCTTTACTCATTATAGTGAACGCGATCACCTTCTGAGGCCTTGTCTGGTGCGGGCTGCGACGATCGGGGATCTCTTAGGATCTCTTTTAGATCTCTATATGATCTTTCTTTAAGATCTATTCACTGTATAACTGGATAAGTTCAAGTCTGCAGCGGCTTTGGCGCGGCAATAACCGTAAAACAGCGTCATCGCCATAACATCTCATCCGATCCCTTAAAAACATCAGTTGTGTGCAATAAAGATCCTTAAGATTCTCATTAAATGAACAACTTCCTCATTATTATTCATTTTTAAGAAACCTGTGCCCGGCGTAAGGTGGACGGCATTGAACATCACTTCACTATGACGAGGACATCTTTCATGACTGACAACGTTATCTCACGCAATCCCACTAACGGCGAAATCCTCGCAACCTATACACTGCAAAGCCCTGCTGAACTTGAGGCTTCACTGCAACAAAGCGCAGATGCATTTGCTGAATGGCGTTATACCGCCATGCCCCAGCGTGTGAAAGTGTTGCGTCAGCTCGCTGAACAGATCCGCCAGCGCCAGGATGAGCTGGCGAAAATGGCCACGTTAGAGATGGGTAAACCCATTGCTCAGGCGCGGGCAGAAGTACTGAAATGTGCCAACCTTTGTGACTGGTACGCCGAACACGGCCCAGCGATCCTTGCAGATAAACCCACACTGGTAGAAAACCAGCAGGCATGGCAATCGTTTCGGCCTCTCGGCGCGATCCTCGCGGTTATGCCATGGAATTTCCCATACTGGCAGGTTCTGCGCGGTGCAGTCAGCATGCTGCTGGCAGGTAACACCTATGTATTGAAACATGCTCCAAGTGTGATGGGCTCAGCCAACTTGATGTCATCATTGTTTGATGCCACCGATCTGCCTAAAGGCGGTTTTACCGTGATTAACGTCGATAACGAAGGCGTATCCGCGGCCATTAAAGATCCACGTATCGCTGCCGTCGCGGTTACAGGTAGCGTACGTGCTGGCGGAGCTATTGCGGCACAAGCCGGTGCGGTACTGAAGAAAACCGTGTTAGAACTCGGTGGGGCAGATCCATTTATCGTGCTTGCGGATGCCGACCTGGACGCAGCAGTGGCCTCAGCGGTCACAGGACGCTACCAGAACACCGGACAGGTGTGCATGGCGGCCAAGCGCTTCATTATTGAAGAGAGCGTTGCAGAAGCGTTTGAGGCGCGTTTTAGCGCTGCGGTGCAGGCACTCAAGATTGGCGATCCTTTAGACGAAGAAACCTACATCGGCCCGATGGCGCGTTACGATCTGCGTGATGAATTGGATCATCAGGTTCAGCAAACCCTTCAGGAAGGAGCTCGTTTGGTCTTAGGCGGCCATAAAATTGAAGGCGCAGGTAACTATTATGCGCCGACGATCCTCGCGGATGTCACTCCTGCAATGACCGCGTTTCAGCAAGAAATTTTTGGACCGGTTGCAGCCATAACGGTGGCTCGCGATGCACAACACGCTCTGGAGCTCGCCAATAACAGCGAATTTGGTCTGAGCGCTACCGTGTGGAGTAGCAATGAAACCGTTGCTAATGAGCTGGCAGAAAAGCTGGAAACCGGGGCCGTATTCATCAACGGTAACGGCGCATCCGATCCACGAGTGGCTATTGGTGGAGTGAAGAAAAGTGGTTACGGCCGTGAACTCTCCAGTTTTGGCGTACACGAGTTCTGTAACATTCAGACAGTGTGGAAAAACCGCCGCTAAGCCTTCAAGGGCGCGGCTATCGCGCCCTGACTTTCTCATTTACCACCTTCCCCTCAACGCTTATTTCCTGCTCAACGCGGTTGCCCACTGGTTAAAAATCTTGTGGACGAGTTCAAAAAATCCACCAATGGTATTATAAAGGTATTATTTGTGGTGCTAGATTGGCCTCACCTACACCGGGGAGTCCTATTTATGAAAACAACAATCCCAAAACTGTCGTTCATGATGTTCTTAGAGTGGTTTATCTGGGGCGCATGGTTTGTACCGCTCTGGGCATTTCTCAGTAAAAACGGCTTTTCGCCGATTGAGATTGCCTGGTGCTATGCCTGTACCTCAATAGCGGCCATATTGTCTCCGATCCTGGTGGGATCGCTGGCCGATCGTTTTTTCCAGGCACAAAAAGTGTTGTCGCTTCTCACCATCGTTGGCGCAATTCTGATGTTCTTTGCTGCCCAGCAAACGCATTTTAGCGGCTTCTTCCCGCTGCTATTGCTCTATTCACTGACTTATATGCCAACCATTGCGTTGACCAACAGCATCGCATTTTCACACGTAGCGGATGTGGAACGAGATTATCCACGCATTCGCGTAATGGGAACCCTTGGCTGGATCGCATCGGGTATTGTCTGCGGCTTTCTGCCGCCACTGCTGGGATATGGCGACATCTCGGCAAGTAACGTGCCGTTACTGATCACCGCTGCAAGCTCGCTGATATTGGGCATATTTGCATTAACATTGCCGGCAACTGAACCCAAAAGCACCGGCAAATTCAGTGTTCGCGTTGCGCTCGGTCTCGATGCACTGCATTTATTAAAAGATCGGAGTTTCCTCGTCTTCTTTGTCTGTTCGTTCCTGTTCAGTATGCCCTTAGCGTTCTATTACATCTTTGCTGAAGGTTATTTAACGGAGGTCGGTTTGCCGCATGCAACCGGCTGGATGACGCTGGGTCAAATATCAGAAATTTTCTTCCTGCTGGCGTTGCCATTCTTCATCAAGCGCTTTGGTATCGGCAAAGTGCTGCTACTAGGTTTAACCACCGCTGCGTTGCGCTATGTGTTCTTCGTGTTCGGCGGCGATCAAAACATGCTGACTTACGGTCTGCTCTTTATGGGCATTCTGCTGCACGGTGTTAGCTACGATTTCTACTTCATCACCGCCTACATCTATGTGGATAAGAAAGTACCGGTTGCGATGCGTAATGCTGCGCAGGGTCTTATCACGCTTGCCTGTCAGGGCATCGGCAGCCTGTTGGGTTACCGTCTTGGCGGGTATCTGATGCAGGAAATGTTTGCCTATGACACACCGCACAACGGGCAAACCTTTAACTGGGCCGGCATGTGGATGTTCGGTAGCGTGATGATCGTAATCATCACCATCGCCTTTATTGTTCTGTTCCGCGACGGCAAAAAGCGCAGCGATGAACTTACCGCATTTGATAACTCAGCAACGGCTGAAAGCCATAAATAAGAGATTTCACCATGACGATGACACTGCAAGAAAAAAGGATTTTAGGCGCGTTTTACGGCCAGGCACTGGGGGACGCAATGGGCATGCCATCAGAGTTGTGGCCGCGATCCCGCGTAAAGCAACACTTCGGTTGGATCGACCGGTTTCTGCCCGGGCCGGCTGAAAATAATGCCGCCTGCTATTTTGGCCGTGCCTCTTTTACTGATGATACGTCGATGGCGCTGGCATTGGCCGATGCCATCGTAACTCACGAGGGCGAGATCAATGCGGAAACCATTGGAGCGAATATTTTGCAGTGGGCGGAGGCGTTTGATGCGTTCAATAAGAACGTACTGGGGCCCACCTCCAAAATGGCGCTTAACGCGATGAAAGCTGGCACTCCAGTATCCCAGCTTGAAAACAACGGTATGACAAACGGTGCAGCGATGCGCGTTTCTCCGCTCGGCTGTCTGCTACCTGCACATGATCTTTCAGCCTTTATTGATGCCGTCGCGCTGGCGTCGAGTCCAACGCATAAATCTGACGTAGCCATTTCCGGTGCAACAGTCATTGCCTGGGCGGTGTCCCGTGCCATTGACGGTGCGGGCTGGACATCCATTCGTGATGAGCTTCCCGCTATCGCACGTGCAGCGCAGGAAAAGCGGGTGACCACTTTTAGCGCTTCCATGGCGGCACGTTTGGAGCTGGCATTGGATGTGGTGAAGCAGGGCAGGGGTGTGGAATCGACCATGCAGCAGATTTACGATTTGGTTGGCACTGGAACCAGCACCATTGAATCAGTGCCAGCAGCCATTGCCATGGTGGAACTGGCTGAGACCGATCCTAATCGTTGCGCGATCCTGTGTGCCAATCTCGGTGGTGATACCGACACCATTGGCGCGATGGCGGTCGCCATCTGTGGTGCGCTGAATGGCATCGATAGCATTGATAGCGAATTGAAAGCCGAGTTGGACGCTGCCAACGCACTGGATTTCACCCGCTATAGCGCCGCTTTCACCCGTTTCCGTCAGCAGCGGGAGGCCGCCTATGCTAACGCCTGACGATCTGGCGCGACTCGAAGGCCGTCTGCCGGTATGCGTGGTAGGTGCAGCGGTGGTTGATGTGATTGCAGATGCTTACTCATTGCCCCATCGAGGCAGCGATATTGAACTTCAGCAGCAGGGCGTCAATGTAGGCGGATGCGCGCTGAATGTGGCGATTACGCTGCATCGCCTGGGGATTCCATCGATCAACGCGCTGCCGCTGGGCACTGGCACTTGGGCCAGCATTATTCGTCAGAAACTAGCGGAATACGGTATTCACAGCGTGCTGGAAACGGCGAAAGGCGATAACGGTTGGTGCCTGGCGCTGGTTGAACCCGATGGTGAACGCACCTTTCTGTCGGTGAGCGGCGTGGAAAATCTGTGGGATGCAACGTTGCTTAGCACACTCCCGCAGCCGATCAATCGCTGGATCTATCTCTCCGGCTACCAGCTGACCAGCAAAAGCGGTGATGTATTGATTGATTGGCTGCAGCAGCAAAGCCGACCTTATCAGCT
The DNA here is from genome assembly GCF_039621635.1 of Pantoea sp. BRR-3P. Taxonomy (NCBI): domain Bacteria; kingdom Pseudomonadati; phylum Pseudomonadota; class Gammaproteobacteria; order Enterobacterales; family Erwiniaceae; genus Pantoea; species Pantoea sp. BRR-3P. Next base: position 671,748 of record NZ_CP155067.1, read on the forward strand.
GCTGGTGGATTTCGGCCCACGTCTGGCGGATATCGGCGATACACAGTTCGAGCAGATTATGGCATGCCATCCACTGATTACAGTGAACAGACAGGAGGCGGAACTGCTGTGGTATGAGCGTCTCGGTCAGCCTGAACCTTTTGATGCTCGGCAGTTGATGACGTGCTGGCAGCAACGTTTTGCTGGTGCAATGGTGGTGCGATTGGACAGCGAAGGTGCCGGTTTCGTTAACGCAGATACGCAAGGTTGGATCCCGGCGCTGGCTACCAACGTTGTGGATACCATCGGCGCAGGCGACAGCCACGCTGGTGGTTTATTGGCGGGACTGGCATCAGGTTGGTCACTGGCGGAAAGCGTTGCGCTGGGCAACGTGGTGGCGTCTTACGTGGTATCGCAGCGTGGCGGCGATTGTGCGCCCGATCGCGCCACGTTAAGCGCCTATTGGCAACAGCGTTTTACTCAGCAATAAACACGTACATATCGCTGCGGCAGTAGCTGATGCTGTACTCCAGCGGATTGCCCTGTGCGTCCATTGCCAGTTGCTTAATCACCAGAACAGGCACATTGGCGGGCAGGGCGATTTGCTGCTGGAGCGCCTCGTCCGGCATGCGAGCGCTTACTCGACTTTGCGATTTCACCGGCAGAATTTGCTGCTGGTGGAAGTAATCATAAAGCGAAATACCAATCGCATCCGCGTCGGCTATATAGCGCGCCGGTACCCAGGATTCCTCAACCGATACCGCTTGTTCGTCGACATAACGAATACGCTTGAGCAGATAGACATCGCTACCAATACTCAGTCCCAGCTTCTCAGCAATCTCAGCGCTACAGTGAATTTTGCTTTTGTTGATCCACACCGTATCAGGTTTTTTGCCGCGCAAAACCGCCTGCTGTGACAAACCCTTTGGCTCTTTCAGCGAATATTCGAATTGGCTGGAAATCTGCGTACCATAGCCGCGTGAGCGCAGCACCACGCCCTCTTTTTCCAGGGAATCCATGGCTTTACGCACGGTGATACGTGAGATGTTCAGCAGTTGGCTAAATTCGCGTTCGCTTGGCAGGATCTCCTCATGCACTAACATTCCCTCACGCACCGCATCTTTAATTGCGGTGGCGAAGCGTTTGTACAGCGGGGTACGGCTTTCATCGGCAAGGATTGAAGTCAGCCGCGAAAATAGTGCAGTTTGATTGGTCATAGCAAAATAGATCACTCATTCCAGTAAGCGGCAGAACGCTATGATACTGACTTTTCGGCGCGTGCGAAGCACTCGATTAGCATGGATATCACTAATAAATGCTTTAAAAACAATAAAAGCCCCAGCGGGGCTTTTCACACTTTAACTACTTTCACCGCTCGTCAAATGGCACGCCGCCTTTTGATTTATGGTGTTTTGGCGTTTCGATGATGGAAACCGTCACCGAATTGGCATCGATCTCAAACGAATCCGCCACCGCCGCGGTGACCGCTCGCAATAATTTCTTCTTCTGCTCAACCGTACGACCTTCCGCCGCATACACAACGATTTCGGGCATATCTGCATCTCCTTAATGGTGGAGGTTCAGCATACCTCAGCGCAGGCCAGCCGTGCAGGGGCATTGCGATTAACGTTCAGGCGGTTGGCTGTCTCCGAGACCAAGTGAACGCTGCATCACCACGGTGTCGAGCCAGCGGCCATGTTTGAAACCGACCGACTTCATTATGCCAGTGTGCTCAAACCCGAGAGCGCGATGTAATCCCAGCGAGCCCTCATTGGCGCTATCGCCAATAATCGCGATGATCTGACGAAACCCCGCCGCTTCAGCCAGTGCGATGGCTTTTTGCAGCAGCGCACGTCCAATGCCTTTACCGGTTTGCTCCGTATCGAGATAAATCGAATCTTCCAGCGTAAATCGATAGGCATAGCGCGGGCGATACGGTGCAAGATAGCAGTAACCCAGCACGCGATCATTTTCCTGTGCCACCAGCCAAAACCCGCCGCGCTGCTGCACATCCAGCACGCGATTTTGCATTTCGCTTTCAGAGGGCGGCTCGGTTTCAAAGGTCGCAGTACCGTGTATTACGTGCCAGGCGTAGATTTTCTGAATGGCAGCAGCGTGATGAGGTCGAGCGGGAATGATGTCCATATGTTCCTGATTCTCAGCGTAGAAAATCACAGCATGCCATCAGGCCGCACGCTAATCACCGGGTTTAACAATAGGAAATTGTGATGGATTGATATTTTCGGGTGCGCATCAATGCGCACCTTACGATAGAGGGCCGCCCTTAATTCTGCTCCGACAACTGTACAGCCATTGTGTCCGCTTCTAATGCTTCGAATACATGCGGTTCGTCAGCGGGGTAGCAGATGTAGTCGCCGGGATGCAGTTCGACAGGTTCATCGCTAGGGCCCACCAGCGCCCGGCCGCGCGCAATAATGATATGTTCTACCGATCCCGGAGGATGAGGTTTTGAGGCGCGCGGTGCGCCAGGCTGGCTGGTAATCAGATAAAGATCGCGCCGTCCGCCGGGCGGACAGCTTGCCAGCAATGCAGCCTGATAATCCGCCATCTCTGCTGATACCACCATCCCTTCGCCCCGGCGAATCACCTGCAGGCGCTTAACTTCAGGCTCCATCAGCCGTGCAAAAGGTATGTTCAACGCCACGCAAAGTGCCCATAGCGTTTCGAGACTGGGATTCCCATTGCCCGCCTCAAGCTGTGAAAGCGTTGACTTAGCGATCCCCGCTCGACGTGCTACTTCGGTTATCGATAGCCCCGCGCGCTGGCGTTCGCGCAATAATCCAACAGCAATAATGTCAATTGGCGTGGTCAAACCTGCTCCTGTTCTTTATATCGAACAATTTGTTCATCTTGTAAAACACTCGTGGTGCGTTCATTATAACGTCTTTCTTGTTCGATATGAGATGAAATTGTGATGCGTCTGGGTGCAGTGCCGCTTGATCGCGGTGTAATCAAAGCAATTATTCTGGTTTGTCTGGCCGATGGCATTGTCGGGCTCTCTTATGGTTCACTGGCGGCCGCTGAAGGCTTTCCGCTATGGGTACCCATTGCACTCTCAACCTTAGTGCTAGCGGGCGCGTCGGAATTTCTGTTTATCGGTATTGTCGCGGGCGGTGGTAGTCCACTGACGGCAGCCGCAGCGGGTTTACTGGTCAACGCCCGTCATCTGCCATTCGGTATCGCGGTAAAGGATTTAGTCGGCAAGGGCAGTCGCAGCCTGCTGGGCTGCCACATCATGAATGATGAAAGCGTCGTGTTTGGGATCTCCCAACCAAAGCTGGCTCAGCGTCGTGCGGCGTACTGGATTTGTGGATTAGGGATCTTCACTGTCTGGCCGTTGACGGTCATCGGCGGTGCGGTGATCGGGCGCTTTATTCCTGATGTCTCGGCGATTGGTCTTGATGCGGTATTTCCAGCGATTTTGATCGCCCTGATTTTCCCGGCGTTGCGTCAGCGTCGCACGCTGATCCCAGCAACCCTTGGCACCGCATTATCCGTATTAGCAACGCCGTTTGTTCCAGCTGGCATGCCGGTGCTGTTTTCACTGCTGGGCTTACTCAGCTGGCGGGAGCGTAAAAATGCAAAATAATCTGATCGTTGCTGGTATAGCGCTGCTGGCGGTAGGAACGTATGCCATCCGCTTTGCCGGTTATCGCCTGGGAAGCCGCATGCAGATGTCCGATCGCGCGCGCAATATGCTTTCGGACGCGGCCACGGTTTTGCTGCTGGCGGTGGCGGTGACGACGGCACTATTTGAAGGTACCCATTTCGCCGGCGTGGCGCGCATCTCAGGCGTACTGTTTGCGGTATTTCTCGCCTGGCGCCGCACACCATTGATTCTGGTGATCATTGGCGCGGCGTTGATGACCGCCTTGCTGCGTTATTTAGGCGTCCCCTGATAATTTTGCTACTGTGAGGCATCACAGATTAATAGCCATCAGGAGGAGCAATGAAACCGCGTTTAGCCCGCTGCGATGAAACCGCCGCGCTGTGGCGCATTCGTAATCTCGCCATTCGCCACGGTTGCCAAACGGTTTATCCGGCTGACGTTATCGCGGCATGGACGCCCGATACGTTACCCCTCGGCTATTTCGAGGCGGTGAAAAGCAATCCGTTTTACGTTATCGATGATCCGGAACACGGCGTGGCTGCGACCGGTTTTCTCGATCTCCACAGCGGCAGCGTTGAAGCCATATTTACGCTGCCCGCCTGCATCGGCAAAGGTTACGCTAGCGCTATCATGCAGGCGATTATCGATGAAGCGAAAAAGCGCGGCTTCTCCCAACTGACGCTTGCCGCCACCCCTAATGCCAGTAGTTTCTATCAGCGCCACGGTTTTAGCGTGGTGCGCGAAGCGCTTTATCCCTCGGCGCTGGCCCAGGCCGACCTCGCCTGCGTTGAAATGGTTCGCGATCTTTAAGGCTATTATGATTCAAGGTGCAAACAACAAGGACCGGCCAAATATGGTAATCAACTGCGTCGCCTATCGTCACGGCAAGCGCGAAGAGCATGTCGATGTCGCCGACATTAGCGAAGTGCTCAAAGAGGAGAACTCCTTCGTCTGGATGGGGTTATATCAGCCCGACCCGGCCTTTATGCAGACGCTGCAACAGGAATTCAGCCTGCATGAACTGGCAATCGAAGATGCGCTGGTGGCACATCAGCGACCCAAGATTGAACAGTATGGCGATTCCGTGTTCATCGTGGTGAAAACTGCACATATGGACGATCTACAACGCATCAGCTTTGGCGAAACCCATTTCTTCTTAGGTAAAAACTTCCTGATCACCGTGCGTCATGGTTCATCAGAGGGCTATGCGGAAATTCGCAGCAAAGCAGAGAAAAATCACGCGATGTTGTGTGACGGACCGGGCTATGCGCTCTACTGTATTCTTGATTTTATTGTCGATAATTACAGCAAAATCACCGAATCACTGAATGAGCGCATTGGTGGACTTGAAGAGGGGATGTTTACTACCCGCTTCGACAGCGATGCGCTACAAAATGTATATCATCTGCGGCGTGAACTGCTGGCGCTGCGCAACGCGGCGCTGCCGGTGACAGAAATCTGCCAGCAGCTGGTGCGATTCCATGAAGATATCATTCCGAAAAATCTGCGCGCCTATCTACGTGATGTGCAGGATCATGCGCATCACGTAATGATCGATGCCGAAGACATGCGTGAGATGCTCACCAGCGCCATGCAGGTGAATCTGGCGCTGGTATCTGTGCAGCAAAGTGAAGTGAATAAAAAACTTGCCGGCTGGGGTGCAATTCTGATCGTACCGACAATTATCTTCAGCATGTATGGCATGAACTTCCCCGATATGCCCGAATTGCATACCCACTTTGGCTATCCGGCGGTGGTGGGCGTAACGGTAGTGATTTGTTGTGTGATGTGGTGGCGGCTGAAAAAAGCGAGTTGGCTGTAACGCATCAGACGCTTTTTTATTCAGACTTTTTTATTATCACAGCGGTCTGCAATGGACCGCTCAGGATGCGTTCCGCTGCTTGCCATGCAAAATAACGTCACCGCTGCGCAAAGCGAAAAACTGAGGGCGGATACGGCTTTAAAAAATGACTCTTCATTTTTTCGTCACCTTGCTGTCATTTTTACCGGTTTTTAGCCATCGGCTTTTCCTATTACTGCGCCCAGATTAAAACAACATATCCCACATTAGTCACACTGTGCGGGCTTGATTCGCACATCAACACTTGCCACTATCGTCTCATTATTGAGGCGAAAGGCAGGGCGTTAAAATGGCGGTTGAACGTAATTTATCGCAGAGTGTGCCCGATGTTCTTGGCGCATCGCAGCAAATGCACGCGGGTGAGCTGAGCAGTGAGGCATTGGTTGCGCGCTGCCTGGAAAACATAAAAACCCACAATCCCACATTGAATGCGTTTGGCGATGTTTACGCTGAGCGAGCGCTTGAAGACGCGCATCAATGTGACCTGGAGCGTCAGCAGGGCGTGCTGCGTGGACCTTTACATGGCATCCCTTTTGGCATCAAAGATCTGTTCTCAACAGCTGGCCTGCGCACGACCAAAGGCTCGCTGACCTCACTTGATAATGTTCCCGACAGTGACGCGCCAATCATTGCGCGTCTCAAGCAAGCGGGAGCCATCCTTATTGGCAAAACCGCGACCACCGAATTTGGCTGGACGGGGTCGAGCTATTCACGGGTTTTTGGCCACGGTCGTAATCCCTGGGATCCCCAGCTTACCAGCGGCGGCTCCAGCTCGGGTTCGGCAATCAGCGTGGCGGCACGCATGGTGCCTGCGGCGCTCGGTTCGGATGGCGGGGGATCGGTCCGAATTCCCGGGGCCTTTTGCGGCATCTTTGCACTTAAAGCGTCGCTGGGGCGCATTCCCACCTGGCCATGGTCCGCCACTGAAATGCTCAGCCATGCCGGGCCGATGACGCGTACGGTACGCGATAGCGCACTGCTGTTTGATCTGCTCTCCGGTCCGGATGCACGCGACCATCAGGCGCTGCCCGCTAAAACCGAATCCTGGCTGGAGCGCTGTGATGCGCCGTTAGCCCCGCTGCGGGTGCGCTACAGCCCAACGCTGTTTAATACGCCGGTGGACGATCGTATTGCTGCCTGTGTTGAGCAGGCCGTTGAACATATTGCGCATGCCTTACCGGTCACGCTGACCGCCCGTTCGCTGGCGTGGTCAACGCCATTCGATACCTTTGATACGTTGTGGAGTGGCGGCCGGGGTGTTGCTTACGGTGCAGCCTTAAAACAGCAGCTAGACAAACTCGATCCCGGCTTTGCTGCATTAATAGAACGCGCGCAGCATCTCGATCTGGCTGATTATCTTGCGGCACAAAAACAGCGCGCAGCCTTCGCCAATCAGGTACATGCGCTGTTCGATGAGGTGGATTTGCTGATTACGCCTACGTTGCCGATTCTGCCTTTCGCTGCCGATCGCCACGTGCCGGAAACGCAACCTGCGGGTGAGAGCGGCGTGGAGTGGGCGCGCTGGACGCCCTTTACCTGGCCGTTCAATTTGAGTGGTAATCCCGCTGCCACCCTACCCTGCGGATTTACCCCTGAAGGTCTACCGGTGGGATTGCAGGTTGTTGGCCGGCGTTACGCCGAAGCGGATGTCCTGCAGTTCTGCGCGGCGCTGGAAGCGTTGATGCCGTGGGATCAGCATTGCCCTGCGCTCTAACCGTCGCGAGCGGATTAATCGCGTGTTGGCAAAGCGGAGATCAACTTACAGGTATACTTGGTTTTTTCTCCGCAAAACATAAGGGTAAGCATGATCAATCAGCCGCGACTCGATGAAATTAAACGGATTTTAAGCCACGAAAAACGGGTGCGCGTGACCGAGCTGGCGCAAAAGTTTGTGGTCTCGGAAGAGACTATTCGACGTGATTTGAAGTTTCTTGAAGAGCAGGGCGTATTACGGCGAGTGCACGGTGGGGCCATTTTGCCGGTCTCCAGCGAGGAGCAGCCGCTGCAAATTCGCAGCCGTATCAAACCGCGGGCGAAAGTGCGAATTGGACAGTTAGCCAGCGATCTGGTGGAGGAGGGGATGGCGCTATTTCTTGATACGGGCACCTCAACCCTGGCGCTGGCACAGCAGTTAACGCGCTTTTCGCGTCTGAAAATTATTACTAATTCGATGGATATCGCCGCGTTGCTAACGCAACAAAGCGAGAACGCTGTGACGCTAACACCAGGGCGCGTTCGGCGAAATGATAACGCACTGATTGGCCCCCATACGCTGGAGTTTGCCCGGCAGTTTCACTACGACATCGCTTTCATGGGCATTGGCGCAGTGGATCGGGAAAACGGCTTTATGGACTACGAAGAGCCTGAGGCGTTGTTACGGCGCGTGCTGAGCACGCACTGCCGTCAGAGTGTGATTCTGGCGGATGAAGGCAAATTTGGACTGCGAACCTTTGTGAATACGCTGCCGTTTAGCGCGGTCGACACCTTAGTGACCAATGCGCCTCCTGCGGCAGCTTTTGTAGCGAGTCTGGAGAATGCACATGTCAACATCCTCCATCCCGGCACGGCCGCGGATGACATCACAAGACTATCAGGCGTTTGACGCGCTTTTCGCGCTGAGCAGCAGCATTGGTTCCACTGACGCGGGTGGTCTGCATCGTCTTACTGCTTCGGCTGCGGATAAACAGATGCGCGATGCCTTTTGCCTCTGGCTGAAGCAGCAGGGATTTTCGGTTCATGTCGACGAAATTGGCAATATTTTTGGCTTAATGACGCTGGTCGAAGGAGCGCCGTGGATCCTGTGCGGCTCACATCTTGACAGTCAACCGCAGGGCGGACGATTCGATGGCGCATACGGCGTAACCGGCGCAGCAGCCACTATCGCGGCGCTGGTGCGTCAGTTAAGCGAAAAACCAGCGCGTAATCTGGCGGTAGTAAACTGGACCAACGAAGAGGGCGCGCGATTTCAACCCAGCTTAACCGGGAGTTCTGTCTTTACTGGCGCACTGTCGCTTAAACACGCGCTGGCCTGTGAAGATGCTGAAGGTGTGACATTGCAAGCCGCACTGCGCAGCATTGGCTATGACGGTAACGCATTGCCCCCGCTGCCGTTAGCGGCTTACCTCGAGTTGCATGTTGAACAAGGTCCACATCTTGAGCAACAGCAAAAACAGATTGGGGTAGTAACGGAAACCTGGGCAGCACTGAAGTGGCAGGTGACCTTTCGCGGCGAACAAAATCACACCGGTCCGGCATTGATGTCGCGCCGACGCGATGCGCTGTTAGCTGCGGCACTGACCATTGTAGCGGTGCGCGCTGAAGCCGATCGCCACGGCGAGGTACTACATACTTCGGTTGGCCGTCTGGAAACGGCGCCCAATTCACCTAACGTGGTGACCCGTGAAGCAACGCTGTTTATCGAATTTCGTTCTGCTGACGAAGCACTGCTGCAGCAACTACGTGACAGCTTCAGTCAGCAGATGCAATCCATTGCCCAGCAAACCGCGACGGATGTCAGCCTCGACCGCGCACAATTTCGTCCGCGTCAGCAGTTGGATAACAGCCTCAGTCAGCTGGCGCTGGCGCAGGCGGAAAAACTGGGATTCAGCGCCATGCCAATGCGCAGTGTCGCGGGGCATGATGCCATCAGCCTGAGCTATCACTGCCCCAGCGCGTTGCTGTTTGTCCCGAGCGTGAATGGGCTTTCGCATAACGAACGGGAATTTACCGCCGAGCAAGATCTGCATCGCGGATTAGATGTGCTGATGGCGATGCTCAGTGAACTCAGCTTAGCGCCGGAGGCCGCAGAATGATGGGACGTTTAGAGCAGGCGCTGGCGCGCTGGCAGCCTTCACAACGCGTGGTGATAGCGCCGGGTACCGCAGGTGTGGCCTCGCCGCATCGCTTAGCAACGGAGTGGGCGGGATTTTATGTTACAGCGTCGGAGACACGTTATTACGCCAAAGTCCTGTTTGATGATCAAAAATCGCTGATCGACCTGCAGCGCACCACGGAAATTAGCCGCCAGGCGGGAGAACTGGGCATTGCGCCAGCACTCTGTCACGTTGACGCCGATTTAGGTGTGCTGATTTTTGCGGCGCTGGCTGCCGATTATCGCTGGGCGAAGCTGGAGACCTTCCGCGATCCGCGTCACTTTAACGCGCTCACTCGTACCCTGGATAAACTGCATCACGCCGGTTTACCACTGCCAAGCCAGCAGCGTCAGCAGGATATGTTGCAGCTGCGTCAGCACATTGCCCGGCAAAATGTGGTGTTACCGGACGAACTCCTTTGGCTCGGCGAGTGTGTTGATTTGGCCTGGCAGGCACTGAATGCTGTGCCGTATCAGCCCGTGCTGATTCACGGCGACAATATTGCCAGCAACTGGATGATCAACAGCAAAGGCGACTGGCAAATGCTGGATTTTGATTATGCTGCGCAGGGCGATGCCTGGCACGATATTGCTACTTTGATCCACGAACAGTTGCCCACTGACGATCGCTGGCGCGATGCGATTCGTGCCTGGCGTGGCGCCTGTAGCGAAGCGGATGTCGCGCGCTGCCGCCTATACGCGCTGGTTGATGATTATCACTGGACGCTGTGGGGCATGTTGAACGGCAGCATCAGTTCTCGTGGTCTTGAGTTTGCCAAGCTAGGGCAATGGATGCTGCTGCGCTGTCGACAAAGCGCCAGCGATCCTCGTTTTGAACGATGGTTAACCCTGACGGCGGAGGCAGCATGATGAGCAAACGTCCCGGAGAAGCACAAAACTGGCAGGAACAGCGCGTAGAGCAGGCAATTGCAGCCATGCCAGAATGGCAGGGCAGAGCGGTACATTATCGTCCGGTCAGCGGCGGGATTTCCAACGCAAACTGGCATGTCTCAGTCGACGGTGCGCCGTGCGCCTACTTTGTCAAAATTCCCGGCGAAGGCACCGAACGCTTTATTAACCGCGAAACCGCACATGAAGCGAGCCTGAAAGCCGCACAAACCGGTTACGGCGTGCCGGTGGTGGCCTTTCTACGCGAGTTAGGTGTTGAAGTCTTCGAATTTATTGATGGCTGGCGCGCTTCGTCTAATCTCGATTTTCAGCAGCCGGCCATTCGCCATCGCGCGCTGCATGGGCTGAAAAGCTTTAACGATCAGCCTTTGCTCAAGCAGAACAAAACGGTGTTCGACATGCTCAACGAACACATTGAACAAGTCAAAGCGCTCAAGGTGGTCTTTACAGCAGAGGCGATATGGCTGCACAAACAAGCCGAGCGAGCACAACAGGCGTTAGAGGCCGCCGGTTTGGATTTAGTACCCTGCATGAACGATACGCTTGCCGGCAATTTCATGCTCAATGCGCAGCAGGATATTCGGCTGGTGGATTTCGAATATGCGTCAAATAACGATCGTTGCTATGAATTAGCATTGTGGTTTGGCGAAATGTTTTTCACACCGCAAATTGAACACGAATTACTGGAAGATTATTTTGGCAAAGTGGATAGCGCTTTATTTGCGCGCGTGCAGATCCATAAATATCTTGCCGATATGAAGTGGTCTACCTGGGCTATTATTCAGCATCATGTGGCAGATATTGATTTTGATTTTTCAAAATATGGTGCTTGGAAGAATTTACGCGCTCGCAGTGTATTACATCATCCCGACTGGGAGAATTGGCTGCGAGCGGTATAAACCGCGGGTCGCCACACTGGGTGTACATTCATAGGCACCTGCTATTCAATCTGTTTTAGCTTGAAGTGTTTTAAGTTCACCAGGAAGATGCTGTTTTCAGCAGGTAAGGGAGTGCGCAAACCGTCAATAAACGTTGAGGAGATCGCTATGAGTTCGATGGTCATCGGGCAACAACTGCGCGCCCGCATAAGTATTAAAAATAAAGTCTTTTCCATATATCTGCTTGCATTATTACTGTTAGCGCTTTGCCCACCACTCTATTTAAGTGTAAGTGGCAGCAGCGCTCTGTTTCTTGGGATTCCGCTACCGATTATTTACTGGCTGGCGATAGCCGTATTTTTAGGTATTGGTTTATGGGTAATGTATCTCGCGGAATGCGCATTTGGTGAAATTCCGGCCGATGAGGAAGTATCATGAAAATCAGTGCGGCAGAACCCCACTACGTCATTACTTTCGGCATGATTGGCCTATTTCTGGCCATCATGATCGCGGTGCTTTATGCCACCAATCGTAAAAGCACGTCATTTTCCGATTATGCCGTCGGCGGGCGCTCGTACGGGCCGTGGTATATCGCCATGAGCTATACCAACTCATGGTGGCCGGGCGCAACCTTTACCGCGTTCTTCGCCCTGTCGGTCAGTGGCGTGATCGGTTTTTACGGTGCGGTTTACTCCACGTTAGGCGTAACGGCGATGTATTTGATGGCGCGTCGCGCGTGGAAATGGGGGCAACACTTTAACCTGACCACGCAACCCGATCTGCTGGGCATGCGCTTCAACAGTCCGGCAGTGAAACGCGTGGCGTCAATCATCGGCATTATCTGCGTATTCCCGTGGGTGGTCATGGGGATTCAGGCTCTCGCGCTACTGGTTGAATTCGCCAGTTTTGGCCGCTGGGGCGTCACCACTTGCCTAATCGCAGGCGTATTGTTGATTCTGGTGCGGCAGTACTGGACGGTGAGCATGGGCATGCGTGGGCTGATCATGACCGATATGTATCAGGGCATTATCGCTTACGGGCTGGGCGCGTTGGTGTGTGTCATCCTGCTATTTAGCGGCGATCACGGTTTTGGTCAACTCGCCTCGCTGCCACCGGCAATGCTGCAAATTCCAGGTGCGGAAGGCTCGCATTACGGTCCGTGGTACATGTTCAGCCTGATCTTCACCGGCGTTATCGGATCGATGTGCTGGCCGATGAGCTTCCAGCGCATCTATACCGCCAGCGGTATTCGCGCAGTGAAGAAAGGTACGCTGCTGACTATTCTGCTGGTGGGCGGTTTCTACGCCATCCTGATGCTGTTTGCGACCGCGGTGAGCCAGGATGCAAACGTGCAGGCCAATCCACAAAACGGCTTCTTTACCGCGTTGTTCGATCAAGGCGGCCCGTGGCTGCTGGCAATCGCCCTGGTGATTGTGCTTGCGGCAAGCATTGGTCACGTAGATGGGTGTGTGCAGGTATGTGGCACGCAGTTCGCCAATGACCTCGCCACCTGGAATAAACCGCGAAGCGATCGTCAGTTAACGGTGCTGGCGAAATCAGGCATGGTGGTGTTTATTGTCGCCGCCGCGTTGCTGGCTTATTTCACCTTTAACTATTCGCGGTTGCAGCTGCTGGCGCAGATCTCGTATCAGGGCATTATTCAGCTGGCGGTACCGCTGTTCTTCGGCATCTTTAGTCGTTTTGGCAACAAGCAAGGCGCGCTGCTCGGCATGATGAGCGGCATCATTATCGCCATTGTGCTGACGGTATTCTATCCGGATGACATACCGGCTCTGGGTTCACTGACCAGCGGCATTGTCGGTCTGGCGGGTAACGTCGCGGTGTTTGTGATCTGCGGCCTGCTGATCCCGGTTGATGCTAAAGAGAAAGAGCGGGTGGCAGCACTGTTTGCACTGGCAGACGGTGTGAAACAGCCGCAGGCCAAACCCCTGCTGAATTAATCCATTGCGTTCCTTTGAAAAGCAAGGCCATGATAACGCTCTGATTGCTCATGGAGATTATCATGGCCGCTTCTTCGTCTATGACTATTGGTTTGCTGCTGTATCCCAACGTAACGCAACTCGATCTGACCGGTCCGTGGGAAGTCTTCGCCCGCATGCCGAACGTCACTAATTATCTGATTTGGAAAGATCGGCAGCCGGTGATGTCCGATCGTGGCCTGGCCATCGTGCCCACCGCCACGTTTGCTGACTGCCCCAAACTCGATCTGATCTGCATCCCCGGCGGTCCCGGGCAGATTGCGCTGATGGACGATGACGACACGCTGGAGTTCGTGCGCCGCATGGCGGAGAACGCACAGTGGGTAACGTCGGTGTGTACCGGTTCGCTGATTTTGGGTGCTGCAGGCTTGTTGCAGGGATATCGCGCGACCTCGCATTGGGGTTCGCTCGATCAGCTTAGCCTGCTGGGTGCCACGCCGGTGTCAGAGCGCGTGGTACGTGACCGCAACCGTATCACTGGCGCAGGCGTTACATCGGGCATCGATTTCGCCTTAACGGTAGCGGAAGAGCTGTTTGGACGTGAGATTGCGGAAAATATCCAACTGCAGATGGAATACGATCCGGCACCGCCATTCCATTCTGGTTCTCCACGCAGTGCCTCACCGGCGCGCCTGGCAGAGGCGAAAGCGCAGATAGCAGAATTTATTGCCCGCCGTCGCGTGGCAACCGAGCAGGCCGCAGCGCGTCTTAAGCGCTGACTAACTGTCCCCATTCCAGCTTCAGGCAGCGGTCGGCAAGATGGAAGTAGCGGTCGTCATGTGTGATAACCAAGACGGTTTTTCCTCGCGCTTTCAGCGCCGGTAACAGCTGATGGTAAAACACCTCGCGGAACGCCGGATCCTGATCGGCCGCCCATTCATCAAATAGATAGAAAGGGCGATCTTCCAGCCATGCCACCAGCAGCGCCAGTCGTTTACGCTGTCCCGTGGAGAGCGCTAACGTGGAGAACGTTCCATTTTCAAGCGTCACTTTCTTCTCCAGCTGTAGCGATCGCAGCAATCTCTGCACATCGTTATCTAAGTGCGCGCTATCTATGCCTTGTAAATCGTCGAACAGGTGAAAATCATTGAATACCGTTGAAAATAGCTGGCGATACCCTGCGCGGTTCTTCTCATCGATCGCGACGTCGTCCAGCAACAAGGTACCGCTTTCGGCCTGATACAAACCGGTGATCAAGCGTGCTAACGTTGTTTTGCCGCTGCCATTGCCTCCGGTGAGATAGACCAGTTCGCCGGGCTGAAACTGCAGACTGATCGGACCGAGCTGGAAAACGTCATGCTGATAAGTCAGCGCACGCAGTTCCAGCCGCTGAAATGATTGTGGGGGCTTATCGAAGGCGGTGTGCTCCGGCGGCAGTTGCTGCTGCATTGCGGCGATACGTTTAAGCGCCACCTGCGTCAGGGTGAGGCCAGGCAGGGCGGAAAGCGCGTTTTCAATCGGCACGATCATGTATAGAAACACCATGGCAAAACCGGACATCACGCTGCCCTGCAGATCCAGTACACGCGCAAGCAAAAACATCACTGCCCCGATAAACGCAAAGAAAAATACGCTGGCCCAGATATTCGCCAGTGCATAGAGCACGTAGCCACGCGTGCGTTCAACACGCACCTGTTCAATGGTGTGGAACAATTTATTATGCATGAAGGCGTGTTTGCGCGGAGCGTGCAAGCGTAGCTCTTTCGCGCCACTGAATAGCGCACTGACTTCGCCCGTTAACGCCTCCTCGCGCTGGCGCGACTGACGCATCAGCTGCAGCGCGCGCCGATGGACGCTGCTGTAACCAAGTGAGCCAATCATGATGGTGATGAGCGCAATCACCATCACAGTGAGCGATAAGTAACCGAGATAGGCTATGCAGCCGGTAATCACCGCCAGTGACATCACAAAGCTGGGCAGCGAGATAAAAAACACCACAACCTGATCGAGATCCTGCGTCAGAATACTGAGCGCACGCGGCATGCCGTGCTTTTCCAGATTGGCATAGCCGGCGTCGGCCACCTGCTGTACCAGCTGGCGCCGCAATTCGGCCTTGCTGCGCTGGCCCATCGCCATAAATAGCGACTGACTCAGCGTTCGCGTGCCAAGCATCAACAGCGCCAGCAGAGCAAACTGCCATGCCAGCTGCAAACGTTGTGCATCGCTGGCGTTCAATCCCTGGTTAATTAACGCCAGTAGCGCGGCATTACTTAATCCACCCATCACGCTGCAACCCAGCGCAATAAAAAATAGCGCGCCGCTGGTGCGCAGTAACCGCCGATATATTGCCACATCATCTCCTATGCGTTGGCGCTATTGAGTGGTCGCCACAGCAGCAGTGCCAACCATGGCCCGCCAATTAACGTGGCCATGAGTCCGGCCGGAATTTGTCGCGGGAAGAGCAGATTGTTGCCCGCCCAATCGGCCAGCATTATCACTATTGCGGCGATCAACACCGCCAGCAGCAGTTGCGCCATCGGTTTGCGCGCGCCAAGCTGGCGTGCCAGCTGCGGCGCAAGTAAACCGATGAAGGATAACGGTCCGACAATGAGCGTAGCGACGCCTGTCATGGCGGCGGCCAGAAGCATCAACAGCAGGCGTGCATGGGCAACATTGAGTCCCAGCGACGGTGAAATGTTATGGAGCGGCAACAGCAGCAAGGCGCGCCGCAACAACGGTGTCAATGCCAGCAGCAGCAAGGCCAGCACGAAAGCGAGAGTCGCAATGGGCGTGCTGACATAATAGGTGGAACCGGTCATCAGCTGGCGCAGCATGGCGGCGGCAATACCGTTATTACTGATGACGATCGCCGCGACGGATTGAAACAGCGCGGTAATGGCCAACCCGCTAAGCAGCATGCGCTGAGGATTGAGCGCATAGCGGCGTGCCTGCCACAGCGTTAATCCAAGTGTGAAGAGAGCCCCTAGCGCGCTACTGGCTATCATCACCGCCATTCCCGCCAGTGGCCACAGCAGCAGCTGTGCAGTAATACCCAGCGATGCGCCTGCCCCAATACCGAGCAGTTCCGGACTGGCCATCGGGTTACGGCTAACGCGCTGCAAAATCACGCCGGCGGCGGCCAGCAGCACACCCGACGCGAGCGCGGCGAGCAGTCGCGGCACGCGGAATGGCAGCATCTGGTGCATTTCTGCCAGTGAATTCCAGTGCCAGCCGTGCAGACCTCGCGCAAAATCAAGCGCGATAGCCAACATCAGCAGAAACATCATGATCACCGGCAGCATTGCTATCTGATGGGTGGGAAAAGGAGCGGACGACGGTTCATTGACATCCGGTTGGAAAATGTGGCGCAGGCGCGGCAAAAACCACAGCAGTAGCGGTCCGCCAGCCAACGCAGTCATCATGCCGGTCGGCAACAGCAAACCGTTGATGCCATTCAGGCGACTCACGCCTTGATCGGTTAACCACAATAAGCCAGCAGCCAGCAGCGGCGACCAGATGAGTTTCTGATAGAAATTTTTCGCACCGCTTAACGCAGCGAGATGAGGTGCGGCAAGGCCGATAAAGCCAATCACGCCGACCACGCTGATAACAAGACTGCTGATGGCTAACGCTGAGAGCAGCGAAATAGCACGCACCCATCCTGCCGGTAAACCCACTGAGCGGGTGACGCGCTCATCCAGCGCCAGCAGGCGCAGAGGGCGCAGAATGAATAACACCGGCAGGGCGGCCATTACCAGTCGCGGCAGTAACCACCACAGCGCATGGCTGTTCTCCTGCGTCAATGCGCCTCCGCCCCAGATAAATACGGCAGACAATGAACGATCGTAGAGGATGGATAACAGCAGATTGACGGCACCGCAGTAGAGATTGACGAGCATCCCCGCCAGCGTTAACGCTAGCGGCGTAAAACCCTGGCGCAGGCTCAGCAAAAATACCACCGCAAAAGCGGTAATGGCGCCGCTTAAAGCGATCCATTCACGACTGGCCAGCAGCCAAGTTGGGCCAATCAGTGTCGCCAATGACAGTGCCAATGTCGCCCCGGACGCTATGCCAAGCGTCATCGGCTCTGCCAGCGGGTTACGCAGGGCTTGCTGCATGACAACGCCGGTAAAACCGAGCGCCAGGCCGCACAGCAGTGCCATGCCTTGACGCGGTAACCACATCAGCGTGAACATCTGCTGTTGCAGGCTCGGCATGGCGGTGCCACGTAGCGCTTGCCAAATCGCGCACCACGACAATTGATGGGCAAGTTGTTCAAGACACAACATGAGTGCCATCGCGAACAGCAACAATGTTAACCCGGCGCAGTGACGATTCATGTGTGCGCCTCTAATGCGGCTACTAATGCCTCGGCGAAGCGCACGGCGGTCAGAACGCCACCTTCGGTCGATAAACCGTCCGGCAGCGTCAGTAATCTGTGCCCACCGGGGCGCGTTAAGATGTGCCATAGCGGTGATTGGAGTATCGGATTGAGATCGATTTCCGGCCATGACGGCAACAGCACGAGCCAACCCGGCGGCAAGGAGGTGAGCTGTTCCAGCTCTAGCGTGGCGTAACCCTGCGCACCGACCGTAAATGGCGTGCTGTGCGGCAAATCGAGTAAAACCAGCACGTCATTAAATAAGCTTCCCGTGCCGAGCAACATCACATGCAGCGTATCAAGAGGATGTAATAAATAGATCGGTTTGTCCTGAAAGCGTGCGGCGCGTTGCCGTGCGACAGCCATCCGTGCTAGCAGACTGCGCATTACACTCTCGGCGCGCTGATTCGCACCGGCCAGCTGCGCTAGCGTATGCAGATTTTGCTGCGCGCGTTGCCAGGGCTGTGGGCCACTCACGGGAAAGTAGTGCAGCGGTGCGATACGCGAAAGTTGCGCTTCAGCCAGGCGATGCGCGGGCGTCACCAACAGCTGCGTCGGCTGTAACTCATACAGCGTTTCGTAATTGGGTTGAAACAGCAAACCCACATCTGCAACCTGCTGCGGCAGCGCAGGTTGGCTGAACAGGCGGCGATACCAGTCCGGCGCGGCCACCCCCACTGGAGTGACGTTGAGCAGCAGCGCCATTTCGGTCAATCCCCAATCGAGGATCACCCAGCGCGGCGCGGTATCCGCCCATGTGGGAAATGAATACAGGGCAGCGCCTGTCAGCGCGCCCAGTAAAAGTTGTCGACGACTGATTACCACTGATAGCTCACCGTGGCGATCAGTTGGCGACGTAAACCAAAGTGGCAACCGAGATCGTTACAGTTGCTGATGTACTGTTTATCGGTAAGGTTCTGTAGGTTGAGCCCCAGTTGCCAATCCTGCCAGCGATAGCGCATCATCGCGTCGTAAACCAGTGCTGCCGGCACTTTCAAGCTGTTGTCAGTGGTGGCATAGCTGGTTCCGACGTAGCGTCCGCCACCGCCAATCGTTATGCCCTCTAGCACGCCAGGCAAGGCGTATTCTGTCCACAACGTGGCGCTTTGGCGAGCAATGGCGACGGGCTGCTTACCTTCAGTGTCATCATTGGCAGACAACACTTTCGGGTTGGTCAGCGCATAAGAGGCGTTCACCAGCCAGCGCGAAGTAAGGTTAGCTTTGGCATCCAGCTCAAATCCCTGCGAACGGATTTCGCCGGTTTGTACTGAATAGTTAGCATGCTCAGGATCGGCGGTCAGCACGTTAGTTTGGCGCAGATCGTAAAGAGCGGCGCTGAACAGCGCGTTAAGGCCATTCGGCTGATACTTCACGCCAACTTCAGACTGCTTGCCTTTGGTGGGGGTAAAAGCGTTTCCGTCAAACGAGGTGCCGGCCTGCGGCTGGAAGGAGGTACCGTAGCTAATATAGGGCGCGATGCCGTTATCAAAGTGGTACATCAGGCCTGCTCGACCAGTGGTGGCGTAATCATTCAGTTCAGTACGCGAACCGGCAACCCAGTTCTGGCTGCGAGTTTGTGACCGATCGTAGCGCCCGCCTAGATTCAGGATCCACTGGTTCCACTTCATGCTGTCCTGCAGGTAGAAGCCGAGCTGAGTCATAAACGAGCGATTATGGTTATCGATCAACAACGGATCGACCGGCGTACTGTAATCAGGATTGAGATAGCTGATATCTGACGCCGTACCATAGCCGCTGTTTTGCCGCAGATCGTCGTGCACGTAATCAACACCAAGCGTCAGCGCGTGGTTGACTGGCCCCGTATCCAGATTGCCCTGCAGATTGGTATCCACGTCAAAGGCGTTAAACGACTCAATCACCCGCATGCTGTCACGGCTCACCGTGGCCGAACCGTCATTCACGGTGGCGTTTGGATAGACCATTTGATAATCGCTGCTGGTGTGCAGATAGCGCAGATTCTGGTGCACGCTCCAGATATCATCAAATTTATGCATAAAGTCATAGCCGATACTGGCTTGTTCACGGCGATAGTAATCAAAGCCCGGTTGGCCACCGTAAAACTTATCGGAGTAATTGCCCTGCGCCAGTTTGATCAGGCTGCCTTCCAGCGGTAGCTGATTATAAAATCCGGTGTAGGGATCTTTGCGGAACTGCCCGAGCAGCGTCAGACGCGTGTCGTCATTCGGCTGCCAGGTGAGGGCAGGGGCGATGTCATAATGTTTGTATTTGGTGTAATCGACCTGCGTGTCATTGCGTGACCAGGTTCCGGTCAGGCGTCCCAGCCAATGTTCATCGTTATCCAGCGCGCCGGAGAGATCGAGGCCGGTTTCAAACAGGTTATGGCTGCCGGTACTGACAAAAATCTGGTGGATCGGCTCAGCGGTTGGGCGCTTACTGATTAGGTTTACCACGCCGCCGGGACTTGCCTGGCCGAACGTAACCGAACTTGGGCCTTTCACTATTTCAAGGCGATCTAATAGATAAGTATCGTAATTCGGACGTGACCAATAGGTAACGGTGGGTAAGCGCAGGCCATCCAGATACTCATCGGCAGAAAAACCGCGAATTGAGATGTCATCAAAGCGATAATCTGCGCCGCCACCCTCCGCGCCAATCCCGCTGTTATAACGCAAAGCCTGCGAGACATTCAGCGCCGCCTGCGAGGCCATCTGCGCCTGCGTTATCACCGAAATACTCTGCGGCGTTTCAATCAATGGACGCGTGCTTTTAGTGACGCTATCGGCTTTTTTCGCCACCTGATTCCAGCTGTCAGCATCGGCGCTATCGCTCTCAACGCTGCTGGCGGTAACGGTAAGTGTGCTGTTATCAGCATTGTTTTTCTCCGCCGCCCAGCCCGATGCGCTGCTGATGATCATCAGTAAGAGTGCGCTTAAGGGCGTGCGTTTGAAGGTGCAGTGACCCGGCATTTATTTTCCCCGATATAGTCCAATGGCCTCATTTAGTGATACAAATGATAATCATTACTATTTTATTTAATAGCGTCCTGCTGGCGGCTTTACGCGGTATCACCGACGAATCGCGCACAACGGACATCAATCGGCAATCTAACGGGATTGGATGAGATGGTGTTGCAGAAATTAACGCAGGCGGAAGCGCTCCCGCCGCAGCCTTTAGTCGCCACGCGCGAGATGCATTACCACGCTGGACGTGAGGAGCGCTGGCACGCCCATGAAGTCGCGCAGCTGATATTCTGTTTTCAAGGAGTGATGCGAGTACAAACGCAGACCGCATCATGGACGTTAACGCCGGGCCGTGCGCTGTGGCTACCGGGGACTATTCCGCACGCCTTAATGGCATTAAGTGATATTCGCAGCCTGAGTTTGTACCTTGATCCCAAACTGGCGCGCGCCTTTTGGCCGCAGACACATAGCATGATGATTTCGCCGCTGCTGCAGGCGCTGATGCAAACGCTGGTGGAGAATGAGCAGCAGGCGCAGCCCGAGGCGGCGCGCGTAGAGTTAATCATGCCGCTATTACTGGATGAGATTCGTCGCGCACCGGCAGGCCCGGTGTGTAATTTGCCACTGCCCAGCGATCGCCGTTTGCTGAGTATTTGCCAGCAGCTACTGCAAGCGCCGGCCAGCAGCGATACGCTGGAAGCATGGGGACAGCGCGTCGGCGCGAGTTCACGCACGTTGGCACGTTTGTTCCGCGATCAAACCGGCATCACCTTTACGCAGTGGCGGCAGCAGTTACGATTATCCGAGGCACTGGTGCAATTGGCGCAGGGGCAAACGGTCGTTCGTATCGCCAATCAGCTGGGCTACCAAAGCCCCAGCGCATTTATCTCCATGTTTCGCCGTTTGATGGGGGAAACGCCGCAGCGATTTTTACGGATTTCAGCCTGAAATCGCCACGGCTTTGCAGGTTAATGGGCGCTGGCTGTGGGGCGTACGGTGATTTCACTGGTATCAACGTCGCCAGGTTGATCGATGGCCCAGCTCACCGCTTTGGCAATCGCTTCGGGTTTGAGTGCAATCTGGCGATAACGCTTCATGGCTTCCTGCGCCACGCTATCGGTAATGGTGTCAGCCAGTTCAGACTCCACCACGCCGGGATTAATCACCGTCACGCGCAGCTGTGGTGATTCCTGGCGTAAGCCATCGGAAATGGCGCGCACCGCGAACTTGGTGGCGCAATAGACTGCAGCGGTCGGCGAAACGGTTAGCGCACCGACGGAAGCGATATTAATAATGTGGCCATACTGCTGCGCCTGTAGGGTGGGCAGCACCGCCGCGATACCATAAAGTACGCCGCGAATATTGACGTCGAGCATCAAGTCCCACTCCTCAACCTTCATTGAACTCATCGGCGACAGCGGCATCACGCCCGCGTTGTTGATCATCACATCAATGCGGCCATATTTCGCCAGGGCAAAATCGGCCAGCTGTTGTGTATCAGCGCGCTGCGTGACATCGGTGGCTAAATAATCCACGCTGGCGCCAGAAAAGCGGAGCTCTTCGCACAGCATTGAGAGACGGTCGGTGCGGCGCGCGCCGAGCACGAGCTGATGACCAAGCTGTGCCAGATGGCGCGCAATGCCTTCGCCAATACCGCTGCTGGCGCCGGTTAAAATAATGACTTTTGGATTGCGTTGGGTCATGACGTATTCCTCGTTGAGTTGACGAGGTTATTGTCGATGCATCACGCCAGGCACAACAGACCGGATTGTGGCGCATGTTTGCCTGATTATCTCGCCGTCGTTGCGCATCGCTGATTTTAAACGCTATCCTTTGCCTGAATCTCTCACAGGAATAGTAATCATGTCGCGTACCGTTCAACAGCAAACCTGCGCATTACTTAGTCAGCTGGCACGTCAGGAAGGCTATACCGAATCGCTGCTGGACAGCGTGCGCTTTATGCGTGCCGATCGGCAATGGGCGCGCACGCCGGTGCTGTATGAACCGAGTATCATCATCATTTGCCAGGGATCGAAACGCGCCTTTCTCGCCGATAAAATGTATCGCTACGATGCGCAACATTATCTGGTGCTGTCGGTACCTCTGCCATTTTCTGCGGAGACGGAAGCCACTTCCGAAGAACCATTGCTGGGCATTGCTATTCGTTTGGATGTTGCGATGGTGGCGCGGTTGGTGGCGCAATTGGCTCACGGGCAAACAGCCATTACTGCTGCACCAGCGAGCATCATTTCTACGCCTATCGATCGGGCGTTAGCCCAAAGCACGCTGCGCTTGCTCGAAGCATTGAGCGATCCACTTGAGGCCAAGGTGTTAGGACCCGCACGGGTGGAAGAGATCTGTTTTCGCGTGTTGATGGGCGAACAGGGCGGCGCGGTGCGCGCGGCATTAACCTATCAGGGCCATTTTGGCCGGGTTGCCCGTGCTTTGCAGCGGATTCATGCCGACTGGCGTCAGCCGCTGGATGTGCCTTCTCTGGCAAAGGAAGCTGGCATGAGCGTGCCGCGTTTCCATCTGCATTTCAAAACTGTGACACAAACATCGCCGATTCAATATGTTAAATCGCTGCGCTTGCATCAGGCGCGTCTGATGATGATTCGCGACAATCTGACGGCCGCTGGCGCTGCGGCGCGGGTAGGATATGAAAGTGATTCGCAGTTTAATCGGGAGTTTAAACGGATGTTTGGACGTAGTCCGGCGGAGGAGGCGCGGGAAATGAAGCGGGCTTTTGAGCTGTTACCGCCGGAGCATTTGTCCGGCAGGCTACAGGCACACTGACTTAACGAATGCTCATCACCGCAACCACTACGATAATCCAAAACAGGCCACAACCCGTCAGCATCCATTGCCACACCCGGTGGCGCTCAGCGGCAAAAAGTCTGGAAAATTGTGAACGTAAAATTGGATGCATAGTGGCCTCACTTCAGAATATCAATAGAGAGATAGGCGGGCGAAATCAGGGTAATAGCGTCCGCGAACGTGAACATTCTGACCGTTTGTAAGGCGTAAGAGCGACGAGACCCGTCTTGCTTTTTGAGGGTAAAACGGCAAAGCCGCCATAAGGTGAGGATCTCTGGCGGCTTTACGAGACATGCTGCTGATCAGACGTTGCGCGTCACGCCGCCATCAACGCGAATATTTTGCGCCGTAATGTAGGCGGCACCCGGCGAAGCTAGGAAGGCGATGGTCGCAGCCACCTCTTCAGAAGTGCCATAGCGTTGTAAAGGTACGCTGTTACGGCGCTCATCGGTTTTCGGCAGGCTATCAATCCATCCCGGAAGCACATTGTTGATGCGAATATTATCTGCCGCGTAGGTATCTGCGAAAATTTTAGTGAACGAGGCTAAACCCGCGCGGAAAACGGCCGACGTGGGGAACATATCGGTAGGCTCAAACGTCCACGCCGAAGAGATATTGATGATGCTGCCGCCGCCTTGTTTCTGCATGATCGGCGTCACCAGCCGCGCGGCCCGTACCACATTGAGGAAATAGGTCTCCATGCCGCGCTGCCAATCCTCATCGCTTAATTGCAGAATCGGCGCACGAGGACCATGACCCGCACTGTTCACCAGCACATCGATACGGCCCCAGCGCGCCAGCGTTTGATCCACCAGCTTTTGCAAATCATCTACCGACTGGTTAGAACCCGTCACGCCCAAACCACCTAATTGCTTTGCTAGCGCTTCACCTTTTCCGGAAGAGGAGAGGATTGCCACTTTGTAGCCTTCGCTCGCCAGCTTCTCAGCCGCTGCTGCGCCCATGCCGCTGCCGCCAGCAACGATAACTGCAACTTTTTCTACTGTCATAGTATCTCTTCCTTATAAGTCAACATCGCTTAAACCCAGTATAAGTGCTAATTTCGACCGCAGAGAGCCACTCTTTTTGCCACTTGACGATAGGAAAACTACAGGATGAACCAGGGATTTAGCGCGCTACCCCCGCTGAATGCGTTGAAGGTCTTTGAAGCGGTAACGCGCCATCTCAATTTTCGTTTGGCGGCGGAAGAATTAGGCGTGACGCAAGGCGCGGTGGCACAACAAATTCGCGGGTTGGAAGCCAGCCTCGAATTGAAACTGTTTGATCGATTACCACGCACGCTGGCCTTGACCAGCGCGGGGGCGGGTTATGCCGTGAGTATCCGCCAGGCATTTGAATTAATTGATGAAGCTACGCGCACGCTGCGCCCTGAACCGAACCGTTTAACTCTCAGCGTAACGCCAACCTTTGCCAGCCGCTGGATGCTGCCGCGCTTACCGGATTTTACCGCCGCCTGGCCGGATATCGATCTACGCGTGCTGGCTTCCGAACGTTTGGTACAGTTTCATCATGAAGGTGTCGATTTAGCAGTGCGCTATGGCCGGCCACCGTTCGGCGCCGGTCTCGATGCCCGTATGCTGTTCAGCCAAACGGTGCTGGCGGTCGTAAGCCCCACGCTGCTTGCCGAGTTGGGTGATCCTGCCGAGATCAATCATTGCCTGCGCTATGCGTTATTGCACGATGGTCATCACCTTTGGCCCGCATTTCTCTCATTCATCTTCCCCCATGAGTCGCTGCATCATCAGCATCATCTGCGCTTCAATCAAACGGCACTGGCGCTCGAAGCGGCGATCGGCGGGCAAGGTATCGCGCTCACCAGCCCACATTTTGTGCAGAACGATATAGCGAGCGGGCGATTGGTCGTAGCGTTTGGCACGCAAATGACGATAGATGCGGGTTGGTATTTGGTGTGGCCAAAACGCCCACGTGAGCCTGCGACGGTGCAAGCGGTGCGTGACTGGCTTTTAACGCAGGTTCACGGTTGATTTTTGTTCAATAACGAAATCAGTAAAACTGATGATCCGCGCTGGATCATGAATGTTATAACTGCTTAATGATGCAGAAGTGAGTTTTTATCCTGCCAGAGCAGTGGATTAGAAAAATAGTGCGCAAATTCAGTAAGTAACAATAAGCATTGTGCGTTGCATTCTGCCGGGTGCTGTGAATAAATACGGAATCAATTTTAATAAAAATGCCATAAAGGCCAGGTTTACGCCTGAGAAAGATCTCCGCAAACATGACCGATCATAAAGATGTTTTAGCCAGGGACATCAGCGCCAAAAGCGAAAGCATGCAGGCGCATCTCATCGCCATTCGTCGTGATATCCATGCGCATCCGGAGCTGGGTTTTGATACCCAGCGTACCGCCACGCTCGTTGAGCAGGAACTGCTGCGCCTTGGACTGGTGCCAAAGACGGGCGTCGGCAGAACCGGTGTCATGGTGGATATCGTGGGCGCGCATCCCGGTAAAACCGTACTGTTACGCGCTGATATGGATGCCTTGCCGATCCACGAACAAACCGGCCTGTCGTTCAGCAGCCAGTATCCGGGCAAAATGCACGCCTGCGGGCATGATATTCATACCGCGACCCTGCTGGGTGTGGCGGCGATTGTGCCGTACTACCGTGCACAACTGCATGGCACCCTGCGGTTAATTTTCCAGCCAGCGGAAGAGACGCCAGAAAGCGGTGCCGAAGCGATGATCGCCGATGGCGCGGCGGACGGCGTCGATCTCGCCATCACCCTGCACAACAAACCGGAGCTGGCCGCGGGCGAAATTGGCCTGACGCGTGGTGCCAGCACCGCATCCAGCGACGAATTTGATGTGGTGGTGCACGGTAAATCGACTCATGCCGCCCGTCCGCATATGGGCACCGATCCGATCATTGCGGCGGTGAACCTGGTCAGCCAGTTGCAAACCATCATTTCACGCGAACTCGATCCGGCCAATTCGGCGGTGCTGACCATTGGCCACATTCATGGCGGCACCACCCACAATATTATTTCTGATAGCTGCCTACTGCAGGGCACGGTACGCGCCAAATCGCCAGCCGCGCGGGCGCATATCGAAGAAGCGTTTAAGCGCATCTGCGCCGGTGTGGCGCTGTCGTTGAATGTGCGCGTTGAGGTCAATTATCAGCGCGGCGTACCGCCGTTAATGAACGACGATGGGTTAATCGACGCGTTGGAACTGATTTTGTCGCATCAGTTTGGTAAAGCGATCGTTGCTAAACCGAGCGCCAGCTTTGGTGCCGAAGATTTTTCACTGTTTACCGAGCGCGTGCCCGGCTGTCAGATCCACATTGGCTCCGGCGCGCCAGGGCGCGACGATCATCTGCACAATTCGGATTATCAACCCGACGAGCGCAGCATCCATGCCAGCACGCAGGCGCTAGCCCGTTTAGCCATTGATTTACTCTCTTAAAATAACGAACTCTGAGGTTTTATGATGATGCGTAAAGGACTGTTTACCGCCTCTGTGGGCATGTTGCTGCTTGCCTCTTCCGCGCTGGTGCAAGCCAAAGATTTTGGCACGGTGAAATTTGCTACCGAAGCCGCTTATCCGCCGTTTAACCAATCTACGCCAGGCGGCAAAATCGTTGGTTATGAACCGGATATGGTGGCGGAAATCGCTAAGCGCGCCGGTTTTAAATACGAAATCGTGGCGCAGAAATGGTCCGGTATGATTCCAGGTTTGGTCGACGGTAAATATGACGCGGTAATCGATGCCGTGACCGTCACGCCAAAGCGTGAAGAAGTGGTGGATTTCTCCCGCCAATACACCGTGAGTATTTCGGGTTTCGTTACCCTGAAGGGCAGTGCGGTTGATACGCTGCCGGGCAATGGCGAAGTGGTATTGGCGAATGACGAAGCGGGCATGACCAAATCCATTGACGCGCTGAAAGCGAAATTCAAAGGCAAAACCATCGCGGTGCAGGTTGCCACCATCCAGGCTGACTTCCTTAACAAATATCTGGCCGATGTGGCGACGATTCGTACCTATCAGGCCGGCCCGGAAACCTTCGCCGATCTGCTTAACGGCCGCGTTGATGCGGTGATGGCATCACGCACCAACCTGAATGCCTATGTGAAAAAACATGCAGATACCGTGAACAGCACCGGTTATGGCTTCTCAGGCGGCGTGTTGGGCCAGGGGTCGGCGATTGCGATTCAGAAAAACAATCCTGAGCTAAAAGCCGCACTGGATAGCGCATTAAATTCAATGATCAAAGATGGCACGCTGAAGCAGCTGTCTGAAAAATGGTTCGGCGAAAACGTCGCACCAGCGGAGTAATTTCAGGCGCTTATGGCTATTGATTGGCAACTCTTAGGGTTTGGTGACGAAGGTTGGGGCGGCGTGTTGCTTAACGCCGCCACGGTGACCGTCACCGTTTCATTGTGTGCATGGGTTCTGGGGGCGATCCTTGGCAGCCTGCTGTGCTGGATGCAGATTGGTGGCGCGCGTTGGCAACAGCGCCTCGCTAGTGGCTACATCACGCTGTTTCGCGGCGTACCGGAACTGCTGGTGATCTACCTGTTTTACTTTGGTGGACGTCAGGTGGTGTCGTTCGTAGGGGAAAGCCTCGGGCTGCAAGGTCCGTTCGATGTGAACGGTTTTGTCGCCGGCGCCATCGCCATCGGTCTGATTTCCGGCGCTTATCAAAGTAGCGTATTCCGCGGGGCATTTTATGCCATACCGAAAGGTACGCTGGAAGCCGCTACGGTGACGGGGATGGGCCGCCTGATGCTGTTCCGCCGCATGATTGTGCCGCAGGCGCTGAAAACCGCGCTGCCGGGCATGGGCAATCAGTGGCAGTCGGTGATCAAAGAGTCGGCGCTGGTGTCGGTGACCGGTCTGGTGGAAACCATGAATCAGATTTCCACCGCGTCGAACTCCACCCAGATGCCGTTTTTCTTCTACAGCGTGGGAGCGGTGATCTACCTGATTATCACCACCTGTTCTGACTTTGTTTTCCGCTATGTGGAAAAAGTGGCCATGCGCGGCCAACAACGCGCGCGGTTGTAAGGAGCCACAATGGACATTACTTTTCTGCAAAACACGCTAGCGGCATTGCTGCGTGGCCTGCCGCTGACGCTCAACCTGGCGCTGCTATCCCTGCTCGGCGGCGGCATACTGGCGCTGCTGCTTAACCTGCTGCGACAACATCGGCTTGGCAGCTACGTGACGCGTTTCTACGTCTGGGTATTTCGCGGTACGCCGCTGCTGATTCAAATTTTCATGATTTATTATGGCCTTGGCAGTTTGCCAGCGGTGCGTGAAAGCGTACTGTGGCCGCTGCTGCGCGATCCTTACTGGTGCGGCTTGATTGCGCTGGTGCTTAATGATGCAGCCTACACCTCAGAGATTCTGCGCGGTGGCCTGAATGCGGTAAGCGTGCAGTCGCTGGAAGCCGCGAAGGTGAGCGGCATGTCGCGCTTTACCACACTGCGCCGTATCACGCTGCCGCTGGCGGTGCGTCAGGCACTCCCGGCTTACAGCAACGAAATTATCTCGATGATCAAATCCACGTCGCTGGTGAGTACCATTAGCCTGATGGAGATGACCGGCATTGCCGATTCGATCGTCTCTGAGACGTTTCGCGCGCTGGAGGTCTTTATCAGCGCGGCAATTATCTATCTGCTGCTGACCGTGCTGGTGAGTAAAGCTGTGGCGCTGCTGGAGCGCCGTTTGTCCCCTTATCACGTTGGAGCACGTCCATGAGCAAACCCACTATCGCCCTGAGCCATCTCAGAAAAAGTTATAGCGGGCATGAAGTGCTGCATGACATCAGCCTGACGGCGCAGGATGGCGATGTGATATCACTGATTGGAGCCAGTGGTTCGGGCAAAAGTACCTTGCTGCGTTGCATCCCGTTTCTGGAAGTGCCGCAGGGCGGAGAAATAGCGGTGGGTGACGAAGTGGTCACCATCGACAACGCCGATGAGAAACTGAGCCGTGAGCAGCAACGCCGCATTAAACTGATGCGCATGCAGCTGGGTTTTGTCTTCCAGAGCTTTAACCTGTGGCCGCATAAAACGGTGTTGCAGAACATCATCGAAGCGCCCGTGCATGTGCAAAAGCGCAGCAGCAAAGAGGCGATAGAAGAGGCTGAAGCGCTGCTGCACAAAGTGGGTCTGTATGAAAAACGCAACGCCTGGCCGTCGCAGCTTTCTGGCGGTCAGCAACAGCGTGTAGCCATTGCGCGTGCGCTGGCGCAGCAGCCGAAAGCGATTCTGTTTGATGAGCCAACGTCGGCGCTGGATCCCGAGCTGGTGGGCGAAGTGCTGCGCGTCATTCGCAGCCTGGCGGAGGAGGGGCGCACCATGATTATCGTGACCCATGAAATGGGTTTCGCGCGCGATGTGTCGAATAAAGCGGTGTTCCTGCACCAGGGCAAGATTGAGGAAGCCGGTTCGCCGCAGCAGGTGTTTAGCGATCCCCTGTCTGCACGCTGTCGCGCCTTTGTCACGAGTCACTTGCAGCGCAACAGCTAACCAGAATAGTGCTAATGGTTTTCCCAAGCAAAGTGTGGAAAAATCGCCCTCCTCTCAACGGAGGGTTTTTTCATTGTCGAGCGACGGAAAATTATGCCTCACACTTACCGCCCATGGATGAAAAGGTATTGGCTGGCCTGGCTCCTGCTTGTGCTGATCACCTTGATAGCGCTGTTTGCCGATCAAATTTTGCAGCAGCAGCGAGCGGCGGAAGCGCATTTTCATCAGCAGTTTAATCGCCTGGCTGCCTATCAAACGCAGAACGAAACGCTGTTGCCGCTGCTCACTGGCGATGAAAAGCTTGCCGATCTGCAAACAAAATTCCCGCAGATTGTTCTGCTGGAGCATACCGTTAATCGTCCGCTTACCGCGCCGCGCTTTGAAGAGGTGAGCGGCGGACGCTACTGGCTTTACAATCCTTATCGGCAGATCCGCATGCTGGTGGATTTGCATTTTGCCTTGCAAACGCCGGATGTCGCGCTCGCGCTTGCGTTCCATATCCATGCGCAGCCCGCCATTCAGGCGGCGGCCTATTCTGAGACTGCCCGCTGGCAGTGGCAGCGGCCGTTTATCAATCACTATCAACCTTTCTTACTGAAAGGGAGTGCGAATCCTGACTGGCGAGCTTTGCACCTGCTGCCTTTTGTGCTGGCGCTGCTGGTGTGGCTGGCGATCGGTGCACTTGGCGGATGGCTGCTGCGACACTGGCGCCAGCATGTGGCGATGCGCCTGCGCGCTGAATATTTTCAACGTTCACGTCGCGAAGCGCTGGGAGAATTTACCGCGGGAATTATTCATGAAATCAACCAGCCGCTGACCGCGATTAACACCTGGCTGCACAGCAGTCAGCTGCTGTTAAAGCTGGGCAAATACGAGAATCTTCCGCAAGCGCTTAACGCCATGAGCCTGCAAACCGAGCGTCTCGCCGGCTTGCTACAGCGCTTTCGCGATATTGTCAGTGAACGTCCGGTGACGATGAGTGCCGTCAACCCGGAAGCGGTGTGGCGCCGGGTGACGCTATTGCTGCAACAAGAACTGGAAGAGGGCAATGTCGCGCTGCATCAGCAATTCCAGCACCATCAGGTGCAGGTAATGAGCGATCCTCAATGGCTGGAACAGGTATTCCACAATGTGCTTCAGAACGCGATACATATGCAGCAAGGCCGCGCTGATGCAGGGGTAAAAATTGTTTCGGAGCATGCTCCGCACGGCATCAAGATCACCATCAGCGATAACGGCCCAGGTTTTTCTGCGGAAGGATTGGCGCAGGCCTGCATGCCGTTTTACAGCTCACGCGCCAATAGCATGGGGTTAGGCATGACGCTGGTAGAGAGCCTGATGTTACGCATGAATGGTCAGCTCAGGCTGGCGAATCGCGCTGAGGGCGGCGCGGAAATAACCTTAATTTTCCAACTGGCGGAGTAACGGAATGAGCGCGAAGGTTTGGTTAGTGGATGATGATTTATCCGTGCGTGAATCGCTCGGTTTTCTGCTGAAAGCGCTGGATTATGAGGTGGAAGATTTTGCCGACCTAGCCGCGTTTGAAGCAGCCACACATTCGCGTGAACCGCTGCGCGGTTGTTTGCTGTTGGACGTGCGGATGCCGGGGATTAGCGGACTGAGTTGGCTAGCGGAGCAGGGCGATCGCCACCCGCTGTTGCCTGTGATTATTATGACAGGCCACGGGACAATCGATGCCTGTCGCCGCGCGTTTCGCCAGGGAGCGTTTGAGTTTTATACCAAACCGCTGGACATCGAACCGTTACTGGAAACGCTTCATCAGGCGATGAATGAAAGCCAGCAGCGTGCCGATCGCTGGCAGTCGCAGCAGGGGCTGCAGGCGCGCTTTGCCTTGCTTTCCGCACGTGAAAGTGAAGTCATGCAGCTGATGATTGCCGGTCACACCAGCAAAGCGATCGCGCGTGATTTATCGCTGTCGCCGCGTACCGTTGAGGCGCACCGTGCCGCGGTGCTTGCTAAGCTGGAGCTCGATAATCTCGCGCAACTGATTCACGCCTGGCAGCAGTTGAACCAGGTATAACTACCTGGCCCAACGCGTAATCGCCCGAATATTTCTTTTCCTGCCTGCGGATTACAGTGTCACTCACTATTAAACAGGAGTGACACATGAACATGCGCCTTTCTCTCATCACCGCTGTGGCGGCCGTTGTTTCTTTCGGCAGTCACGCTGCATTAACCGAATCCAACCTTTCACTGGCGGATGCGCAGAAGATCGCTAGCGCAGCAATTCAGTCGTGTGCGGCGAAAAACTATAACGTTACCGTCACCGTGGTGGATCGCGCCGGGCTGGTTAAAGCCGTACAGCGCATGGATAACGCCGGTCCGCACACCGTCGAAGCCAGCCAGATGAAAGCGTATACCGCGCTGAGCACCAAAAACCTCAGCGGGAAAGTGATGGAAACCGCGCAGAGCAATGCGGGCGCGCAGAATATGCGTGACGTTCCTGGCTTCCTGCTATTGGCAGGCGGCGTGCCGGTGAAAAGCGGTGAACAGGTGATTGGTGCGATTGGCATCGGCGGCGCGCCGGGCGGAAATCTGGATGAAGCCTGTGCGATGGATGCGCTGAAAGCGATTCAGTAATCGGCACCAGGTCGCCATCAATGGCGACCCAACAATCTGCGCACTGGAATACAGTAGGGTGCGCATTAATGCGCACCGAGCAGAAGCACAAACCGTGGCTTAACCGATCGGCATTACGCCATCAGTGGCGACCCTACAACCTACGCACTGGAATACAGTAGGGTGCGCATTAATGCGCACCGAGCAGAAGCACAACCGTGGCTTAACCGATCGGCGTTACGCCATCAGTGGCGACCCTACAACCTACGCATTGGAATTCAGTAGGGTGCGCATTAATGCGCACTGAGCAGAAGCACAAACCGTGGCTTAACCGATCGGCGTTACGCCATCAATGGCGACCCTACAATCTACGCACTGGAATACAGTAGGGTGCGCATTAATGCGCACCGAGCAGAAGCACAAACCGTGGCTTAACCGATCGGCATTACGCCATCAGTGACCATCTTATACGCGGCGTGACAGCGCAAAGCTGATTAGCGGCACTGGCAAGGTAAACAGCAGCAACAGCCACAGCAGCACATACACCGCATCAATCCCGTTGTTTTGCAGATTATTATAGAGCTGCACCGGCATCCCCTGAGGGAAATAGGCAAAGATCATCACAATGCCAAACTCACCCATGGCGCGTGCCCACGCCAGCGCGCTGGCTGAGGCCAATCCCGGCGCGGCGAGCGGTATCGACAAGCGCCAGAAACGTTGCCACGGTGACGCACCTAGCGTGCGGCCCGCCTCCAGAATATCCATCGGCACGCCGGCAAATGCCGAGCGAGCGCTGGTAATGAAATAGGGGAGTGCGCCATACCACTGCGCGAGAACAAAGGCGGCAGGATTGTTGACCAGCGTCCAGCCAAACTTGCTCAGCAACTCGCCTGGCACGCTGTAAGGCCCGTAGGCGCTGACCAATAAAATCCCCATCGCCAGCGGCGGCGTCAGAAGCGGAATCATCACCAGCAGTTCAACCATTAACCGTGCCCGTCCCCGAGCCTGCGACAGCCACCATGCCACCGGCAAGCCACTGATAAAAATCAGCAGCAGCGCGATGGCTCCTAAACCTAGCGAGGTCACAATCGCACTGCCATCACCCCACGCGAGTTGCAGGTGCTGCCAGTGGGTGACGCCAATCAGCGTGAGAAACGGCACCGCCAGCAACAGCAGTGCCGGCAGTGACAGCCACAGCGCGGTAGCGTGACGGATTTTCATTACGGGTAAATTGAACCGCCTTTTGGTACGGCGTATCCATTCTGTTTAAATAACGCCTGGCCTGACGGGCTGAGCATGAAATCAACAAAGGCTTTGCCGGCCGCACTGCCGTGTGGGGCATTTTTCAACACGGCCGCATAGTAGACCAGCGGCTGCGTATGCAACACTTTGTCTTTGCCCTCGCTGTCTTTCACGCTAAAGCTCACCGTGTCATACCACTGTTTCGCCATCGCGGGATTACTCAGATTTATCTCGTCGGGCAACGCCACATAAGGCAGATGCGCGGAGATCACTTCGCTCTCATAACCGGCTGCGGCATCAACCTGACCGCTTTCCAAACGCGTCAACAGGCCGCCTTCGAGATGGGTTTGCGCCGGGTTTTGATAGCCGCCCATAATTTTATCGGCGATGCCTGGCTGCTGGTAATACTTCTCCGCCAGCAGCAGGGTGAAGATGATGTTCTGACCTTTAGGATCGTTGATCGGATCGGTGCGACCAAACTTGATACCCGGTGTTGCCAGCACTTTCAGCCAGCTGGCATCGCTACCTTTTGCCTGAGCAAACTGCTGCGCATATTGACCTTTCGGACTGTACGCCACCACCATACTGGTGCTCGCAACGGGAACCGCATCGTCAATTAAGCCGGCATCTTTCAGGATCTGCATTGGGCCGGGCGTGATGGATACGAACACATCGGCGGTAATTTTTTTGCTCGCCAGCAAGCGCGCCATACCATATGCGCCCTGTCCCTGGCCTTCGTACTTGCCACTATTCTTTTTAGCAAAGGCTGGACCTAAAGCTTGATCCATGACTTTGCCCATGGAGCCGGCATAAGTGACGCGAATATCGGTATTGGCTTGAGCATGCAAACTCAAGCCCGCGCCAGCGGTGAGCAGCAGCGCGGTGAGGTGTGTGAATCGCATTCCCTTTCTCGCTATATAATTAGGTAGATAGCGATTATCGGAAATCGCCTTCGCAGTGCAAGGGAAAATCTATTGCGAAATCATACTAAAGGCCTGCCGTCGCAGGCCACAGGAGTCAGGCGAGGATACGTTTGGCCCAGGATTCGATGTCATCGCCGCTGCCGATATCCAACTGAACTAAACCGTTGGTGATAAAGGTAGGCGATACGTGAATGCCGTTCTGACGCGAATATTTACTGTGCCATTTGATCTCGTTTTGCAGCTCGGCACGCAGGAAAGGTTCGCGTGCATTCACACCGCTGTACTGCTCCAGGCGATCGAGAATCTGGTTTGGCGTGGCGTCCATATTTGGGCCATGGCTGTGATCGGTAAACTCAAATTCTTCACGATGATCGGCGACTGCCTGCAGCACTTTTTTTGCTGCTGCTTTGCCTTCCGGTAAGGTCGAGGCTGCCAGGATATAACGCACTATTACACCGGAATACATATGCCACGGCTGCGACTGCAAACGGATCTTTAACGTCATTTTATCTTCACCCACCAGCCGCAGCAGCGCATCAAACTTATTAAACGCGCGCACGGAAAACGGGCAGGTGGGTTCCAGAAACGCTTCAAACACCTTTGGACCGTGGCCCCAAACCAACGGATCGGCATGTAATGCAGTGGATTGGCTCATCGTAATTCCCTGTTATGTGACTAGACGTGGCCTTACTTTGGCAAAGCACTGCGCGGACAGCCAGCGCCAGCTTGTGCTTTTTTGTTACAAGGCCATTCGAACGAAGCAAAAAAAATCGTTTTATAGATCCGCAAGCTACAAGAAAGTAGAGGCTCCAGCGGGGTTGCTCAGAAAATAAGCGGCTATAGTTAATCCTGTTTCACACTTATAAGCCTGCCGCATCCGCGGCATTTTTGATTCATTTGCCTGGAGCCGAACGTTAAGCATCGAGGTTCAATGTGTTTGCCAATATCTCCTGGAAAATTATTCATCAGGTACTTATCGAAACCATTACTGAAATGATGGATGAGCAGCAAACGATAGACGTGCCCACCCTGCGCAGTCGCCTCATGGAGATGGCGGAAAGCGAATCAGATGAAGCCATGGTGCTGTGTTACTGGCAAGCCAGCAAAGTGTTGATGCGATTGCCGCCCACGGTCACCGCTAGCCAGTTAATTGAAGAGGCGCGCGTTGCGTACCGCACGCCGCTTAATCACGATCGGCTTTAACCCTGAATGCTTTTCATCTCGGACATCGCGGTAAAGCGGTTAAGTGGCGGAATTATGGCCATAGCGGTGAATAGCGCTCTGCTAGACTTGCTCTGTCAAAAACGCTGATACAGAGGACAGTAATGAAAATCAAAAGTTATGCCGCCTTAAACGCGGGCGAGGCGCTGGTGCCTTACGAGTATGAGGCCGGTCCACTGGCTGCGGAAGAAGTGCAGGTTGAGGTCGATTACTGTGGCGTTTGCCACTCAGATCTTTCGATGATCGATAATGAATGGGGTATTTCTTCGTTTCCTGTGATTGCAGGCCATGAAGTGATTGGTCGCATTAGCGCCTTAGGCGACGCGGCACAAAACAAAGGTTTGAAAGTGGGCCAGCGTGTGGGGATTGGCTGGACGGCAAAAAGCTGTCAGCACTGTAATGCCTGCATTAATGGCGAGCACGTTAACTGCGAAAACGGTTCTGTGCCAACCATCATGAATAAAGGCGGTTTCGCCAGCCATCTGCGTGCTGACTGGCAATGGGTGATCCCGCTGCCGGAAGCGTTGGATTTCACCTCTGCGGGCCCGCTGCTCTGCGGCGGCATCACGGTGTTTAAACCTCTGCTGATGCATCACGTTACTGCTACCAGCCGCGTTGGTGTTATTGGTATCGGTGGTTTAGGCCACATGGCGATTAAGCTGCTGCGTGCAATGGGCGCCGAAGTGACGGCCTTTAGCTCCAACGCCAGCAAAACCGAGTCGATTAAGGCGATGGGCGCCGACCGCGTGGTAAACAGCCGCGATCCCCAGGCGCTGAACGCGCTAGCTGGACAGTTTGATCTGATTATCAGCACCGTAGCGGTAGATCTTGATTGGCAGCCGTACTTCCAGGCGCTGGCACCACACGGCAAATTCCATACTGTGGGAGCGGTGATGAAACCGTTTGAAGTACCCGCTTTCAGCCTGATTATGGGCGATCGCGCGGTGACAGGTTCCTCCACCGGTTCACCTGGGCAGCTTCGCTCGCTGATGAAACTGGCATCACGTGCGGATATCGCCCCGCATGTTGAAGAGTTCCCAATGTCGAAAATCAACGACGCGCTGGAGCACGTACGCGCCGGTAAAGCCAATTACCGCGTAGTGTTGAAAGCTGATTTCTAAACTCGGATGACCAGGTCGGCAGCAATGCCGACCCTGTGATATTAGGTGCGCATGTATGCGCACCGTTTCATAGACTGCAGTTATCCCCGCGAATCATCCTTTTCGCCGAGGAAGAAGTACCATAGCGGAATGGAGGTTAATGCGGTAAACACCGTGGTATACAACGCGATCATAAAGCCCTGCGTGATATACATGGTTAGCGACCAGTGGCTGAATGGGATGCCGTATTGATCGATCACGCCGCCGATAATCGCGTTGCTCATTACCGTGCCGACAATCAGCGCGAGGATAAACAAACCGCGCAGGAAGTAACGCATCTCTTTCCGTTTCACCGCAAAACGCGCGCGAATAATGCCGAGTGGCGATTGCTGCGACGCCAGTAGCGCCGCCTCATCCAATGGCGCTCGCTGTTGCTTACGCCAGCGCAGGATATCCACCCCTAAAAATGCCAGCAAACTCGCGCCCATCAGCGGCAGAGCATAGCCCAGCGCCAATGCCAGCATCAGCCACGCTCCTTTGGCGTAGTGCGGTAATGCCACCCAGGTTTCGGTCAGTGTTTGTGCCGGACTGGCATCGACATCCCTGGGTCGACGGATCCACCACATGCGATAACCGAAACCAATCATGCTGCATAAACCAAGGCCAAAGAAGGCCAGCAGTAGCTGATTCGGCAAACCGAACAATACGCCCATGTGCGCATCCACGCCCCAGCGCGTTAACTTCGCTACCAGCGGGAAACGGTCAAAATAGACGTGATCCACCACGCTGAAATCCTGTGGATTGACTGAAACAGCATCCACCCGCGTTGGCCAGCTGCGATCTATTTCCGTCACCGCCCAGGCTTTATCCACGCTTTTCGGCTGGCGCAGTTCGAGTTTCGATGCGCTCAGCCCATCCTGTCGCGCTGCATTCAGCACGCGATCCCAATCGCTGTCGGCGGCATTATTCGGCATCGGTTTTGCTGCTGCGGTCGCAGGTTTGGTCATCGCTGACATCGGCATACTCATGTCCGACATATCCATATCCGGCATGTGGTCGGCATGGGGATCGGCGGGAGCTGCTGGTGCCTCGCTGTTGAGTGAGGTGTTCACCTGCGGCGTTAACCAGTTCAGTTCGGTACGCATGCGGTCGATATTACCGCCCGCCCATTGCGACCACGTCAGGCCGGTGACCGAGAAAAACACCAAACCCACCACCAACGTCAAACCGAGCGTGACGTGCCTGTGGCGACTGAACGCGAAGCCCTTGCGCGGCTGCTTCAGCTTACGTTTCGGACGTGTTCCCAGCCATAGCACCACGCCACCAAGCGCGGCTACCCATAACCAGGACGCCGCCAGTTCGCTGTAGTTGCGACCAAAATCGCCAAGCAGCAGGCTGCTGTGCAGCAGGTCAAGCGTAGTGCGCAGCGGTAATACACCGCTGGTGCCGTATACCGGCATATCGCCCTTTACCTTGAGGCTGTAGGGATCGATAAAAATTGCGCGAGATTGTGAGGCACCGAGCGCGGGATCGCTGAATTGCACGCGGGTGGTATCCGCGGCATCCGGAGCCGGGCGCACCGCATAAATATGCTGGTTTTCACCCGCATAGGCGCGTGCCGCGCTGATTTGTGCTGACAGCGGCTGTGCATTGCCCTGAGGTTCAGCGGTAAGCGCATCGGCATAAATCAGGTTTTCCAGCTGAGGCGTGAGTACATAAAGTGTCCCGCTGAGTGCCGCCACAAAGATAAATGGGGCGACAAACAGGCCGATATAAAAATGTAAGCGACGTAGCAGATTTAGCACCGCGCCGCGCGGTGCTGCAGAGTGAGCAGCAGACAAAGCCGTCTTCCTTCCAAAAAGAAATGGTGTTAGCGCAACGCACAAACAGAGCGTGCACCGTAGTGAATAAGATCAGCAGGGAAGAAGTGCGGGAGGTGCGCGCGGGCGATGAATAGTGCTGAAGCGACGCACGATTGGCGCAACCACGTGAGGCAGCGGCGGCGCGCGCGAAATCACCAGAATTAACCAGATAAACGGAATGAATACCCACATCAACAGCGGCACGTGCACCAGCAGGTCACAATAGCCACAGGCAAACTCGCCGTCATCCATCATGTGATGGCTCATGCCCGGCATCGGCATGTCCGCCATCATCTCGTGGTGGCTCATTGAGCTATCCATCATGCTGTGCTGCGGCATCGCCATCATCTGACTGTGACGTTCCATCAGGGTTTTCGACACAATCGGCGCGACGAACAGCAGCAGCACCGCCACAATGGCGACGCAGGCAGTCAAACGTTGGCGGAAGTGATGTGAAAACGTCATGGTAGCGAGTGGATAATTCCGTAAATGAGGCGGAAGTGTAACGCGATTGCCGTTGATGGGTTAAAAAAACTCAGCCTATTTTAGAAAAAATTCGCACCTTTTGAAAAAAGTCACTTAATGAAGCGGAGCTTTTAACTTTAGTGCAACCTGATAAGAACAACGCGGAAACATTATGGGCGGGGCCATAAAAATAGCATTGCAGGTAAACCAGTTGCGCTCATTCTTTGGGTCGCATTAATCAGAACAATTAAAAAATCGATCTTCCCAGCCGCTCGGTGAGTTTCTCCAGCAGCGCGGTACCGGCTAATGAATTGCCCGAATGATCCAGCGCGGGCGACCAGACGGCGATACTCATATCGCCGGGAATCACGGCCACAATGCCGCCACCGACGCCAGATTTGGCCGGCATTCCGACGCGCCAGGCAAATTCTCCGGCGCCATCATACATGCCGCTGGTCATCATCAATGCATTCACCTGCCGCGCCTGACGCGGCGAAATCACCGCCGATTCTCCATCCTGGGTGCGGCCATGGTTGGCAAGATAGAGGAAGGTGCGCGCTAACTCTTCGCAGTTCATCGCCAGCGAGCAGTAGTGGAAGTAGGTTTCCATCACTTTGCTGACATCGTTATGAAAATTGCCGAACGATTTCATCAGCCAGGCAATCGCCGCGTTGCGCGCTGAGTGTTCGTATTCAGAACGCGCTACAGCGCGATCGTAATTGATGTCATTTTGCTGCGCCAGACGGCGCACAATTTCCAGCATGCGCTGACGCGGTGCGGTAAGGCGGCTTTCCAGCAGGTCGCACATCACCAGCGCACCGGCATTAATAAACGGATTGCGCGGTTTACCCTGTTCCAGCTCCAGCTGCACCAGTGAATTAAACGCCTGCCCGGAGGGTTCTTTTCCCACGCGTTGCCAGATCTCGCCATCTTCATACAAGGTGAGCGCCACGCTGAGTGATAGCACTTTAGAGATCGACTGAATTGAAAAGCGTGTCGTTGCATCACCCGCCTGGAAACAGCGTCCATCGGGCGTGCAAATGGCAATGCCGAGGTGGTCAGCATCGACCTCTGCCAATGCCGGAATATAATCCGCCACTTTACCCTGCTGCGTTAATGGACGAACTTCGCTCACAATCTCTTCAAGCAATGCATTACTGAGTTCCGACACCTTGACGCTCCGTGCAGTAAATCGTGGCCAGGATAATGGTGATTTGTGCGCAGCGCGTCAATCAGCGGCGCAAAATTCTGTGAGGCTTCTGGGTAATGGTTGAACAGCCAATGCCCTCTCTCGGGGTTGAGAGAGGGCAGCGCTTCCCGTAAACGGCGAATGAACTGAGAACTTCACCATGTGCGAAAGATATTTTCCATGGTATAAAATATGGAATTTTTATTTCAGATTGAGAGGAATCTATCATGTCATCGCTCCCGTCTCTGGAAATCCTATTACAGCAGGAAGCTGAGCACCGTTTACCGCAGTTTGATTTTGATTTGGCGTGGCAAATTGGGCAAAGCATTCAGCAGCGCGCTCGTGAGGATAACGTGCCTGTTGCTATCGAAGTCTACGCCTTTGGTCAGGTGCTGTTTCTGGCTGCGCTGCCGGGATCAACGCCGGAAAACCTTGAATGGATGCGGCGCAAGCGTAACACCGTGCTGTTGACCGGCCACTCGTCGATGTATGTGGGGCTTGTGAATGAGCAGAAGGGCGAACGTATGGCAGAGCAGCGTCATATCCGTCAGCAAGATTATACCGATCACGGCGGTTCTTTCCCGCTGCTGACGTCGCAGGGCGCGATCATCGGCGCCGTCACTATTAGTGGGTTACCGTCAGAAGAGGATCATGCGTTAGCGCTGTGGGGAATCACCCAGCTGCTGCGCTAATGATCCAGTGTGAAGCGGCACCATGAATGGCGTAATGCCGATCGGTTAAGCACCGTATCAAATTGCTGCACCATCCGTAGCGGCGCGATTTATCGCGCAATGAATTGCGCCGCTACAATACTGCTCTCGGTAATGAGGGTTTTTCATGACTTAACTGGCGAGCATTATGCGATAAATCGCGCCGCTTCAGCATGTGATGAAAATAATGACATTTATTTCATCGCCGGCACCTTCAACTTATCGCCCGCGCCGGTGACTTTACGCACTTCCGCAACCTGGCTGGCTTTCACTTCTGCGCCCTGATTGCCCCACGAATTCCTTACGTAGTTGAGCACGTCGGCCATCTCCTGATCGTTAAGCTTCCAGGAAAATGACGGCATGCCTGCGGACGTTGGGCGGCCTTCGGTGTGCGGCGCCCGCGCGCCATCCAGCAGTGCATGAATCATGTTGGTGGGATCGTTTTGCATCGCACCATTGCCAGCAAAGGCAGGTACCATGCCGGTGATACCTTCACCGGACAAACCGTGGCAGGCAGAGCAATCCACTTCATAACGCAGAGCGGCTTGATCGTAACGGCTTTTATCCATGATAAATTCAGCGGCTGGCGGCGTGGAAGACGCCGGTAAACTGCGCAGATAGGTGGCGATGGATTGCAGATCGCGATCGTTAAAATACTGCGTTGAGTGCTCAACTGCTTCCGCCATTGGGCCTGCCGCCACGCTCTCGCCGTTAGAGCCGGTTTTCAGGTAGTCGGCGATTTGCGCATCGCTCCATTTGCCAATGCCCGCATGTGGATTTGGCGTGATATCCGGTGCATACCAGCTGCCCAGATTGCCGCCTTGTAGATATTGGCTCGCAATCTCGCCGCCCAGCGCGTTACGCGCGGTGTGGCAAACACTGCAGTGCGCGGGACCATCCACAATGTATTTGCCGCGATTCCATTCGTCGTTCTGCGTGGTTTGCGGTTTAAACGCGTTGTTATCAAAAAACAACAGGTTCCAGCCTGCCATCGCCAGGCGAATGTTATACGGGAAGTTCATGCCCGCATTTTCATCTACGGCGTTGTTCACCGGTTTTTGCACCGAAAAATAGGCCCAAAGATCGTGCATATCGCCATCGCTCATCTGGGTGTAAGCGGTGTATGGCATCGCCGGATAGAGGAAGCCATGTTCGCCGCGCCCCTGACGCACCGCGTTGAAGAAGTCGCGCTCGGTCATTTTGCCGATTCCTGTGGCGCGTTCCGGCGAAATGTTCGAGGTTTTCAGCGCGCCAAACGGCGTGTCGATCTTGTAGCCGCCGGAGAAGTCGGCATTGTGGCAGGCGGCGCAGTCCGCGAGTCGCATCACATATTCACCGCGCTTGATGGCAGCAGAATCATTGCTGTGAAAATCGGCCAACTGCACCTTATCGTCGGCCACATTGGAGCGGGCACTGTCCAACACCACCCATAATCTGCCTGTTGCCCCAATGCCAGTCAGCACCGCCAGCGCGGCGAGCGTGTAGGTTATCTTCTTTGCTTTCGCCATGATTACGCCCCCACCAGCGGTGCCGGGTTATTGATGTACTTCTGGTGAATTGCCTGCGCGGCGCGAACCGCCAGCGCACCCACGGTGATAGTTGGGTTGTAACCACCGTTGTTAGGGAAGGCTGACGCGCCCACCACAAACAGGTTGTGTGCATCCCAGCTTTGTAGATAGGGATTAAGGGCCGAGGTGCGAGGATCGGCGCCCATCACCGCGCCACCGATGGTGTGTGAGCTTTGCTGTTGGTAGGGGTTCCAGCGCTTCTCTGCCTGGTTATCGACCACCCAATGCTGCCCGCCCATCTCTTTCATGATGTTGATGGCGCGGTCGGTAACATATCTCGCCATGCGCACATCGTTCTGGTTCCAGTCGAAGGTGGTGCGGATCAGCGGTTGGCCGTGACGATCTTTATAATTCGGATCAAGATCGAGATAGGCTTCGCGCATCGGCATTGAGGTGCCCTGACAGAAGATGGTGCCAGCACTTTGGTAATCGCGCTTATAGCCCGCTTTCCACTCGCTGCCCCAACGTTTGGTACCGGGACGCAAGCTATTCATGTTTTGAATCGGACGGCCGTTGGTGGAGA
The DNA here is from genome assembly GCF_039621635.1 of Pantoea sp. BRR-3P. Taxonomy (NCBI): domain Bacteria; kingdom Pseudomonadati; phylum Pseudomonadota; class Gammaproteobacteria; order Enterobacterales; family Erwiniaceae; genus Pantoea; species Pantoea sp. BRR-3P. Next base: position 714,853 of record NZ_CP155067.1, read on the forward strand.
AGCCCATGATGCCCGCGCCGCCGATGAAATCGAGTTCGCTGTGATCGAAGTTATCGCCGTTATAGTCATCAATCTGCACTGCTAACGCACCGCCACCGATGAACGGGTTCATATATTCGTTATCGAAGTATCCGGTGACCGTGGAGCAGGTTTGGTAATTGTAGTTTCGGCCAATGGTGCCGCGGCCAGTGAGCGGATCGTATTGCTCGCCCACGCCGGAGAGCAGCATTAGACGAACGTTATCCATCTGATAGGCGGTGATGCAGACGATATCGGCAGGCTGGAAACCTTCTACGCCATCCTGCGTGATGAATTTAACGCCTTTCACCGTTTTGCCATCGTCATGCTTCACGGCGTGCAGTACTTCAGTTTCGGTCAGCAGCGTGAAGTTTGGACGACGCATCAGCACCGGCAAAATGCACGCTTGCGGTGAGGATTTGGAGAAGTTGCCGCAGCCGTGGAAGTCGCAGAAGCCGCAGTACGTGCACGGGCCCATGCTGACGCCGAGTGGATTCACGTAAGCCTGAGAGAGATTACCGGCAGGGATCGTGAAGGGGTGATAACCCATGCTTTCGGTAGTTTTGCGATATTTGCTCATCCAGTGCGTATCTTTCAGCGGAGGCGTGGGATAGTCGCGCGAGCGCGGCCCTTCAAACACGTTGCCGCCTTTCTGCAGCTGACCGTTGAGATTGCCGGCGATACCGGATGTTCCGGCAATACGCTCAAAGCGATCGTAAAACGGCGCCATGTCGTCGTAGGTTACGCCCCAGTCCTGTAGCTGCAAACCCTGCATCTTTTTTGCGCCATAGCGTTCGCGGGTTTGCTTTGCCACTTCAAAATCCCACGGCGAGAAACGCCATGACATCCCCGCCCAGTGCGTGCCCGCGCCGCCGACGTTCCAGCCAAACTGAAACGCTGACCAGTTACGCACCGGGGCGGCCACCTGATCGCTACGGTTGCGGAAGGTGGTGGTTTCCACGCTCATGGGCTGCAGGATTTTACGGCGCGTATGAAAACGCAGTTCGTCGGCATCAATGGCGACCGGGAAATCGGTAGAAGTATCGCGCCAGGCACCGCGTTCGATGGCAACCACGTTCAGTCCCGCGCGGGTGAGCTCTTCCGCCATCACCGAACCGGCCCAACCCAGGCCGACGATCACCACGTCAGCTTTATTTCTTACTAGTGACATTAAATCAGCTCCGGCTATTTAATCGTTAGGAATCAGACTGACGGGAATAAGTGCCAGATTTTCGTTACGGCGTTCGATATAAGGGCGATAGTCATAGCGTGCGCCGGGAAAACCGATCATCTTCCAGCCCGCCATATTTTTATTTCCGCCATAAATCGGATCGGCCAAATAACTTTCGCGCGCGTTTTGCAGCATTAATTCAAACAGCGCCTGGCTATTTACGTCTTTTCCTAAATCGATCTTGCCGTCTTCCATCTTCGTCAGGAAGTCATCGATCTGCTGAACTGATAAGGCGTGGAAAGAGGTTTGATGATGTTGCTGTGCCCACTTTTCCAATGCAGCTAAGCCGGTTAAATAACGCTCTTTCGGTGGCGTGAGGAATTGCGGACTGCCCATTAAGGCTTCTTCATTTTCCGGGTGCAGCGGCGCCTGCAAATAGAGCGCTGCGCCAGAACCATAATCACCCGCTAATTGGTTATCGAGGAATTCAATCCCACCCGCTTCACTGGCCGATGGGCCGAGATCATCGGCGGGGATGAGGCGATCAAAAATGGCGGCCAAATTCTGCCGATGCAGCGGGTTAGTGAGCACCCGATAACCATTTTGCCATGCTGGTTGCGGCAGGTGATCGGAGCTGAGTTGGGTTTCCAGTGGAACATTGTTTAGCTCTTTAGCGCGCAGCTGCGGCGCAACGGCGAGTGATGCCACAATGCCACTGAGCGAAAAGAGCGCTTCTCTTCGGTTCATACTTCTTATCCCTTAATCATTCCATCTAAGATGGACACCACTGATTATTATTTACAGAGCACGACGTTCTGAACTGTCAAACACGGTGATGCACTATGCAAATAGCGCACAGGCATCAACGACGAATCCACGTTCGTTATTATTTTTGGCAGAAAGTATTTAAATACGGCACGTCATTTATCAGGCCGCCAGGGCCATTATTATTCACGGAAAATCCGTTAATTGAATTTACCTTTATTGAATATATTTGTTCATATCTTCATAGCAGTGACGGGAAATATCCCAGAGATCCTGTTCCCAGTTGCGCGGGCTTAATAATTCCGGCGACCATACACCATCGTAACCGGTGGCTTTTACCGCTTCGACCCAAGCGGAAATATCAACCTCTCCTTCCCCCGGCGCGTAATTACGTTGCACCCATTCGTCCCAGGCCTCGCCCGGTTTAGCCGCGCGGCCATCGCAGAAATGCACGCCGTAAATCAGATCTTTATCCATGCGCGCCACTTCCGCTGGCGTGGTGGCGCCGCCCGCATGCAGATGCCAGAAATCCACTACCACACCCAGGTTATCTTTGCCGCTCTGTTTAATCAGATCGAGCGCGTGCTGCAGTGAGTTGAACGCGGTGAACGCCACTACTTCAATCTGGAATTTGATGCCGAGCGGCGCACCGATATCGGCAATCGCGGAGATGTTGTCCAGCAGGATGGCATCGCGCTCGGCATCAGTCAGGTGATCAAGTTCGGTCAGCGCCATGATTTGCACCACTAGACAACGCAGTTCAACCGCGGCCTGACAGATTTTTTCCGCTTCGCGCAACAATTCAGCACGCGCTTCAGGTTGATGGCGACCAATGCGTTTCAGTGCATTGATGCAGGTAATCTCGATGCTGTATTTCGCCATCAAATCGCGGTAGGCGGCATAGCTGCCACCGTTATCCAGATAGCGATACAGATGTTCTGGCAGGATTTCTAATCCGCTAAAGCCCGTTTCATGGGCGATGCGTAACTGAGTGACGGCATTGCTGTACCAAACAGACACGCCATGCAACGACAACTTCATCTCTCCTCCTTGTTACCTCACGGCTTCAGGTGAGAGCGACGAATACGCAATTCTCCCTGAGACCAAACGCCACCTGGAGTGGCACGTCCATCAATCAGCCGGTTTAAGGCTTCTGTGATGATCAAATCAATGCGCTGGCTGAACGAAGTGAGCTGCCAGCTGGACAAGCTGGCTTCGTCAATATCATCGAAACCCACCACCGCCATAAATTTATTGCCTGCACCTTCACGTAAAGCCGCCAGTGCGCCAAGCGCCAGCACATCGTTCTCGCAAAACAACGCTTCAACACGCTTGTCGGGGGCCTGCGCGTTCAGGTAGTCGGTTAACGCTGCGTAGCTGCACTCACGGGCATATGCGCCAGCCGTGAGCAGCACATCAAGCGGTAATCCCGCTTCATTTAACGCCTGCTGCAGGCCTTCCAGGCGGAGCGTGTGATGGCTTCTGGTGGCGGGCCCCATCATGTAACCGATACGCGTATAACCTTGTGCCAGCAGCAGTTCACCCAACTGTTTGCCTGCCCGCAAGCCATCGACGCTTACCACCTCAATACCCGGTTCGTCATTATTACGACACACCTGAACCAGCGGAATGTGGTGCATTTCGCGCGCAACGGCGATGAGCTCATCGCTCAGCACCGTGCCGAGAAACAGCATGCCATCGACCTGCAGCTGGTCGGCCAGCGAAAGCACCGCGCGATAATTTTCGCCGCTGCCGATATTCAGCAGCAGCGCCATGTAACCGCGCTGCTGAAGCTGGCGGGTAACGGTATCAAGCATCAGCATGGTGTGCGGATTTTTCAGCTCGTCGATCACCACGCCGATAATGTGCGTCTTCTTTTGCGACAGGCTGCGCGCCAGCAGGTTAGGGCGATATCCCAGCTCGCTGGCGATGGCCATCACGCGTTCACGCGCTTTCTCTGAGATCGACGCGCCTGGCGTAAAGGCACGCGATACCGTCCATTTTGAGACGCCTGCCAGTCGTGCCACGTCGCTGGCTGTGGCTTTGTGTGGTTTATCGGTTGGTTTACTCATAGCACCTGCGTAGGGGTATTAGCGGAAGACCCCCAGCATTGAACGTGAAACCCAACCGAAAATAAACACCCAAGCGCGGCATTTGGCGGAAAGCGCGACAAATAACCCTGTTTTTATGATGTTGCGATTATGTTTGATCAGTGCACCCGATTGCAACATTTTTTGCAATCGGGTGCATTACATTAACTTTTTGTGATCCATTTCGCTCATTTTCACTTTGCCGGATTGACTGCCTGGCCGATATCGCTGACATTTTGCACAGTAGAAAGCGCGAAATAGCCATTTATACGCGTGAGTGCAGGCTTTTTTGCACCCGGTATCAAATCTGGCATTGGCGAGAATAGATATCCTTCCATCTTACTTTATTTCAAATTGCACCCGGGTGCAAAAAGGAGTTGCTATGCTCAACGGTGAAAAGAGTATCCCACGTCCACTGCGCTGGGCCATGATCGGCGGCGGTCGTTTGAGTCAGGTTGGCTATAAACACCGTTCCGGTGCGCTGCGAGATAATACCGCTTATCAAATGGTGGCCAGCGCGTTTGATATTGATGCCGAGCGCGGACGCGATTTCGGCATCAATCTCGGCCTGTCGGCAGAACGCTGCTATGACACTTATCAGCAGTTGCTGGCCGAAGAGGCGAAGCGGGAGGATGGCGTGGAGGTGGTATCTATTGCCACGCCAAATGGCACTCATTATGAAATCACCAAAGCCGCTCTGAATGCCGGTATTCACGTGATTTGCGAAAAGCCGCTGTTTTTCACCCGTGCCGAAGCGCAGGAAATCAAAGCGCTGGCGGCGGCGAAAGGGTTGATCGTCGGTGTCACCTACGGTTTTTCCGGACATCCGCTGCTAATGCAGATGCGCGCAATGATCGCCAATGGCGAAATCGGCGATGTACGCATGGTTGAGCTGCAATACACCCACGGTTTTAGCGCTAATGATAGCGCCGACAAGTTCAGCGAAGCGCAAAAGTGGCGCGTCGATCCCAAAATCGCCGGGCCTTCATTCGTGCTCGGCGACATCTCTACACACACCTTCTACATTTCGCAGCTGGTGCTGCCGCAGCTGAAAGTGAAATCGCTGTTGTGCGATCGCCAAAGCTTTATTCCTTCCCGAGCACCGCTGGAAGATAACGCCATGGTGTTGATGCACTACGACAACGGCGCAGTCGGGCGCATGTGGGCGTCATCCATTAATGCCGGTTCGATGGATAGCCAAAGCATTCGCGTGATCGGATCACGCGCTAGCCTGGAGTGGAGCGATTACAACCCCGGCGAGCTGAAGTATGAAGTGCAGGGCCAGCCGAATCAGATCATGCATCACGGCATGCCATATCTGCATGAAAGCGCCCTGGCAGATGAACGTCTCGGGGCGCTGCACACCGAAGGGCTGGCGGAATCCTGGGCCAACATCTATCTCAAATTTGCCATCGCCATCAGCGCCACGCAGCGCGGTGATCAGCAGACACTCAACAACCTGATCTACCCGGATATTAACGCCGGGATCGAAGGGGTGCGCTGGATCGAAAACTGCGTACGGTCTGCGGATAACGGCGCGAGCTGGGTTAATTACGAATAAGGAATGCAATGAAACTCTCTTTCTGTACCGATAGCCTGGGTCATCTGCCGTTTGAACAAATGCTGGATAAACTGTTGGAGCTTGGCGTTTATGGCGTTGAGATGACCACCGGCGGCTGGTCACCGGCACCGCATCTGCGCACTGAAACGCTACTGGGCAGCGCCACGCAACGTCAACAGCTACTCAGGGCGCTGGAGAGTCGCGGCATGTCGATTGCGGCGCTGAATGTGTCGGGAAATCCGCTCGACCCGGGCGAACTGGGCAATAAGCACAAGCGCGATACGGAAAACGCGTTGGCCTTGGCCGGTGAACTGGGCGTGAAAAAAATCGTCATGATGAGTGGTCTCCCGCCAGCCAGCCCCCATGACACCATTCCCAACTGGATCACTTACACCGTGAGCTGGCCGCCCACGCTGAAAAACTGCCTCGATTATCAGTGGAATGAAGTGGCGATTCCCTATTGGCAAGGGCTGGTGGCGCGCGCTAAAGAGAGCGGCGTGGAGAAGTTTGCGCTGGAAAACTTCAGCTCGATGCTGGTGTGGAATCCGGAAACGTTGTTCCGTCTGCGTAATGCGGTGGGCGATAGAGTCGGGCTGAATCTCGATCCCAGCCATCTCTTGTGGATGGGCGCCGATCCGATTGCCGCGGCGCGTGCGCTCGGCCCGGCGATTCATCACTGCCACGGCAAGGACGTGCGGCTGGAACGTGGGTTGGTGAACATTAACGGCTTACTGGAAACCAAACCGGTGGAAGACGTTGCCAACCGCGCCTGGAACTATGTTGCGGTGGGTTGCGGCCAGGATTTGCAGTGGTGGAAGGAGTTCTTCTCGGTGGTGCGCATGGTGGGCTACAACGATTGGGTATCGCTGGAGATGGAAGATCTTACCATGTCGGTGGATGCGGGAATTACGTCATCGATTGCAGCACTCAAGCAAACCCTTAGCCAGTAAGGTGCAGTTCGCGGCGGGTAACCGCTCGCCGTGTTCTGTACATCGCGAGGCGTTGCCCTGATAATTCGTGTTTACACGAATGAATGGGGCAGGTAATGCGAGAGAATCATCCATCACGCGAGGAGATTCGGCTGGAAAATGTGCTGGCGGCATTGGGCAATCCGATGCGCATGACCGTGGTCAGCATTCTGGCGGATGGCGGTGAACATACCTGCGGATCGCTGCTGAAAGGCGTATCGAAATCCACCTTAACTCACCACTGGCGCGTTCTGCGCGAGGGCGGCATTATCTGGCAGAAACCCTCTGGCCGTGAAAATTTATTATCACTGCGACGCGACGATCTGGATGCGCGTTTTCCCGGTTTGCTGGATTCGTTGTTGAGTGCGACTGAGCAAGATGCGCTCACCACCGCCACGCTAAATGCGTTCCACCCTAAATAACCCGCGCGCGGCCCGCCAGCGTGGCCACCACCATCTGCACAGCCGCAATCACTAATAGCATCGTCAGTGGCCACTGCCAGCTGCCGCTGATGTCATGCAACAGACCAAAGCACAACGGTCCGAGTGCCGCCACTCCATAGCCAACGCACTGCGCCATGCCCGATAACTTCGCGGCCTGCAGATGATCCGCGGTGCGCAGATTAAACAGCGACAGGCAAATCACCATCGATGCCCCCGCGCCTAGCCCGGCCAGAATCAGCCACAGCAGCGCGTAATTTGGCGCAGCCAGCAATCCTGCCACGGCCAGCAAGATGGCAAGTGACGCGAGGAAACTAATGGCGCGCTGATCGCGCATTTTCTTCAGGGCGCTCATACAGGCGAGATTCGAAACGATCGCCACTACCTGATAAACGAACAGCATGCCGCCAGCTTCCAGTTGGCTAATGCCGCTGTCCTGTGCGAAAGGGGTGAACCAACCAATTAAGGTGTAAAACACCAGCGACTGACAAGCCATAAACAGGGAAACCTGCCAACCTAATGCGGCGCGCCACGGCGATCGCGTGGGTACGGCATTGGCTGTGCCTTTTTTCTGAGTGGCGGATTTTTTCAGATACGGCAGCCAGGCGAGCAGCGCAATTACGGCCGGAATCAGCCATACCGCCAGCGATAGACGCCAACCTGCGCTACTGAGTTCTGCCAGCGGCACCACCACGCCAGAAGCGATGCTGGCAGTAATCGCCATTGTCATCGCATACAGTCCAATATAACGCGCGGTATGCTCGGTGAAATCACGCTTGATCAGCGGCGGCAGAAGCACATTGGCGGCAGCGATACCGGAACTGAGAATCACGGTGCCAGCCCATAAGGCATTTTCACTGCCGCTAATGCGCAGCACCGATCCCAGCGTAATCAGCAGCAGTGCGCCCCACAAACTGCGCTCCAGACCAAAGCGATTGCCGAACCACGCAGCCGGTGGCGCTAAGGTGGCAAACATCAGCAGCGGTAAGAAGTTAATCACGCCTGCCGCGCTGGCGCTCAGTCCAAACGTCAGACGAATGTTTTCCAGCACCGGACCCACCGCCGTAATCGGCGTGCGCAAATTGGCCGCCGTCAGCAGCAGCAAGAACAGGAAAAAACCAGAACGACGCAGGGCAGGATTCGCAGATAAAACGGTATGGGTCATCTTGTCGCACCATAGCAATGAGGCAGACCAAGTCTGCATATGGTGCGTTGGTTGACGTTAACGCTTACGCAACGGCGCAGGCCGCTGAAAGGAGGGCAATACTAACGAGGGGATGTACTGATGTAAAGTTCTCAGAACCCATCGAAGATAAAATCAATCGAATCTTTAATGCGCTGTCGATCAACATGCGCATCCATAACTTGATCGCCGGGAAGTGATTCACGTACGCTAGCCATTTCGTGGGTCATGACTAAGTATTCCTCACCTTCAACATTAATCACCGGATTGAGTCGCTTCACTTGGTTTTTTTTGAATAGATTAACGGGATAAAGTGGAATAACGATTCGCGAGGCCAGCTCGCCGATAATCTCGCTTTGGGCATCTATCAAAAAAGAGTATTCGCTATTCTTGTTGGTGTTGCGATAAATGAAATATTGCATTGCTAAAACGTCCTGTATTCATCCGACAATAATCCATGCTCTTCGATGATGCGGTTCAACTCTTGTAAATCTTCGCTATTTTCACGCTTCCATCTTTCTGCTTCTGTTGCTCGGATCTCATGTTGCAAAGCTCGGGAGAGGATTGCTGATAGATTAAGGCCAGCTTCTCTCGCTTGTTCAAGCAATGTGGGTTCAAGTGTCACACTGACTGTTTTTTTTGTCTTACAGATGTAGATGGCATAATTTCCCCGTGTACGGTACACGTGTATAAACATGCGTGATGAGTATGTGTGATGTTTACTGATAATTCAGTGCGCGCCTCCTATAAACCTGAAAAACTCAATCATCTTACCTTGCGCCATCCGCTATCCGCGTCCACCTTTAGTATTTCCCCTTTTCCCACAAATGGACGAACAATGCTCTGGTTATGGAACGTGCTTATCTTGCTGGCAACCGTGGTGGTGATGGAAATCGTCGCGGCGCTTTCGCATAAATACATCATGCATGGTTGGGGATGGGGCTGGCATTTGTCGCATCATGAACCGCACAGCGGCAAGTTTGAACTTAACGATCTGTATGCGGTGGTGTTTGCCGCGCTGGCGATTGTGCTGATTTATGTCGGCGTGCAGGGCTTGTGGCCGCTGCAGTGGATTGGTGCGGGCATGACGGCCTACGGCGCGCTTTATTTTATGGTGCACGATGGACTCGTGCATCAACGCTGGCCTTTCCGCTACATTCCGCGCAAAGGCTATCTCAAGCGCTTATACATGGCGCATCGTATGCATCATGCGGTGCGTGGACGTGAAGGCTGTGTTTCCTTCGGCTTCCTTTACGCACCGCCACTCAGCAAGCTGCAAACCGCGTTGCGCGAACGCCATGGACGCAAACTCAACGAGGACGCTGCCACAGACCAGCCGGACGCGGCGCGTAAAAATTCACGCGTAAAGTGATGGGCCGGTGCTCGACTTTTTCAGCAGCAAATACTCGTCATCTTCACTTTAGGTACCGATCTTTTACCTTCTTCACAAAGAAAATCTAACATTGCTATCGTTCATTCAAGGCAAAGTTAGATTTTCATTTCCAGTATTTTTTCACAATAATAAAGTCAATTATGAAAATAACGACTGCACATACGGCAGTGATATTCCATGCATGGTCAGGCCAGCGATCATAGGAAAGAGAGCCAACGGTTATAATCAGAATGAGAGGTATGCTGGAGGAAAGGAATAGCCAAATGGAAAATCTGAAAAAACATTGTAGCATCCTGCTCATTTTATTAGATCCCTATCTATGGTTTATTAAAAATTAAAACCTTGCAAAAAAATATCTTTATACGAATGAAAAAAATCATCAGTGCGTGGGCTTAATTATACGACAAGGCTATCGCTTATTTAAAGAATACAAATTTCTGAATTTCGTTTAAGGAATTTGTCATCTTCGCAAAGCAAATAGCCTTACCCGCATGAATTCGGTAATGAGCATAGCCGCCAGCGCCATGGACGCAAACTCAACGAGGACGCTGCCACAGACCAGCCGGACGCGGCTCAGGATGCGCCACGCGCGAAGTGAGCGCCATCCCTGCGCCTTTCAACAGCAGAGCCAGCTTCTCTCCTTTGCTGGTGCGTTGGCGTGTATCCCAGGCATGCGCGCCAGCGTGCTGGACTTTCACCCCAATTTCGCGATAAACGCCGCGCGCGGTAGCGATGGCCCACGCCGAACGCAGCGGCAATCCAGGTAAGCCAGATCGCGCAGATTGATAATAAGGTTCCGCTTCCGCCACTAAACGCGCAGCCAGCGTTGCCAGGGCTGTTCGGTGCTGTGGAGCGCTCAACGTAGCGCCATTTAATCCTGCTTCATCAAGCCAGGATTGCGGCAGATAACAGCGACCATTTTCGGCATCCTCGACAATATCGCGCGCAATATTCGTTAGCTGAAAGGCCAAACCTAAATCGCAGGCATGATCCAGCACCGCTTCATCGCGAACGCCCATCACGCGCGCCATCATTAAGCCGACGACACCCGCAACGTGATAGCAGTAACGCAGCGTGTCCGCGAAGGTTGCGTAGTGTTCATCGCGCGCATCCATGGCGAAGCCTTCCAGATGATCAAAGGCCAGCTGCTGAGGTAACTGGTGAATGATCGCCACTTCCTGAAACGCCTTAAACGCCGGCTCATCCATGTGCGCACCGCTGTAGGCGCGGCGCGTTTCGATCTGCAGATGAAGCATGCGCGCCTGCGCATCCTCTATCGCGTGTTGCGTGCCCGCTTCGCCAAGCGTTTGCCCATCAATCACATCGTCGCAGTGGCGACACCAGGCGTAGAGCATCAGCGTACTGCGGCGCGTTGGCGCATCAAATAACTTTGCGGCGGTAGCAAAACTCTTCGATCCCACGGCCATGGTTTGCGTGACTTGCTCAAGCAGCGGCTGTCGATTCATTTAGCGCTATCCTCCAGCATCAGCTGGGCGGTGGCTTTGGCGGATCCGATGACTCCCGGCACGCCCGCACCGGGATGGGTGCCCGCGCCGACTAAATAGAGATTGCTGATATCAGCATCACGATTATGCGGACGGAACCAGGCACTTTGCGTCAAAATCGGCTCCAGCGAAAACGCCGAGCCATGATGAGCATGCAGCGTGTCGCGAAAATCAAACGGCGTAAACATCCTGTGTGTCACCAATTGCTGACGTAGTCCCGGCATATAGTGCTGCTCCAGATAAGCAAAAATTCGATCGCGCAAGCGCGGTCCTTCCTGTTGCCAGTCGATATCAGCGGTACCGAGATGCGGCACCGGCGCTAACACATAAAAACTGCCGCAGCCCGGCGGTGCAAGCGAGGGATCGCTGCTGCAAGGTGCGTGAAGATAAAGCGAAAAGTCATCTGCCAGCTCACGGCTATTGAAAATTTCATCGATCAACTCGCGATAGCGCGGACCAAAACAGACAGTATGATGCGCGAGCTGTTCATGAGGATGATTCAGGCCAAAATAGAGAACAAACAGCGAGTTACTCATACGCTTACGTTTTAGTGATGCGGCGCGCTTGCGGGCCTGCGGATGATGATGCAATAGCCTGTCGTAGGTGTGAACCACATCTGCATTCGAGGCAACCGCCGCCGCCGCAAAACGTCGTCCGTCCTTCAGTTGAATACCGCTAATGCGATCGTCGTGGGTTTCCAGCTGACTCACTTCGGCATTCAGCAGCAGCTCGCCGCCCAGATCTTCAAACAGCCGCGCCATACCGCTAACCAGCGCGCCGGTGCCGCCACGCGGAAACCACACGCCCCATTCGCGCTCCAGCGCATGAATCAAGGTATAAATCGATGATGTTGCAAAAGGATTACCGCCCACCAGTAATGAGTGAAAGGAGAATGCCTGCCGCAGGTGATCGTCCTGAATAAATTTTGCCACCATGCTGTAAACGCTGCGCCATGCCTGTAAACGTCCCAGCTGCGGCGCGACGCGCAGCATATCGCGGAAGTGCAGAAACGGCACCGTGCCAAGTTTCAGATAGCCCTCTTGAAACACCTCGCGAGAATAGGCGAGAAACTGGCGATAGCCAGCGACATCCTGCGGGTTGAACGTGGCGATCTGCTGCTCGAGCAGCGGCTGGTTGTTATCATAATCAAGCTGTTTACCGTCTTCCCAACACAGGCGGTAAAAGGGCGTTACGGGCATCAGCTCGACGTAATCGCTGAGTGATTTTCCCGCCAGCGTGAACAACTCTTCAATGGCGCTGGGATCGGTGATTACCGTCGGCCCCGCATCGAAGATAAAACCTTTATCCTCATAGACATAGGCGCGTCCGCCTGGTTTATCGCGCTGCTCCAGTAGGGTGGTTGGGATGCCGGCTGCTTGCAGGCGAATCGCCAACGCCAACCCACCAAAACCTGCGCCAATCACATAAGTACGTTCCATTATTTCTTCCCTGGCGTTGCTGAGGTCATCATTAGCGCGCGCAGCGCTTCACCGAGTGGCACCGGCGGCTTGCCGCACAAAATTCGGGCTTTATCGCTCAGGCGCAGTTGCCCGGCGTAAAAGCGACTAATTAATCCGGCATCGAGCCGATAAAAGCGCTGCATCACACGCCAGCGCTGTTCAGGTGGTCCGGCGAGAAACAGCATGCGATTGAGCAGGCGCAAAAAGCGCTGCTCGCGCCACTGATTACGGGCGAAGCGTTCAATGTGCTGATTGAGAGTGCCGGCCGCGGTAGGCAACAAGGTTGCTATTAACTCCGCCAGCGCTACGGCGGAGGGCAACGAATAACCGGTGGTGGCGTGAAACAGTCCGGCGCGCAGGCCGCTGCTGGGCTGGCCGCGCTGCTGCTGCCAGAATCGATCGACATCGCCGCTTAATGTGATGGGTAATACGCCATGCTCTTCACGCAGCAGCCTGCTGAGCATCCAGCCTTGCTGCTGCGCATAGTCGCCGATATGTTGGCGTGTCGCGTTTTCAGCCAGCGTAGGTTGATTGACGTAGTAGGTGTCTTCAATGAGCAGGCGATCGGCGCTGAGCGGCAGCGTGTAAACAAAACGATAGCCTTCGTGCTGATCGACGGTCGCATCCATCAGTATCGGTTGTCGTAAACCGTGCGGCTGCGCCAGCTGCCACTCCTGGCCAAGAAAGACCTGATAACCGAGCTGTAAGTGCGGTGTAGGCTGCAATCCCCGGCCATCGATAACAACTTGCGCATGAAGTTCGCGGCCATCTTCCAGCGTCACCTGCGTAGGGCTCATCTGGCTGACGGGCGCGTTACACCATAGATCGTCGCCCATTACACTAGCGAGCTTGTGGGCAAAATCGTCTGAGAAGATCGAACCATAAGCCCCATTCAATGTGCGACGCAGCGCAGGGAAGCGCACTTGATAACCTGACCAACGTACCGAAATCAGCGGTTCGAGCCAACTCAACTGTTCAGCGGTGAGATCGCTGTGATGAAAGGACCAGGTATGATTCCCCGCCGGATGTGCGTGACTCTCCAGCAGCAAGCATTTTAGTTCGGGTTGCAGCTGACGCAGGCGTAGCGCGATCAGGCCGTTCGCCAATCCGGCTCCCACCAAAATCACATCGTATTGCATCTGCATTAGGTTGCCTCCGCGAGCACAACGTGCTGCTGGCAAAGCGCTTGTTCAACGATCTCTGCTGCACGCTGGCAGCCGCCTGCGCGCTGCAACTGCGCCTGAATCGCTGACATACGTAACGTATAACTGCCGTCTGCCAGCACTTTTTGCAGATGCCGTTCCAGTCGATGTACTCCGCTGAAACGCGATGCGCGGCACCCAACGCCGTGCCACTCAATCCGCGCCGCTACGCCGGGCTGATCAAAAGCAATCGGCAGTGCCAGCATCGGAGTGCCGCACGCCAGCGCTTCCAGCGCGCTGTTTAATCCAGCATGAGTAATAAACAGCTGCGCGTGCTGCAACGCTGCGCGTTGATCGACAAAATCCGTCACCCAGGCAGCACCGGCCAGTTCAAGTTGATGCGTTTGCTGCATGTTTAAACCACCGCAATGTGCGATGACTAATGACAATCGCAGATTTCGGCACGCCTGCGCCAGATGCAAAAACAGGCGAAAGCGATGACCTTGTAGCGTTCCGAGCGAGGCGAATACCACCGGCTGACGCAGCGCTGGCCAGGGCGCGTTGAGCGGTGCAACTGACACCGGCTCGCGTAAGGGCCCAACGGCGTGATAGCAGTCCGGCAACTGCTGACGTGGAAAATCAAAGGCAGGCACCATCTGGCTGATTTGCGCCAGCGGCGAAAGACATTGATGCAAACCGCGCCGTTCCGTTAAGCCAAACGCTCGGGCATGTTTGAGAATGACCTCGCCATGGCGATGCATGATGCGATCGTAGATATCGCTGCTAGCCTGAAAACGCTTTAAGGCTTTCTCATTCTGTGCAAAACGGAAAGGCATCACCGCGAGGGGAATGCCTGCTTCGCGATTAACCGGTAAGGCGCAGGCCACAGAGACAAAAGGCAGATGCAGCGCTTCCGCA
>NZ_CP155068.1:0-163397 GCF_039621635.1 Pantoea sp. BRR-3P
GCGCCGATCTGGGCCCGAAACGCGCGCGGGCGCCCCGCTGTTTAATTCGCGCCGTCCAGGTTATTCTCCGTATACGGGAAAAAGCCGGAAAACCGATCCGGAACGGATCCGCAGAGGGAAGATTTAATCTTCTTGACTTGTCCCCACCGAACTGACCACCGTATCACCCCAGGACCCGGATGCTGGACTGGCTCAGTGAAAAGTATGACGTTCTCTTCGTGGTCAGCGCAGGAAATATGACCCACGATTTGCGCCGCCGGCCATGACAGCATTCAGCATGCTATTCAGAGCTATGTTGCTGCGGTTAAAACCAAAACGTTTCCTGCTGCTGAGCATTGTTACTCTGAATGAGCACGATGGTGCTGAATAAAAATAACCGTTGAGGGCGACGCTTAAATGACTTATTGATCCAATTCTCATTTTTGTTCAATCTGTTCTCATTGTTCTTTTGCCGTTCTGGTGACGAGGTGTTAACTCAAACACATTGCCTCATCCTGGTTTCCAGATAGACAGTGTTTGATAAGGATCTTTGTGACAGAAAGCCTGAACGAGGTTCAAGCAAAGTGACACTGTTACCCTCTATACAAATTCACTAGCTGCTCATCAAAATCGCTGTTGATAGTTAATGTTGAATGGACCGCGCTTTTAATGGTCATGGGAATATGTTCCTTCTGTGAGGATTAATGAGCCTTAACCGCTGTAGTGAGTAGTTGGATCTTAGATCTATGATGACTGCTGTAGCGAGTAGAGGTGGTGACCGCTGTAAAGAGTATCAGTAGAGTATAAAGACTCGACGCTAAATATTTGGCTGTACGTTAGCGGTTAGAGACTAACGGGAACACACACGGTTAGTGCTTACTAACACGCCTTGTAGCAAGGACTGTAAGGTTAGTGGTCACCAGGGCGCTCAGTAAAAAGTTAACCTTATGCCGTTATGACTACTCGCTACAGCAGTCATGCTTAACCAGACATTTATCGGCGTTTTCTCTCTATAGTGGTTAGTGTGGATGGGAGATAAAAGACTGCTATAGAGAGATGAATTTAGTTTTAATTCACGACAATTGGATTAAATGACCGCTGTGGTGAGTGTGATGACAGTCACAATTATGCGGGAAGTAGAGACCACTATAGCGAGTAGGCTTCTCACTACAGCAGTCACAGTTATTCAGAATATAAAAAAGGCACTCCTAGTTTAGTGCCCTCTTCTGTCAGTTTTCGACGTCATTTCTTCTTGCTCTTCCTGATGGTTTCCAGCATAGCCAGCTCTTCTTCTGACAACATGACCATCTTGCCGGCAGCTTCCTTCTTGGCTTTAGGAGTGGCTCTCTGCTTCAATGGCTTCTTAGCCGGAGCAATTTCAACGTCACTCTCTAGTTCATCGTCTTCTAGTTCAGGAAGACTGATTGGAATATTTGCAGGCCTTAGCTTAGGTTGCCGATAGTGGATCGAGAAGTAGATCGTCGAACCTCGTTTGAACTCTGTGTAATCGAGATACCCAATCTCTTTCAACTGCTCCATCGCCCTTCTGACAGTGGCATATTGGGTATTAGGTCGTGAGGTCAAATTTAAGCGCGCCTGAAGGCGCTGCATGGACACCGGAGCAGGATCCGGAGGTAAACTCTCAATGAAGGTGTAGAGCGCCTGAGCAGACTCTTTACGCGCTAATTCGTTGATGGCGCGTAGCTGAAGCAAGACCTTGCGATCAAACTGATAGAGTTCGAAGATCTTAGGATCAGCCTGCAATGTCACGGTGTCATTTTTTACACTGTATTTAGCTGACTGAACCAGATGCGTGACGTAATACTCACCCTCTTTGTTAGCAAAGTGGATGGTATTAGTCGCAATACGCGTCAGAGAGGCCTCCAGACGCGTTCTAAGCTTCGCAGACGAGCGCAATGAGGGAATGCCACAGAGTTTGGCGAAATCAACAAAGGGGAGCGTTACGCTGTCTCCCAGCACTTTGTATTTCGCAAAGGCATGAATGATCCCGACCCATGCTTTAAAGTCGTTATCCATATCAAGGCGTGCGCCAGTGATCTTGATATTTTCATAACCTTCAGCCTTTACGATCGAGAGCTGTCTAAGCTCATTAGTTACGTCCATGGAGGACATCTGATTCTTACGACCATTAGCAGTGGATTTCAGTGTTGGGACAAATAGACCCAGCCTCATTAACGCAACTGGCTGAACAGTATTGTTACTGTTGGGCGTTAGGTGAATAACTTCACCTGTTCGTTTGTCCGTTTCACTGAATGCTTCAGCTATCAGGTTGATTTCTTGTTCTTTTTTCGGCATTTGAAAATCCGTGATATGAACAAGCGATAATCGCTGTTACTCGTTACAGTGGATACTAGCACTCACTACAGCGGTTATTCTACTCACTATAGCGGTTTAATTACTCTCTACAGCGGTCTTACTACTCGCTACAGCAGTCAACGATCCTTTATAAACCCACGTATATCAAGGCTTGAGCGTGGTTTGGGATTTTTTAGGAACATATAGGGTCTTATTATGATCTGTTATTAGATCTAGTCAGTTGATAACTTTAAAACCATTAGATTGCCCATATTGCGTGCTGTTTTCGGTGCGTAACTATTTAAAACTAAGAGCCCATAAAATGTAGTGGTTTTACCGAACCTTAGAGCAGCAGGTGTTTGACCATAATTTCAACTAAATGGCTTATTAACAAGCAAATCAGCCCCTTACTCACTATAGCAGTCATGATGTTCTCTCTATATTGGTCATCTGTTCTCACTATAGCAGTCAAGATGCTCTTTATATTGGTCATTACACTCGCTACAGCAGTCATCGACAGGCGTTTAGCCCACTAATAGCAAGGCCTGTGGCGTTGTCGGGATCTGTTTAGGATCTCAATGGGATCATATTAGGATCAAGTTATTGGATCTGACCTGTGGATAATGGGGATAAATATAGGAACTCTATAAGCTTGTAAGCTATATCCAGTCATACGTCTCAAAGGGTAAGAAGGCTTCACTTATGACTGGTCATCGCATTGTTACAGTGAGAACATACGAGGAATACCGTGGCTTGTGCCTGTAATAATTGAGGATTTTCTACTGAGCTTGTACTAAACACTACTTCAAACAGAGTTCGCATAACCTAATGATGCCTGCCTTCTGGTTCATAAACGCGATGTTAACTATCTACAGCGACTCATGATGACTGCTATAGAGAGAAGATGACTATTGTAATGAGTATCCCCATTAGTCTTCGTTTCAATGAATTGATGTGGATTTGCTTAGGTGTAAGTAGCTCGTGCAACGCTAAAGACCGCTGTAGTGAGTAACTTACTCGCTAAAGTAGTCATTTGGAGTGAGATTACCCATGACATACACTTTCCGATTTTAACAGAATCTACCTCATCTAGTCATTCACATTCCCTGTTAGCAGTAAAAAGTGGCGACATTGATAGTGTTCGGTGCCCTCTCATTTCTCCTCAATTCCATGTTTAATTTCATTATTAATTGATCGCTTGTATAGATAATAAGCTACCCATCGATCAGATCAGCGGCCATTAATCGAGAAATCCAATAAACATCGAGTGAAATCTTCAAAATAGTAGAAGCAGGATTTGTTGAGAGAATGGCTTAGTGAGAGGGCTGTTGAAACAGAAACTGTGTAATGACTAAGACCTGTTAGGACAAGGGGTAGTAATGACTAACTCACTGATGCAAGTGTTTAAAAAAGTATAATACGATTCTTTATTAGTGGGTTGGAAAGCTTTTAAATAATAATATGGGACACTCATTTACACCTCCAGAAATTTCATTTGCTCAGCAACACAACTGTTTGCTGGCTTTAAGCATCAGCTGTTTCGCCCAACAACAGTAATAGGCAACTTGAAACTATTTTCCAAAGTCATTAAAACAAACGAATTTTCCCCAAAAGTTCCATATCTGAGTTAGTTAAATGATGCCATTAGAGAACAAACAACTAAAATGTCTGTTGGATAATAAGCGAGGAGAGGGTCTTTAATTTGAATCAGACTAAGGCGCTAAACCTCGTGAACGCTATATAATCTTGAGGCCATTTCCCGAGGCTTTGGTCTAATCATCACGATCTAGTGCTAGCTGGCGAATAATAGCCATGCTCAACAGAACCGTGATTTTAAAATTCTAACGAAGCATTAATGGCCTTCCCTGCCATCCTCATTGTTTAAACCTCAGGGATTTTACTACCCCCCTGATTCGAAGCCATTCCACATCATATGTTCTTGGTGCGATGTAACCTTGCAACCTTAAATGGTTAAATGAACGCTGTGCCTGGGAACCGGTTAATTCAAGTTGACCGTAGCACTGAGCATAACCTGAAATGTGGTTACACCTTAAAATGAAAAATTGATGCTTAGGGGCAATTTTAGACACTAATTTGTGACGCGTTCTGGAGAATTTTGCAATGGATTGCTGCAGCGAATCCACTAAAATTCACGTAGCGACGTCAGTGCTAATAAACGATTGTTTTTAATGGGTTCTTACCGAGAAATATAAATCCAGCACAAGAAATATGGCAAAATTGTGTTTTAATTAACATTAAGCTTTTTTCTCGATATCTTCACCCACCCCAACAAGGCTATCCACTCTTAGTCCTGAATCGAACGATTTTATTTCACCGCATCAAATAACTTATGTCATTCGTATCGGCTTTGTTATGCATGACCTACTGCACTTTGATGAATACCTCCCTGTGTTAGTCATGCCGACATCAGCAATGGGAGGACAACCACATGAATTGACGTTTTTCCCGCGAACAGATCATCACTATTTTCTACACAGCCGAAGCCGGGATTTTTGCCCGTAAGCACGCCATTTCAGAACCACCCTCTTTATCTTGCGTAAGAAGTTTGGCGGCATCGAAATATCTCAAGTGAAGCAGGTTAAGTCACTTGAGGAAACCAACGCCCGACTCATGAATCTGCTTTCCGAAGCCATACTGGCTATTGAGGCATTTCAGATGAATCTGGTCCAAAAGCACTGACGATAGATAAATAGCGGGAAGCCGTGAAGTTTATATGTATGACCGGCCTGTCGCAGTGAATTGCCTTCAGGCTCATAGGTTTGTCCATGTACAACTGCCTCTATAAGTATCAGCGTCCAACTCCTTGTACGTGAGTAAAAAGGCGCATCAATGAACTAAATTTTCAATGCCGGCGCTTTGGTCTTTGCTGTAACTGGTGGCTTTTGATGTGTTAAGAGCTATGGGTCACGCACAAGGGAGTTAACGCAATTATTATTTTTGTGCCCTTAACAAGAAGAGAAGGTTGCACCGTAATGGGCCGGTGACTGAGTGGCTTCAACTCTATTGTACGGATGCACCTAACCTAGCTAGGTTGATGAATATCATCTTGGACGCACTCGTCAGCTGTTGCCGTATTAATTGCGTGCTCTGTGTAGATGATTACACAGAGGCGAGCCTTACTAACACAGTTGCTTAAAGGATTTCAGATGTTCAGGTCACATATATTCTGGACAGTATCGTGCTGTTACCTGGCTATCTGGTGACGATAAGAACTGCTCAGGGGCCGACATTCACCTGCCTGGTTTTCTGAAAATGATGTGTAACTAAGGCTGATCAAGCAGGGTCAGCAGAAACAGAACGGTTCTAAGGTGAGTTCAAATGGAAGATTTTGAGAGGAAGGCCTAATGAGCAAAGTTATCAGCGAGAATGCTTACGGTAAGAATACGATTGATGAGTGACGGCAGGATTATAACGAGAACCATCCGTATGCAGCGCTGAATTGCCAGATTCAAACTGAATGTCCAGCGGCATGTACAATGTGAATCATGAAAGGCCAATCGACATAGCTAAATGAATACGGACTCAAAGTTTGGGAGCTGGTCGTTAAGCACCGGTTTTAAGGTACACCTAAGGTCACTCCCTCCTCTTTCCCGATATCATTTTCTTATAAATCTGGTCTTGTTTATTAGATTATTTCGGATGAAAACAGTGGGAATTTCAATGTGAAATATTTTTGTTTTTGGTAGGTATAACAATATTTTAGGGTGTTTCTTGGAGGGGCATTTTTTTGATTAAGTTTGAAAGAGGCACAGCTTCAGTCATAAAGCTTTGCCTCTTTGGATGCATGTTAGCTATCACCTTCCGATTGCATGCGTGCTATTACAGCTTTAACTGCAGCATCTAGCTCTGCTTGATAGGTCGCAGGGAGGCGTGAAAACTCATATGTTACCAATCTTTTTTCGCTGTCGGTTTTCTTGCGGGCGAACTGTTTCTTGTCCTTAAAGTCAGCTATTTTTTCCGTGACGACTTGCTTGGGACCGCGCTTGTTTTTCACCTCAGCATTTTCTGCACGGAAATATGCAATTATTTTCGCTTTTACACTCGGATCTTCAGGAGCATAAGAGACATCATTATCTATGCGTTCTTGCACAGCTGAAGTGAGTTGTTGGATGGTTATATGCTGGGCCTCAGCTTTGTCAGCAATATCCAGTAATGTCTGATAATCGTTGATGGACAAGTCACTAACTGAAGGAAAGACGGCGATCATTTCGCCTGGTACAGCTGCGGCTTGATATGCTCTAGTGACTTTGGCTGCTGACAACCCTTCAGCTTCAGCAATGTCAGACTTATTCATATCATCCGGGTACATCAACTGAAGACGCTTTCCAAGCTCACGAAGTGTATGCTCCTTTGCTGTCTGGATGTCGATGGCAAGTTGACGCGCATCTGCAAGGCTAATTTCGTCGCGTGTAACCAACACTTCAAACGATGTGCCATTAAAGATGCAGGCTGCACGTCGGCGTGAACCATCCAGAACCTCAATTCGCCCATCCATTTCGCGGCCAATTGCCGGGAAGAACTGCTGTAACTTAATCGTTCGCGCGATATCACTAACTGATTCCGGGGTCAGAAACGCTTGGTCACGACCGTTTATCGCTGCATCGACATAGGTGTTTGACTCTATATCATCATGAAGCACCCTTGTAAGGGTAAAGCTTGCTTCTGCACCTGATTTTAAAGTGAAAACGCGCTCGCCATCGATTTCATTTAGCGTTTTAGAGAAGCCTGTTTTACCGAATTGACGGCCAAGTTTTACCATTTCTTTTTTCACTTAATACCTCTTACAAACTCAATTCGCTTAAATACTGCTTGCGTAAAACGCTCAGCTTCGCGTTTCGCATTCTTAAGGGCTTCAGCACTACCCGGATAAGAGTGAGGATCTGCGCTGACAATGGTGTCGAAACTCTCACCGCAACGTTCAAAGCCATCAAGTCGCGGTAGTGAGGCATCGAGGATGTAGGACGTAAACACATCACGAGCCAGACCATGCGTCATTTCATGATCCCGCTTAGACGTCATTTTCGACATAAAACCGATATTACCTTTGATGCGGGGAGTGATGCCCTCTTCCTCCAGCTGCTCAAGCATCTCGGGCAGGCGCGTCAAATACTTCAGCGTGGAGTGAAAATCTACCTGTGCCGGCGGCGTAGGAGTCAACAGTAAATCGCTGGCGGCAATGGCGTTGAGCATGAAGGCATCCAGATGCGGACCCGTATCTATAAAGATGAAGTCATAGTCCTGGCCAACACGATCAATAATATTCCGGCGCAACACATCAGAGGGAAGAACCCCCGGTAAATGCTGATTAACGAGGTCATTCCATTGGCTGGCAATAAAGCCATCATCAATCGAAGCTGGGATGATATCCACGCCGGGAATGATGGTCGGCTTGATGATGTCTTCTTTGATTTGCTCAGCATCCAGATCGTTCAACATAGCCTGAGCTGCTGTCTCGACGATTGAGCCAATACTGTTCGTATGATTAAGGAACATGGTGCTGGATGCCTGAGGATCGAGGTCAATCACCAGCGTACGCAAGTCATATTGTAATAGGTCTGGGTGAACACGCAGGCCATGAGCAAGGGTGACCGTGGTGACTGTTTTTGATACGCCACCTTTAAGGTTTACCACGAACACCACAAACGGACCTTCACCTGCATGAATATCGCGATACTTTGGCACTTTGCGATGAGCGTAAATATCAACCACATCCTGGATGGTTAATGCATAGTGCTTGGCATTACCGGCTTCCTTTTTGCCAAACACATGTCCTTTAGATTCCATTTCTTCTACTGCTTGCTCAACAGCGCGTCGGCTAAGCTTAGGTAGGTTAGCTACAGAATTTCGCGTAAATGTCTGGTAATACTGATCGAGACCGTATTCATTACGTCTATCAGTGATGTCATCACTCATGCTGCGAAGCATGGCATTTGCCCTACGCGCTGTTACGTCTACCCCACCGTAATTACTTTTCATTACTCCGCTCCGTTGGTAACTTTTGCAGCCAGTGTACAGCTTATGATGCTGTGTGCAATATTTAGCGATATTCTTTAAAAAGTTGTACTGAACATGAGATGTTGATCCCGCTCATCTTTACTCGATCAGCGGCCTTCTTTCTTCTATAAGCTAACCCCATTAAGTCAATGGTGATGCGATTTGCTGCACCCTCCCCTCTTCTTTTAACTCCGACTACGTAATGAAAAACCGAAAAATTACCCGTGCTAATTTCAATGTTAATCTTATGAAAAATAAGATTTTTTGCTTTTAATTTCAGATTGAAATTCCCTTGAGCTCTTGTGTTTCCCCAGCCCGTTGAGGCGAAGATGTACCTTGTTATCTTTTCAAACCCTTGGATATGATTTCTTAAATGTCTATCAGCTAAATGATGTACATTCAGCGTTATCACTGTAATCGCTTGTAAAATTGCATGGCGGTAAATAGAACGTGGTTTTTTTCCTATTTTGATTCTCCCTCTACGGGCTATAACCAATCTTGGCAATAGTGAATTTATAAATACAATGCTCTATCAAATGGAATGTTCAGGATGGATTCATGGCAATTATAAAGGCTTCAGCTCTACTTTCTCTTCTTTCACTCTTCGCTTTTGATGCGAGCAGCGCAGAGTGTTCACCTCAGCAAGTTCAAAATAACAAGATGAATAATTTCATTCTGTTTGATGAGCAGCCTTCAGCTGACACTCCTAAAGCAATAGAAATAACCATCGAAAGCCGTGATGGCTTCATCCACAGTTCAGTTTCAGCTATCTTCAGCCGTTGCGGAGAATTGATAAAAGCGGATTTCGCTAATGAAAAGAACTACCAAACGGGAAGTCGAGTTTTAACTGCGACCTACTCTGCAGAAATCAACAAAAAAGAGTATGGATGGAAAACAAATTTGCAGTTTGATAATGCCATGACTGATAAAGACTCAAAAAAGAGAACCGAACTCTTTAGTCAGCAAGTTGAAGGTGTGGTCTTATTAGGGAAAAATGGAGTCATAAGTAAGTCAGGCGAAAGATTTGAGGCAATGACAGGAAATCTAAAACAAATTGGAGTAGCGAATACATCTTACCGTTTCGATGCGTCTGAACGGTTACTTATCACGGATAGAAGAAGTAATCTTCGTTCAGATAATGCTAAAACAGTCTATGAATATGATGCCAGAGGGCGACTTCTTCAGAAACGCTCAGCATCAGTATTGGACATCTATTCCTATGATCAAACAGGTAGAGAGCTCAGTTTAACTTCTACAGCGACCTATTTTACCATAGAGAAGACAGTGACCACGTGCCAAGAGTGGAATGAGTTTGGTAAATGCACATTAGCACACCAGCGTATAACGATAACCACTCCCAATGCCAGGTCTGGTGTTAATTCCATTCAGAAACATGATGCTATCCTCAAAACATCTATCAGCTATTGGGAATAAGCGTAGACGTAGAACATAACTATCTCAGATGCGATTCTGTGTTTTATGGCGCTACGATGGGAGTTGAAAGCACTAACTGGTGTCGAAACCAATCAAAAGCATTAGGTAGTTCAGGAAGCTGTTTACAAAAATGCCCCGCCGACATTCAGCGTTCTTACAATTTTAATCAGATTGAATAGGTTTGGAAGATGAGTATCATTCCAGGCCAATATTTCGTGATGAAGTAATTCTTATATGGGAAGCACTGCAGGTATGTAATTTGTTGCGTTAACCCATTTTAACGACATTTTCATTTTCCCTTTATTCCTGGAAACTAGAAAGAGGTTGGGTGTACTGTTTAAGGCTCAGTGAAAATGATTATCATCATATGTTTGATGCAATGAACATCCCTCCGCCTCATAGGGTTCTTCAGGAGTGTGAATAATCTTTATTATTATCTGCTAGTGCGGAGGTCACCCTAAACTGAAGAACAGATATTTACGCTTGAATGGGCATCTCATCCTAAAGCGTG
Organism: Pantoea sp. BRR-3P; assembly: GCF_039621635.1. NCBI lineage: Bacteria > Pseudomonadati > Pseudomonadota > Gammaproteobacteria > Enterobacterales > Erwiniaceae > Pantoea > Pantoea sp. BRR-3P. Next base: position 10,256 of record NZ_CP155068.1, read on the forward strand.
CGGTCAGGCTTTAATACACTCTGGCTATAGGGATCTCGTTCCAGTTGGTAGTCCAGGCGTTACTCAACAATTCACGTTTCATTTTCCACTCTGTATTAACCCCCTGACCAGCAAACCACACATTGCCAAGTCCGGACTGGTTTATACCATCTAAAACCTTCATGAGCTTTTCGCTGTTGGGCCAAGGTTGATTTTCATCGAACAGATTTAACTGGCTCACTCCATTTGGCGTAAAATCATCGAGCATGACGCCAGCCTTCATATACCTTTTTCCTTCAAGCCAGATTTGATCAAGGGACTTCATCACAACATCAATGATCTCTCTAGTATCTTGCGTAGGAAGCGAAAGCTTCATACCTGCAGTGTTGCCATAGTAGATCTCATTGTGTGCATGAGGTGACGTTTGAATGAACATGCTGACATGGCGACAGTATTGACGTTCACCGCGCAATTTTTCTGCTGCACGTGTCGCGTACTGACAAAGTGCTTGCTGCATGGCAAACTTCGTTGTGATGCGTTCACCGAAGCTACGACTACAAACGATTTGCTGCTTGGCTGAAGGAAGCTCTTCCAAGGGTATGCAAGATTCGCCGTTAAGCTCTCGCACAGTACGCTCCAAAACAACGCTGAAGTTGTCACGGATGAATCTAGGATGAGCGCGTGAGAGATGGAGCGCGGTTTCATTTCCCAGCAGATTAAGTCTTTTAGCAATTCGCCGGCCAACCCCCCAAATCTCCTCGACAGGCTGATTTTCCAAAAGTGTAGTGGTGCGCTGCGGATTGCTGGGCGTTAGCGCCAGTACCCCGCGGAATTGTTTCCACTCTTTGCTTGCCCATTGAGCCGATTTAGCCAGTGTTTTTGTGGGCCCCATACCCACGCCTACGGTGAGTCCCGTAGTATCAAGTACGTGGCTACGCAGACGTCGGCCGAAATTCTCAAAGCTTTCGCATCCGTCTATGCCGGTTAGATCCAGAAACATTTCATCAATGCTGTATTGCTCAACCCTTGGTGTGATTTCTTCAAGAGCGGTCATTACACGCTGAGACATCGAGTGGTTTATGTGGAATGCAATTTAAACAAAAAAATAAGTTACCATTCCTCTGAAGTTTATTTTCTGAACAGGAATTATTCAGCCTTGAACCACTTCGGTATGCTTACTGGCAGGGAGGAAAGTTGACGGGTGGTAAGACATAGCCGGAAAATCGATTTCCCCGCCGGGATTTAATCTGCCACGCTTATTCTGAAGCCCTCAATCGGGCAATGCGCTTTTATCTTTCACTTTATGCAGGAAGAAATAATGATAAAAAATTACAGAATCCCGGGACTGACCGCGGTGGCATTTCTCCTCATAAGTACCATCGCAGGTGCTGCAGAAGCGCGCTGGACGTTTGACGGCGATATCCACAACAATTCCCTTGCTGTCAGTCCCGATGAAAAAACGGCGGTGGCGTCCTACAGTGAGCGCTCAGACGTGGTGGTCTATGATCTGGCTGCCGGGAAAGTCAGAAAGGTGATGAAGGGCTACGTCACCCCCCGTAATGCACTTTTCTCTCCGGACGGTAAGGCCATATTTCTTTCTGACAGCAGTCTCGGCGTAGTCAAAAAAATCAGCACCGGGACGCTTGACGTGGCGGCCACGCTGCCGCTGGGGCCCGGGGCATTCGGCACGGCCATAAGTCGTGACGGTCAGCGACTGTATGTGAATAACGAGGCCGCCAGCACGCTCTCGGTGTATGACCTTACACATGACCGGCCCATTGCAGTTGTGACGGGTTTTGCCCAGCCCCGTCAGGGCATTAAAATCAGCCCGGACGGCAAAACCGTCTACGTCACCAACTTTAAGGGCGATAAAATTACCCTGGTTGATGCCGTGACGGGCGACATTCGCGGCGAGATAACCGGCTTCAGCAAGCTGCGCGCCATTTCTGTCAGCGCAGACGGCCGCACACTGTACGCGGCTAACAGCGGCAGCAACACAATCGCCGTGGTTGACACGCAAAAGCACGTCATTACGGCAACCATTCCCGTGGGTCAGGACCCTTACGGTGCCGCGCTGACGCCGGATAACCGCTATGTTTACAGCGGCAACCTTGGCGACAACAGCCTCTCCGTTATTGATACCGCCGCCGGTAAGGTGGTGTCCACCGTCACCGGACTGGATGCGCCCCGTCAGGCGATTGTCTTCAACAAGGACGGTACCCGCGCGTGGGTGCTGAATAAAGACCTCAGCATTGCGGTGGTTGACCTGAAAAAGAACCGTGTCATGGCCACGATTAAAAGCCCGCCGCAGACCTGACGCGAAACCTCCCTTACTCCAGCGCAGTGACGATCCTTCGCAAAGTGGGGTGGTTAATCACTTTTATAGATTTATTTTAGCTAAATAACCTGTTTTAAAGATTTACTCTGACATGCCTATAATCTTTCTGTCTACTCAGGAGATTCCGGCATGAACGATAAAATATTCACCCTGCATAACGGTGCGCGTCCGCTGAGCGCGCTGAGCAGCCCGAAAGAGGCCATACGACAGTTCACGCCTAACTGGTTCGCCGCGACCATGGGGACCGGCATCCTGTCGCTGTCTCTGGCGCAGTTCCCCTGGCAGGTTCCGGGATTGCGCCTTGTCGCCGAGGGGCTCTGGATGTTTAACATCCTCCTGTTCAGCGTCTTTGCCGTGATGTATCTGGCCCGCTGGGTGATGTACTTCGGAGAGGCAAAGCGCATTTTCGGCCATTCAACCGTGTCCATGTTCTTCGGCACCATCCCGATGGGCATGGCGACCATCATCAATGGCCTGCTGGCGTTCGGTCTTCCGCGCTGGGGCGCAGACGTTATTCAGGTGGCACACGCCCTGTGGTGGCTGGACGTGGCGATGTCGCTGCTGTGCGGCGTGTGCATTCCCTACATGATGTTTACCCGGCAGCAGCACAGTATTGACCAGATGACTGCCGTCTGGTTACTGCCGGTCGTGGCAGCCGAGGTCGCGGCGGTCAGCGGCGGCCTGCTGGCGCCGCACATTGCTGCCCCACACGCGCAGCTCGGCATCATTATTACCAGCTACGTGCTGTGGGCGTACTCCGTGCCGGTGGCGCTGAGCATCCTCGCCATTCTGCTGCTGCGTATGGCGCTGCACAAGCTACCGCACGAAAGCATGGCGGCCTCAAGCTGGCTGGCGCTGGGTCCGATTGGCACCGGCTCGCTCGGCATGCTGGTCATCGGCGGAGATGCGCCCGGGGTGTTTGCCGCGGCGGGCATGCCGGAAATCGGTCACATCGCGCAGGGCGTGGGGTTCGTTGCCGGCATTCTCTTCTGGGGCTGCGGCCTGTGGTGGATGCTGCTGGCCACGCTGATAACCGTGCGATACTTCCGTGAAGGCATCCCGTTCAACCTTGGATGGTGGGGCTTTACCTTCCCGCTGGGCGTGTACACCGTGGCCACGCTCAAGCTGTCTACCCTGATTGACCTCGCATTCTTTAAAGGCTTCGGTGCGCTTCTTGTCGTCATACTGGCGGCCATGTGGCTGCTTGTCGCGGTGAAAACAGTGCGTGGGGCATGGAGCGGTAAACTGTTTGTTTCTCCCTGTCTGGCAGGCCTGGATCGGAAGCCGTGAGTGAAACCAGCACATCGATGCAGGACTCGTTTTTACGCGAGGAATGCCTCGCGGCAGTCACCGCGCCGCATGTGGCCGCGCTGAATCGCTGGGTCAGCGGCCAGCGTCAGGCCGGTGCAGAACTGCCGTGGTTTGATCCGGCTGACGGCGGGGTTAGGGCCGGACTGCTCGTCCTGCTGCAGTCGCCGGCGCGCAGCAGCCCGTCACCGCGGTTTGTGTCGCGTGATAACCCGGGGCCGGCCCAGCAGAACCTTGGGCGGTTTCTGGCGGAAGCCGGTATTTCGCGTCAGGACAGCGTGCTGTGGAATACGGTGCCCTGGGTCAGTCACGGGCTGCAGAAACGGCCGTCAGCGGCGGACATCCGCAGAGGCTGCGCCTTGCTTGAGGACGTGCTGGCGTATCTGCCCGCGCTGCGCGTGGTGGTGCTGGCCGGTGCCGTAGCGGCTCAGGCCCGCGGGACGGTCAATCATCTGTACCCCGGCGTCCCCGTGTTGACGATGCCGCACCCCAGTCCGCTTTCGCTCTGCACGAGTCCGGCGGTGACGGAAAACATTCGCCGGGTACTCTGCGAGGCACGGGCTGCGCTGGCAGGCTGAGGGCGCCAGCAGAATAATACTGACAGGTTTTGCAACCGGCTCTATACTCATATGACAAGGTGATGGCGTTCCACCTTTCCCAACCGCTCCGTTCCGGAGCTGATGACGCCTGATGCGACTCTTGATTTTCAGGAGGTGCGTCAGGCCGTCCTTACTTTCTTCCCGGCCTGCGTACTTCCCTCTTCGGGGAGAGACCTGTGATACACGTTTTTGGCCACATCAATCCTGACAGCGACGCCATCTGCACGGCCTTCGTCACCGCGCACTGGCTGACCGGGCGCGGCATGGACGCCCGCGCATGGCGTCTTGGCGAAGCTAACCGCGAAACCCATTTTATCTTTGACACCGCCGGACTCACGCTGCCGCCACGGCTTGATATTCCGCTACAGGATGAACGGGTCTGGCTGGTCGATTTCACCGAGCCGGCGCAGGGACCTGACGACCTGCTCCGGAGCAACATCGTGGGGATCACTGACCACCACCGGCTGGGCGGACTGATAACGCAACTGCCGCCGGAGGTACACATACGCCCGCTTGGCAGCAGCGCCACGCTGCTGTGGCTGCTTATGAACGCTGAAGCGCGACGCACGCTGCCCCCGACGCTTGCCATTCTTCTGCTGGGTGCACTCCTGAGCGACACCGTGAATCTTCGCTCGCCCACCACGACCGAAGACGATATCCGTTCGGCTACCGAGCTGGGCGTACTGTCCGGCGTAAACCGCAGAGCCTTCGCCCGTGACCTCCTTACGGCAAAAACTGACGTCAGCGGCCTCAGCGCACAGCTGCTGCTGGACAGGGACCTCAAGGCCTTCGTCATTGCCGGCACTGACGTGCGCATCGCCCAGATTGAGGTCAGCTCCCCGTCACAGGTTGCCACCGTGATGGACGACCTGCTCGCTGCCCTGGCGTATCTGGCAGACCAGTCGGGTGCTGGTTTGGCGGTGCTGATGCTGACCGACATCCGGGCCGGGTTTTCAACGCTTTATTTCGCCGGGCGGGAGAGCGTTAACGCGGCCTCCTGCTCCGTACCGGGTATGCTCAGCCGCAAAAAACAGCTTCTGCCGTGGCTTGAGTCCCGCCTCAACCAGAACGGGAGTTCATTATGACCTGCTACACCCATGCATTGATACTTGTGAACGATAAAGACGACGGCACCCTCCTGCTGAAGCGGGCGGTCGCGCTGGCGCAGCCGCTCGGCATGAAAATCACCCTGGCCCACATCAGCGACGACTACCGGGAAATGAACTACGTGTCCGACAGCCTGATGGACGACGTCGTGTCGGAAGAGGTGCTGAAATCCAAAGCGTTTATGAGCGAGCTGGCGGCCTCCGTGCCTGAGACGGTAGACATGCGGGAGCTGGTGACCATGCGCCGCTTTGAGGACGTGGAGAAGTGCATCGCTGAGCTGGGCGTGGACCTCGTGCTTGCCGGGCACCGAAACCGCTTTATGGGAATGCTGACGTCCCGCTCGGCGGAATACATTAACCACCTCACGGTGGATGTGCTTATCACTCACCTGAATGACTGAACCGGGAGAAACTCTATGCGCTTTACACTGGATAACGTGACCGCCCGTGAAATTCTTGACTCTCGCGGCAACCCCACCGTTGAAGTCGAAGCCCGGACCGTGGACGGAATGATGGCGCGGGCCTCGGTGCCTTCCGGGGCCAGCACCGGCTCGCGCGAGGCCGCTGAGCGCCGCGACGGCGACGTACACCGTTTTGGCGGTAAAGGCGTACTGGATGCTGTCAGGACGGTTAATACGGAAATCTGCGAAGCCTTGCGCGGCAGGGACGTGCGCGAGCAGCGTCAGCTGGATAACATCATGCTGGCGCTGGACGGTACGCAGAGCAAGAGTCGGCTGGGTGCCAATGCCATTCTGGGCGTGTCGCTGGCGGTTGCCCGGCTGGCGGCACAGGCCTCGCACGAGCCGCTCTGGCGCTACCTGGGGGGCCTGCAGGCGAACCTGCTGCCCGTACCGTGCATGAACATTATCAACGGCGGCGTGCACGCCCGCGGTCAGGGCGCGGACTTTCAGGAGTTCATGATAGCGCCACACGGGGCACCCACGCTGCGCGAGGCCGTGCGTCAGGGCAGCGAGGTCTACCAGGCGCTGCGCCAGATCCTGCTGGACAAGAACCTGTCCGCGGCAGTCGGCGACGAAGGCGGTTTTGCGCCCGCCGTATCGTCGAACCGCGACCCGCTGGCGTTTATCGTGCAGGCCATTGAGAAGGCGGGGTACAGGCCCGGAGAAGACATCAGCATCTGCATGGACCCTGCCTCAAGTGAGTTTTTCGCAGACGGAAAATATCATCTGCGCACGGAGGGCTGTGCGCTGAGCGCGGCGGAAATGACGGCGTACTACGGCGAGCTGATGGACCAGTTTCCCGTCATTCTGCTGGAAGACGGCCTGGCAGAAGATGACTGGTCGGGCTGGAAGCATCTGCACCAGCAGCTTGCGGGCAGGGCCGAGCTGGTTGGTGACGACCTGTTTGTCACCAACGTGAAGTACATCCAGCGCGGCATTGACGAAAACCTCGCCAGCGCCGCATTGATTAAACTCAATCAGATAGGCTCGCTTAGCGAAACGCTGGACGCCGTGGCGCTCTGCCAGCGGCACGGGTGGGGCGCGTTCATGTCCCACCGCAGTGGGGAAACGACGGACACATTTCTTGCCGACCTCACGGTAGCCCTGCGCGCGGGACACCTGAAAACCGGTGCGCCGTGCCGCGGCGAACGCGTGGAAAAGTACAACCAGCTGATGCGCATTGAGCAGGCGCTGGGTGAGGACGCTCACTATGCGGGGCTTCATGCGTTTGTGCGCCGCACGTAACAGATCCACCGGACGGCCAGCGGCCGGCACAGGAGCACAGTCTTTGGCACCTTCAACGCTGATTCTCCTGCGCCATGGCGAAAGCCAGTGGAACCGGGAAAACCGTTTTACCGGATGGACAGACGTGCCGCTGACGGACCGGGGGCGGCAGGAGGCTGACCGGGCCGGTGACGTGCTGCGGGACGCGGGCCTGCTGCCCGATCGGGTCTTCACCTCGGTGATGACGCGCTGTGTTCACACGGTCTGGCGGGTGCTGGACCGTCTTGGCCGCAGCTGGACGCCCGTGGACAAACACTGGCGGCTGAACGAGCGGCACTACGGTGCGCTGCAGGGGCTGAACAAGGAAGCGGCTGCCCGGATGATGGGTGCAGAGACCGTCCGGCTCTGGCGCAAAAGCTTCAGCGGCATTCCCCCCGCGGACGCAGGGGCTCCGGCGCAGCTGCGTCGGGACCCGCGCTACAGCCGCGTTGCGCTGGCCGACCTGCCTGCGACGGAAAGCCTGGAAATGACGCTGCGTCGCGTCATGCCCTACTGGCAGCACGCCGTGATGCCGCAGATACTCTGCGGAAGTACCGTTCTGGTCGTGGCGCACGGCAACACGCTGCGCGCCCTGGCCGCCTTCCTGGACGGCATGCCACACGACAGCTTGGCACAGTTGCATATCCCGACCGGCGTGCCGGCCGTATACCAGATGGATGCGGCCGCACAGGTCGTTTCCCGTTATGTTCTGAATATAAAAAAATAAAAGGAGTGAACGTGAATCAGCTTTTTGCTGTCATCACCGGCGGTGCTTTAGGGTGTGTTATCCGCTGGCAGCTGGGCGCGCGCCTGAACGCGCTTTTTCCGGACCTGCCGCCGGGGACGCTGCTGGTCAACCTGCTGGGAGGGTTTATCATCGGAGCGGCGCTGGCGTATTTTCTGCGCCATCCCGGCCTCGATCCGGCCTGGCGGCTGCTCATTACCACCGGGCTGTGTGGCGGAATGACGACCTTCTCCACGTTCTCGGCTGAGGTTTTTGCCCTGCTGCAGTCCGGCAGCTATGCCTGGGCAGCCGCCTCGGTGCTGATACACGTGCTGGGTTCGCTGGCCATGACGGCGGCCGGATTTTATATCATGACGCTGTGTGGTTAACCCGAGGGAGACCTTAGTGCAGTGACCGCTGCACTGAGGTATATTGTTCAGAAGCGCTCTCTGCAGGCCAGACCTGACAGGGTTTACGCTTGTAATGCTTCCCGTACACCTGAGGCGCTGCTGTGAAAGAATTTCAGGCCTGCCTGTTCTGGTAAAGGTCCCAGCGATTGCCGTAGATGTCCTCAAATACGACAACCATTCCGTATTCTTCCTCCCGTGGCTCCTGAAAGAAGTGGACGCCTTTTGCCTTCATAGCATTGTAGTCGCGCCAGAAGTCGTCGGTCTGCAGGAACAGAAAAACCCGTCCGCCGCACTGATTGCCGATAAAGCCTTCCTGCCGGTCGTTCGACGCGCGGGCAAGAAGAATAGCACAGTCGCTGTCAGGGGCCGGCGTCACCACGACCCAGCGCTTACCCGGCTGCGGCGTGTCTTCAATGAGGGTAAAGCCCAGCTTATCGGTGTAGTACTCAATTGCACGATCGTAGTCATCGACCACGACCGCCACGTATCCCATACATCGCTTCTGTTTTCTCATCTGCTGCTCCATCAGTTACGGCATTACGCCCGTTATAATCAGCTTTATATCAAATACGGCGTTCAGTTATCTGTACTGATTCTGCACTGATACCCTCAGACCTGACATTGTAAGCATCTGAGCAGTCAGGATTGTGGGCCCAATCTTGTAAGAGCCTGCTCAACCTTTTCAGCATCCTGCTCCAGTATGGCTCTCTCATCGGGAGTGAGCGGGACCTCTTCGAGGTAACGCCGGATGGATGCTTTACTCTCCAGTATCAGCCCGCGCGCGCTATCCTTCAGCAGGTTAAAATCGCAGCCGATGCAGGCCATCCGGTGCGGGCAACTGCTCCAGAAGGGGTTCGTACAGTATGAGTCGCCCAGATCGTAGTAGGTCGCGGGCCCGGACAGGCTGGCGGCTTCAGGATCGTGGTCAACCAGCACGCTTATCATATGAGCGACCCTGTCGGCTTTGACGAACGAGGCAGCCAGCTGAGTCGGGCGGATGCGAAGATAGTGCATTGTAGACTGGGGCGTTGAATGGCCCGTCCACTGCATCAGTTCGTACAGCGACATGCCCTGCGGTACGCTCGCCAGCGCGGTCACGGCTGAGGCCCGCCCCCGGTGGCTGGTTATCATTCCGCCACTGTCTTCACAAGGCACGCCCGCTCTTGCGCATAGCATCGGTATCACGGTGCGGTTGAGGATAGCGCTGCCGGCAGGCTTACCCCGGTACTGAAACAGAAGCCGGACTTTCTCACCGGTTCGCTCGTCAGCGAGCAAAGCCTGTTCTGCCGGACGCTCATCCAGCCATATGTCGACGTATTTTTTCACCACGGCCGCCACCGGTTTAACAAAGGCTTTTGAGGTTTTTCCGGCAGGGATATGCAGGTAACACAGGGTTCCTGCCGGGATGATACTTCCGTCGTCCTTCACGATATCGTCCGCCTGCGGCGCGATGCACCCGGTTGTCAGGCGGAGCAGTTCGTTCTTTCTTACCCCCGCATGGGTCCAGATGACGGCCATTGCCTGCAGCATGGCCAGTGGATAATGTATTTCAGTGAGCAGATCTTCCTGACGCAGATTGAGGCTGGCCCAGATGAGCTTCAGCCAGACCGGATCGTCAATAACACGGGGATTGACGCCGCGACGGAACAGCGGCGTATCCGGTGTGGAAAGATGGCGGGCAGGGCTGAAGTGCAGGCGCCCCCAGCCCCAGTTTTCGTAATCAATCATAAAACGGCGCAGAGAATAGATAAAATGCGCCCTGGAATGCGGCATCATGGGCTCGCCGGAGCGCACCGATTTGCGGGTGCCCCTTTCCGTGCCCAGCTGAAGCTCATCCACGTTCATCCGGCCTACCGCCGCAATGAAGCTGGCGCAGGTTTCCATTGTCCAGTCTGCCGGTTCCCGAACCTCCGGATGCTCCTTTTTCAGCCAGAGGCCGCAGCGCAGAATAAAGCTGTACTGGCTTTCACGGGTGCGCGGCCTGAGCACCGACGTTTCCCGCCAGCGCCGGCACCAGTGCACCCAGGCCGGATCGACGCCTTCGACCGGCTTTTCGTACCATTTTTTATAGTTTCGCATCCTCACCGGGGCGCTGATAATCCCCAGTGCGGCAAGTGCATGTGAAACGCGGCCGACGTAACGGGATATTCCCTTGTCTGTCCCGCTCTGGGCGCGCCAGAGGAGTTCAGGCGTAAACGTTTCAAGCCGGGGATCCCTGTTCATGATCATCAGTGTTGCCAGTATACCCGAGACATGATTTTTCTGGCTGGTCGGGGCATAACCCAGCGACGTCAGCGTATCAGTCAGCCGGTCCAGCTCCTGGTGATAAAAAGCCTGGCCGAAGATGGCAGAAGCATAGAGCGCGGGTTTACGTATATCAGGCAGGCTGAGCGGGTCATGCAAATCAGCCAGATGCCAGGCAAAAGCGGCCATTAACGGACGGCCCTCCCTGACTTCCCGGCACAGCGTCAGCCAGCGTTCCTGCGGCCAGCACCAGCAGGGCATGCCGTCTGCATGCATTTCGCGCAGCAATCCGGCTATCACCAGCCCCGTGATTTTGCTGCCGCATCCGCTTCCGGCGGCAATGTCCATCAGCGGCCTGATGAGGTCCGGCACCGGCTTCGTTCGCAGCATACGGGACCGGCTGTGAGCGCTGCTCAGTGCCGTCCGTTCAGCGAGGGTCAGTGACGCCTCAAGCCGGTATTCAGTCATGTCGAACGGATGCCGGCTGTTTTCAATCGGTGTGTGTGGGCTCATGTTATTTCTCTGTTCTGAAAATGAGGTTCGCCATCCTGATATCTGCCGTTTCAATCGCGCCAGCCATCCGGGCAGCCAGGTCCCTGCCAGAAAGATGAATATAAATCTGTGTTGTGGTCAGGTCGCGGTGTCCTGCATAGGTGGCAAGTTCGTGCAACTTCCAGCCCGCGCGGGCAAGGTGTGTGAGTCGCAGGTGCCGGAAGGTATGGGTTGAGATGTCCGGCATCCCAGACTCAAGCGCCCATTTCCGTACCGTTTTGCTCCAGGTCCAGAATGAAAGCGGCCCGCCCTGATTACGATCGGACTCAGAACGGAACAGGGCACCTCTTACGATTCCGGTCCGCTTCATCTGCATAAGGTGCGCGGCCAGCACTGGCACTACTGCCGGGCTGTAACAGACAATTCGTTCACGCCGGCTCTTGGTGGTTTCTGCCCGGATGCGGATGAGCCGGTGAGCAAAGTCGAAGTCGTCAATACTTAGCGAGGTAATTTCAGACCGACGCAGCGCGCCGTAATAGGTTAATGCCAGCATCAGGCGGTCACGCAGTGGGGAAGCGGCGGCATGATAAAGAAAACACTGCCACTGCGCATCGTCAGGAATGCGCGGCAGCTTTACAACGCGGGGAACCAGTCCCCGGCCGGAACTCAGCATGCCGGGCGTGCCGGATCGGGGCAGCGGATTGACCGTGCAAAGATCCAGGTACATGAGAAAGTCATACCAGAGGCGGATCGCCGACAGGCGAAGCTGGAGCGTGGCGCTGGCCGCGGAAAAAGGCATCCCGGGTAACTGAGGACTAATATAGGCAGCCAGGTCTTCAAACCGCGCCTTTTCAGGTTTAATTCCGTTCTGGCTGCAGAACGCAAAGTAATGACGGAGGGCATTGCGGTAGGCTGTTAGCGTGGCCTGCGCCCGCCCCAGATCGGATAACAGTTGCAGCCAGCGCTCTGCCAGCAACAGAACGTGTTCACTCGGTGGAATCAGCATTGCATTCTCCTCTGACAACAGCTTTGCTGTTCAAAGTTTACTCAATCAATGTTGCATTCCACGTAACTTACTAAAGAGCGTAATTGCTGCTGAACACATGAATTTTCTCAGGATAATCCTGCGTTTTTATCTGGAACCAAGGGGCTCCCATTTTTACATATTTTTTAGCTGCAGCACTGCGCGCAATAACACACCCATCATTATTACTTAATACCACCACGGGTTTACCGCGTAGGTCTGGGCGGAACAGGGTCTCGCAGCTAGCGTAGAAAGAGTTTACGTCTGCCAGTCCAAACATGGCCATGATTACCTCCTGCGCGCGCGTGTGCTGTTGAAAAACCAGGTCACGACGCCAAGAAGTTGTAATTCATCGGGATAAATAACGGAGTAGGCCGGGTTCATAGGCAACAGCGCTAGGCGAGGGTGTAATTGCAAGCGTTTAACAGTAAATTCGCCGCCGACTTCAGCAATAACAATATCACCATGGTTCGCTTCTTCAGCGCGATCAACAACCATGATGTCTCCATCAAACAGCCCCAACTCTTCCATACTGCTGCCACTGGCGCGAACAAAAAAGGTTGAGGCCCGCCGACGTATGCAAAGTTCGTTGAGGTCCAGTTCTGACTCGACATAATCTTGAGCGGGGGAGGGGAATCCCGCGGAGCAGGCATCTCCATAAAAGGGAATTTTTAACGGTGGGCAATACAGTGGCGCCCATAGAAGCGTCAAACCATTATGGTACATGGCCGGTTTCATAACCCGACTCTCCAGACTAAATCCCTTGATTGATGTGCTAATCGCTGTGTGTAGTTCATAAAAAGTCCCCCCTAATTTATACTGTTTATGTATACAGTATTATGGAGTGGGAATTATCTGGCAAGAGGGGGGGATGTGATAGAGGGAGGATGTGACTTGCAAATTGCTGAACGTAGAGAATTTTTTTCTTAAAAAATCTCTTCTGAAAATGGAATGCAAGCTAGTGTCTGTGGCTTACCTTGAGGAATCCGTTCTCAATGTAGATAAACCAACCTGGGAAGCAAATATGCTGATCGCGCAGTTTTCAGATATTCATGCCACGGCTGGTAATGACTCTCTTCATCGGCTTGACCGTGTATTGGCATGGTTAGCCCAAGTGGGACCCGACGTGTTGGTCATTACGGGTGATTTGATCGATGACCAGTGGCTTGAGGGTTATGAGCGGATAGCTTCGCGTCTACGTCAGCAAACCTACCCTGCATTGCTTCTTCCAGGTAATTCTGACCATCGTGGCCAAATGCAATCAGTCTGGGGCTCTCAACAATGGGCGCCTGACTCGCCTGACGGTACACTCAACTTCAATTTTGACTTAGCCGGTCTACATCTACTGGGTGTCGATTCGACGATTGAAAATGAAGATTATGGCTCTGTGCATGGTCAACTTGAGTGGCTGGAAAAGCAGCTTATTAACGACAGGCATTCTCCATCTCTGCTGTTTATGCATCACCACGTTTTTACCTCGGATATACCGGGCTTGGATAAGACGATGTGCAGATGCGTGGACAAGCTAACTGATGTCATCTTACGAGCACCTGGAAAGGTGATGGCTGTTTCAACAGGACACGTTCACCGACCCATTTCGAGTATGCTGGGAGGTAACCCGGCATACGTTTGTGGTTCAGTTTGCCCGGCGAATCCAGTCTGGTTTGGAGCAGAGAGTATTCCCTCAGCTGATGATCCCCCGGCACTGATGATTCATCGTTATGCCGGCAATGTCCTAACTAGTCATCATGTGTCCGTATAAATGCGTGCGAAACAGGAGAGGGGAGGGGAATGATACCTATTTGATAGCTATTGCTTTTATCTTTAATCAGTTGCAGTACATTATGTTTACAGCATTTAGCTAATGGAGGGACTGATGCCACATTACTGCATTCATAAAAAGAATAAGCATACCTTGGTGTTGAACAGAGCGGATGAAAGCAGAGCAACGTTGCTGATCAGTCAGGAGTATGACAAACAGTTTGAAGAAGTTACCGCATCCGATGCTGAAGCTGCACTGCTACGTTTTAGGGATATTTGCAAGGAAGAAAAGACTACGGAGTCTGCATTCGCAACGGGTGGAGTGTTTGTAGCGCTAACGGTTGGATTGAAGGCCGCGGTAAATTCGTTGTTCCTGAAATAAAGGCCCTCAAAAATAGCTTATTGCTAATGCTTCAATAAGCATTATTAAGTTGAACCTGCTTCTGGTGTGCCCTGGTGAAAAGCGAGCTGCCAGCCGTTTTCCTCGCAGAGTATCCAATAAGATGTGCGTAGAGACGCTCGACTACCATCGGATTGGGAAGTTCTGTAATGCAATATTACGCCGGCATCACCCAGGCAGATCAGCTGAAAATCAGCGCTCAGAATATCTGGGGCATCTCTCTCGTGCTCGAGTGATGCTATGGTCTCGATGCGGTTAACCATCAAGCCTGAACGGGTGATTTCGTGAAAATGTGGATGCAATATTTGCTCAAGCCAGTTGCGATCGCTCCGCTTTTCACCATGAAGGCTGCACTCCAGAATTTTTAGCTTTTCAAGCAGCACGGGTTATATCCTCGACCTTATGAGCATTAGATTTTGCCCGCGTTTCGGTGTCAATCGTTGGCTGACGCAAGGTGATGTATTACATCTACCTCAGAATCTAGCTCAATATCAGGATAGTGTTCACGCATCCCTGCCAGCAGTACCTTATCAGGCCACACATCTCGCTTATCCAGATAACCTGCAACAGCAGACAACGGCATCCTGTTGACTTTGGTCACCATCACTCGTGCTGTGTCAGATGTATCTGATGCATTCACATAGATCATCGCACCAGGAACTATTTCCTGTTCACGCCAACGGATGGTATGCGTTTTTATGCCTGTCCGAACTTCGGAAAGCAGCCGCGGGACAATTTTAAGGCTTTGAACCATGTTATCTCCTGCAAAGCAATAGTGTGCTTGTTCAACTCTGCTTTGCGATAAGGTGTTATCCATAGGAAGTGCCTATCGGCGTAATAGTTAGCACGATCACAATACCAGCATTTATTGTTAATTATGAAATGATAACTATAGGTATTATTATTCCATCGAAAGCGAGCGAGCTTTCAACCATACACACTAAGGAATATGACCATGAAAACTATCAAAGCAATGTTTATCGCCGCCGTAGCCGCTCTTTCTCTGATGTCTGCAGCAAGCTTTGCGCAGAGTGTTTCAGTCACCTCCGGTACGCTGGATGGTGCAGAAGCAAAAATTGCAGCGAAGGCTCAGGAACAAGGTGCTCAGTACAAAATTACTGAGGCAAACACCAACAATATCGTGCACATGACCGCAGAATTATACAAATAACGGATGGTCGCAAAGGGAAGTGCCGGAAGAGGTCGCCATAATGGCGGCCTTTTTCGCGTTAAAATCTGCGAATGTGTCACCGTTATCCCAAATTTTAAAGGTTCTGGATTAGTACTGGGAAGATAAATCTATAGTTATGCCTCTGTCTTCTGCTTATCATGAAAACCAAAAAAATATAAAGTGGTAATATTTGTCAATTACCAGCAATGGGTTTATATTGGCTCTCACCGCTCTTTTGACATGGACGATAATGTATAACATTCCTTATTCAGTCAAAAGTGGTGGCGAGCCTATTTATCTTGTTCAGAGTAACGTTAGGCCATATGCTATGGCCTGCGCTCCTATTTCTTTAGTTTATCAATTAGTTTTTTATAATGAATGAAGCTACCTAGTGCTGGATATGTAATTAAACACAATGTGTATTGTATTAACATGAAAATAGACATAGAGCCTGTTACTAAGGCTAATGGGATTTGATTTTTCATTTCAACTAAAGAAAATGTCGCTTGAGAAAAGATAATGGCAAGCGCGATGTATATTACGATGCGACAGATCCATTTGAATCTTTTCTTAAGGAATTTTTCTTTATTAAGAGTTATTGCGGTGTTGCTTACAAATGGGCTCAATGAAATTAACTCTTTATCTAAACAGTCAATTACTGTTCGTATAGATGCTTCCTTTTTGGTATCAAGTTCAGGGTTTTCTTCATAAGCTCTAACATTAGCGAAGCAAGCTCGTTATCTTTTATTTTTGTGAGCTCAAACAAAACCTGTGACTTTAATTTTTGACTTGCCACAATTTTGGCATCTGAGAGTTCATTTTTACTATTGTCAAGTGACGATATTTCTTTATAAACCGATATTCTTTCGTTGGTGAATTTTTTTAATCTTCCATGAATGCCAATGAAAAAATTAAGAGCAGCAAGGAAGATTGTTACTGTCAGCGTTAAAATCGTGGCATTACTAATGTTATCCAATGGGGTACTCCTTTAATTCACTTTAAAATAGATGTATGATAAAAGTATATGTTATTTTAGTTTGACAATAAAATTTATAAGTTGATATATTTTCGATGCTATACGTTGCGTAAGGGCAACCACCAATGGTCCTGTAGCTTGAGAGGATCGCCTTCGGGTAGCTACGAAAACACTCCTGTAGCCTGAAAGGGAGAACACATCAGTGTGGTACATCTGCTCGCTCCTGGAAGCAGATATCGTCAAGACAAGCGCACCTACGACGCGACGATGGGGGTACATTAATCACACCAAAGCCAGGCTTTTACATACGCCCCACGCCCTCAGATAAGGCATCCACAATGATGCTTTTCTTCACTTACGTTATGAAAATTTTCAGGCATACGCCCTGAGCTGCATACGACTTTTGCTATGACGCATAAGCCCATTTGGAACATTTGGGCGCTTGCGGAAGACGCATTAGGAGCATGAAGCTGCGCGGCGTCACTTTGGTTCGAATGAAACGAGAACAAAGTGACGCGCGCAGCGCATAACGATCAAACCCACGTACAGTGCGGTTTTCAGCATGATGGTACATTCTGACGTGCACGTATTACGTGTTTTCAGATGCGCAATTGGCTATTTATCAACCATGACGCGACGTTAACGAACAACCCGTTAAGGGCGTTTTATTAGAAGGAGAATGATCGACTCGGTATCGATGGCGACATCAGGAAACTGGTGTACGGAGGCAGACTGACTAACGTCAGCACGGCGCAAGCCGCAAACAGGTCAGAGACCTGGGGAGCCTCGCAAGAACTCAACATTTCGCCGCCCCGATGCACAGATACCAGTCGAGACGCAGGAAGCGCAAAAGCAACCGTGTCATCGGGGAAGAGATGTACAGATTCAGAGTCATACAGCTGTGGGTTGATGGGCTTACAGCTGTAGGTTCTGAAGGAGATAAAAATTGTCTGGTAAATTAGGTAAGCAACTCGTCACGCTCGCACGTCAGGGTGGAGGAAGTTTTAAAACGGTTTCTGATCGTTCAAAGATTGCCAGTCGCTTTTCGGAGCGACTGGCAACCCTTAATATTCAGATTCGGGACGTTAGCCATATTAAAACCAGGCATCTCGAAAATTATATTCGTAGTCGTCAGGGTGAAAATATTTCGTCACGCACCCTGCAAAATGAAATGGCCGCTTTACGTTCAATCCTTTCACAAGGCGGACGTAACGTTCTGGCTAATCCTGCACATGAGAAATTAAGTAATCAGGCACTGAATATTTCGGGGGCCAGTCGGGAAGGCACTAAAGTTGCCATTTCGGACGAACGTCTCAGAGAAATTGTTTTAACGGTTTCAGAAAAAGACAGTGGGGTTGCGTTAGGTATTCAGCTCGCCAGATATATTGGGCTGCGTGCAGAGGAAACGGTTCAGTCGGCAAAGTCACTTAAGACCTGGCGAAAAAATTTAGAAGCCGGAAATAATGTTCGCGTTGTGTTTGGCTCTAAAGGAGGGCGTCCACGTGATGCCACCGTTTTTGATAAAGAGAAGGTTGTTAACCTGTTAAATGAAGCTATTCGCTACATAGAAAAAAATAACGGTAAATTAATCGATAAACCAACGCTTCATCAGGCGCTTGATCGTTATCATAACGTATTACGTGAAAGTGGAATGACCGGAATCCATGCGCCTCACAGTCTCAGGTATGCTTATTCAAAAGATGCTGTAAATCATCATTTAGAAAATGGTATGAGTCGCAAAGAGGCTGAGGCTTTAGTTTCAATGGATCTTGGACACGGTGATGGACGTGGTGCGTACGTGTCCCGGGTTTATAACCGGATAGATGAGTCAGATGAATAAAAGGTTCTTGTCATTTGCTTTAAGCAAACGCTATTATTAAAACGCTTCTTACGTTGTCTTCGGACAACCACCAAAGGTCTGTAGCTTGAGATGACCGCCTTCGGGTAGCTGCAAACAACACTCCTGTAGCCTGAAAGGGAGAACACATCAGTGTGGTACATCTGCTCGCCTTTGGAAGCAGATATCGTCAATCACGGCTCCTACTGCCTGGCGATGAAGGTACATTCAACCATCCGGCTCCGGCCTTCGTCCTTCGGGGAAACATTCCCGACAGGGCAAATGTTTCTCTGTTTTCTGGAGAAACTATGTCCATAACCCGCTCGTTTCTGAATGAGTTGTGTACACCATTCGATCTGCTCCTTTCCGTTGCAACCCGCGTTGCATCTGAATGTCCTGACCTTAAAGCTGCACTCAGGGGAACATCGTGGCTTGCTTCACCTACCGGTCATTATGAATTTCGTTCCCGCGTCTGGTTTGACGATCAACGTTATCACGCCATTGTTATGGCAAGAACGTTGATTGCAGGCCAGCCAGGCGATGAATTCATTTTCAGCCGGCACGGGGAGCATTTTACGCACAAAGCTGCAGCGAAAGCCGCACAGCATGCCGCGTCTGATGCTGCGACTTTCAGGGTGTTCACTGCTCAGAAATAACAGCGCAGTCGTCTGAAGCATACATTCGCTATGCGAATGCCCCCTCGGGAAACATCTTCCCGACAGGGCAGGTGTTTCCCGCTCAACAGGAGAAACACCATGCATACCCTTTTATTACCAACCTCCTTTTCCATAAAAGGCATTTTTTCAGCCGCCTCTGCTGCAGCGTTATCCCTGTGGGATCGCGCCGCTGCCGGTAAAAGAAAAGAAGAGTGGATAACGAACCGGGCTGGTTCATTTAGCTTCAGGGTTCAGGTTCATCAGTTATCTTCAGGAAAATGGACGGCCGGCATACTTACCCGTTCCGGCACGTTTTACGGCAATCACGGGTTTGGTTCTCTGAAAAAACCGGATGAGGTTTTCAGCTCGTACCGTCATGCTCGCCGCTATGCACTGAAGCTGGCGAATCAGATGGCTAACCTGCGCTATGCATATCAGTGAGGGAAGGGCGATCTTGCAATTAGCCGGTTAGAATCTATCTAATCTGACTTAACCCTGTGGGGATTTATTCCCTATCAGGGGGATAAATCCCCTTTTTTTGAGGATTTATCATGACACCAATCTCCGTACCGCCCCAACACATCACCTATACCGTGAAGCAGAGCGGAAGGATTTCCCCGAGCCAGTGGCACAGTTTTACCCTGGCAGTCACTGAAGCATTCTGGCTGTTACCGGTACATCTCCGTCCGTGCTCGCCAACTGACGGTACACGTCTGGAACGCGCGTCCATGATGTTTACTCACCCCGGGGCTTTTGAATTCGGTGGAAAAGACGAAGGGAATTACATATCCAAAAGCGTGATGTTTACCCTTGATATGAGCCCTGATTTGCGTATTGAAACTGAAGGTCAGCCCATCGACTTCTTCACGCGGATTGCGCTGCTGATGCTGTATCACCATTGCTCAGGCTGCTTTGAGATAACGTCATCAGCTGGCGGCGTCAGCTGGGCGCTTCCTGTTCGCTGGGCAATACGGCACCAACTGATTGCTGACAGTAATGCTCCCCAGCCTTTCAGCACGCACGGTTTCATTACCGGTGCAGCTGATGAACTGCTTATCAGAAGCGTTTCCGGGGCTGAACGTCCGTTTACGACGGCTGACTGGGGGCTGGTTTCAGAACTTGAGTTCGCGCTCGAAGAACAGAAAACCGACAAACGCTGACATTTAACTTTATGCACCTGGAGGAGATACCCGCCTCCAGGCGGTATCCCTCCCTGAGGAGATATACCGATGCGATTCTCTACACCAAATGATGTACTCAGCTTCATGCTTCAGCTTGAAAGCGAACTCGTCGGGATCCGTGCGCTTGAGAATATCGAGTGTGATTACTATGCAGATCCAGAGTGTATGAGCCTTATACACAACGCTCTTGAGTACGCAGGTAAGCAACTCGGTGAATTTGAAAGGGCCAGTATCCAGGGAGAAACAGCAACCTGCTCAGCGCTCGCGCTGGAGGTGCAGGAAAATCTTCACCTGATAGCGGCGGATATCTACGAATACCACTGGAACCGCTCAATTGAAGAGGGCCGCTGGGAATATCGTTATAACAAATCTGTGGCTGCATGCGATGACACAGATTTTTTAATGACCATTTAGGGTAAAAACCTTAACCCTCCTTCCGGGATTTACTGTCCGGACAGACCAACTTAACCCAATGGGGATCTACCTCCCTGTGGGCGGTAGATCCCCTTTTTAATGGAGATTTACCATGACACATACACCAACCGAGCCTCTGATCCTTCCGGGCGTTTACCAGTTTGAGCAGGGAGCGTCCATAAATGATGAACAGTGGTTCAGGTTTACCGACGCAGTTAAAGAAGCCTTCTGGCTTCTTCCCGCTCAGCTCCGGCCTTATAAGCAGCTGGGTTTTGGCATGAACCGCGCATCAGAACTTTTTGACGAAGAGGGTTCGGTCACGTTCAACCATAAGGACGGCGAAGGCTACTGCCTGAATCCGTTCTATCTCAGGCAGACGCTTTCGGATAATTTTCGGCCATACCGTAAAGTGGAGAGCCAGCGATGCAAACAGGATTTATTCGTGCGCATCGTGCTGGTTCTTCTGCACAGCGTCTGTATCGGTGCCGGATAACGGTCTCGTCTGGATAAATCCACGGAGTCAGTGATCATGAATCTGAAAAACCTCATCGTTACCACGTTCATCGCTTTTTCGCCTGCCGCACTGGCGGAGCTCAACGTCATTGCAGATCTGGGAGGGGAGAGCACGCAGGCTATTTTCGAGGCCGTAAACCGCCAGGATACGCCGCCTGCGTCTGCTGCGACTCCTGAACAGGGGGAAGCGGCCATGCTGCCTGTTACTACGTCAGAACTTTCCCCTGGCAACGTGGCCCCCCGGGCGCTGCAGCTGCCGGGTATCGGCTCGCTGTTTATCATTGGTGATGACAGCTATTCACGGCAGTGGCTGCAGCAGAACGTACAACTGCTTTCGGCCAGAAATGCAGCCGGCCTCGTTGTGAACGTTGAAAGCATGGCATCGCTGGAATCTCTGCGCAGTCTCGCACCCGGTCTTCAGCTGGCGCCCTCATCAGGAACTGAACTTGCCCGCCGCCTGCAGCTGACCCATTACCCCGTACTTATCACGGACAGCGGCCTGTCTCAGGAGGTAGGGCCGTGATATCAGCTCCTAACATCGCTGCACTGCTTATGGCAAATCCGGTCCTACTGGCCATCCTGTCGGGCGTGATTATCTTTCTGCTCTGGCGTTTTCGCCGTCAGTCGGCCAGCGAGCGGCGGCACCGCAGGTATCGCGCCACAGCAGAACGCGTTTATGTCCGCCTTCGCCAGCTCAGTGGAGACGGGCAGCGCATGAGCTATCTGCGCAAGATTAACCCCTACGTCTTTGAAGAGTTACTTCTGCTGGCATTTGAGCGTCAGGGGTATGCCGTACAGCGCAATACGTCATACAGCGGCGATGGCGGGCTGGATGGACGCGTACACATAAACGGCGAGTGCTTATTGATTCAGGCCAAGCGCTACAGCCGGGCGATAACGCCGGCTCACGTTCAGGATTTTGACGCGCTGCTGACGCGTATGGGGCAGCGTGGGTTGTTTATTCATACCGGCCGAACGGGCCAGAAAAGCAGGGCTGCCAGTAGCAGTTCACAGCAACTGATGATTATCAGCGGACAACGCCTTCTGGCTCTGCTGGCAGGTAAACCCTTTAAGGAGTTTTCTTTGTGAGTGATAAATATGTAATTGAGGCTCTTCTGCGCCCGGCTGTGGAGCTGAATACAGCGGTCGCAGCGGGCACTGCCGCCATCGTCTGCGTCACAGCGCCATGGGCAGTAGCTTTGGCACCCTCCGTCAGCTACGTCACCGCCGGCGGATTCGCAGTGCTTTCTGCCATACGCGCGCGTCAGGGAATGCAGGTTATTCGCTACCGCCGCAATCTTCGCCGTTTACCTCGCTACGTCATGACGTCAAAACAGATCCCGGTCAGTAAACGCCGGCTTTTTCTGGGCCGCGGGTTTCGCTGGACCCAGAAGCACACCCAGCGCCTGCGCGATACGCTGCGCCCGGAAGTGGCCCACTACCTTAAGCCATCGAAGCTGTATCAGCTTGCCCGCCAGTTAGAGGAGGCAACAGAACGCAGTCTGCCGGCGATTGGCAAACTGCTCAGTGCCGATTCGCCAGTCAATCCGGTTCGCCCGCTTCCCCCGGTTGGCGGTAATCCGGCCATACACGGCATAGAGCCCGATGAAACTGACGTTACTCTCGATTTACGTGAGCGTGTCGGTCACACGGTTGTCTACGGTACAACCCGAGTGGGCAAAACGCGCCTTGCTGAGCTGTTAATCACTCAGGATATACGTCGTGGTGACGTCACTATCGTATTTGATCCTAAAGGCGATGCGGACCTGCTGATAAGGGTCTGGGCGGAAGCGCACCGGGCAGGCCGTGGCGATGAGCTGACCGTTTTCCACCTTGGCTGGCCTGAAATTTCGGCGCGTTATAACGCCGTAGGACGCTTCGGGCGCGTATCGGAAGTCGCGACCCGTGTTGCCGGCCAGCTTAGTAGTGAGGGCAATAACGCAGCGTTTAAAGAGTTTGCATGGCGGTTTGTGAATATCGTTGCGCATGCGCTGGTCGCCCTCGGGGAGCGCCCGGATTATACCCTTGTTACACGCTACGTGAATAACATCGCCGATTTGTATCTGCGCTACGCTGAAAAAATCGTTACTGAGAAACTGCCTGAACTGAACATTCAGATCGAGAATAATGCCAACGCATTCAGTGAGGACGACGTGCCGCGTAACATGCAGGGGCAGTCTGAGGCTATCCGGATTTGGGCAGTTGAAGTAGCGCTGAGTTCTGACGCAGGAAACGCGCTGTATGACCCGATACTTGACGGGTTGCGCTCTGCAGTCCGCTATGACCGTACCTATTTTGACAAAATTGTGGCGTCACTGCTGCCACTGCTGGAAAAACTCACCACCGGTAAAACGGCGGAGCTGCTGTCTCCCGATTATCTGAATATGGAAGATCCGCGTCCTATTTTTGACTGGGAGCAGGTTATCCGTAAAAAAGGCATCGTTTACGTGGGGCTTGATGCGCTCAGCGACAGCGAGGTTGCCAGCGCCGTAGGTAACAGCATGTTTGCCGATCTGGTGAGCGTGGCCGGTCACATCTACAAACACGGTATCAACGGTGGCCTGCCGGGTTCAAAAGAGGGCAAAGACCCTATTAACCTGCACTGCGATGAATTCAACGAACTTATGGGCAATGAGTTTATCCCGCTCATCAATAAAGGCGGCGGTGCGGGCATGCAGGTAACTGCCTATACGCAGACTTCGTCTGATATAGAAGCCAGGATTGGGAGCGCTGCCAAAACTTCTCAGGTTCAGGGTAACTTCAACAACCTGATCATGCTGCGCGTGAGAGAAAACCGGACGGCAGAACTGCTGACCTCACAACTGCCGCAGGTTGAAATCTACAGTAAAACACTGGTCTCGGGTCATCAGGATTCAGCTGACGTCACCGTCAATCACGATTTTACCTCCAGCACCCAGGACCGCGTCGGGACAATTAAGGTGCCACTTCTCGAACCTGCAGACATTGTCACGTTGCCTAAAGGGCAGGCGTTTGCGCTGCTCGAAGGCGGCCAGCTCTGGAAAATTCGCATGCCGCTGCCGGCGGGCGATGCAGGCGACGTGCATATGCCTGAGAACATCGCGCGTCTTGCAGAAGAAATGCGACGCAACTATCACAGCAGTGAAGGATGGTGGGACAGTCGCAGTTCAGCAGCTGCGCCATTGAAGGGAGATAACAATGGCTGAGGCTCGTCGTACCGCACCACAGCAAAATCCGCAGCAGTATCCCACGAACCCACGTGAGCATGGCCTGCTCTTTAACCTGGTCTGGGGCTGGCCATCGAAACTCATTGGCGTGATTCTGGCTTCCCTGATGGTGAGTCTTGTCATTGAATATGTCGGGATTGCGTTCTTCTGGCCTGCAGAGGGTGCAGCACACAGCCAGGCGGTGATGAATACCGAGTTCGGCTATCTGTCTTCTGATTTCACCCGCAGCCTGCTGCTTTCCGAGCCGGCTGCAACGGTGACGCGCTGGGTAACTGATGCCTATCAATGGGCGTTTGTGGACAGTGGGATCATCGGCTGGATACAGGCAAAATATCAGGCAGAGATGAATAGCGGCAATGAGGTATCGCGCAATCTTAAAGGTGCCAGCAGCTGGCTGGGAAATTATCTGCAGCAGTACATGCTGGCAACGGTGTACGTCTCTGTAGTGACTTTGATTCGCGTCACTATCATCGCCCTTTCTGTACCGCTGTTCGTCCTAGTCATATGTGTCGCCGTGGTTGAAGGGCTTGGCCGACGGGATTTACGGCGATTTGGTGCCGGTTATGAATCATCTTTTCTGTACCATCGCGCGAAAAGATTGATTAAACCGGCTGTGTATCTGCCAGTGATGGCCTACCTTTCATGGCCTTCTGCGGTCTATCCAAACCTGTTACTGCTACCCGCTGCGTTAATGCTGGGACTTACCATTACGGTTACAACTGCTTCGTTCAAAAAATTATATATGAGCGCCTCCCGTTTGCCAGGCTTTGTACTTCATGACGGACAGGACGATTGCGGCTATATATCCGGTCTTTATGCAGCTGCGAAAGCGGCTGCTGACCCTAATGAAATCCGCTGACTCACGCCTCAATTACCTCTGCGAACCCGGTGTTCGATATTTTTTTCAGGCCTGGTGAGCCCCGGTCTGACCTGTTCTGTCATTACATACACTGCCTGCGCAACCTGGTGACGTTCTGCTTATACACTGTGATTTAGCAAGTAAGTGCTCAGTTAAGAACTGCTTCCTTCTGGTAGGGTCTGCCTTGAGACAGCACAGCCCATATTATTCGTGCCATTTTATTGGCCAGCGCCACGGAGGCGACGTTTACCGGTCTCCGCTTCAGCAGGTCGGTGATCCAGGGCCCCGGCTCGCGGGCATTCTGTATGACGCTATGGGCGCCGTTCACCAGCAGCTTTCGCAGATATTTGTCGCCCCGCTTGCTGATCCCCAGCAGCTGTATCTTCCCGCCGGTTCCGGTCTGCCTAGGAACGAGCCCCACCCAGGCAGCAAACTCCCGGCCTGAACGGAAGGCGTCAGCACTACCCATTGAAGCCACCGCAGCAGTGGCAGTCAGGAAGCCCACGCCGGGAATTTCACTGATGGCTTTTACGCCGGGGTCATCTCTGCTCAGCTCGCGTATCCGGCGTTCGATATCTGTAATCCGATCATCCGTTCTTTCAACTTCACTTAGTTGTTCACGCAGGCTGTCTATGAGCACAGCCGGCAGCCGCTCTGACAAACGAGCAAGTATCTCGGGGACGTTTTTTACGAGGCTGGCATGTCCTTTGCGCATTACTTCACCGTATTCAGCGAGTAACCCGTGCAGGGCGTTCGTCTGCATCAGCCGAAACTTCATCAGCTGGGAGCGTATCCGGTGCAGTGCCAGCATGGCCTGCTGCTGTTCGGTTTTTATCGCCACTGCTTTACCTGGTTGCTGTACCGCACGCCAGATAGCCTGAGCATCAGCAGTATCATTTTTGTTGCGGATGTTGAAAGCCTTAACGAATTCACCCGGCATCAGCTTGACCTTATGACCGAGACTGGTTAAGGCTCTTGCCCAGTGATGTGCACCACCACAGGCCTCCATTCCGATAAGGCAGGGGGAGCGGTTAGTAAAAAATTCCAGAAATTTGTCGCGCCTGATGGCTTTATTGAAAATTTCTCCAGTATCTGTATTTACGAAGTGAACCTGCATCACGTTCTTGGCAATGTCGACACCAACTGGTATGAATTTCATCTTCTGCTACCTCCACACTCTGTGAGTTGCTTATAAAAAGGCATCAGGCTGGGCTGCTACAGATTCCACGGAATTTCAATCAGCTGCCAGGAATTCAGATGTTCATACCCATTACGTGGAGCAGGCTCTGCTGTGAAGCAGTCTGCAATATTGTGTCTTTGATATAATTTAATCCCAGATTTTCGTAAAACTTACGGGCTCGATCATTACCCTCAAGCACTTCTAACCACAAAAATCCTTCACCGCGTTGCCTGGCAAGACTGAGAATCTGTTCGAATATCTGTTTCCCATAATTTTGGCCTGTAGCACCCGAGGCCAGATACAACTTGTTCAGTAGCACGCCTGACATTTCTGTATCCGGAATTTTATCTGCCCATGTGACTTTGGCAAAACCAACGGGCTGATCGGTTTCTGCCAGGTACCAGCACACCCCGGGGTCTGAAAGGCTTGCCGCCAGTGACAGGGGGGAGTATTCGCTCTCCAGATAATCATTCATTTCTGACTGCGATACCCACTGATGCCTGAAGTGAGTGCTGTAGATTTCAAAACCCAGTTTATGCAGTAAGACTGAATCTGCTGAATGAGCTTCACGTATTTTCAATACCATCCGGACAATCCTTATATTTTAAATGAGACACATAATTTATCCTGCCATACGAATCTCACATATTATTTGCTTTAAATTATACTGTTTTCAGATGTAAAACAGGAACTGTTGAACAATAATGACGGCATACATTCTAATGCTCGCCCCTGTAGGAAAGTGATAGAATCTGTACTTCAGGACAGACAGGGCTATTGCGGCCATCAAGGCATATCCAGTATTAAGGTATCAAATGATGAAGTTGTCAGATGAAATTAATGCATTGGGTATTACCGATGAAATGTTGCTAAGGAAAAAGCTCAGGCGTTGCTATGAACCCAAGGACATGGTGTCTGTTGAGGGCAAACTGGCACACAAATCCTATATGTTAGAGCCCAATGCTGCAGCAAGCTGGTCATTGATGAAACAGGATGCCTTAAACGGTGGTATCCTTATTTATGCAATTTCTACCTACCGATCGCCTGCTTATCAGGCGGAAATTATCAGACGAAAGCTTGATAAAGGTATGACGATTGAAGAAATCCTGAAGATGAGTGCTCCGCCGGGTTTTAGTGAACATCACTCCGGTAAGGCCATTGACATAGGTACTCAGGGTTTTAAGGATCTGGATGATTCCTTCGAAAATTCAGAGGCCTTTATCTGGCTGACGCAACATGCCATAAAGTATGGATTTTCGATGTCGTTTCCCCGGGAAAATATGTACGGTTATGGTTACGAACCATGGCATTGGCTACATAAAATCTAACTTTCCCCTTCAGATGCCAGCCTTTCTGCATCCTGACTTTTAACATGCTACCGCCCCGCCAATCGGAAGGGTGGGAGGCGCTCATTTCATTACCTTTAATGGCCTGATACCAAAGCCTGTTAAATGCAGGCTTTGGTTTACGCCGGTACAATCGATTAAATCTGTATCGGCTTGGACGTCCGCTGTGAGCGAAAAGCAGACATAACGACTCGCTAATGAGTAACTTACTGACTGCTTAACCAAAAGCGAAAATTTTATGGCAGCCCTTTCAACAGTTGCTGGCAATGGCCGGATAATTTGACTTCTTGAGACTTTTTTTGGAGGGGGGTTGCCGAGCAACCTTACGCCTCCAGGAACAAAAGAAGAACTCCATTTTTCTGTATCAGCTTGAACTAAACTAATGCCTTCACATCTATATAAAGACTCCTAAGGTGAGCCGAACCCATATCAAGTATGGGTTCATACATAAACGAGTTGAGATGGATATTCTCAGGTGTGATGAGGTTCACTTGTTCTAACTTCGCAATCTCCTCTGCACTGCCTAGCGCAGCACGTTTGTACTCTTTAAGAAGCTCTACCGTCTGATTCCTGGTTATCGCATCCACAAAAGCCTGATTATTTATTCGTTTGATCATGTGACGTTCTGCAAGTAAGCGAATCGCAATTGAAATAACGATTTTCTTTTCTAACTCTATGTGATCATCGATTCCCGCAGCAATTGCCTCTGCCTCCTGAGTAAGGACATCTATCACTGTGCGATGGGTAGGCGTAAGTGCTAGCGCCGCCTTATCAACCAAGATGCGCTTGTAGATCACACACAGATCATCTAGCGTAATTGTGTCCGTGTTTGCTTTAACATGAAGAAGCGCAGTTAGTGTCGAGTAGTCAGCTTTATGGCCACAGTACTCAGCAAGGTTTCTGACAAAAGGAATCGCTGAAATGCAATAAGCGGGCCCTGTAAGGTTGTCTCTCCAAAACAAAAATGGATTATTCTGATATAGCTCTTTACTGAGAGTAAGCTTGCGCCCACTTTTTGAAGCCATCAGTTTAAAATCACGTTTTAAATTAAGTCTTCCGCTTATGCTTCGATAAAAATCAAAGTTATGCGAAAGGAAGATGCAATAGAAACTTCCTGAATGGCTTATGTCATTTAGGTACTCAATGATGGCATACTTATTTTTGTAGTCAAACGAGTCTGCGATGTCGTCCACAACAAGAATGGTCACGCCACCTTGCTTTTGCCTGGATTGAATTTCAAAAAGAATATTTAGTATGTAAAGCGCCCTTTTCTCGCCTTGACTGAGCACCTTAAGCAATGATTCACGCGGTACTTCGCCCTCACTCTCGCCGTCTGAAAATTTGAATACAATAGAGGGTTTCATTCCTTTCAATATCACATCATCTTGATTGGCTACAGACATCTTGAATGGAACAAAGAATCGCTTGTTAAACGTCTCAACGACTTTCTCCCAATCTGTTCTTTCTTCTTTGGCTTGTCTTACTGCATCTTCAATCGTTACCTTTCCCGCCTTGAATTCAGCTAAAAAATCGTCATAAAGAGCCTTTTGACTAACTAGATACGAGATCCAAACATCTTTCTGAAGCTGCTTATAATTCTTTAGTTCTGGCAGAATTTCTTGATTGTCAAATAGATAATCCCTGAACTTCCTAAGCTCAGTGTTCTGAATTTTCTTGTCAATCGCATCAAACTTTGTAGCAAGTTCTTTGTCCGCGAAAATTTTTTTCCGTTCGTCTTCAATTTTCTGGGTCAGCTCCTCAGCGGAAGTGATCTCTGTCTTTCCATCTTTGGTATGAAGATTAATGGTGTGTTTTGCAGCAAAGAATCCGTTGGCGGCAAGTTCTTTATTAACAGCTCCTGCACTGTAATGATTGAACTGCTTACTCAATACATCCGACTTTGATACCAAGTCGTTATACCGTTTGATATATTCCTCAATTTGATCTTTGATCGTCCCTGACTCAAGTAGGGCAATGGTCTTGTCATTAAAAATTTCACCATAGACAAGATTAGCAAGTTTGCGCGGTTGAGTTTTTCCAACAGTTTGCTCCAATGAATCAAGGAGATCAGCTAAACCTTTAGAGCCAAACACCTTCAAAATTTCAGTCTCTGGCGTGATTGTTCTGCCCGTGAGTCCAGATAGTTGCTTTAACTTACTAAGCAAAATGCCAAGTTTCTCGGAAATCTGTTTTAGAGCATTGTCATACTGCTGTTTTATAGTCGCGTTTACTAGTAGGAGTGAAGTGCGCTCTGAAGAAAACTCTTGGTTGTATGGCTCTATGACGAAGATCGAATCTGCCGAAATCGCAGTTCCAGCACCATCGGTCAATATCCTTGTCGTCACCCGATCTGAAAAAATCAAATCTCCAGACTCTTTATCTTTTGCATAGTCATCAAAAGTTTTTGACATGGAGGTTTTCATGAAGCCGTTGGGTGCGTATATCGCATACCCGCTACTATTCGTGAAGTCAAAACAGTGATTCAGCTCACTTATGCCATAGCAGTTCTTCAAATCTACGTTAAGCTTCATTTCCCCTCCTGGAAACGTTTTAATGATCTATGTTGTCAATTTTTTTCCGCTAGGTTGCGTACCTAGCAATCCAGCTGCACATTCATTGTCCGTCATAAAATATTCCACTTGACATGACCGACTTTTAGTCATAAGAGCCGTATTCTGAGTATATTACCGTGTTCTCGTATCTGTATAGTTCTGGCTCTCTATAGCTTTTCTGGTTGGACTGACCTGCTCCCCATAAATTAACATATCTCAATATTATCAATGTCGGCCTTTGGCACAGAGCGGACAGGCTGACTGAGCTTGAGGTCCGCTATGAGCGAACAACGGACATTGCTCACAGCATTTTGTATGAATCAACGGGGAGCAGGTCACGGCAAGCTCGCCATTATCATCGTTGAGCGCGGCAGGATTGCATATTAATCTCTGACAAACAGACAAAAAAATCCCGGCAGTGAGACCGGGGTTGCTGTTTAAGGTTGATAGTCTTCGTATTCCCATGCAAAGACACGGGATAGTTTTTGCGCTATATCCATCCAGTCTTTACCTTCGCACTGGTCTATATAATCGGTGATGGTCTTTTTGATCTCATCCAGATCGTATTTACGTACCAGAAGCGTATGCCGCATCAGCTCCGGTAGCCAGTGGTGCTTACAGAGCCATTCCGGGGTGCAGATAAACACATCAAAATAATCACTCCCTTTTTCTTGCTCAGAGCCGATAGATAAGGAAAGTGTAATTGCAATGGTTCCATCATCTTCGCCTGCATAGATACGAGGATCTTTATGCATACAATCAATATCTTTTAATACCGCTTTCACCATCATCATCCTAATCTGTGATATTCAAATGACCATTTCCGATTTTCGAAGATTCGCCTTTTGAATTAATGGTATATGTTTCAAAATTAGCTTGAGTACTAGTCGTTGCATAAGGACTATTTAGAGATCCTTTTTAAGAAATACTCGGCTCGCGCCCTCAGGAAGACAAGGTATTTCACCAAAACGCTGCCAGCCATTTTTTTCATAGAACACAGGAGCTTGGAATGTAATTGTATATAAAACAGCAGTTTTACATCCTCGACTTCTGCCTTCATTCTCAACACGTTTAAGAATCTGACTTCCCAAACCCCTTCCTCTTACTTCAGGGGGAAGATAGACCAGATCAATAAACAAAAGACCGAGATATGTACGGCCAATCATTCCACCCAATACAACCCCATGCTCATCCCGAACAACTACTGCGAGCGGTTTATTTTCGTTAAAGCCAACAGTGTCGTCATTGCACCGATTAAGCCCTGACTCAATCGGCAAGGCGAACTCAGGTGTAATTTTGTCAAAGATTTCTATGCTCAATGCGCTCATGGCGATATCCCTTTTGTCTATGAATCATTCTGTACCTTACAAAAGATCAACACTAATCGTCATTCGTTTCATTACGGAACGATCCTACGAATGTCCCATAGATTTATCAGGCCGTTATAAACATAAGGGAGCATATCTTTGCATAAATATCTCAACGTCTGCTCATGGCACAAAGCGGACGCTATCCGGCTCAATGTCCGCTATGAGCGAAAAGCGGACGTGCCCCGTTCACGTCCGGGCGATGCACCGTACTTGCTGGTAATCTACAGAATCACCTGGAGTGAACATTACATCCGTGTTGTGCATCGTGGTCCGGAGGCTGAGGCTCCAGACACGCGAGTCGTCTGATCGCATAAAATAGCTACCAGGGCACGCGCTTAAGCATGTGGATTGTCAAGCCGCCGTTTCGTTCTTCAGTGCGTTCAACTTCATAACCTAATGACGCGTAGAGGCGAAGGTTCACTTCAAACAACGAGTTCGTATAGAGTCGGACGACATCTAAACCGGCCTGAATGGCCAGTTGCTCTGCATGGGCCACCATTTTTCTTCCGTAACCGCGCTTCTGGAAACGCGGGTCAACGGCCACGTTTTCAATCAGGATATCGTCTTTGCGCTGAATTGTTTCCACGAGCGCGGCCAAATCTGCGTCACAGAACAAAAGATCGACTCTGTTCTCCTGTATGAATGCAGCGTGATCTGTCTTCATCGGAAGAGGCTCCCGGCCAATCACGGGGACCCACTTAGCGTAAGCCATTCTTGTGAGTTCTGTAACGGCCTCAGCATCGCTAATCGTTGCAATTCGCATCGTCTCGATCATGTTATTACCATAACATCTGTTGCGAGCCCCTCTGAAACGCGCTGAGCGCTTTTCTGGACTAAAAACTCCAGATAACTGTTCCACAACATTTTCCATGTCTGCACATCATTCTCTTTCATTGCCCGGATAAGCATAAAATCACCTCTTAAATTTTTTAAAGTTAACCCTGTACAAAGCATAAGCATTTGTAGCTAATGTATATAGTGTGTTTAAAAATAACAGTGAAATTGAATAATTACTCATTTTTATAGAATTTAAATTCAGGAGGGCTGATGAAAAGACGCTATGTGGTTGCAGATGTGTTTACTGACAAACCTTTTAGTGGTAATCCGGTTGCAGTCGTTCTGGATGCCGGGGGACTGACCACCGAGCAAATGCAGCTGCTCGCCGTAGAGTTTGGCTACAGTGAAACGACCTTTGTACTGCCTCCTGAAGATGTATCAAATACGGCTCAGGTCCGGATTTTTACTCCGTCGCGTGAAATTCCTTTCGCTGGTCATCCCAATGTGGGGACTGCTTTTGTGCTGGCAAATCAGGCCATACTGAATGGCAGGTCGCTGCCTGAGATTCTGCTGTTCGAAGAGGCAGCCGGGCTGGTGCCGGTCAGGCTTATTAAAGAAAATGAAGCCGTCACCGGTGCAGAACTTCTTGTGCCAGAGGCATTATCCTGCCGCACGGAAGTCAGCCCGGAAAAGATAGCTGCCTGTCTGTCTCTGGAAACCACTGATATTTGTACAGAAACACATATGCCCCTTGTCGCCTCGGTAGGCCTGCCTTTTCTGGTTACCGAGCTCGCAACCCGGGATGCACTTAGCCGTTGCGTACCAAATTTACAGGGTTTCCGGGCTGTTCTGCCTCTTGACGGGGCGGTTTCTGTTTATGCCTATACGCTGGAAACTGATCCTGAAGTCCAGTGTGATTTGCATGCACGCATGTTTACTCCGCGAATGACCGAAGATCCGGCGACAGGGAGTGCAACAGCAGCAGTTACAGCCCTGCTGGCACAGCTTCGCAATGAGAAAGTACTCTCGCTCCGGGTAAGCCAGGGCGTAGACATGGGACGGGCCAGCATGTTGTATTCAGTCTTCGATGGCACATCAGAAGTGCCGTCCGTCCGGGTAGGAGGCAAAACCGTTATTGTAATGGAAGGCTCATTTAACCTGCCATGAAGCATGAGCAGATGGTCCGCTTTGAGCGAAAAGCGGACTTTCTGCATGCCGCCGATGTAGGCGACTAACAGTAAAAAGCAGATATTATCTGGATAAGTAAAGCCCGGATGTACCATTTCAGCATTATTTTTTCTGAGGTTGCAGCCGGACTCGCTATATAGTCAAATGCATAGCGATTTTTACGTTAAAAGAGATTAATTAATGAACCTGTATATGTTTTATATCGGTGGTAACGCAGGAAAATCCAATATTGAGGTGCACGATATTCAGTTTGTCGCTGCAGAAAAACCAGAAGACGCCTGGCCCATCCTTCGCGATGTATGGTTTGGCGATAAAGATAAAATTCATATTGATGGCTATAGCCGCATCACTTGGGCTGATGGTTACTCCATCACTCTTTCCTCTGAACCATCAGGTTCAACAAAAAAGTTATTTTTCGTCAATGCTGGCGGGTACAGACCTGACACACTTGCTGAGTTACATGAGTTCGATTTGTTTGTGGCCGAAAATGCTCAGCAGGCCAAAAGTAAAGCCTTAAAGACACTGCTCTGCGGCGCCAACCATCAGCATAAAGACAACCTAAAGGATGTAGACGATTGTCTGTTACTTGAAAAGGTAGGTGAGTTTTATATTGATTTGACCCCCAGCGATTCAGGAAAACGTGATCAACCAGAATGGCAAGGTTATCAACCGATAGGTATCTAAAACCGTAAACATAAATCCGGCCGATGTCCGCTTCTGGCACAAAGCGGACATTGCACTCATGTCAGTCTTTTATGTGCTCGTCTCTGGAATCAGTTTTGGCCGTAGCTAAATCATGGGCCTTGTAGCCCGGCATGCCCCAGACAATGATCGCACACACAAACGTTATTGCAGCCAGGACCTGAAACAGCAATGAATAAGCATTGTCATAACTGACCTGGACTAGCTTGCGCGGGACGCCGGGTAAAAGTGCGATGGCCTGCTGAATATTACCGCCTCCCAGCCAGGATGCGGCAAGATGAATCTCCTGTGGCGCAAAACCGTGCACGGTTTTGTTAAGGTTCAGATCGTTCACTTTGGTGAGAAATGCGGAGACCACCGCAAGAGCAATCCCCTCTCCTGCAACACGAACGGTATTGAACAGGCCTGCCGCCATACCTGCCTTTTCAACCGGAACGGAAGAAATGGCCAGTCCATCCATTAGTCCCCACGGTAATGCCGCTCCTGCCCCCGTTATCAGCATCGAAAAGAGAAGAAGAGTTATGCTGTCACCGTGTAATGCCGGACTGAGTAAAAGCAATCCGGCAGAGGCGAGCACCAGCCCTGAAGCTGAAACCACCGCCGGTGAAAACCAGCGCGTCAGCAGAGCTGCAAAGTAAGGAAAGATCAGCATCGGAGAAGTGAGTGCCAGAAGATAAACCGCGCTCTGAGACTCGCTGAAACCACTCCCGCCCATTAAATGCAGCGGAATAATGATCAACAGAACAACGTAGCAATAGCAGGTGGCCACCGGCAGCAGCATAGCCCCGACAAAGCTGGGACTTCGCAGCAGTGAAATCTCCAGAACAGGATTGCTCACGCGCAGACAACGTGCGATAAATCCGCTGAAGAGCAGTACAGAGCTGAGGAATAAAGCGAGTGTAAGAAGTGATGAAAAACCGCGTCTGGGCAGGAGCATCATCGCAGTGGTAAACCCCATCAGCGCCGCCGTAAACAATGCCAAACCTGTTTTATCTGAAACGGATTGACTGCTCTGCTGCGATACAGGCAAAAACATCATACCAGCGAGCAGCACACCTCCTGAAAGCACAGCAAACAAAATATAGACCCAGCGCCAGGTGAGCATATCCGTAATGAGCCCGACCGCCAGCGGGCCGAATGCTAAGCCAGCGCCAAAGACGGTGCCCAGCAGGCCGAACATGCGGGTCCGGGCAGCGCCGGTATAGAGCCTGGCTATCAGAGCGCTTCCGCTGGCCAGTGACATGGCCGCTGCCAGTCCCTGCACACACCTGAGCATTCCTGACATCATCAGGTTGTTCGTGAGAACGGTGAAAATACTGCTGAGACAAAACAGCGCTGCACCAGTGAGAAAAACCAGTTTTCTCCCGATGGCATCTGCTGCAATCCCTGCTGTCAGCAGAAAACTGCCGAACGTCAGCATAAATCCATTCGTAAGCCACGATAGTTCTCCTGGTGAGCCACCCAGCATGCGCTGTATGGCGGGCGTGGTGACTACGCCCCCGGTAAAACTTAACGGCAGAAGCGTAGCCGCCATAAAAATGGTCAGGACTGCTGCAGTTCCCGGGAGGCGGTAGAAAGTGCTGGCTGCAAATGTCATGGTTTAACCTTAATTATCCGGACAGCTAATAAATGAAAACTGCTGCGATGTTATTGCGGACAAAAGCGCGGATAAATAGACTGCAGCTACCTTCTGAACAGACATAAAGTTAATAATCAATGGACAGCCTGACTTCTCTTACCTCTTTTGTACGGACAGCCGAGACACTGAGCTTTGTGCAGGCTGGAAGACTGCTGGGTATTTCAGCGTCAGCAGTCGGTAAGAACGTTGCCAGACTTGAACATAAACTGGGTGTGCGGCTATTTAATCGCAGCACAAGAAAAGTAAGTCTGACCACGGAAGGGGCGGCACTACTGGTCAGGTGTAAGCATATTCTTGAGCAGCTCAATGAGGCCGAATCAGAGCTGACGAACAGTGCCGCTGAGCCCGTGGGAAAACTTCGGGTTTCCCTTCCCGTAGCAGGTTACAGGCTCCTGCTTCCCGCACTTTCCGCATTTAACCGACGTTACCCGCAGGTCGAAATGGACCTCGACTTCAGCGATCGTCTGGTGAATATCATTGACGAAGGGTTCGACGTGGCAATACGCAGCGGAGAGCTGGCTGACTCCAGGCTGACCGCCAGAAGGCTGGGTGAATTCAGCTTCACTCTCTGTGCCAGCCCCGGCTATCTGGAGGAAAAAGGCGTTCCGGTGTCACCTGCGGAGCTGACGTCGCACCGGTGCATTTTTTTTCGCTTACCCTCAACAGGTCTGCTGCAGCCCTGGGAACTGAAAGGCCTCCGCCCCGGGGCTCCACTCAGCTCTGAATCGGTTCTGACGGTAAATAATATTGAAGCGGCCATTGGCCTGAGCCTGGCGGGAACAGGGATCTGCTATCTGCCCGACTTTATAGTCCGCGAGGCGCTGGCAGAGGGACAACTCAAAGAAGTGATGCACGGGTACTGTACAAAGCAGGGTCATTTCTCCGCCGTATGGCCATCGGGCCGCTACCTTTCATCCAGAGTCCGCTGTTTTATCGACTTTATTACTGAGTCGGGTTTATCTGTATAGTCCGCTCACGTGTCCAGACTATCGGAATCATGCTCACTTCAGGGGCAAGAGTGCGTTCTTACATGCCTGCTTCTGGCACAAAGCTGACCCCTGTCGGGCCAACTTCTGCAATGGGCGAGGAGCAGACATTCGCCCTCTCTCTTTTATCGCATTATCAATTGCCGCATATTCTTGATTGGATTTTTTATATCGTTCTTTGAGTCAAACTTAACAAACTGGAGCTGTTTTAAATCTAAAATTTGTGTAATCTGGTGTGCTCATGTACTAGTCAGTTGGATTTAAGATGATGTTTTCGTCAATTGAGGATGTTAGAAACCGTATCGATCAGATTGACAGTGAACTGGTTAAAATGATCGCGCAACGTAGCCAGTGTGTTAAAGCTGCAGCAGCTTTCAAAAGTGACCACTCAGCCGTGCGTGCTCCAGATCGCGTTCAGCAGGTAATCGACAAGGTAAGTGAACAGGCGACTGAAGCAGGACTTCCCACAGTGATTATCGAAAAGGTCTACCGGACTATGATCGATGCGTTTATCGATTATGAACTCAGGCAACACGATCAATTACGACAGGAGAAATGCTGACATTGTGCGTCAACATTCTATTGAGCTTTTCCCCATAACTGTAGCGGGTGTCGAGGCGGTAAACGCCAACAGCGATATCTCATTCGGGCGGCATACTCATGACCAGTTCGGCATTGGTTTGATGGACAGTGGCGGGCAAAAATCTCTGAGTGGGCGCGGATATGTCGAGTCGAATGCGGGTGATGTCATCACTGTTAACCCGGGTGAAGTTCACGATGGGACGCCTCTCGATGGCCCGCGAGCCTGGCGGATGCTTTATTTTGATACTGAGATTATTAATCAATGCTTTATCGATATTTCCGAAGGTAAATTTACCAGCGGCGAATTTGCTCTGCCTGTATCAACGAATGCCGGTATAGCAAAAATTTTTACCCAGTTATATCAGGCAATTATCAGTGGTAATGGCGATGTAAAAAAGCTGGCTGCGGATGAAGCATTGTTAATTCTGACCAGCGCCTTGGCCCAAATGCCCCGGCCTCAGATGAAAATGCCCATAAAAGGCGTGTTGTACGCGAAGGAACAAATGGATGACGCGCCGGGGAGTGCCATATCTCTTACTGAGCTGGCGTCGATTGCCGGACTCGGGCAGTTTACGTTTTTACGCGCTTTTGCGCATCACAGTGGAATGACCCCGCATGCCTATCTTTTGCAGCGACGCCTGTCACTGGTACGAAAGCTTATCAGGGGCGGCATGAACCTTGCTGATGCCGCCATTACGGGGGGATTTGCGGATCAAAGCCACATGACCCGTCTGTTTGTTCGCTGCTATGGTTATACGCCAGGCCTCTACGCGCAACAAAATCCCAAAATCTAGTCTCCTCTGCACTGCAATTTTGTTCAAGACAGAGAAAACCTCTTAATCAAATACTGAAGCAATTATTTCAGCTGCTGATGAGGGGTAAATTTTGATGCTTTATAATGATTTTCTGGTGACATCTCTGCTAATTGTCATATCACCCGGTACTGGTGCCATCATTACGCTTTCTGCCGGCCTCAGGCAGGGAAAACGTAGCGCAATAATTGCTGCTGCCGGATGCACTCTCGGGGTGTTGCCTCATATGCTGGCTGCAATTACAGGCCTTGCCACCCTGCTACATGCCAGTCCGTTACTGTTTTCAATTGTGAAGTATACTGGTGTGGCTTACCTGCTGTTTATGGCGTGGCAAACCTTACGGGATAAGACACTTTTAGCCGCAGACGGTCCCGGGCAGGAGATGTCTCATAGTGCGTTGATAATACAGGCGGTAGTTGCCAATATTCTTAATCCCAAACTTTCGCTATTTTTCCTGGCATTCCTTCCGCAGTTTATCGCCACCGGGGATGTACATCCCACACAGAGCATGCTGATTCTTTCAGCTATTTTTGCGGCCATGACTTTTGCTGTATTTTCTCTGTATGGCGCTTTTGCTTCGTCCGTTAGTCATTACGTATTAGGAAATCACAGGGTGATGACCGGCATTCGCTGGGGAGTAGCACTGGCCTTTAGTGCCGTTGGGATTCGACTGGCGATGGCGGTACAATAGTAAAGACTCGTGTTGAATAACACCTGCAAAAAGAGGTATTGAACGTCCGCTTCTGGCACAAAGCGGACGCTTGTGTCAGGTCCGCTATGAGCGAAAATCAGACGTTTGACTCACCCCCACTGCGCTTCATAAGACATCCCGGTCACAAGCTCAGGCAGCGCCTGCTGCAGATGTTCCCTGATGAAAACCCCAATCTCACTAACCTACCGCTAAATAAAACCGACCGTTATTTGTAAATTATTTTAATGATTTACGGCTAATGCCGATAACCCCTATGAGCGGGATCGATAAAATCTTCAGCAAAGAATTTAAGTGTTTTAAAATCATAGGGTTATAAAAATGAATCATCTGAAGCTCAACAGTTATTTCATGAATTTTAAGGTGGGAACCAAACTCGGTATGGGTTTTTTTGTGGTAATTGGTGCCCTTATCATTACGGCACTGGTTGCATCTGGCTGTCTTGACACCATTAAGGATAACTCGGAAAGACGAAGTCTGACCATCGAGATGAACAGCACATTCGGCACGGCCCGCCTTAATCGGACTCTGTATCAGTACACCAATGAGCAGCAGTATGCTGATAAAAATGCCGAGGCGCTTAAACAGCTGAGAAACCAGTACAATAAGCTGGCGCAATTTAACTGGGATTCAGGGGGGAAAACGTTTCTTAATGGTATTGAAGAAGCCATGAACAGTTATGGAACGCAAAGAAACATTTTAGTTGATTATATGCAGCGCATGATGGGAATGGCTGCCTATTTGCAGCAACTTCCGTATCTCAGTCTTGCAAAAAAGATGGATTATCTTGCTGAAGGCGGAACGCTGGCTTCTGATACGTCTTCTTTAGTTGAGCGGTTGTCGTCTCAGCTTAAAGAAGTCAATTTGCAGCTTTTGACTTTTATCAAGGTACCGGAAGATAACAGCAGAGCAGCGCTGAACATTGCCCTTGGCGATGCCAGAAAAACGGCGGTTATGCTTGAAGAGGCTAAAAACCCTGCGTTGTCTGAAGTCACCCCATCAGTCCTTAACCTTATTGATAAGGTCTCTTCTTCAGTCTCTCCCTTTGAAACGCTCTGGTCTGCGCATCTTGCGGCGGCAAAAACGCTGGTAAGCAGAGGTGAGAGTTTTGACGCCTCCCTGGCAAAAATGTTTGATTATCAAAAGAAAATATCTTCTGATTTTATTAAAACGGCGCAGATTAAAATTGTCTTTTTGTCGTTACTGGCCGTGATAATAAGCATTTTATTTGCCTGGCGCATAACCCTGAGTATTAAGCGGCCGTTGTCGCAAACACTCAGTATGGCACGCAGGATCTCTGAGGGCGACCTGACTCCGACTAACGTAAGCTATCGCAAAGATGAGCTGGGGCTGTTAATGCAGGCTTTTGATAATATGCGGATTAAGCTTGAAGAAATAATCAACAACGTCCGTAACGGCGTATCGAACGTAAACAGCGCGGCCACAGAAATAGCGACAGGAAATGAAGATTTATCGTCGCGTACAGAACAGCAGGCTGCCGCAGTTGTTCAGACAGCGGCCAGTATTGAGCAACTTACATCAACGGTGAAACTTAACAGCGAGAATGCGATTTGTGCCAGCAAGCTTGCCGGGGAAGCGTCATCGCAGGCCATCCAGGGAGGTCAGGTTGTCAGCGGGGTGGTTAATACTATGGAACAAATCAGGAAAAGCTCCTCACGCATTTCTGAAATAACCCAGGTAATAAATGGCATCGCTTTTCAGACAAATATTCTGGCTCTGAATGCCGCCGTTGAAGCAGCCAGGGCAGGCGAAGATGGAAGAGGTTTTGCTGTCGTCGCGGGGGAAGTAAGAAATCTGGCACAGCACAGCGCAACAGCGGCAAAGGAAATCGAAGGGCTTATTCATGAGTCTGTCGGTCAGGTTAAAACCGGCGCTACACAGGTGGAAAATGCAGGTAAAACAATGCAGTCCATTATTGAAGCTGTGGCTCAGGTGAATGAGGTTATGAAAGAAATAGCTACTGCTTCAGATGAGCAAAACCGCGGGATCAGTCAGGTCAGTCAGGCGATGACTGAAATGGACAGCACCACTCAACAAAATGCCGCACTGGTAGAGCAGTCAGCTGCAGCGGCCGGATCTCTTCAGGAAGAAGCCGGGCGTCTGGAGCAGGCGGTGGCTTTCTTCAAAACAGAATCTGTTCTGGTGTCATCGGTGCCAACGGCTGTCATAAGAAAACTGCAAAAACCGGTTACAGCT
This sequence comes from Pantoea sp. BRR-3P, assembly GCF_039621635.1. NCBI lineage: Bacteria > Pseudomonadati > Pseudomonadota > Gammaproteobacteria > Enterobacterales > Erwiniaceae > Pantoea > Pantoea sp. BRR-3P. Next base: position 51,238 of record NZ_CP155068.1, read on the forward strand.
ACCTCGCATTCTTCAGTGGAAAACTGGCAGTCATTTTGACGTTACATGGGCTTAAATATGCTTGAGACGAAATCATAGCAGGCTGCGGCAGATACCTCACTTGTCAGTTAATGCAATGCAGGAATGATTTTTTAGCTCAACAGTCAGGCATCTGCTTCAACTTCATTGCCCACGTTGATGCTCGTAACGGGGACATTGGCAATTTTTACTGTTAGTCACCAGCGGCCAAAACAGAAAATCCGGGGTGAGGGAATGAGATACGAGAAGCTGAAATTGAACCATCGATTAAGGCAAATGATCGCGTGGCGTTGAGCCCAGTATAATATGAAAAGCAGTTGTCGATGCCGCCTGATGACCTGTCTCATTAGAAAAACAGTTTAAGATTAAAAGCTTATACTTTTGGTGCAAAGCGGACTCACTTGGGCGTAAGGCCCGCTTTGAGCGAACAGCAGACATTCTACTCATGACGGCTGTAATGCATGATTGTCAGGCTATGTTCAATGTTTCTCCATAACCCATTAAGCCTTGAGCATATTTGTGCATTTTCAATCAGTGCAAATTCTGTCGCATCAGGGAGTATGTAAGGCGCATCAAGCGTTGCTCTGGGGCAGCATTTTTCGGCCAGCACTGCGCCCATAACGCTTAATGTTTCTGAGAGCTGGGAGTGCGCTAGACGGGCCCGCACAGACAGGTTGGGCAATGACAGCGGTTTATCCAGCAATTCTCCGCTGCTGACAATCCAGTCAAGTGCATTTTTTATGACGCCGGTGACGCCATGTGCATATTCCGGGCTGGCTAATAAGACCAGGTCTGCCCTGGAAAGTGCGTTTCTCCAGTGGTCAACAGCAGGCTCTGGTTTAGATTCATCATCAACGTTAAAAAGGGGGATTTTGTCCAGGGAGTCATATATTTCAAATGTGATCCCCACAGGACAAAGTAAAGACATAGCCCGTAAAAATACGGTATTCAACGAAGCAGCACGAAGACTGCCTGATACGCCCAACACATGTTTTCCATTTCTCATTCAAGTACGTCCTGAATATTCATACTGTCTGACCTGCCCAGTCTGATGACCAGGTTTTGTCAATCTCTTTCAAAGACTAAGCCCTGAGTTCATCATAAGAAACCATGACGTGTTCACGGAAAGCCTGACGGGAAGTCAGGCGCATATAATATGCCCGCACATTGGGAAGGGGGCTTCGATCAATATTGATATCATAATAACGGTACAATACGTGACCGAACTGAATGTCTGCCAGTGTAAAGGCTTCTCCGACTAAAAAGAGATGTTCTGAAAGGCGTTTTTCTGCAATCTGAAGCTTTGTTTCAAAATACTCTACAGCTGCACTGATAGCCTCAGCATCCCGCTTGTTTTCAGGGGTGCGGACGACTCGCCAGAAGACTGGCGCAGTAAATGTCTGGGCAATATTGAGCTTTGACCACTCCGCCCATCGATCAACGTCGGTCTTAGCTAACAGATCAGCAGGCCAGAAGCTTTCACACCCATACCGATTAGCGAGATAACGTAATATCGCGCCTGTTTCCCACAGTGGTGTATCGGCGTCATCCTGCAATACCGGTACGGTACGATTAGGGTTAAGGGCGTAAAACTCGTCAGAGTCTGTACCCCCATATTTATGACCAACATCGTGACGTTGATAAGGCAGTCTCATTTCACCTATACACCACATGAGAGCCTGTACGTTCGATGATGTTTTCCTTCCCCATACTGTCAGCACTGATTGCTCCTGTCTGTAACGACTCAGAAAATATTAAGGGAATACGTCCCACAGAACATCTGGGGCATCCTGATGCATATATCTTTCATTTGAGCAGAATGGGATAATGCCAGACAGGTACGCGAACTTCCTGCAGGCTGCCCATGACTGCTCCTAATTCGTATCTTTTATCATCAGTTACACTACTTGAGACGCTTCCCGCGCGTCATCTGTTTCACTACGTAACAGTGCCATACAACCTTCAAAGTCCGCTTCTGGCTCAGAGCTGCCAGAAGGGAAATCATCCGGCACTAGTAAGCCATCAGCAGGTCTGGTGCGTTACTTCACAGGGATGAGGTCAACCGGTATAGTTTTCAAAGAACCATTTAATTCAGTGATATAAATTGCCATTTGAGAAAACACACAAGGGTTTCTCTTTGATTCTTCGTGCTTCTCCTGGACCAGTAAATTACAGCTTTTTGAGCATACATATGCCGCAGCCGTCGTGCCCTGTCTCGCCCATTTTCTCAGCGTAACGAAACCCAAAGGCTTCGTACAGGCGGACCGCATCCTTTAACTCATCGAGGGTTTCGAGATAACAGGCCTGGTATTTCATAGCTGTAGCCTGAGCAAGAATGAATGCGATCATACGCCTTCCAAGCCCCATGCCTTTAACGTCGCGGCTGAAATAGAGTTTCTGCATTTCGCAGATCCCTGTTTTACCCGGAAGCGGGGCGAGACCAGCTCCGCCAACAATTATCCCCCTTGCTTCAGCGACCCAGTACCCCGTGCCGGGTTGGTTGTAAACCTCGCTTAAACGTTCAAGCTCCGGGTCATGCAGGCTGACTCCCTCAAGGTGGTCGATTTTATTATCCCTGAAGCTGTTGCGAATGATTTCAGCAACAGCTGCATTATCTTTGGTCTTGATCGGCCGGAAAATTATTTCCGCTTCACGCTGCCTGCGTGCATTGTGTAAGGTTCCGGCAAAGCGGGTGATGGTGTCAAAAAACGCCTTTATCTCGTCTTCAGAAGAGGAGGCGAGCGCTTCTTCAGTAAATCTGTCGGCATTTTCTTCGAGAGACATTAGTCGTTGCTTTCCTGACGCGCTTAACCGGAAAGTTGATGCTCTGCCATCCTGATTATCATGCTCTCTTGTCAGATACCCCATCTCAGTCAAAGTACGAAGCGTTCGGCTCATGCTTGGCTTTTCCACACAGAGTTTTGTTGCCAGTTCTGTTGCGCCTGAAGGCTTTCTGTTCAGCTCAATCATAATGTGACTCTGAAGAGGGGATAACTCAGTTCCGCTGGCCTTACGGCCGAGCATGCCCAGCTCCCTTACCATGTCGCGCATGGCTGCACGAAACTGGCGTATTTCATTTTTGTTCATTTTACCGGCCTGATTAAAAATTTCACATGGATGATACACAATGTAGTTAACAGTGTTAACTACATTGTGTATCATGGCTGACCAACAGCATGCCGGATAATGATTTTTATTGTCGTTAACGAAAACCAACAGAGTCGGAGTGAAGCTGTTATAGCTTTAAGTACAGCCTGCAATTAACACCCAGAAGAACTATCAGGGATTTTAAAATGGACATAAGTATCCGGACGCCCCTTATTCACTCTCTTCCTTTAAGCCAGCAAAGCGGATGCAATATCTGGTTAAAAATGGAGTCTTCGCAGCCTACGGGCTCATTCAAGCTCAGAAGCGCAGGACATACCTGCAATCACTATGCCAGCCGAGGGGCTAAAGGCTTTATAAGTTCATCGGGTGGAAATGCCGGTATCGCGGTGGCGCACAGTGGCCGCAGACTGGGTTTACCGGTGACGGTTGTTGTCCCTGAAACCACCCCGGTGCGTGCCAGACAACTAATCGAAATGGAAGGTGCAAAACTTGTTGTGCATGGGAAGGCGTGGAGTGAAGCCAATGATTATGCTCTTTCCCTCGTGACGGATGAAATCGTCTACGTACATCCCTTTGATAATCCATTACTGTGGGAAGGCATTAGCACGATGGTGGATGAAGTCATCAGCGAGGGGCTGCGCCCGGATGCTGTTATCCTGTCAGTTGGTGGTGGCAGCATGTTATCCGGCATCGCGAAGGGACTGGAAAAACATCAGCTCGGTCATATCCCGGTTTATGCCGCTGAAACTCACGGAACGGCTTCCTTTAACGCCTCGCTTAATGCCGGTAAGCTGGTACGTCTGGATAAGGTCAGCGGCATAGCAACGACGCTGGCCGCCAGTCAGGTATGCGAAAATGCTTTTGATGTGGCCAGCCGTATGGACGTCAGAAGTATGCTGGTTTCTGACCGGGAAGCGCTGAATGCCTGCCGCCGCTTTCTCGATGACCATCGGGTGCTCACTGAGCCCGCATGCGGTGTGTCACTCTCACTTTTGTACGACAAAAAAGTCCTGTTCAAGCCGGCTGATAATGTACTGGTCATCGTATGCGGCGGGGCCTCTGTCACGCCAGAAGGGATCGCGAGCTGACAGAAGAACGCATTTATACTGTCAGAGTTTATGAGCAAAAGGATGGGCGAACTGCCCGGTTAATTAACTTGTTTTAGAGTGAGTTATGCTCTCTTTGGCACAAGCAGACTGGCGCGTAGGTTAAGGTCCGCTTTGAGCGAGAAGCGGACATCAAAGTGATGGCGACAGGAAAATTCTGCCAAATTAAGCATAATAATCCGTCCACGTAGTGCCGCTTAGCAGCCGAGATAGGCTTCAGGAATGTGCGTCCTGCATAGCAAACGCAGCTAAACGCTGATGATCCAATCGGAAATACTGCTTTTCTTTGATGAGTGAAGCCCCAAGGGACAAGTAAAATTCGGCAGCTTTCGGGTTGGTAGTTTCAGCAGTCCAGTCAAATCGCGTGCATCCATGTTCAACGGCGAAAGCCGCAATAAATCGCATAAGTGATTTACCAACTCCCTGACCTCTCACCGCCGATAAGGTAAAGAGATCTTTCATATATGCCTGACCGGAACACTTTGGAGCAGGGAACATCAGTGTGAAGGTGGCAAATCCGACGAGGATGAATCGCCACGGATAATCTAGACACTTCTGAGCCGTTGATAATATTGGTTTTCATATTCTGTCGGTGACATCTGAGCGCTAGAACCATGCCGACGCTTACTGTTATAAAACATTTCGATGTAATCAAAAATATCGCTCCGGGCTTCTTCCCGCGTTCCGTAGATCTTTTTCTTTATCCGCTCGCGTTTCAATAACTGGAAAAAGCTTTCTGCAACCGCATTATCGTGGCAGTTACCACGACGGCTCATGCTGCCCTCCAGGCCGTGTGATTTCAGGAACGACTGCCACTCATGGCTTGTGTACTGACTGCCCTGATCCGAGTGAACCGGCACCTGTTTTTGGGGATTACGCCGCCATACAGCCATCAGCAGTGCGTTCAGGACAATGTCCTTTGTCATCCGGGATTGCATGGACCAGCCGATAATTTTGCGTGAGAACAGATCAACAACCACGGCAAGATACAGCCAGCCTTCGTGGGTCCTGATGAAGGTTATGTCCGTTACCCAACGCTCATCCGGAGCATCCGGATTGAACTGCCGCTGGAGCCTGTTGGGCGACACGATACTGGCCTCGCCTTTACGCGCCCGCGGGCTCCGGTATCCGACCTGAGCCTTTATCCCGACACGTTTCATCAGTCGCCAGACTCTGTTGACTCCGCACTGTTGCCCGCTGTCCCGCAGATCCAGATGGATCTTGCGATAACCGTAGACGCATCCCGATTCCAGGCAGAACTGTTTAATCTGTCCTGTCAGTCTCAGGTCTGCCTGATGGCGTTGTGAATGCGGCGGCTGAAGCCAAGCGTAAAAGCCACTGGGATGAACATTCAGCACCCGACAGAGCAGGCGAACAGGCCAGCAACAGGTGTTGTCACGGATAAAGGCGTACCTCAGTCGGACAGCTTTGCGAAGTACGCCGCGGCTTTTTTTAATATGTCCCGTTCGTCGGTAACCCGCTTCAGCTCTTTCTGGAGACGGCGGATCTCGGCCTGAGCATCTGACTGTTCTTTATGAGTGGAAGATTCCGGACCGTACTTCTTTATCCAGGCGTAAAGGCTGTGGGTGGTGATATCGAGACGTGTTGCAACGCTGGAAACAGAATGACCACGAACAACAACCTGTTTGACTGCTTCAATTTTAAACTCTTCGGGATAACGCTTACCGCTCATGGGCACCTCTCTTTAAGCCATCTTAAATGACTCTGAGGTGTCTGTTAAACCCGTGGCGATTCATATCATTTCTCAAACACCTCTTGGAAGGATTGGTAAGCCGGAAGAAATTGCTAGTGCCGTGGCATTTCTAGCCAGTGATGCATCAGCATGGATTACAGGAGAGATACTTGTTCCTAGCGGTGGACTAAAGTAAAAAAGTACAGCCTAAGAAATATGATTTTGCTATAAATAATTGTTAAACAACTATGAGGGTACAATCTATGTAGTTCTTTATGGGAAGTATGTTAATAATTGAATGAGCGCACATTAATATAATTAAATAATTAACGTTCACCATCTTCAATGTATACTTAATAGCTATTTTTAGGGGGGTAGATCAGAGTTCTGTATGAGAAGCTTAATTTCATAATATTTGATCATTATTAAATATTCATGCCTCCTTTTTATCCGGGGTAGGGTACCAATGTCAGGTCAATATTGACGGACTTGCCAGGTAATATTGAATGGCCGGAAAACCGGCCATTAAAATTATTTCACTACCGGTGATTTTATCAAAGATAGCGCCTTCATGAACTCATCGCCCAGGTCAAGATGTTGTTTTACCAGTTCAGGTGGAGTACTTGCCAACCACTGGTTAAGCGAAATATCTGCATAGTAATCGCTTTTAAATAGTTCCAGAAAACGCAGTTTACCGCTGCCGGTATTCTCAATATAGTGGCCCATAGCAAAAGGAACATAACCGACATCACCAGCTCTGTAATCAAATGTTCTTGCCTGGCCCGATGAAGCAAATACCCCCATCCGGCCTTCACCCTGAAGATAGTATTGCCACTCATCATTATTCGGATGCCAGTGAAGTTCTCGTATACCGCCGGGTTCAATCTCAACAAGTGCCGCCGCGATCGTTTTAGAAACCGGGAAATTAGTAGAGTCGGTGATTCTCACTGTCCCACCTGATGACTTAATCGGTTCCTGTTTTGCCATACGATGGGTGAAATTAATTTTTGATTTAGGTGACCCTTTAGTACTGTCAGATTCGAGGTTACCCGGAACGGTTCCGGCGAAAATGTATTCATCTTCTGGCGAAGGGAGGTGTAAAAATGTTGAAACGGGCACTTTAAAGTTTTTAGCAAGAATCTCTGGTGGGATATGTTTAAACCAGTCAGACAGAAGAAACGTGCTGTTTTCATCAAAGTTACCCTCGTCAAATGCCAGCAGGAATTCACATCCATCTGAACCAATACCCTGAATGGAATGTGGGACGCCTGAAGGGAAATACCAGAGATCGCCTTCGCTGATATCATCGACAAACCATCCTCCTTCCGTATCGAAGACGGTGACACGAGCATTTCCATACGTCATAAATGCCCACTCTCCTTCCTTGTGCCAGTGGAGTTCTCTTATTCCTCCAGCATTAAGGCGCATGTCAACACCGGCGATGGTAGTCGAAATTCCGAATTCTCGTTGGGTAACTTGCCGCGTCCATCCGCCACTACCCTTACGTACATGGGCATCGCTGAATGAAAAGCGCAGGTTGGGCACGGTGCCACTGTCGGTGGCCGGAGGGTCAATAATATCCGGGTTTTCAGATTCGCGCACGGGATCATGGGGGCCAGGGTCTCTACCACCTGTTCTCGAGCCTGCGGGATAAGCCTTGATGTTATTATCATGCGCATGTACCTGGCCTGTAGCAAGTACAACTGTGCCGCCCGCAGCAAATGCCATAAAACGTCTTCTGGAAAGTTTATTCATTTTTCATACTCCTGAAATTTTAATTCGGTTATTGCGTGTACTACCTCCGAATAAACGTTATAAGAGATTATGTATATTTAAATTTTACAATCTTGTAACACAAATAAACGTGAGATTTTAATAACGCAGTTAAAAGCATTCAATAATTTAAAATAAATCAATTTCGTTTATGAAATTGATACGTTAGAAGTCGAGTGATAAGATTCTATTCACATTTCCTTTCAACTTTATCAATCACATTTAGGATGTATTTAAATATTGCTGCAGGTAGGACTGTAATAATATGTTACGTTATAATTTGATTTTTATGTGATTTCAATATGTAATTATAACCTTTATGTTTTGATCGTTGGCAGCCAGCATGATTATATTCAGTGGCTGATTACAGCTCTCACAGAATCTCAGGGCAATGAATCGGGACTAAGAAATGAAACGCACGCCTGATAACAAATATTTAAGTGGCTGGTACTGAATACATCGTTTTCCGCTAAAAACGTCCGCTTTTGGCTGTGAGTTCAACGGGTCGATGCAACGCTATCCTTAATCGAAGGGGGACGTTGCCATGAAACGAAGAGCGCGTATTAACTACACGCCGGAACAGAAAGCGATTATCTGAGACAGATATAAGCAAGGTGATTCCCTGCATGATATCGCCAGAATGTTCGACAGATATCACTCTTCTGTTATGCCCACTATTCACCAGACTGGTGGGTACCGCCCCCCTGCCCGAAAGCGACACCGGTTAGCGCTTTCGCCAGGTGAAAGAGAAGAGATATCCAGAGGGCTGGTAGTAAAACGCAGCATCAGGGACATCGCAGCCAAATTATCAAGAGCTCCCTCAACGATAAGCCGCGAGATCAAGAGGAACGGAGGTGCAAAACAATATCGTGCAGCAAAAGCGGATAAGGACGCGTGGGACAGTGCCCTGAGACCAAAGTCCTGCAAGCTAACTGAAAGCCCCACATTGTGTAAAATCATTGCAGAGAAGATGCATCAGGACTGGTCACCGGAACAAATCGCCGGTTGGCTAAAACGCAGTTATCCGGATAATCAGGAAATGCATGTGTCACACGAAACAATTTATAAAACGCTTTTTGTACAAACCCGGGGAGCATTAAAAAAAGAGCTGCAGCAATGCCTCAGAAGCGGAAGAGCGGTGCGTAGATCCAGAACATCATCGCTTAAAGGTAAAGGATTAGGGTCAATCCCGGATACGATCTCTATCAGCGAAAGGCCACCTGAAGCCGCTGACAGAGCTATACCGGGTCACTGGGAGGGAGAACTGATACAGGGCTCTAAAAACTCATATATAGTCACGATGGTAGAACGCCATTCCCGCTTTGTTATGCTGGCCAGAATCAGTGATAACAAGACAGCCACAGTCATATCCGCACTAATTAAACAAGCCCGGCAGCTGCCTTGAACTTTATAAAACATTAACCTTGGATCGAGGGGCGGAAATGACTAATCACACCCTTTTTACTGTAGCAACAGAAATTGAGGTCTATTTTTGTGATCCACAATCTCCCTGGCAACGCGGCTCCAGTGAAAATACGAACAGGTTGCTCAGGCAGTATTTTCCAAAAGGAACTGACTTATCGGTTCACAGCCAGCAAAGACTAAACAGTGTTGCCAGGCAGCTCAACGAGAGGCCAAGAAAAACGCTAGACTATGAATCACCCGCAGAGCGTTTTTACCAATGTGTTGCATCCATCGGTTGAACTCACAGCGATAAGCGGACACTGCCCTTAAGGGTTGAACTGGCTTAGGGGATACCTAAAAGCTTCAGCGCATCATCGTGGCCAAATGTGGTGAAATTTGTTTTTAAAGCGGCTCTGCGGATCGCTGGAAATCCCTGTCAGCACGGAATGAGGCCAAGCAGTCGACTGGTATTGGGCATTTCATATTCTTTATCCATGCTGTTTCAGACAAAAGAATCCTGTTCAGGAGAAGAGTTAAGAAGTCCTCTTAATATGATATCAGTATGGCTTTTCGCTAAAGACTCCAGATCGGGCCGCAGTTCACTGTCTTCGGCAAAGATTTCACGAAAAAGAGTGGCCGTGACAATCGGTCCTACGATGGACATCGCCTGAAGTTGGGGGTTTCCCTGTCTGACTTCCCCCCTTTTTTGCCCCTCTTCCAGGACAGCAGAAAGCATGTTCAGCACCCGTGCAACGACGTTGTCATGCCAGATGCTTGCAATGTCAGGAAATTGCCTGGATTCACTGATGACCATACGTGCGATTGCGGGGATACGGCTGTTTAAAGGTCTTTTTGCCGCAGCCTGTAAAAGCACAGGGATAAGATCACGTACAGGTTTCCCGAAATCTGAAGCTGCTTTTTCCATTCCTTCCAAGTTAGTTGTAAATGCACTGCGTGCTACCGCTCTAAAGAGATCTTCCTTGGTTTCAAAATAGAGATACAGCGTTCCTTTCGCGATTCCTGCTCGCCGGGCAACCTCGTTGAGGTTGGTTCCTGCATACCCCTTCTCCGCGAAAACTCCTGTCGCGGCATCAATGATTTCTGACGGGCGTGCTTCTTTCCTTCGCCGCCGCTGGGGGCGTTCTGTTTCTGTGGTCACGATTAATCCTCTTTTGACGGTTTTTTACAGCGTTGCTGCGACTCAGTCAACGCTTACACCTTTACATTTTTACATAATGACCCTAGAGTCATTAATTATCAATTTTCCAAATTGTCAGTAAGCCCGTCTGGCCACCTTGCGCCGGAATTATTCATCACAGAAAAGGTGTAGCTATGTCAAAAAATGATGTCCTTATCGTTGGTGCCGGTCCTACCGGTCTCGTCCTTGCTATCTGGCTGACCAAGCAGGGCGTATCCGTTCGCATCGTGGATAAAAGTGCCGGTCCAGGTGAAACCTCGCGGGCGATGGCCGTCCAAGCCCGCACGTTAGAACTTTATCGTCAGCTGGATATGGCAGAAGACGTGGTCGCCGCAGGCTATAAGACCCCCGCAATGAATATGTGGGCGCGCGGAAAACGCAAAGCACACATCGCGCTAACAGACGCAGGAGAAGATATTTCCCCCTATCCGTTCGTTCTTGTTTTCCCGCAGGACAAACACGAAAAGCTCCTTATAGAGCGGTTACGGATCCTTGGCGTTGAGGTTGAGCGGAAAACCGAATTCCTTACATTTGAGGAGCGGGATGAAAACGTCCTCGCTACGTTGAAAAAACCAGATGGTCAGGAAGAAATCTGCTCAGCCACTTATCTTGCGGGATGTGACGGCGCGCGCTCACCTATCCGTCACCTGACGGGCAGCGGCTTTGAGGGGGGCACTTACAAACAAATCTTCTATGTTGCCGATGTTGCTGCGAGCGGCGTTGAGCCTTCAGGTGAAGCGCATATTGCCTTCGATAAATCAGATTTTGTCCTGGTGATGGCCTACGGGGATCAACATCAGTACCGGCTGATTGGTACCGTTCAGGATGAACGCGCTTCTGACCCGGAGAGTTTGACCTTTAAAGACGTCGGACATACGGCGATTAAAGGTCTTGGAATCAACATTGATAGAGTGAACTGGTTCTCGACTTACCGCGTTCATCACCGGGTCACTGACCACTTCCGGCACGGGCGTACCTTCCTGCTGGGTGATGCGGCTCACGTTCACAGCCCCGCCGGCGGACAGGGCATGAACACGGGCATAGTTGATGCCATAAACCTGGCCTGGAAACTTTCGGCTGTGCTCAAATCGCAGGCTCCGGACAGCCTGCTTGATAGTTACGAGACAGAACGTAGAGCCTTTGCACATAAACTTGTGGAGACTACCGACCGACTGTTCACCTTTGCCACCTCCCAGGGGAACTTTGCTGACTTTGTGCGCACACGTATTGCCCCGGTTTTTGCAAGTGTCGCCTACGGCATTGATAACGTACGGGAGTACATGTTCCGCGTTATCTCACAGACCACGCTCGACTACCCGGACAGCCCACTCAGCGAAGGCAGGGCAGGGAAAGTGAGCGGCGGTGACCGCCTTCCTTTCGTGCGTTTCGACGGAGGCAACAATTACGGCTCTCTCTCCGCCATTACATGGCAGGTTCACGTTTACGGAACGCCGTCTGCGGCACTGAAGTTCTGGTGTGAAAATCACCATATTGCCCTCCACGTACTCCCCTGGCAGGACGTTTTCGGCAGGACAGGTTTTGCCCGTGATGCCGCCTACCTGCTCCGGCCCGACGGTTATGTCGGGATTGCCGTTGCCGATGGGCAGCCAAAAGCGCTGACTGCCTATATCAACAAACACGGAATAAAATTTACTAACAATCAACTGCCTAGGAAATTTTTATGAAACATTTAGTCCGCTTCTGGCACAAAGCGGACGTCGAAGTAAGGTCCGCTATGAGCGAGGAGCGGACCTTTAGTTGAAAAAACCTTTAAAAGCCACACGCAAAAGGCACTCAGACAGAGAATAAATTTTTCCGGCTGCAATGGAGCATCAGACCATTAAACGTTGTCTCTCTCATGTTCAATGAGCCATTCTTTGCGTGAAATCCCTCCTCCATAACCGGTCATTCCTCCATCTTTTCCAATTATTCTGTGACAGGGGATAACAATCGCAATCCGGTTTGCACTATTAGCTGCAGCGACGGCGCGTACAGCATTAGGTTTATTAATCTGTAGAGAAATGGCCTGATAGTGTAATGTGTGACCATAAGGAACAGCACACAACTCATGCCAGACGGATTGTTGAAAATTACTGCCCGGGGCATCCACTGAGAGATCAAACTGCCGGCGAGTTCCGGCAAAATATTCGCTGATTTCTTTTACTGTCTGCCGGGTATGGCTGTTTTCTCCTGTGACAATTCTGGCGTTGAAGAAATGCTGGATATCGCGAAATTCCGTTTCTAACATCCGGCGATCGGTAAACTCCAGCAGGCAAATTCCCCGCTCGGTGGCACAGACAAACATAGGCCCTAGCGTGGTGGTAAACCGGTGAATGACAATCACCTGGGTTACCTGAGTCGGAGCTGCACCAGTAAGCCGTTTATAGGTGTAACCAAACCCGCTCAGGGATTCATAGCCATTGTCCAGCGCGACGTCCGTTGCCGCTCGTCCGCTTTTCAGCTCCTGCAGGGCAATGTTCACCCGCTGCATTCGCTGGAAAGCCTGAAAAGTAATGCCGTGATGTTTCAGGAACCAGCGTCTTACCCGCTCCGGACTAATTCCATGCTGACGAAGCTCCGCGTCAGCTACACGGGATTTAATATCTCGCCTGACAAGCGCAAGCGCCTGTTCAACAAATGATGGCGCGCTGTGCGCATTTTCAGCGGGTTTACAGACTTTACAGGGACGAAAGCCGGCCGCCAGAGCAGATTTAGCGTCTTTATAAAACTCTACATTTTCGCGTTTGGGCTTTCGCGCCCGGCATACCGAAATGCAGAATACGCCAGTGGTTTTGACGCCGACAAAAAACACGCCGGTAAATTCTGAAGCACGTTCAAGCAATGCCTGATACCAGACATCACACAAATTCTTATCGATAATTTTCATCAACAAAAAGTCCTTCAAATGTCTGATTCGTTCGGATCGCATGCATTAAATCAGTCAGTTTTGACTGAATGGCCGAATGAACAAAATTGCCCATTGAAATGCGGCTTACCCCGGCCAGTTTCAGCCTGCCAAACGACGGGAGATCAGGCATACACATGACATTCAGAGGCAGACCCGTTGCCTCTGCAATGAGGTTGATGTCTTTCTCTGACGTCAGGCAGGGAACAAAAAGGCCGTCAGCACCTGCAGCTTTATAGCTCTGCCCCCGTAATAACGTTTCCTGCAACGCGCTTTTATGCCCGAGTAGGTATGTGTCGGTCCGGATGTTTAGAAACAGATTATAATTTTCGCTTCTCAGCACATTGCATACTGCTCTCAGATTACGGGAAAAATCAGATGCATCCTCAAGCTGACGAACCCCATTAACGACTCTGCTGTCTTCAAGGTTAACGCCTGATACGCCGATCTGAGCAAGACGCCTGAGATTGGTTGCTATTTCTTCGGCTGAAACACCATACCCTGCTTCCATGTCAACGCTCAATGGCAGGTTGCTGACAGCTCGGATGCGGGTGACCATATAAAATAACTCCTCAAACGACATTCCCTGACCGTCTTCATATCCCAGAGTGGATGCTATTGCTGCACTGGACGTTCCCAGAGCCTGATAACCTGCTTCTTGCGCTGCGCCAGCACTAGCGGCGTCCCAAACGTTAGCAATAAGAAGGGGTTGGTACTGGTTGTGGAGTTCTGCAAAATTCATATTCATTTCCTCTCAATAGATTGAAAATGAATCTAAGCATTCAGTAAAACTGACACAACCGAAATTCAGACGACCATTTTTTAGCAAGTTCAGTTTGGTCTTCGGGGCGGGCCGTAATCTTTCAAGGTCTGCTCCTGGCACGAAGCGGAAGTGCACGAAGTATCGTTGTGAGCGAGATGCAGTCGCTGACGCTGGAAGATGCTCTGGCTTGAAGTTTCAGAACCCGTTATCCAAAGGACATTTCTCTCTTTAGGTAACACATTTTCGAAAGACCATAAAATGGCATCAACCAGATGACGGAGGTGTCTGTGTGTCTTATCTTGTTCTTGTCGGAAACGTCCTTCAGTGGGAAGCAGATATGAATGAACTCAGTATTGTGAGTGGCAAATTACAACTTTTATCCATCATCGGCGATCCAATCGCTCAGGTAAGCGCACCGCTCATGATTAATGCAGCCCTTCAACGCGAAAAGGTCGATGATGTACTGATGGTGCCACTTCATGTAAACCCTGCCGGTCTTCAGCAGGCCCTTGATGGGCTAAAGTCAGTGCAGAATTTTCGTGGGGCAATTATAACAATGCCCCACAAACAGCAATCTCTTTCATTGATTGATTCAGCCAGTGAAACGGCGAAAGCGGTTGGGGGATGTAATGTTATCAGAAGAGATAGTAAAGGATTGTTGTACGGAGATATGCTTGACGGCAATGGGTTCGCATTAAGTCTTCTGGAGCGCGGAATCAATATTGAAGGAAGTCGGGTTTATCTGGCCGGTACTGGGGGTGCCGGTTCAGCAATCGCACACGCTATGGCCGGGCAAAACCCTGCAGAACTAATCATTTACAACCGGACTCAGGCAAAATCAGCAGCGCTGGTTAATAACCTTTCCAGCCTTTTCCCGGCTGTAAGCATTAAGGTCGGCTATCACATTCCGGGAGAAGTCGATATTGCAATCAATGCGACATCTCTGGGAATGGGGGAAAATTCGGATTTGCCATTCTCTCTGGAAAAACTTGGGCCAAATACACTGGTGTGCGACATCGTAATTTTCCCTGAGAAAACTCGCCTTCTCTGCCTTGCTGAGCAAAAGCAGCTGCCTATTCACACTGGCAGAGCCATGCTTGTTGCCCAGATTAAGTTGATGCTGAATTTTATGCTTAATCCGGAATGATTAACCCATCGTCGCAGTGAAATTCACAAATGTCCGCTGTTGGCACAGATCGGACTGATACTCAGAAACATGTCCGTTATAAGCGGTCTGCGGACATTGCTAACATCGCAATGTATTAATTCTTGCGGAAAAAATGCTTAACTGTCCCCCATTAACCTTTGTGTTAATGAGGGCCAGTTAAGTAAAGATTGAATCTTCAAGCCGATGTACATAACTGCGCACACTACGATAATCGAGCACGATCATCATAGGGCTTCCATTTATGGCGACCGTAGATTAGGCAGGCGGTTTGCCTGTTTATTCCTGCTCTAATGACTCCCTATACGCGCGTTATGTTCTTAAATCGCATCGATCATCCCACCATCAACCCGCATTATGCTGCCCGTGATATAACTTGCCTGCTGGCTGGCGAGGAAGGCGGCAGCAGCGCCGTACTCCTGCGGATGGCCATAGCGTCCCGCCGGAATGCCCTGACGACTCTTCTCCGCAATGGCATCGGTGGTGCTGTTTTCGCGTTTAGCTTTGATGGCATCCAACTGGCTAACGCGATCGGTGGCAATACGCCCCGGCACCAGCACATTCACTGTGACGCCTTGCGCCGCAACTTCGTTGGCCAGCGTTTTGGACCAACCGAGCAGGCTCATGCGCAGCGCGTTGGACAAGGCCAGATTGGCAATCGGCGCAATCACGCCAGAGGACGTTGAGGTGATGATGCGGCCCCAGCCGCGTTCACGCATGCCCGGCAATACTTTGTCGGTTAACTGCATCAACGATGCCACCATCAATGAGAAATGTTGTTGCCAGACCGTACTGTCGGTGCCCGCTGCCGTAGCCGGGGGAGGGCCGCCCGAGTTATTCACCAGAATATCCACGTCACCCCAATGCCTGGTGATATCCGCTAAGATTGCCTCGAAGGTGTCGGGCTGCGCTAAATCCAACGGCCAGGCATGCGCTTCACCGCCTGCGGACTGAATCATCGCCACGGTGGCGAGCAGCTTTTCCTGATTGCGACCAATTATCGCGACTTTGACTCCCTCCTGTGCCAGTGACAGCGCCATTGCCTGTCCTAAACCACTGCCAGCACCACACACTAATGCCACTCGACCACTAATTTGCAAATCCATCATGTTCTCCTGAATTGTATTTTCAGAGTCTGGATGTGCAAAATCGGTGCCGACTATGCACCTGCCTTGCGAATTTGCACCAGGTCGTAGGCACATTGCAGATGCGCACGCATCAAATCCGCCGCCTGCTGCGCTTTGTTATCGCGCAGTGCATCAAGAATGGCAACATGCTCTTCACACCACTCTTTTACCCGGCGCTTATTATGATAGCTGCCGAACTCCAGCAGGCGACGCAGGCGGTTTTGCTGCTGGATCGCCTGGAGCACAAACAGGTTACCGCTGGCTTCGGCCAGTAGCTCATGGAATGAGGCATCGGTTTCAAAGATCTCGCGGGCGGGCACCTGGGTAATATCCGCATGGGTGATTAAACGCAGGTGCTGCGCGCGCAGGCGTTTCAGCAAGGCGCGATCCACGCGCAGCTGCGGGCTGAGCAGAGCGGCGGGTTCAATCATCAGGCGGAAACCATAGCTGTTGCGCAGCGCGACATCGCTGTTCAGCGTCTGCTGAAATCGCCAGCCATGCCCTGCGTTGCGGGCAATAAGTCCATCCTCTGACAGCTTCACCAACGCGCGCGTTAGCACGCCGCGATCCACCTCATATCGCTGGCTGATCTCGGTCTGGGTAAAGGATTCCGGCAACAGGCCAGCGATATGATCGCGTACCAGTAATTCATACAGCGTCTGGTCGCTGCTCTGTGGTGGTTCAATCGCCAGCTGCTGCAGCTCCTCAACGCTCTTGATCAGGTAGAAACCCTGATTGGGCCGGGCTTCCACCGCGCCGAGACGGGTTAACTCTTTCAGCCCGGCACGCACAGGCGTGCGGGAAACGCCCAGGGCGTCGGCCAGATATTGCTCACGTAAATGATGACCTGGATCGAATCTTGCTTCGTATATTAGGTCAAGCAGTTGTCGTGCGATACGGCGACCGCTGGCAGAAGCGTCAGGCTGCATAGAAATGGGTTCCCTGAAGTGTATTATTGCGAACAAAACATACAATAACATGCCGGACAGGTTGCCGCGATATAAAGCAAACACTGCACAGATACTGTGCATGATGCACCAGGAAGAGACGTTTTGTTGTATTCGTAATTGTACTTTGTGACTCACAAAAACCAATTTAAACGTTAGCCAGGAGAAATTTATGTTCAGCACTTCTATTAAAACACTAGGCCTGTTGGGATGGATGTCGACACTGGCGGTGATGCCCTTCGCCAGCCTGGCGGCTATCGGTGATGTGGCCCCCGGCAAACTCACCTATGGCACCGCCGCCACCTTTATGCCGTTCGAGTTCGTCAAAGACGGCAAGCTCACCGGTTTCGATATCGACCTGATTACTGCGCTCAGCAAGTCGCTGAAACTGCAACCCGCGCCGCTGCCGATGGAGTTTAAAGGGTTGATCCCGGCGCTGCAGGGCAAGCGCCTCGACATCATCAACTCCGCGATGTACGTCAACCCAACCCGTGCCGAGCAGGTGGATTTTGTGCCGTACCTGAAAATCGGCAGCCGAGTGGTGGTACGCAAGGGCAACCCGGCGGGGATCACCGGACGTGACCTGACTTTGTGCGGCAAAAACATCGCGGTGACACTGGGCGGTATTGAGGAGAGCCAGGCGCGCGTGGACAACAAACACTGTGTCGATGCTAAGAAGCCCGCCATTAATGTGATGACATTCCCGGCCGCCACCGATTCTGCGGTGGCCGTGGCGCAGGGCCGTGCTGATGCGGAGTTCCTGTCTACGCCAGGCACTGTCGCGCTGTTTAGCGAAAAGCCAGGCGTATTTGAAGCAGCAGGCGAAGAGTTCGAAGCCGACACCCACATCGCTTTCGCGGTGCGTAAAGGCGATGCCGAAACCAAAGCGCAGCTGGAGAAAGGGCTGCAAAAACTGGTGAAAGACGGCACCTATAAGCAACTGATTGAGAAATGGAACTTCCCGGACTCTGTTGCCATTTTCTAACCCGTTGACCGGAGAAAGCTATGTCGATCGATTTAATGTGGCAGTACTTCCTCTCACCTGAGTTCATCAAAGGTGCGTGGATGACGCTGTTAATTACCCTGTGTTCACTGTTGTGTGGCGTGGTGCTGGGGCTGGTGCTGGCGTTGTTGCAGGAAGCACCGTTCCGGGCGGGCAAGGCGCTGGCATTTTTCTATCTGTGGCTGTTTCGTGGCACGCCAGTGTTGTTCCAGATCATCTTTGTCTACAACGTGATGCCAGGTTTCGGCCTGCGTTTCTCCGCGTTTACCTGTGCTGTGCTGGCGCTCTCACTGAATGAGGGCGCCTACATGGCGGAGATCCTGCGTTCAGGGCTGCAGGCGGTTAAAAGCGGCCAGCGGACGGCGGGGATGGCACTGGGCATGACCAATGCGCAGATCATGCGCAAGATCGTGTTGCCGCAGGCGTCGCGCATCGTGCTGCCGCCGATGGGCAACCAGATGATCAGTATGCTGAAGTCGAGCGCGCTGGTGTCGGTAATTGCCGTGCAGGAGCTCTTGCTGGTGGCCAACCAGACCGCCAGCGCCAGCTTCCGCTACTTCGAAGCGCTGTGCGCCGCCGGGATTTACTACCTGCTCCTCACCAGCCTGTTCATGATTTTCCAGTCATGGCTGGAGCGCGTGCTTGATCCTAAACAGCGCCGCAGCAAGCAGCAAAAAGCCCTGGCAAGTAAAACCACGCCGGCGAAAACCGGCAAAACCGTTGGAGGTGTGTCATGAGCCATCAGACTAAACCCTTGCTGGAGATGATTGGTATCGACAAAACCTTCGGCAAACAACAGGTACTCAAAAACTGTTCGCTCAGCGTGCAGCGCGGTGAAACCGTGGTGCTGATTGGCCCCTCGGGATCGGGCAAATCGACCCTGCTGCGCTGCGTCAACATGCTGTCACCTGCCGACAGCGGCGATGTGTTCTTTACCCGCCAGAACATCACGCGCGGTGAAGTGCCGCCGCATCAGCTACGGCAGCGCATTGGCATGGTGTTCCAGAACTACGAGCTGTTCTCACATCTCACCGCCGCGGAAAACATCATGCTGGCACCGATGACAGTGTTGGGCATTAACCGCATTGAGGCACGCAAGCAGGCCGAAGCGCTGCTGGCAAAAGTGCACATCCACGAACGGGCCGATCACTTCCCCGATGAACTATCCGGCGGCCAGCAGCAGCGCGTGGCGATTGCCCGTGCGCTGGCGATGAAACCGGAACTGATGCTGTATGACGAACCCACTTCGGCGCTCGATCCCGAGATGATCCGCGAAGTGCTGGACGTAATGGCAGAACTCAGCGCCGAAGGCATGACCAGCATGGTGGTGACGCACGAAATGGGCTTCGCGCGCCGTGCCGCCAACCAGATTTTGTTTATGGAAGAGGGCGAGATTCTGGCGCGCGCCAGCGCCGATGATTTCTTTACCGGACAGGTCAGCGAACGCGCCAAGCGCTTCCTCGACCAGATCCTTCATTAATTGCGGAGTGAATATGAGCCTTTATCAGGTAGACAGCGTGCGCATGAAGCGCGATTTAGCCGCGCTGGTGGCAATCAATACGGAAAACCCGCCCGGCCAGGAGCGTGAAGCCGCCGAATGCGTGGCGGGCTGGTTGCGTGCTGTGGGTTTCGATTTGTCATTCAGCGAATACGCGCCGGGGCGCACCAACGTGATTGCGGTGCTGAAAAACGGTGTCGGTCCCTGCTTCGCCTTTAACACTCATCTCGACACTGTCCCGGCTGGCAGCAGCTGGAGCAGCGATGCCTTCACCCTGACCGAGCGCGACGGCAAGCTCTACGGACGCGGCGCGTGTGATGCTAAAGGGCCACTGGTGGCGATGGTGGAAGCGCTGCGACTGCTGGCCGCCAACCGTCAACACTGGTCCGGCACGCTAATGGGCGTGTTCACCGCAGATGAAGAGGTCGCGAGTGAGGGCGCGAAGTTCTACGTCAAAGACGCCCCGCCGGCGATTGATTTCGCGGTGATTGGTGAACCGACCTCCAACGCCACCTTCTCAGCGCACAAAGGTAGCCTGCGCCCGCGCGTCAAAGTTAAAGGAGTGACTGCGCACTCGGGTACTCCAGAACTCGGCGTTAACGCCATCTACCAGTCGGCCAAACTGTTGGGGCTGATCGAAGAAGCGCATCATCAGCAGGTACGCTGCCGCTGCCACGCGCTGGTAGGCAACGCCAGCCTGACGGTGACGCGTATCCACGGTGGTCACGCTGACAACGTGGTGCCAGACAGCTGCGAACTGCTGCTCGATCGCCGCATGGTGCCCGGTGAAAGCGAAGAAGCGGTGAAAGCGGAACTACAACAGTTGCTCGATCACGCCAACGCATCGGCTGGGGTAGAAGCGGAGATTGTTGCCTGGCAAGCCACCACCGGCGGCGCAACGGAAACCGACAGCAACGAAGCGATTGTGCAGCACAGCCTGGCGGCCTGCCGCCGTCATGGCCAGCCAGAAGCGGGGCCGTTTGGCTTCCAGGGCGGCTGCGATTTGGTGCACTTCCGTGCGCTGGGTGCCAAAGGCGTGGTGATTGGCCCTGGCAGTCTGGCGGTGGCGCACAAGCCTGATGAGTTTGTGCCGGTAGAAGAGTTTATTGCTGCGGCATCTATTTACCTCGACGTGGCGCTGGCAATGCTGCCGCGGGAGTCTGCGCTGTGAAAATCACCCTGTGGCGCGGCGAACTGCACTATGCGGGGGTCACCCTGCACACTGCCGCCTCCGGTGCCATTAACGCATTGGATACGCTGTGGCTTCAGCTGGATGACGCCATTGGCGAAGTGCGTCTGAACATCAGTTACCTGCACGGCTACAGCGCGGAGCAGGTGTTACAGGATGTCACTCGCGCGCTGTCACAGTGGAGCAGCAACGATGACGCGCAAACCTTATTAAACCGAACTGCAGCCGATGCCGGTCTGCTGGCCCCGACGCGCATGCTGCTGGATATGGCGCTACACGATCTGCTGGCGAAAAGGGCAAAGCAATCTTTGGCGCAGTGGCTGGGAGCCGCACCTTGTGCTGCATCGTTCGCCACCAATCAAACCCTGTTCTGGGGCAGTGAAGCCCAGATGCTGCAACAGGCGCAAGGCTACGTAGAGCGTGGCTTTACCCAGTTAAAACTGCGCACCGGCGTGGCGGATATCGCCACCGATCTGGCGCGGCTGCAACGGCTGCGCGCCGAGTTTGGAGCCGATATTTCCCTGGCGATAGACGTTAACGGCCAGTGGACGCTGGCGCAGGCACAGCGCGCTTTCCCGACGCTGCGTGAACTCGATTTAAGCTACGTCGAGCAGCCGCTGGCGGTGAGCGATGACGCGCAACTCGGCCAGCTCTCTACCTTCGGTGTGCCAATCATGCTGGATGAGAGCCTCAACAGTGCGGCGGCGATTGACCGCTTAATTGCGGCGGACGGGGCGCTGTGGGGCCACCTCAAGCTGGTCAAACTGGGTGGTATTGCACCGACGCTGGCGGCCGCGCGTCGTCTGCAGGCCGCTGGCGTGCCCTTCATGATCGGCCAAATGAACGAAGGCCACGCGGCGACGGCGGCGGCACTGCAATTGTGTCGCGTGCTGCAACCGCAGTATGCCGAACTCTATGGCGCCGATGGCCTGACAGATGATCCGGTTAGCGGTTTGCTCTATCAGCACGGCAGCGTGCAAGTAACGGATTCTTACGGCCTGGGCGTGCAGTTCGATGCTACCCGCGCCACTTTCCTCAAGGAGTTTTAGTGATGCAACAGCTCAACAATGTGATTCAGGGCAGCGAATCTGCTTTTGCCGCAGACGAGTATGCCAGCCGCATCCAGCGCACGCGCGAACGCTTAAGCGCTGCCGGTGTGGACGTGATGATAGTTACCGGGCCAGAAAATATTTTCTGGTTAACCGGCCAGCAAACCCCCGGCTATTACACCTTCCAGGCGCTGCTGCTGTCGGTAGAAGGGGAGCCGGTATTTGTGATCCGCCAGCTCGAATATTTCAACTTTATCGCCAACACCTTTATCTCCGACGCGGCCATTTATCAGGATGGCGATAACCCGGTGGACTTCCTGTTCGCCGTATTGCAACAGCGCGGCTGGCTCAATAAACGAATCGGGCTGGATAAACGCGGCTGGTTCCTGCCGATTGCAGTGTACGAGGCGCTGCAAAGCAAGCTGGGCACCATCGCGGATACCGCGTGGGTGATCGAACCGCTGCGCGCCATCAAGTCGGCGGCGGAGGTGGAAAAAATTGCCACGGCGGCACGCTATGTTGATGCGGGTATGCAGTCCGGAATGGCAGCGGTACGCGCGGGGGCGGATGAGAACGCTCTGGTTTCGGCGATGATGGGCGCGGCGATTGCCGCCGGTTCTGAGTATGTCGGTATGGAGCCGCTGGTCTCCAGTGGCCCGCGCAGCGGCGTGCCGCACGGCACCTGGCGTCGTCGGGTGATCAAAGATAACGATCCGGTGTTCCTCGAAATGGCCGCAGCGCACGATCGCTACCACGCGGCGCTGATGCGCTCAGCGTGGATTGGCCGCCCACCGGCTATCGCGCTGGAGATGGAGAAAGTGTGTCAGGAAGCCCTGCAGGCGGCACTGGATGCGATTCGTCCGGGCGCGACCTGTGCCGATCCGCACATCGCCTGTCAGAAAGTGATCGACCGCGCGGGCTTTACCGACAACTTCAAAAAGCGTACCGGCTACTCGATCGGCGTCTCGTTTGCGCCGGACTGGGGCGAAGGCGGCATTCTCAGCCTGTACAGCGGCGTCACCACTGAACTCCAGCCAGGGATGACCTTCCATATTCCCCCGGCGCTGCGCATCTACGGTGAATTCACCGTGGGCGTGAGCGAAACCGTGGTGGTGACTGAATCCGGCTACCGTCAGCTCGGCTCGCTGGCGCGTCCATTAACTCTGCTGTAAGGAACTGTTATGAAAGATATTATCGAATGTCGTGAACGCCTGCGTGGCATTTTCAACATCACCGTCACGCCCTTTACCCTCGCGGGCGGGATCGATTTCCCTGCGCTGCGTGAAAACATCGAGCGCGTCATCGGCCTGGGTTATGACGGCCTGTTGATTGGTGGCACCTACGGAGAATTCCCGGTGATGTCACTGGCGGAACGCCGTGAACTCTTTGCCAACGTGATGGAATGCGTACAGGACCGCGTGGCGGTGATGCTGTGCAGCGCGGCGTCGGACCCGCGTGAAGCGCGTGAACTGACTGAACTGGCAGGAGAGTTGGGCGGTCTGCCGATGGTCACCGCACCGTTTGTCAGTGAAATTACTGACGAGCAAATTTTCAGCTATTTCCAGGAGATGGCACCGCTGTCGCGTACCGGGATTCTGGTTTACAACGCGCCGGGCATCGGTATCACACTGTCGCCTGCGTTGCTGGAGCGTCTGGCCGATATTCCTGGCGTGGTTGGTATCAAACAGGGTGATTTGAACCCCACGGCGATTGACCAGATTGCTAACCGCCTGCGCGGCAAGCTGCGTCTGTTCTGCGCTTCGGACCTCGCTTTCCTCGGGCCGATGATGGCCGGATTCGACGGCATCAGCACCACCAACAGCGGAGCGCTGCCAGAGCTGGTATTGGCCAGCTTCCGGGCGCTGGAAAAGGGTGATGCGGCTACAGCGCGTGACCTGCATCAGCTGTGGTTTGATTACCGCACCCTGGCGCGTCAGCACGGTCAACCCCAGCTGGTGAAGGCGGCGATGGCGCTGCGAGGCTTTAACGGCGGCACGGTGCGCGCCCCGTTGAAACCGATCTCAGAATCGGCACTGGCGGCGCTGACCAGCGTGATGCACAAGCTGGCCAGCGACAGCCGCACCGGCGTTATGCTGTCACGCTAATCACCGCTTGCAGGAAGGCGGTGAACAACGGGTGTGGGGCATCAGGACGTGACATCAGTTCGGGATGACCCTGCACCCCCAGCCAGAAGGGATGCGAGGCGCTGCGAATCGCTTCGACGATAGCATCGGTTTGCACCGTTACGTCGATGCCGCCCGCTTGCAGTTGCGGCAGTAGGCGCGGATTAAAGCAGTAGCGATGGTTATAAGGCATGCGGTCATAAGGTGCGGCAGCCGGATAGGCAAACAGGCCACAGCGGTGGCGCAGATCGTCAAAGCGCACAAAGCTGTGCAGCGGCGCGTCAGGTGCCACCTCGGCGAGCATGGCGTTTTCATAGCCAGTGGCTTGTTGCACCACTGCCGTACACATGCTCTGCATGCCAAGACACAATCCGAGTGTTGGGATGTCACGCTGCAGCGTGGCTTTGGCCACCGCGATTTGCCCGAGCACCGCAGCCATCGACGAACCGCCTGGCAGCACCACGCCATGCAGACCGTCCAGCTCATGCAGATCAGCGCAGAGTTCAGCAGGAGGCAGCAAGCAGATATCCAGCGCGACACCTAGCTGCCGCGCCGCCGCTTGCAGTGACATCAGGTTCGCCGGGTAGCTGTCGCGATGATCGCGCTCGCGCCCCATCAGACCGATGCGCAGCGTGCGCTCACCCGTGGCTGCGGTCTGCCGCAACAAAGGCAGATCGCGACTAAAGCGGCGATCTCCTTTGAGGTTGGCGATACGTGATGCATCGGCGGCTGCCAGCACGATCACCGCATCTTGCAAAGGCAGCTGACTGACATCAGTGACTTCATGTTGCAGCGTATCGCTGAGGAACAGGCCGCTGGTGACGCAGTAGCCCGCCGCCGCCACGTGCTGATGGCTGTCGGGATACTCGTTGCTGAAGTTAGGGCGTAGGCTCCATAACGGCAGCGACAGCTGATTTGCCAACAGGCTGGCGGCGACACCGAACTGCGCCGGGTTGTGGGCATCATCAAGAATGAAGAGAAGTGACACAGTAAATTTCCTGCTGTTGTTGGGTGGTTAATTGTATTAGTTGAAACAATATATACAAAAGAGGATTTATGAATAGTCAGCAACTGGCCCGACGTATGCAGCGTGTCCGCCCGTCGCCCACCGCCACCATTTCCGACCAGGTGCGCGCCCTGGAAGCGGCAGGCAATGCAGTGATTAACCTGGGAGAAGGGGAACTGGATTTCGCCACGCCCGCCAATATCAGCTACGCCGGGATTGCCGCCATCGTGCAGCAGCAAACCAAATACACCGCAGTCTCAGGTACTAGCGAACTGAAACAGGCGATTGCCAATAAGTTTGCGCGTGATAATCAGCTCAGTTTTAACCCGCAGGAAATCATCGCGGGCAGCGGAGCCAAGCAGTTGATTTTCAACGCGCTGCTCGCCACGCTGGATGCCGGACAGGAAGTGATCATCCCCGCGCCATACTGGGTTTCCTATCCCGATATGGTGACGTTGGCTGAGGGGGAGCCGGTGATTGTGCCGTGCCATGAGCAGCAGGGTTGGAAGTTGCAACCTCAAGACTTAGCTGCAGCACTGACGCCCGCCACTCGTTGGGTGATCCTCAACTCGCCCGGCAATCCCACCGGGGCCGTCTACAGCGCGCAGGAGTTACAGGCGCTGGCCAATGTGCTGTCCGGACATCCTCAGGTGCTGATTATGGCGGATGATATCTACGAACCGCTGCGTTATGACAACACACCGTTCAGCACCTTCGCGCAGGTGGCACCGCAGCTTGCCGACCATACCTTGACTATCAACGGCGTCTCCAAAAGTCACGCCATGACCGGCTGGCGGCTGGGTTACGCGGCGGGTCCGGCATGGCTGATCAATGCCATGCAGATCTTACAATCGCAGAGCACCTCAAATCCGAGCAGCATTTCGCAGGCGGCAGCGGTGGTGGCGTTGCAGCAGCCCGCAACATTTTTGGCGGAGTGGATTGCGGTGCTCGATCGCCGTCGCCAGCAGGTACTGGAGACTATCGCCGCCAGCAATGGCTTGAGCGCTAGCGCACCGCAAGGGGCATTTTATATCTTTGCCAACTGCACCGCGCTGATTGGCCGCAGCACACCTCAAGGTGAAGTGTTGGCCAATGATAAAGCCGTCGCCAGCTGGCTGTTGCAGGATGCCCAGGTGGCGCTGCTGCACGGTTCGGCGTTTGGCACACCGGGTTATCTGCGTATTGCTTATGCGGTGGAGGATGGTCTGCTGAGAGAGGCGTGCCAGCGCTTAAAGGCCTCATTATCGAAGTTGTCGTAGCGTTCTCGTAGGGGCAGCCTTCGGGCCGCCCGTTGCCGCCTATCACTAATCATATCGCCTGTGGCCAGCCCCTAGCCGCGCGAAATTCTATTATGCAGTTGCACCGGAACCCACAGAAACAGAACTTTTTCGCGCCGATAATCCGGAGGAAAGTGCGGCAACTATCGCGGTTCTTATGTCTGAGGATATGGCGTTTATTACAGGTCAGACGCTAAATATATATGGATGGCGGTGCATCAAGAGGAAACTGAGTTTTCTGAACAGGCAAATAATGAAGGGGGGCTTTATTTGCCCCTCAACAGTACCTGTGAGTTTTCTAAATGAATGTTTCCTAATGGCACGAAGCTGTAAGGTCCGCTGTGAGCGAGGAGCGGACCTTACGCATCCCTGCTAACATTGGCTCTGAGCAGTCGGAATTGAATATAACGATTTATTGTGAATCTCCAACCGTCTTTGCTGCCCACGTGATTCACCGTAATCATTGAATTACTGATCTTAATTAATCTATCCATTGTTGTCATAGTGGTGAAAAACATGAAATTTGAAACCGGATTCATGGTCATCAATAACGGTCTTGTTCTCACACAGTAATCGTATGAGGTCTTTATGCTGATAGCGCAGGTTTCAGACATTCACGCCTCAACCGAAAATGATCATCTGCTTCAGTTCGACCAGGTACTAAATTGGCTTACACATCTGCAACCGGACTTACTGGTACTTACTGGCGATCTAACGGATGGGAATTGGCAGGAAGGTTATAAACACATAGCTGACCGCCTGAATCAGCAAAATTACCCTTCGTTAATCCTGCCAGGTAACTCAGACGACCGAAGTCTGATGCGTTCTGTTTGGGATGAAAACAGATGGGCACACGATGCCCAGGGAAAGGCCCTGCACTTTACCCATAACATCGGTGGCATTCGTATTATTGGTCTGGATTCGACGATTGATTATAAGGATTACGGCAGTGTGACTGAGCATCTGAAATGGCTGGATAATCAACTTAGCGACGCAGACAGCCCTCCGTCATTGCTGTTTCTGCACCATCACGTATTTGCATCTGGCATACCAACGCTAGACGAAACGATGTGCAGAGGTCTATCTGAGATGGAAGATTTGATTAGACGCGCCCCGGCCAGATTACTCGCCATTTCTACAGGTCATGTCCACAGACCAATAGCTGGTACGTTTGCGGGCATACCTGCCTACATTTGTGGCTCCGTCTGCCCGGCAAATCCTGTCTGGTTTGGAACAGTTAACGCTCCTCCTGCGAATGACCCGCCAGCGTTGATGATTCACCGCTACGTCAGTAACTCTCTTGCCAGTCATTACGTTTGCGTCTAGCTGACGTAGAAAACGCATAGACCTCATAGAAAACGACCACATCCCCAGTGATTAACTCATAATGTTGCGGGAGCGCTGTCCGCTTCTGGCAAAAAGCATAAGTGCGTCTTTAACAAGGTCCGCTTTGAGCGAAAAGCGGACCTTAATCATATGTATTTTGGAGTAGTAAGCCCGCTAATTAGCGGGCTTAAGGCCATTATTTTTTTAACATGTATATGCAGGAATTGACGGTATCCCCATCATCCGTAGTAACTGTGACGGGCACGCGCTCGTATTGACTACCTTCAAATTCGTCAAGTACATCCCAGTGACGCTGCAAATTCTCTGACGTAAAAAGAAATCCTTGCACGCGATTGCCTGAGTTATCCAAAATAATACCGGGATAGCCCATTTCGGCTCCCCATCCCTCATTGATAAGAGAGCCTGCGACATGCCCTTCGCGCCATGCACCACCTATCTTTTCGAGAATATGAGCGTTAGGACGGCCTGGCCCCAACGTTCCGTAAACAAACAGACTTTCCATGCATCCTCCTGTTAAAAGTAATAATCAGAATATCTTACTATCAACTTTTTCTTCCAGAGTAGATGCGTAGCAAATCCATCAACGTCCGCTTCTGGCACAAAGCGGACTGATGCATAGATCAATGTCCGCTATGAGCGAAGAGCGGAAGTTCGAACTAAAGCTGCCATATGGAGAACAACAGGGAACTGGTCAAAGGCGCAAAAAACGGAAGGATTCTAAAAGTTATGGCTATTTGCATTCTAGGGTTGGACAAGCCTGGCTGGATCGGACGCGTCAGTGCTGTGCTTTATCGAGGGCAGCCAGAATCTGCTCCGGTGACGCCAGCCCGGCAAAGACAGTGATGGTTTCAGGTCAGGTACTCTCTACCGGCATCACAATCAGCCCTGGCGTACCCGTGAGCCCCAGCGCCTGCGCGAGCGCATCGTTTTTCTCCAGAACAGGGGCATGGCCCACGGCGTTCAGCGCATCTTCGCCCGCGGCGTGAGCCGCAGCCCTGATATCCTCTGTCGTCAGGTCACCCTCGATATGCCCGGTGTGATAAATCCCGTTGTGGTATGTCAGGTAGCCTGCTGCGTCTTTCGCTTTCCAGACCCCGATACCGTACAGTGCCGCCACCAGCTATGCCGTCCACCAGCGCCACCAAAGATTACGTTTGCTCGCTCAACGGGCTGATTGAGATCTGCAACGCGGGCGGGGGCTGGTCGGTCACGCACTTGGGCAGCGGCACGACGATCGGGTTTAACGAGGCGGGCGAGTTGTATGCTATATCTCAGGGTGGTGCGTTCATTTCGGCTGTCGGCGATATGGCTATCAAGGCTGCGCAAGTCACCGTGTATAAGGGCTAATGTCCGAAAAAGTGGTTAATCGGATCTGAATTACGCTCCTCGTTGTACCCTGCACTAAAAATAGGCAAATATTTTTAGCGCGTGATAAACTTACCGAAAGCAATAAGAGGAGCGAAAAAAATGAGCAGTCGTCGCATGCCAGCTCTTAGCCCGGAAGAAATCCGCAAAATTTCAGCAACTGCCGTGGCGAATGTCGCTGCGCAAAAAATAGTAACCAATGCCTCTACTGGCAGCACTTTTGTTAAGGCGTCAATGTCTGGGAAAGTCATGAGCAAACAGACTCATGTACGCAATTCTAAGGACTCATCAGGCTATGTAGTGAGAGGGGGAGACTCCCTCGTTGACAAAGCCCGTAAGGTCCTTGCTTCCAGTGCTTTATCTCAAAGCAAAAGCCGCGAGTATCTGCAAGATTCGTTTAACTCGGTCCGTAAAACGATCAAGTCATAATGTTTCCTATTTTGAAAATGCCCCTGCTGGGGCTTTTTTTTTGGTGAAACATGGCCCAAGAAAACAAAAAATGGGTATTTACCGAGCTGGTAAAAGATCCAAATAATATAGAGCAACTAATTTCGTATGCCATCTATAAAGGATTCAAAGACGAAAAGGCGCAGAGTCTTCGAAAGGAGAATAAAAGCGAAGCTGAAATTGAGGATGAGTTAGTCAAATACCACGATCATTGCCTCACTTCGCCAAAGCAGCTGGATGTATTCCGGGAAAAAGCGTCACAAATCGTTGGCGGCTATGTTGCTGCGGCAAACAGCGGGCTACAGGCGCGTGCAGATGCAGAATTTGCTAAATTTGAAGCTGAAAAAAAAGAAAGACATCGCGGCTCTCGAAAAGAAAGCAAAGGATGCTGAAAAAGCTGCCTTAAAAAAACTTATGTCCGGAGCTGAACAGTACAGCAAGCAAATCAAAAAGCCGGTAGGTTTTTTTGAAACATCTAAAGCATGGGGCTGGGCGCTGATTAAGTTTCTTTTTTCTGGCGTGCCTAAACTTTTTGCCACTGCATTTTCGATAGGCCTTCTATTTTCTTTATATGGGTTCATTAATGGAGACGCTGTTACAGGTCTGCGAAAAGGACTTTATAAAACAATTGATTTAACTGTGCCTGGGGAAAGGGTAGTTAGCGAGAAGAGAGATGTAAGTTCAATTACCCCTGAAGGACAGGAAGCACCAGCGGAGAAAAGCCCCGCGACGGCGGGGCATAACCATTAACGAGTCGGGCCGTAACACGGCCCGTCAATTTCGGGTAGTAGCGGCGTTTGTAAGGGGATCGGCTAACTAAATCCGTTACATGTATTAGCTCAGACTTGATCTGACGATTTTCACTAGCAGCACATAATCAAATCTGACAGCCTACTTTGAGCGAGAAGCAGACACTTCACATATGACGACTAAGTATTTTTATTACGTTGAACATCACATCGCTGCCAGGCGGGCTCGGCGTAATCGAGGTACCGAGCATTTAAAACCGACAGTAAGTGTTATCTGTCGGTGAGGCTGACTGACGCCTCCTTGCTCACCCGGTCGCTACGTTCCGACAGTGAGACTGCAGCGGGCATCAGCATGACACAATTCCTTAATAGCACTTACACCCTTGACCCCGCATAAAGAAAACAGCACTCTAAGCATCAAATGATTAATTTTCTGGTTATAACACAAGCATGATAGCTCCCCTTTTTCTGCCGGAGCATATTATGATAATGAACATTTTTTATCCCAAAATCCAGGGGCTGGTCATTGCAACAGCCGGCTGCATTCTTGTTATTGGTGCACTTTTCACAGACGTCTTTGTCTTGGCTGATGAGATGAAGGAAAGTTCGGTCACTGAAATTATGCAGGAGCTGATATTACTGGTCGTTGCCTCACTGTTCATATGCCGTGCGGGAAAAGATAAAGCACGCCGTCCCGCATTGATCCTTATGGCCGGTTTTTTTATCGTACTTCTCATCCGGGAAATGGATTTTGCCTTCGATATTTTGTCACACGGCAGCTGGCTTTGGTTTTCCCTTACCGTCTCGGTTTATGCGGTATACCAAGCTGTTCGGCACGGTCAGCAGACGCTGGCCGCGCTGGCAGATTTCATGTCCCGCCCGTCATGGGGAATGATGTGCGCCGGGATACTGACGGTACTGATCTTCTCCCGTTTTTTTGGCATGAACGAACTGTGGAGACATATTGCCGGAGAGGACTACCCGAGGGTGGCAAAAAACCTGGCCGAAGAGGGGACAGAGCTATTCGGATATATGCTCTGCTTGCTGTCAACCCATGATTACCTGAGAGAGGTGAGCGCGGATGGCTAGCCTCAGCCCACTTTCCGTCTTTTTGTGTAAGTCAATTACTGTCTGTTTTTAAGGATTCTGATATTAATATCCATAAATAGCCTAGCGTATAAGAATCCGTACCTGCTTACCATGGTAGTTAGCATACCCTTGAAACTCGAAACCAAAACGCTCAGCGAGATAATTTGAGCGTTTATTTTCTTCGTCAATGATACAGCACACTGAAGAGGAAAATGTCTCATCGGCCCAAAGTAAAATTGCTGTCAGTGCTTCAGACGCATAACCCTTCCCCCTGGCTTCGGGAATTAACGTCCATCCAGCTTCAGGGTATTTTAACGCAGGAATGATATCACGATGAGCATCTTGAAAACCAAATGCACCAATATAACGACTTGTAGTTTTTTCAATAACTGCCCAGTAGCCATAATTTAATGCATGCCAGTGCCCGATATAGCGTAGTAAGCGAGACCAAACGATTTCTGCCGTCGGATTATCACCGCCATTAATTTTAGCCATCTCAGGAGTAGCCCAGCTCGCCATAAGCTCTGGAAAATCGCCGGGCGCAAATTGCCTTAAAATCAGTCGTGCTGTTTCAAGTTGAGGCGCTTGCTGAGCAGTCATCACTTCCACCAATCGTAGCTATTCAATGCAGCTGCTATACACCATGCATGGTTCATATCTCCCGAGCAACTACAACAACGTCCGCTTTTGGCACAAAGAGGACGGTACCAGTCCAATGTCCGCTATGAGCGAGAAGCGGACATCTGCTGTCCTTGGTAAATTCATCTCACTTAAGAACCTCCCTCCGAGTCTCTGGCGTTAGCGCACTGTTATCTTAAACAATTTATGTCAAACCTATCTGTTTTGGCCGGGCAGATGACTCATAAATCCGATAGTTAAACTTGAATATTGAAGCAATTAAAATTATTGACTAATGAGTCAATAAAAACTAACTTCTGTTTATGAGTGAATTTTATGAAAGCACAATTATGGACACCTTGAACAAAGCCAAGGGAACTAAAAAGCCACAACGGATGCGCAGGAAAGATGCTCGCCCTACAGAGCTAATTGAAGCTGCATCCAGCGTGTTTGGAGAAAAAGGTTATGCGGCCACCCGTCTGGAGGATGTTGCCAGACGAGCCGGTGTGTCGAAGGCAACCGTGTACGTTTACTTTGAAAACAAAGAGTCACTTTTCAGGGCGGTTGCGCGTAGAGCAATGGCCTCTAGAGCTGCTGAAATCCGGTTAGAAGCCGCTGTATTTGACGAGTCACTGGCATTAGCGCTCGAAAATTTGATTACCCGATTTCTTGAAGTGAATGATAAGGACAATATTTTTAACCTAGTAAGAATGGTTATTTCAGAAGCACATAACTTTCCTGATGTCGCAGGGATATGGAATGATGAAGTTGTGCAGCCGATTATGAATAAAATTGCAGAACTTATTTCAAAAGCTCAAAGCAGAGGCGAAGTAGTTAATGGAGATCCCAATCTGATAGCTTTCTCAGTTATGGGTCCTATACAGATGGCATTGCTTCATCGGGCAACGTTCACCGTGAATGCTGGCAAAGGGCTGATGATGGATGCTCTTGCTAAACAACATCTCAAGATATTGATTTATGGGCTGCTTCCCAGGTAAAGCCAGAACAGGAGCATACCAGTTCAAAACAAGTGAAACACCTTCAATCAACCATTACCGAGTTAGGATAAAGCTGATGGAAAATTTAAACTCTACGAATAAGGCATCAGAAATGCAGGATAAATTTATTTATCTTGATAGAGCTATACAGGCAGACATTGAAGCAGGTGAAAACTATGGTGCTTCTGTTCTTGTTGCCCGAAATGGCAAAGTACTACACCAACGCAACTATGGTGACGCAGCGCCAGGTCGGAAAGCGTCGGGTGATGATTTATATCTGATGATGAGCCTGTCTAAAGCCTTCACTGCCTCAATGGTGCTTAAAGCCATTGATGAAGGGAAATTTACCCTTGATACCCGCGTTGATGATCTTCTTCCGGGCTTCGGCGCGAACGGAAAGCAAACGGCTACTGTATTCCACCTGCTGAACCATACCTCTGGCCTACCGTTCGCCCTTGTTCCTCCCCCTCTGGGCCTTGATAAAGCCGGAAATTTATCGGCAAAAGCCACAGCGTTATCTCATATTCCGGCATCCTATATGCCCGGAACACGTTGCATTTATACAGGCGGTGTCGGTTATGATGCGCTGGGACAGATTCTCGTCAATACAGATCTTAAGGGGCGAACTTTTCGTCAGATAGTTCGCGAAGATTTATTTGAACCACTGGGGATGCATTCTTCATCGTTCGGTTGCTCCCTTGATAATCAACACCGGGTACCTGTGTCATTCACACAAAAAAATACACATCCGGGTACTCCTGCTATGTTGGCTATGTTTAACCAACATTTTGATGAAAATGCAGAGCTACCCTCCGGAAACGCCTATGCAACAATAGACGATGTTTTCCGCTTCTGTGAGCTTTACAGAAACCGGGGAAATGCTTTTGGACAGCGCATAATTTCTCCAGCCCTTTTCGATTATGCTCACCAGGATCATACACCGGGAATGATAAATGAAGCCTGGACGTCGGAAGTTACTGAACGAGGTATTCCTCCTCTCCCGGCCTCTTTCACGTTGCTCGGCGGCTACATTCGCGGAAAGAGGCACGTTCCAAACTCGGCTGGTTACACCGCCTCACCAGGTGCCTTTACGGCCGTTGGTGGCGGTTCAACCGGCTTTATGATTGATTATGAGAAAGATGTGACAGTCATTTTCCTTTCTTCCGGTTTCAGGGAAGGGTTGCGTCATCTGGAGCGACTCAAACGAATCAATGACCTTGCTATGGCTGCTATTGATTATTGAAACCAAATCAAAGCTAAGTTTATAAAGGATTATGCAGTCTGCATAATCCTTCCTGAAACATCCTTAGGCCGATGCAGGTAAGTCATAATGCCTGCTGGCACACAGCGTGACCCTGACCCGAAAATCCTGCTCCATTCAGAAACAGAATTCCGGCATGATAAACACTCCCCTGAATGGAGGTAGAGCCGATGAAAAAGTCACGATTTACCGCTATGTTCAGCGTTATGCGCCTGAATGAAAAAAACAGCCGCACTGATACCGGTATAAACCTTCAGGGTTCTTCTCCTGGCTCTCGATGTGACTCATATCGTTGGGCTTGTCTGTGCCATGATGTTGTCAGCAAAGGCCGCACCGTCGATTTTTATCTATTCCCTCGTCGTAACAGCAAAGCGGCATACCGGTTTCTGGGAAAGGCTCTGAAAAACATGCATGGATGGCAGATCCCCATCTTCATCACCGATTAAGCCCCCACCTATGTCCGGGCATTTGCTCGGCCCAAACGTGAAGGTCAATGTCCTCCTGATGTTAAATACCGGCAGATTAAGTATCGTAATAACGTGATAGGAAGTGACAACGACAAACTAAACGGATAATCGTAGCCATGCTGGGATTTATAAACATGAAGACGGCATATGCCACCCTCAGGAAGATTTAAGTCATGCGGACATCGCATAAAGGACAAACGGAAAGCTGCTGTTTCAGTCATCCCCTTGTGCGAGATGCGTCTGATAAACGGAGTTGCTGGAACTTAAGGTCTTGCGGTGATACAAAAGATTACCTCATTACAAACGTTGCAACAGCGCTTCTTTCCCTGCAGGATTCTGATGCACAGGTTGAGGGTGCTACGGCTATGATTCATGTATTAAAAAATGACGCGAGCGGGCATGCCAAAAAGTGTAA
This sequence comes from Pantoea sp. BRR-3P, assembly GCF_039621635.1. NCBI lineage: Bacteria > Pseudomonadati > Pseudomonadota > Gammaproteobacteria > Enterobacterales > Erwiniaceae > Pantoea > Pantoea sp. BRR-3P. The sequence continues at coordinate 86,346 of NZ_CP155068.1, forward strand.
GAATTGCCTGCGGAAGTGACTGAAGATATGAGTTTTTATCAAAAACCGACTTATTCCATAAATTCCTCTGAGGGATATAACCTAACCATACCAGCTATAGGTACTTAGCTGATAAATATAATAATTAATTATAACAAGGCATAGGGCAATATCGACGAATAGTATACTGTCGGCATGACATTCATAATAATCGATAAAAAATAGTCATCATTTCGTGCAAAATTTTTGACAGAGCAAAATAGATAATTCTGTTAGAACAACATACTCTGCATGGCATCATATTGCCAATAGCCACGCCCGTAGTGTTTGCTGCGCGGAAACAATTTTTCACTTACTGGCAATTGAATGTATTTAAAAAATACATTATAGTCTACTAATTAAAATTTTCCGTGATGTTAATCACTTTGAATTTGATTAGAGCCACTACCATCGAATCATGCAATTTTAAATTTAACTCAAATAATTTGAACGCTAAACTTAGGGTAAGCATGCGATTAAATAGTTGAAAGCATCAGCAATTAATGGCATCTTTAATAAAAGTAAAAACATTATAAGTTTTTTTAATTAAATTTTTTTCAAAAAAATTATTACATTATAAAGACCGAGTGGAGGCCATGTTTTGAATATTTATAGTGGTAAAATAGTATTGTGCGAAAAATTTATCGCTGAGTTGAGAACACAGGATCCTGCCCGATATATTTTACTTAAAAACCTTATTCATCTTGCGACTGATTGCCTGAACGTATCGGGTAGCTTCATTTCTGTGCTTAATGAAAATCTGCAGCACAGAATTGCGGTACACAATATTTCCTTTCATACATATTCTCTTCAGGAGTATTTGCCCCGATTCATTACAGAACAGTCTGACACATTTTATATTACCGATATCTCGCATGATGCTCGTTTTTCAGATTATCTTAAAACCCCTGGAGAACCGGAAATTCGTTTTTTTGCATGCACACCATTGCGGACCTCTGATGGTGTTATTTTCGGCACTCTTGGTGTTTGCGATATCCATCCTCGCAGGTTTTCTCAAAGAGAAATTAAAGTTATTGAACAAATTTCATACTTAGTTATGGAGTTTTTTCAGGCATGGAATGCCAGAGACTTCATTGATAACTCGTCTGGAATCCCTAATAGTCAAGCACTTGTCGCAGATCTTCAAATTTTAGGCGTAAAAACTAATGACTCAGAATTGAGGTTGGTAATTATTGAGTGTATTAATATTCACAAAATATTCGAAATTGCCCGCACGGTCGGAATGATCCAGGCTCAGGCTCTATTGCGTGAAGTCTGTACTCTATTTCGCCTTAGACTTAGTCTGTCATTTGGAGAACGGTTATATACAATTTCTCCGGGTTGTTATGCAGTGTTGTCTAATGAAGAGGATAAAAACCTGGACGCAGCCTCCGTTCTAAGCCGGCTACAGGATATAAGATTGAAGATTGAGCATAATATCTATGCAGATCTTATTCCCTGCGCCGGTGAAACGTGTTTCAACCCTTCAGTAATCCCTGCGTACGAAGGGATACGTCGTGGTGTAAGTGCACTGCATGAAGCAATTTCCTCTGGTTCCAGCTTGCAAATATTCAACGAAAAGACCGATGCGAGACGTAATACGGAATTCCAGCTAATGAATGAATTGGCTGCGGCGCTACACGGTGCTCCAGGGCTTTATATGGTTTACCAGCCTAAATTCTGTCTAAAGACTGGAACATTGACTGGACTGGAAGCATTAATACGTTGGTGTCATCCAGTACGGGGTGATGTTTCTCCTGGCACATTTTTACCTGCTATAACTCGCACTCACCTACACAGTGAGCTTGCCGACTGGGTTATTAATGATGTAACGGTTCAACTTGTTAAATGGCAGGCCGCAGGTTGTGCGGTCCCTGTTTCAATTAATCTTAGTGAAAGTGATATTACTCGGGATGGATTTGCCAAAAAATTTTATGAGGGGATAATTCTTTCAGGACTGACGCCGCAACTTTTTGAAATAGAATGTCTTGAAACAGAAAAGATCATCGAAAATGAATACGCTGTTACAGCTTTGACTATGCTCAGGGAAAGAGGGGTCAGAATAGCGCTGGATGATTTTGGTTCAGGTTATAACAATGTTAATTATTTGCGGAGAATGCCATTCGATATTATTAAGCTTGATCGAGAGCTGATTAGCGATATTGTGACAGACAGGCGCAGCCAAATCATAGTTACCAACACTATTAACATGTTAAAATCCCTCGAATATACAGTGATTGCTGAAGGCGTAGAGGACTTGGATACGGCAAAAATTCTTTCAGAGGCTGGCTGCGATATTGCACAGGGATATTATTACTCGCGCCCTTTACCTGCAGGTGAAATAACAAAGATTTTGTACGCCAAATTCATTTTATGAAATAACATAATGCGAGCTTCAGTGGTTTTTTCCTGAATTAGATATAATACTTAGTTAATAAACACTTAAATTTTCCCCACACCCTCTATATGATCTATTAATGATAATGAATAGCCGTTCTTAAGTCTGGCTGCATTTATTACGACTGGCATATTTTTCGGTCAATTATAGGGGGTCATCCTGCCCAGTGCAAAATGGGACGACTCTGATTATAGTGTATGCGACAGGTTTCGATTTTGCATCGTGCACCTTCCAGACTCATGGCGATTTTTCTTTCAGATATTGCTGCCGCAACCAGCTGTTGAAGGATTGTGTCGTCGAATTCTTCCTCTCCAGGCGCAGATTTCCTTCCTTCAACTGGCGCATCTATTGAGCTATGATGAGGAAATCCCGCCTCATTTCTTACGCTACGTGCAAAAAATAGTATCGGATATACCCAGCCTGTTGCATATGTCCTGTACGGAAGTCCACATTCTTTCCTGATTCTGAGCTAAGATAATTGCTCTTCGGTGAATCGTAACTTTTTCATCGGCACTACCTACGTTATAGGGATGATTCATCATTCCGTAATTCTTTTTATAAATGGAGAAGCATTTTTGGTTAGGATCAATTTCTACGCTCAGACTGGTATATTACTGCATCGCTGATGATATGCACAGGATTGAGGCTGACATTGAATTTAATGACTTTTAGTTTTAAGTAGGCAAAGTAGTGACTCGCAAAATGTCTGACTGGCAACCGGGATTTTCCTGACCAAGCCGGAACATTTTGGACGCATGCTGCGTTGGGAAACGAGGCTCTGCAAGTAAAGTACTCAGTGAATGGCGAAACTTATCCGTTACTTAGATTGTACAGTTATCCGGTTCGCGAAAGCGTTTTGTAGGTGTAATGAGTTGCACTCCCGAACGGCAGGCCTTTTACGTTATTATTGATGGTTTAACAATGCGTATAGCTTTAAGTGAGCTTTTATTTATTCTGACCAAATTAAATATGATTAAAATTAAAAATTTTTTAAGCGCATATTGGATGGGTTGACTAATTTCCATCCTACCGGGTGCTCATCTCTCGAGTATTTATCGTATGCAATCCCTGTCACAAAACACCCATGACGGTTTTAAACCCAACTGAAGAAAGTTTCACATGGCAAGAATGTTAACCGCCTGTTTCACCTTGTGGGTGAAATTGTTGAAAAAATTCATGCATAAAACGTATCGACTCATGCTTTTTAAGCGCTTGTTTAGTTCGGTTTCCTCATCGAGTATTATGTCACAGCTGTTGTAAAAGTGTCAGTTTTAAACTGGAGATAAACATGCTCCCCTCTTATCCGTGGTCACTAAAGAGAACTATGCGGTCGGCTTCCAGCGATTCAGTGAACTGCTTCATGAGCCGGGAGTGACCTTTATTGATTAACTCCCTGAAGATGTGAAGTATGTTACCCGTTTTGCCGGGGCGGTGATTGCCAAATAAAAACACGGACAGGAAGGCAAAGCGTTACAGAACTTCCTGTCTTCGACTGAGGCGAAAAAAGACCATTACGCTACCGGAATGATAGTCAGGACGGCTGAATTACCGGTTACATAGCCCATACTTACCGCTAAAAGCGGACTGGCATAACTTTTTTCCCAAATTCAGCGTACAGCGCCGGAAGCATGCTGCCAGGGTGAGAAAACTCAGTAATGTCGTGCAGGGCCATTTTATAAGCAGCATCTTCAAGGATTTCGCGGCTGACACCAGAGGCCCTCATGTCTGCCAGAGCTTTCTCGCTACCACCCGGAACACCGGAATACTGGCTGATCATTTTATGAGCACCACTAAAGTAGTAAGTATGGTGAAACACCCTCATTTATTTCGACAAATTTTAGGAACTACGTATGAAAAGGCCGTGCTCTTCTGGAAAGTCATGAGTCAGACCTGGAATGGCCAGAGTAATAATTCTGGACATGTTCATTTTGGTACAAAGCAGACATTTATGGTTTCAATAAACAAGGCGGTTAAGGCTGGCTGGCATTGCGCAGCCAGGCCCCTACATACTTGCCAGCGGCGCGGAGATCAGATTATGTGGTAATGTCATTCCATATTTTAAAGGTGGCGGGAATAAACAGCGGAGAAGAGGGGCACCATTATTTTCTATATTCCTGCTTTATGTGAACTTATTCCACCACCATATCCAAATGTTATTTTGGTGCACCTCATTACGGTACGGGAGTAATGCGCCCCGTCGCACCGGGACGCAGGTAATGATCAGAAGGCAGTCCAGTTACCTTCGGATTTGTCAGGCACTGGCGCTTTGTAACCCGCAGAAAGCGTCACGCCTGCGGTCCGGATAATCGCTACAGGATGAGCGGCCGCAGCAAGCGTGAACACCGACACCGACTCCAGTAGCAGGGAGGCCTGCTCGCGCAGGCTCTGCGACGCCGACGCAGACTCCTCAACCAGCGAGGCGTTCTGCTGCGTCACGCCGTCCATCTCCGTTACCGCGATACCCACCTGCTCAATACCCCGAGCCTGTTCGGCACTTGCAGCGGTAATTTCCTCAACGGTATCGCTCAGCTGGCCCACCGACGACACGATATCCGCCATCGTCGTCACGGACCGTTCCGCCAGGGCGCTGCCTGCACTGACGCTTGCCGAGTTTGCCTCAATCAGCTGACGTATCTCACCGGCCGCCGTGGCGCTGCGGCTCGCAAGCGTCCGCACTTCGCCGGCGACGACGGCAAATCCCCGTCCCTGCTCGCCTGCCCGGGCCGCTTCGACCGCCGCATTGAGAGCAAGTATGTTGGTCTGGAAGGCGATGCTGTCAATCACCGACGTAATGTCGGAAATACGGCTGGAGCTTTCGCCGATAGACCTCATGGTTCCGGAGATATTCGCAGTGACCTGATTACCCTGGCGGGCGACCTCCCGGACATTAACGGCCAGTTGTGCTGCCTGACGGGCGTTGTCGGCATTGTTTCTGACCGTCACGCTGAGTTCGCTCATGGTGGCGGACGTCTGCTCCAGCGCGCTGGCCTGCTCTTCGGTGCGCTGCGACAGTTCAGAGTTTCCCTGCGCAATCTGCAGGCTGGCCGTGGCTACGCATTCTGCGTTTCTGCGTACCGCGCTTACGGTCTGCGCCAGCGAATCCTGCATCTCAGCCACTGCGGTGAGCAGCCGGCCGGTTTCATCCCGTCCGCTGACAGGCACCGCCTGACTCAGGTCGCCGCGTGCGATGCGCTGCGCCGCCGCAAGCGTCACGTTTAGCGGACGGGTAATGCTGCGGGTGATAAGCCAGGCCAGCAGAGTGCCCAGCAGAATGACGAGCACACATACTGTCAGCATTGCGCTGACAGCAAAGTCATGCTCGTACTGCGCCTGTGCGGTCACTTCGCTCACCCTTACTTTCTGCCTTTCCTGAAGACGTTTGAGGCTGCTCATGTAGTCCAGCTGAGTCTGGTAACGGGGGCCGAACAGAAGCTTTTTGGCTTCTTCATTACGGTCCTGCACTCCCAGGGAGACGACCTCATCCATAAACGGGAAGAAAAGCATCCCTTGCCGTTTAAGCTCATCAACCAGACGTTTGCCTTTCTCTGAGGTGATGAGCTGAGGGAGCTCTGCAGTCAGCCTGTCAGACAGCCCCCTTTCGGCATCATAATCCTGCCTGAACCGTGCCTCCTCCGATTTATCGTCGGTAAGGATGATATTGCGTGCCAGCCTGCTCATGTCTGCAGCGTAAAAGAGCAGTGAATCAGTCAGCTCAGTCTGAGGAATAAGCTTATCTGTGATGATATCCGTCGTGTCATCCATCACGTTGAACTGTCTGATGCTGAAAAAAGCCAGTGCAAGCGTCATCAGCATCATAAGTGCAAACGCCGAACCAAGCCTGACTGAAGTTCTGATGTTGTTCATAAATTACCTGCAGAAAATAATGGAAGGGAATGGGCATTTTACGAATCTGTCGCAGGCCCTTTTTGCAGGGTTGTTCTGCTCTTTCTGGCAGTCACCCTGATACCTTTATTAACGGCCTCAACAGATACTGTCTGCACAGGCGGTTAGAAAATATTTTGTGAGCAAATGTCAGCAGAAGGCAGCGAAAAAAGCCTGACACGGCAACAGGCCATTGCCTGGTTAGCCAGTTCCTACTCCCAGGCTTTATAGAAAATATCACAATCGATATAAATTCTTTTACCAGGTGCCATTGATGTACGTATCTGGAGATTAAAATGGACCCCATCTGCTAAGAGCTAGCAGCTAACTTCTTTTCTTTAGGTCCTACTGCACCGCAACAACACTAAATAATCCCGAACATACTTGTTATAAATAATTAAAGGTCATTCTTTATTTTCCCTCTAACAAATTTATTTAAAAATACAAATCATATAATGAATGAATGAATGAATGAATGAATGAATGAATGAATGAATGAATGAGGGAACTATGGTCATAGCATCTATTACAGAATACTATTCATAGCGCGAAAGAGTTGCTCATAATTCCCTGTAGCCTCCGCATTACGAAGGGGTAAAACGTTTTTGACACAAATCTCAAATGAATCAGGGATATCTGCAAATATCTCCATGACTTCTGCAATAAAATTTCCAAGTGGCATCTCATGCGGTGCTGCTTCGTCAAGCCCAAGAAACCCTGTATGAACGGCTGGAGGTATGATTTCAATGACATTAATAGATGAATCTTTTAGTTGAAAGCGCAGGGATTGAGTCCATGAATGGATTGCTGCTTTACTGGCAGAATATGCTGGCATTGCTGCAAGTGGCACATGAGCTAAACCAGAGCCTATGTTAATCACTGTCGCGCTTGTTTTACTCAAAAGATGAGGAAGGACGGCAAGCGTAAGCCTAATCGGACCAAGTACATTAGTTATCATTGCTGTTTCAGCCGTGCTTATATTGATGCTGCCTTCAGTCAATTTCTCGGTCCTGCCCACGCCAGCATTATTAATGAGAATATTCAAATCAGGATGTTTTTTAACTATCTGATCTGAAAAAACATTTATAGCATCAGCATCTCTCATGTCCAGCACATACCCCTCCATGCCTGGATTAGCCGCCAGTGTTTCATCGAGCTTATCTTGGCTGCGACCAGTAATAATTAATTGGTTTCCTTTAGCGCTGAACTTTTCTGCAAGGGCGCGGCCAATCCCGGCATTTCCTCCGGTAATTAAAATCGTATTTCCAGAAGTATTCATGAGCGTGTTCCTGTAAATGATATGTTTTCAGCTTTTTAAGCCCGTATCTTTCCAAGGCCTTAGTGAAAGTAAGGTTAGCATTTTTTCTGGTAATGACTAAAATGCGAAAAAGACATACTTATGCTGACAGGAAATCAATATGGCTTTTGATGTACGACTCTTTTCAGGAATTGGAATTTTCGCAACAATTGTTGAAACGGGTAATTTTACAAAGGCAGGTGCAGCAATCGGATTGACAAGTTCAGGTGTAAGCCGCGCAGTTTCTCGGCTTGAACAGCGACTTGGTGTGAGGCTTTTTGATCGAAGCCCAAAGGCAGTGAGCCTGACGCCGGAAGGCAGAGCTTTTCATTTGCGGGTTATTCCGCTGTTAGACGAAGCTGAAGCGGCCGCTGTCGATGCCGGAGGTTTGAAAGTCAGCCTTTCAGGACGACTACGCATCTGTGCTGACTTACCTTCGGCTTACTTGATCCTAGCCCCACTCTTGCCATCCTGGCAGGTTTTGTATCCGGATTTAACAGTTGAAATTGTGGTAAAAGAAGCAATGGGTGATTTGGTTAGCGAAGGGTTCGATGCTGTAGTCCGGTTTGGCGAAACTGAGGCTCGCGGCCTTAACGTTCATCTGCTTGGTCATACACGTATTTTAACAGTGGCCTCCCCGAATTTTTTAGCAGGCAAAATAAAGCCATCAGAGCCAAGTGATCTTAATATGAATAATTGTATTTCAATGAGAGACCCCTTAAAAATGGCACCGTATCTTTGGAAGTTTATCAGTAAAAACAAGATAGTAACTTCAGTCCCGAAAAGCGGCCTATTCATCAATGATGGTGTAACGCTGAAGGCTGCTTGTATAGCTGGGTGCGGAATTGGACAACTTCTTGAAATAGAAGTCATACATTCTATTGAAAACGGCGAACTCGTTCCCCTGTTCCCTGAATGGCATGAAGAGTATTATCCTCTTTATTTATATACTCTGCCCGGCACGGTTAAATCACGCAGAGTGAACTTTTTTATCGAATTTCTGATATCCAAGTGTTCTGGAGTTGAGTTGAAGGGATTCAATGGATTAGGTTAGAGAGACTATGGGTGGTATCAAAGCACGCCTTATCAAGCTTATCTTCACCTCTTCAATAATATCGCATGACTTTTACAATGCCAGATTTTGGCGGTAAGTTCATCCTACAGGCGCGCCGCAGGCTGCTAGTTCACTGAGTCTCCCAGTGTCAGTCCCGGCACTTACGTTAGCTCTGTCATATTATTTGTCACCTGAATTGTCCCAGCAGCGAGGGCGTGCACGGCGATGGCCGTGTCATTCGGGCCAATCGGCGTTCCGGTCATATAGTATCAAGGCAAGCGTAGAATGCGTCAACTAGCAGCGTATTGTGAGTTGAGTGACCTGATCCCCGTTTATTAATACACAGCGATGTTAGTAATGTCCGCTTCTGGCACAAAGCCGCCATTCACAACAACCAAGGTCCGCTGTGAGCGAGGAGCGGACATGACATCCAAAGGATGGTTTGAATAAGTGTTGTCCCATCACCCGTTTTAGGCTGATGCTTTCCTTAACAGGATGCATTAAGTTGGTCACATTTATCCTGCAGGATATAACCATGATAATAGTAGAAAAATCAGATCCATTTTCTTCAGAGTCCCGTCGCTTAGTCGAAGCTCTATCAGCAGAACTTGCCGCTATTACTGGTGATAACGGCAAAAGCAATTTCACCGTCGAAGCAATGAGTGATGACAATGCTTTATGGGCATTAGCAAAGAATTCTCAAGGCAAAGCTGTGGGATGTGGTGCTATACGGCCATTAACCAAAAATATAGCCGAGATTAAAAGGATGTTTTCAGACCGAAGTGCGTCAAGGATTGGTGGTGCTTTACTCACTTTTCTTGAAAAATCTGCAAAAGAGATGGGATATATCGAAATTAGGCTGGAAACCCGACACATCAACTATCGTGCAGTAAATTTCTACAAAAAAAATGGTTATGTCCCTATCGAGAATTACGGCCCATATATAGGCAGGGCAGAAGCTGTCTGTTTCTCAAAGGCATTGCGCTGACTATATTAATTGGAACTGATGTCCGCTTCTGGCACAAAGTGGACACGGCATAAAGATTCTGCAGATTCCCTCTGCCTTCCAGGCGAGCCAAATCAGCGCAACAGCTTAACCAGTAAAGCCGCCAGGCTCTGCCGAACTGTCCGAAGCCAGTTTACGCAGGAGCTCACCATGAAGATAATAATTCACAATACTGTCATTTGTTCTGCCACCTAAAGACTGATAAAAACGGTTTGCTCCGGCGTTTGATTTCTCGGCATTCCAGCTGAGGCTGCGACACTCACGTTCAAGAGCGAATTTCGCTATAAAGCGCATTATGGATTCCCCTGTGCCTTTACCTCTCTCACTCTGGGAGACATAAAGCTCTTTGATGTGCAGCTGGCCACAGTAACGGGGAGAAGGGTAGAGGATACTGCAACACGCCAGCCCAACGATATGAGCGTCGCAGCGAGCCCTGAGCACCAGAGTACCGGAGAGCTGACTGAACAATCGATTGCGGAGGTAATTCTTCAATAGTGGTTCCTGAATGATGCCCTTACCATAATAGTGCTCTTCCATCTCGGTAAAAATTTTCACCATGGATTCCCATTCATCTGGCGGACACAGTTCTACCCTTACTTCCATGTTTACTCCTTTTAGCTAACAAAACGCCACAACTGAGGTAGGAATTAGCACCATTGCAGCCACTAACAATTCGGCCCGGTTGCTGGGTTAGCCCACCGACACGCCAGAAGCGTCGTATCAATCATGTTTTGTAGCGAACGAACAGGCCAATCCTGCGCTTTTCAAATGTTAGCATTTCAATTAAACAATTTAGATCTGTCCGCTCTGAGCGATCAGCGGACGTCGGTGATTAGTCTCTTTAGCTAGATTACAGGTATGAGCCGCTAATTTAAGAGGTTACATCTGTAACTTATTCTGAGTAGCAGTGCTCCGCAGACGGGAAGCTGCCGTCTTTGACGGCAGCAATGTAACTTTTTAATGCGCCCTGAATGTCATCCTGACCTTTCATAAAGTTTTTGACGAATTTCGGGGACCTGCCGGTGATGCTAAGGCCGAGCATGTCGTGCAGCACTAAAACCTGTCCATCTGTATCCGGGCCAGCGCCGATGCCGATGACGGGGACGGACACCGCCCCGCTAAGCGTTCTGCCCAGCGAAGCGGGGACGGCTTCAACCAGCACCATTGCCGCGCCAGCTTCTTCAAGCTTTTTCGCGGTGTCGACCAGTTCGGCCGCCTGATGGCTGTCACGTCCCTGCACTTTAAAACCGCCAAAAACGTTAACCGACTGAGGGGTGAGTCCAATATGGGCGCAAACCGGTATACCGTTACGCGTCAGCTGACGCACTGTGTCGCACAGCCACTTTCCACCTTCAATCTTGACCATCTGCGCACCGGCCTGCATTAACTGCGCAGAGCTATGCAGTGCCTGCTCAGGCGAGGATCAGGTCATAAATGAAAGGTCGGCTATGATGAAGCCGCCGTTATTTCCCCGCTTAACGCAGGCCGTGTGATAAACCATATCTTCCAGCCTGACCGGCAGGGTGCTGTCATGACCCTGGAGAATCATTCCCAGCGTATCGCCGATGAGAAGCATCTCAACGCCAGCCGTGCTCAGCTCGTGTGCAAACGTGGCGTCGTAGCAGGTGAGCATGGTGATTGTCTCGCCGCGCTGCTTGAGGTTTTTCAGATGTGTCAGTGTGACTGATGACATGGTGTTCTCTGCTAATTCGTTACGTTAATGAGGGATGTTGCTGGGGCGATAATACCCGCTTTCGCAATGCTAACTGTATTGCTCGGTCTGCAAGACGCGATAAATCTCGGGTTGACGTTTCCATGGCGTTGAATTTATTCATAAAGTTCCTGCAGCATAATGTGTTGTTACAAGCCTTTATGGCCAGGCGTCAAAGAAACTGCTCTGTCAGCAGTAGGGCCGCAATAATGATCATCAGGATGCCCGAAATCCGGCTGACGTTTAGTGCGGCGCGCGGTCGCGTTTTAAGCACCGTGCCGGAGCCATACCCCACAAGCAGGTAGATCACGCCGCAGCTGATTACATGCACCAGCCCCAACGCGATCATCTGCATTGGAAGCGGCCATACAGCGTGGACGTCAGTGAACTGGGGCAGCAGGGCTAGAAACAAAAGAAAAACCTTCGGATTAAGTCCACTGATGCAAAAGCCCTTGAGCGCCCATTTCAGTGGCGAACCTGCATCATCATTCTGCCCCGCCGCTGGCGCTGTAGGATGGCGCAGCATGCCGAGGCCGAGCCAGAGCAGATAGGCCGCCCCGGCTACGTTCAGGAGCGTCAGTACGCCCGGTGTGCCTGCAATGACTGAGCCGACCCCCGCAGCCACTATTAATGTTGCAATTAGATGGCCGCTCAGCATGCCGGTAACCGCCGGCACAACGCGGCGTCCCCGGATGCCGGCTGAAATGGCGTAAGCCCAGTCGGCGCCGGGCGTGATTACGAAAAGCACGGAAACAGCCCAGAAGGCGGCGAACATACTCAGTGACATGTGTCGTTATCCTCATTGACCTCATCTCTTAACGGCCATTTATCAGTGCTTGAAACTTGCATGTTGGGAAACTTTTACCTGACAAATACTTTTAAAAGTTGAAGAAAGAATATCGCTTATTATGCGGAATGTGCTTTCATTTACAGCTTATAAACGAAGGTATTTCGGGAGGTTTTCAGTAATGGACAGAATAGACTGCAATATTCTTGCAGAGCTACAGAAGAACGGGCGGCTTTCGCTCACTGACTTAGCGGAACGGGTGGGGATCAGCCTGTCATCATGCCAGCGCCGGGTCAGAACCCTTGAGCAGGAAGGGGTAATCACCGGCTACCGGGCGCATCTGGATCCGGAAAGATTCGGGCTGAACTTTTCAGCCATAGTTTTCGTTACCCTGCGCGAAGGGGACCGAAAGGCGGTCAGTGCTTTCGAGGAGGCAGTAAAGGAGATACCGCAAATTATACAGGCGCAGCGACTGTTTGGCGATCCGGATTATCTGCTTCATGTAATCACCCGTGACCTGCCGGCTTTTCAGGAGCTGTACGATGAAAAACTCTCTGGTATGTCAGGCGTGCAGCGGCTTACCTCAACACTGGTTATGAAAACGGTTGTGAAAGATCGCGCGCTGCCTGTCTGACGCTTGTGCAAGGCTTCCGCCATTCGATATTTTCAAAAAATTTTTGGCATGGAGAAAATGTTGTGTTGAGGATCTGTACAAAATGTCGAACTACCGCTTATGGCACAAAGCTGCCCTCGCTGTATAACGCCATGACTGCGGTGGTGACAGGTTCAGTCACCGCTAACAGCAGCACTAACCCCTGCCTCAGTAATTTTCAAAATCGGGAAAAGAGTTTACTGCTGAAAGCCTGACCACGCGCTGCCACTCTGACGGCCTGTTACCGTGACGGAGATCCGCTATGCGACTCAGGCTATTACACTCACTTTTCCTGTTTATACCGTTTCAGCTGTTGGCCGGCACCGTTGTGTATACCGATGGCGAACATCCCCCTCAGAATCTGACTGAAGAAAGCTCTATTGTCTGGCTTGATGGCCCCGACCGCCTGCAGGACTCCATTTTCGGCAAACTGCCTGCAGATCCTCAGCTGGCCGCTCAGCAGGCCCGCGAAATCATTCAGTCGCCGCAGTGGTCCGGACAGCAGGAGCAGATTGCTCAGGCATATCGACAGGTTGTTCATGCCTGGGAGATAGGGTTACATAAGTTCCCCGCCGTCGTTTTCGATGATCGGGATGTGGTTTATGGCACGTCCGACGTTGCCCGGGCTGCCACGCTTCGCAGTCAGGGGGGTAAATGACGCGTTTATCCCCCCGAACACACTTCAACGCCGCCGGTATTGCCACCGTAATGGTAGCAGCCGCGGCTCCGGCCACGGTTTCTGCCATTAATACTGCCGGCATCATTGCCAGCGCCATCACCCAGGACTGCATCAGCTGGCGCGTCAGCGGAATCTGTTACTGGCTGATGTGTACGCCCTTTGGCTGTTCGGTGAAAACCTCCGTTAAGGTGACGCACTTCATTCCTGAAGTGGTGGTGTCCACCTACACCGGCCCGGGGGGTAATCCCTGGACAGAGATGGCGTTTATGAGCGGCGCGTCCGGTACGATCGATAACGCGCTGGCCAGCGGTGCGCCAGCCGGCGGCGGTAACGCCGCCGATATCAAGACTCCCGGGCAGCGCAAGTCGAACATCAAATTCAAATACGCCGATGCGATAGGCCACCCTGCCACCTCCGTCATTGGCGGCAGCATTGCCGGTTATTCGTGCGATACCGCCGCCACCCCATTCAATCCCTACTTTCTGAGCACGCTGGATTCACTTGTCTGGCGATCGGGACTGCCTGAATCGCTCTATCCCGAGGCACTGGTTCCCGGCCAGCGCGAGCTGGGCAGCCAGGTCAGCGCCAAAATGTGGGGCAACATTTATCCCCGCTCCGGCTTCGTCAGCCAGACAGACGATGACAAGGCCTCCGCCGTGGTCGCGCAGCGGGTCGCCGACATTATCACCCGCTCCGGGCAGCCTCACGTTTATCAGGTACTGAAGGGCACGCACAAAGCCGGCTACTGGCCGCCCGGAGAGGTGAAAGAAAACACGGGCACGGCGAATCATAAATGGCAGCGCCTGTCGCCTACGCTTTCCGCTTCCTGCGCCGTCTTTCCGGACGGCGCGTATCCCATTGCTCAGGACGGCAACGAAGCCTATGCGCTCTGGCAGCCCTACAGCTGCTGCAAGCGACGCGGCCAGACCTTCCTCTATTCAACTGACTTCTGAGAGGCACAATGTCACCAGTTAAATTCAAATCGGCTGCGCTTGCCCTGTGCATTGCGTCCGCAGCGGCATCCGCGCTGGCGGATGATGATAACCAGTCCGGCGCATTCGGTATTTCACTGCCCTCCGTGAACAACAGCGCTATAGGGTACGGCAAGGACGTCAGCGGTGCGGTTTCTGACAAGCTCTACTATACGCTCGGCGGCGGCTCTGTTATTTCGCAGCCGGCGACGCGCAGCAGCATGCGTAAAATCGTTATGAGCGCTGGCTGGAGCAGCGATCTGATGTGCGGCAACTTCGACCTGAAAACGACCGTTGGTAATCAGCTCAACGGCGTAACAAACGGCTTCAAAAACCTCATGGGCGACGTGGTGCAGAACGCCACGGGTGCCGTCGCAAGCCTGCCGGCAATGATTATCCAGCGTGCCAATCCCGGCCTGTACGACATGCTCACAAACGGCGTGCTGCAGGCAAACGTATCTTTTGATAAAGCCCAGCTCAACTGCCAGAACATGTCGAAGCGCATGATGGATTTTGCCGGCAACAACAAATGGACGCAGGGCGCGGTAATGGATGAGTACCGATCGCTTGTTAACAGTGGAGACGCTGATGCTGTCCGCGTGAATAACTCAGCGGACAAGCTGCAGGGTAACTCAGGCCAGAACTGGATCGGCGGACAAAAACGGGGTGGTCAGGGGCAGAAGGCAATCCGGCCAACGCATGACTTAACGGCCGCAGGGTTCAATATGATGAACAGCCTGCCGGTACTGAGCTCTGACACGGTCAGCAGCAACAGCTGTAACGGAGGTGCCTGCGGAAAATATGCGAGTGCTGAAGAAGCGGCTAAAGCCGTGGTTCAGGTTGTGGGAGACAGCTCCCTGCGCACCTGCAGCGACGCATCTCAGTGTACCAGCGGTGATGACGAACAGCAGCCGGGGGCTACTCAGGCTGGCACCGGCTTTGCGCCGATCCTGGAAGAGACCACAAAAGAGAATACTGAACAGCTGGTTAAACTCGTTAACGGCACCGAGCAGCCCAACGCGACGAACCTGGCAAAACTCAAAACCGGCAGTTTGCCCATCACTGCAGGTGTCATCAGAGCACTGCAGAGAGATCCTGACAACGCCGCCCTGACCGCCCGCCTCGCCGGCGAGTTGGCGATGGCGGACACGGTTGAAACCGCGCTGATTATGCGCCGTATGATCGTTACCGGCATGTCTGAGCCTAACGCTGGCGCGCAGAATGCGGCCATTGAGGAAGGCGATCGTCGCGTTGCGGCCATCGATCGCGAGATCACCGCATTACGCAACGAAATGGAGCTCAAGCGCGAGCTGTCCCGCAATTCCGTGCTCACCATTATCGATCGGGAAAACGGGCGCGTTAACAGTAATCCGCAGACGCAGAGCGATGACAGCACAGATAACCGTATTAACCGTCTGGCCGTGCCTGAAACGGAAAACAACTGATGAGAGCGCATCCTGTGAAAACTGATAACGGGGCGCAACGCGCCTCATTCTTCCGCCGGCATCCCGCGCTGTTTCGCGTGCTGTCTACTGCCGGCGCTCTGCTGGCATTCCTGCTGGCCGGGCTCATTGTCGCGGACCAGGCTATCAAAGATCCTGCTCAGGCCGCTGCATTTCATGACTGGATGGAGCATGCCCGCTATGGCTGGCTGGTATGGCGCCTGGCGGTTTATGGTGCGCTGGCGTGGGGATTTTTGAAAGTTTTCCGTGCACCGGGCTTCGGCCCGCAACACCGCCAGCCGCTTATTCGTATTGCGACTATCAGCGTCATTTTTGCCGTTGTCTGTGAACTGGTGCTGCTTGGCGGCACGGGAGCGTCCTGATGCTGACTAACAGCTACCTGGAATATTTCCTTACCCTGCTCGGCTGGGTGGTTAACAACGGACTCTGGAATATTCTCATCACAACCGGCCTGTTTGCCGCGCCTGTCGCTTTCCGGCTTATCGGCATCTGGCTGAAAGTACGTGAAGAAGGTGAAGATGAGGGTAATAAAGGTGCCCTGTCCATACCCCGCATGGAACATGCGATTTACAGCTCTTTTCTGGTGATGATTGCCTGTTGTATGCCGCTGATGAACGTCGATATGAGCACGATAAAATATGACACGTCGCGTGCGCAGAACTGCGGGACGTGGACGCCAAAAGCGCCTGATGACACGGGATATTCACCGGTCATATCGAGCATTAACGATCAGACGGCTGCCGCGCCGGTCTGGTGGTATCTGATTCACAAGCTGGCAAAGGGCATTACGCAGGCGTCTGTTGCCACAATCCCGTGCCGTCCGGACATGCGTCAGCTCCGCTTTGAGGTTCAGCACACGCGGATTAACAACAAATCACTTGCCGAAGAGCTGCAGGACTTTACCAACGACTGCTATTCGCTCGCGCTGTATATGTGGAAGCGTCAGGATCAGGGGCAGACAAAAGACAAGGCCACGCTGCGTGATATTGAGTGGATAGGCAGCAAAACCTTCCTCAGTAATTATTACGGCAGCCTGCAATCGAAAACGCCCCGGGCGGAATTTGCCTGGAACGAAGGCCGCGATAGCGGAAGGCCGGATACCGGCCGGGGTGGCTACCCAACCTGCAGCGAATTGTGGAATAAAGCGGATACCGGACTGAAGTCCCGCGTCGTCGATCAGGCTGACCCGGGATTGTGGACCCGTCTGTCGGCAGCCATGACGATGATTGGGGGAAACTCGGCAGACTATAAGGAGGCTATTATCCGCCGCCTGGTCAGCCCTGAGAGTCTGACCGTATCACAGGGCGGACACGTCTATGCCGGCTACGGAGGCAACGCTGATTTCACGATTGATAACTCCGTAGCCCGCGTGGCTGCGATCGGCGGCACCGCGTTAGGCAGTCTGGCAGCGTTTCCGGCATTCGATGCCATGCGGCAGGCGCTGCCAATGGTGCAGGCTGTATTGCTTATGGCGGTGGTGGTGATTCTGCCGCTTATTCTGGCGTTCTCAGCCTATGAAATTAAGACCGTCATTACGCTTACGTTTGTGCTTTTTGCCCTTAACTTCCTGACGTTCTGGTGGGAGCTGGCTCGATGGCTCGACAGCTGGCTGCTAACAGCGTTATACAGTTCTGACACACACAGCAGCTTTAACATGGCAGGTTTTCAGAACAGTTCGGATGACTTGATCATGAACTTTGTTATGGCCACGATGTTTCTTGTACTACCTGCAGTGTGGATGGGGGCTCTGTCATGGGCGGGTATCAGAATAGGCAGCACTTTAGACGGTGCATTTAAAAGTGGAACCTCTCAGGTTCAAAAGAGTGGGGGAGAAGGGGTAGAGAAGGCAAAAGGAGCAGTGAAAATCTAATTAAACCGACGGTTAGTTTAGCATCGGCTAATCGTCGTCTTCTCTGTCTAACCTCGAAGCAGTTACCGTAATATCGTCAGGACCGCTGTAAAAACCATCTCCGTCATTCCCGCTTCTGAATTGCCCACCTGCAGCACAGGAACTGTTAGATGACGTAGTATCCAAAGCATCTAATGCACTTAACTGAATGTGGCGAACCATATAAACGAAAGCAGCAACAATGATGATTACGGTACCGATTGCAAATCCCGCAACTATGGCCAAAGTCAGGAGTATAAGAACGGAAAAGGGCACGGCAGATTTTCCTATCGATGCCGGTATATTTTTCCTGTCTGCCCAGGTAGCAAAGCGGTTATCTGAATCATAGTAGACACGAGATAGGCGCTTCCAGACAGATGCAGCTTTTGTTCCGCGAGTATATGCGGCTGAACTCATACTTACCTCAATTGAATTTGCCTTAAGCTGACGATACCGGAAGTTAATCAGAATTGCACATTGAGTTAAAACAGTAGCCTGTAGTTACAACACACATAAATAGATCTATTAACATCCACACCGAGCCGAACCTGAAACCCCGCGCCCCTCTCAACCCGGACCTGCGCCGTACCTGCACCCCGGTTGCCCCCGCTGACCAGCCGCCGCCGCCCGGCCCGAAGGGCCGGATCAGTGGAGGCTGATGGATGGATGCTGTAACTACTGTTTCTTCTTCGCTGTGAGTGTTGCCGCGGGTTCTTTTTTTCGTCTGCGACCGTCTGACTTCAGTGCGCCTGAAAGGCCGCTGCATAAACAGCTGTCAGACAGGAAGCTGTTTTGTTCACTGCTGAAAGGTGCTTGCACTGAAAGCACCACCACCACAGGTTAGCGATGTGAATGGACGTCATTCGGCATCAACCATATTGTTATATTTCGTACGCTTTACCAACCACGGTAATGCCGGCTGTGAGCGAATCTTTTTGGCACTGTTGCGGGCAAAAAAGTGAGTTTGCAGATCTTCAAAAACCCGGTTTCTGCCTTCCATCCGATAAATGATAATGAAGAAGATCAGCGGCTTTTCAGCCCCATTCCAGATAGTGCTCGCTTTATGAAGCACGTCGACAAGATGTTCTTTGCGACTGTAGGAAACGAACGTGGAAAAAAATGGCTCGCTGCTTTTCTCTTTAACCTTTTCAAGCTCGTTCACCCGGGGCTTGTGCGCAGGCGTCCATTCCCACTCAATATTTGTTAACACCGGCTGCAGATCATCAGGGTATCGGATAACCGCATCGGTGCGATTTCCTTGCTCAAAAAAGGCGCGTCCCCCAAGCAGCTTTGCACATTGCCTGACCACCAGGCCTATATGTATTGTCCAGTTTGCCCGATTAATGGCGGGGTCGCTTTCAGTTACAGGAAAGTCCTGATACCACAGGCAGTTAAATAAGCAGATGAAGTCACGCTCGATCCTTCTCATTTGGTCTCCGTTCAAAGTCAATTCGGCTTAAGCCATGTGCGATAACCTTTATCGGACGCACACAGATAAGCTTTATCGGAAGGCAACTAAAAACGGAATGAGGAAGTCAGAAGGAGTCCAGCAGCAGCCCTGTACTCTGCTGGCAGTAATAAAAAGTGTTAATCCTGAAACCTGTACTGCTATGAATTATAAGGTAGAATAATCCGGTTACAGCCAGATAAATGGGCGGATTGCTATGGCTTACCGCCGGTTGCAACGCCTTTAAAACGACAAAACCGCCAGAGGCGGTTTTGTCTGAAAGGGGTGGTCCTGCTGAACAGGACCAGAACGAACCTGGTGTCATCACCGGTATGGTGGCCGGGAGAGGACGCGAGCCCAGGGCTGCGTAGTGATTATAACAATACCTAATAAAAATGTAAAAGGGCGCCTATGGAGTGGAACGAACTGGAGAAGCATTTTTCTGCTGCCCGCCTGGGACGTTACCTGGCTGCGCGCGGTGGAGACGAGGCGAGGGCTGCGCAGGACTATGCGTTTAATCTCCGGCTGGCCGAAGCCATGATGCCTCTTCTTAATACTCTGGAAATCGCACTGAGAAATGGTGTTCATTCCCGCCTGACCGCGCGCTATAAGCGCACAGACTGGTGGGCAGAGTGGAAAGAAGACCCGCTATTCCGCTGGCAGAATAAAGAAATTGCTAACGCAATAAACAAACTGGATCGTCGCCATGAGGCTCCTACGGCAGATAAAGTCATAGCAGAACTGACATTCGGGTTCTGGAGTTCTCTTTTCAACACTCAGTTTCAGGATGTGTTATGGAAGGATCTTCGCCTGGTGTTTACCCGTTGCCCGAAGGCATTGCGACAGCGCCACAACATATCTGCTGCTCTCAATCAAATACGCGATTTGCGTAACCGCATTTTTCACCATGAGCCCCTGCTTTGGCTCAGGCCACCATTACCGGAACATCATGCAGCAGGGGTTAAGGTCATAAGCTGGATTGCTCCCGAGCTGGCACAATGGCTTGCTGGACTCGATCGCATGAACGCCGCCTGGGCAAACAGCCAGAAAACCTGAGTTGTCATGTATTAAAATTGCATTGTCGCCTAAGGGTATCTGTTTAAATACGGGAGCAATAATGTGCAGAAATGAAACAAAATATAGTCAGTCAGTTTATAACCGAAGCGGTTATAGCCCGGGCAACCATCCCTAAACAGGTTGCACACGATTAAACTAAAATCTAAATATCATATGGATACTTCAAATCCTAACGCTGAACATCTTGCATGGTGCGGTCTCATAGCACTCAATATGGCACGAAAAGCGGGAACGGTTAATTCTCCCGCTCAGGAGAATCTCTTTCTTTGCCGATGGCTGGCTACAGCTGAAAAGCAACGCCTGTTCAAACGTGAACTGGCCGATGACATACGCTGGTTACAGAAAGAAGGGCGTGAAAAAGGAATGCGGGCCGATCTTCCCGGAAAGATGGAGTATCTCTGGCGAGCCAGTAAGGGCGACCTGCTGGAACAGAATGACCTCTTTCGTCTGCAGCATGTCATGCATGCCATTAAGATGACCGGCATTAATTATGCCGTGCTCAGCGAAAATGAATGGGAAGGGCGGCACGCTGTCCGGATAAGCCCCAGAGTGCCTGGACTCTATCTCAGACGCCTCAATCTCGACACTGGTTTCGATGAAAGCGGATGGCAGATACAGAAGCTATCAGCACGTGTTACCTCTGATCTGATGGCATTAGATACGCTTTTAACGCGCGCAGGGTGGAAGCGGGAACCTGACAAAACAACGCCTTTGCTACATTACCTGGTGTCAAATCAGAATAATGAAAACCCAATTGCGGGGGAGGCTATAAACTGCCCAGTCGAAGGCCTTCATTCAGAGTGTCAAGGATAACGCTTAGGCTGCCTACCGCAGAAGTTAAGCTAATCGTCATCACTTTCCATGAGTCCGACCATTGCGCCCCGGTGAGCTTCTACCATACGGATATATCGCATAACCGTCTGGGTCTGGGTCCAGGTGCCTTCCTGCATAATCTGAGCGATGGAAATGCCTTTTCTGGCCATATCCTGCGCTGCGCCGACGCGCGCGCTGTGGCCACTCCAGCTGGAATAGCGTCCCTTATTCGTTTTAAGTGAAGCCTTCGCACCCGCCTGATGTCTTGCCCGCCGCCAAATATCTTCCAGACACGGAGCGCTCATAGGCACGATTGATACGGTGGTAATTTTGTTTGACCGGTGTATGGGGCAGAACAATACGGCATCGGGTTCGCCCGCCAGACCGGCTGCGTTAATCCATTCCATCAGCCGTTCAGAAGAGCGCGTGCTGAGCGCCTTAACAATCCCACCCGACTGCAGGATGGTCTTTGTCCAGCCCACATCGAGGATGATGCGACCGTCGGCCGCCCGTGAAATGTCCCGCACCCGCAGGCGGGATAATTCACTCATACGCAGCAACGTACCGTATGCCACGTGCATGAAGGCGAGGTCCCGCAGGTGCTGAAGCCGGGGCGAATGCTTCCAGGCCGCATCGAGACGATTCAGATCCGGTCGGCAAAAGGGCACCGCCTGCCCGGTGCGCTCGCCGGAGACGATGGCCGTACGATTGATTTTCTTTTTTGCACGAATAACGTCAGGTGAAACCGTCGGGGGTACCAGCCCGGCGTTACGGTGTAACATCGAGATAAGCGCAGCGTGTACCGAGATGGTAGATGTTGAGCGGCCGATGCCCTGCAGGTGAAACAGGTAGTCCTGCATGTCCTCCGGCGACATCGGCAGAAACGTTCGCCGGTTTTCCTGCGACCAGCGCCAGCAGATCCGCATCACGCTGAGCAGCTGGCGCCACGTGTTAGGCGAGAAGGCCTCCCTGTGCCGGACAAAGGCGGCCAGCTTCGCGGTGAGATCGTCACCGGCGCTGCCGCTAAGGGCCACGCCGGTAAAACCGGAGATGTCGTTCATGTCTGCTCAGTATTTACCCGTTTTGCTGACGGCAGCGCTACGTGAATTCTGAAGAAAGAGCAGGGCAGATGCCCGCCAGATTTTACGTAGCGATGCCGGAGTTTTAACCGCTTACGACCGGCCCCAATCAACAGCGCAGCGTTCGGTTCTAGCCGTATTGTATAAATGACTGCAAAGCTCACGATCCGGCCCGGATCCGCATGATACAGGGATTCCGGAGTCCTGTCTGGCCTTATATAAAGATAATTATACAAGGTTAGAGGTATGAGCGAGTGTTCGATTCGGAGGACAGGTATCGAGCCGTGAGGGTTCGTATAACTCCCATTATATGAAGTTAGGAAAATTTGTGATTAACAATCAATATTTTTGGATGAAGCATTAAACCATGACAGGATGATGCGTTATAAACATAATTATACAAGGCTATAAACTGCTGGTTGTTACAACTTAAATGAATTGGCTTAGGGATTTTTTTCACCTTATAAATTCTTAAATTATCAAGGTGAAATTTAGGTGACTAAATGGCTTACTAGACTATGCAATTGAATTTTAATCATTTTCATGAGAAATGAATCTATATTTCATAAATTTATTAAAAAAAACGAAGTGTAACAATGCTACTAAAAACTTGATAATACACCAACATAAGATTATTCTTAAACCTTGCTAATGCATTGAGTTAAAAAGACAATTCTCAACTGGGAGTGTAGTGAATTGAAAAATACTAAATTAGATGACATCCTTGAATCGCTGAAAGATATAAAAAAACATAGCCTAATGAGAGATGAAAATGAGGCTGAAACACGACATAAAATCATTGATTTTATATTACATGATTATCTTTCGTGGCCAAGAAATAGAGTTTCTGTCGAAGAATATATTGCACCGGGGTTTGCTGATTATGTTTTGAAGAAAACAAATGACGAAGATCTATTATTTATAGAAGCAAAGAAAACTGGCGTTTTTTTTGAATTGCCGCTAGCGCATTCTGATGAAGAGACATCATGTTATATCAGCATAGCGAAATTGTTAAGCAATGAGAACATTCGCTCTGCTATGAATCAGGTAAGAAGATATTGTTTTGATACAGGCTGTGAATATGCATGTATTACCAATGGATTAGAATGGATATTTTTCAAAACTTTTGAAAAGGGAAAAAGATGGGAGACCCTTAAAGCATTTGTAGTGAGAAACCTTGATTTCTTTTCGAAGGAATATACAAAAGCAATCAATAATTTATCATTCGTAGCAATTACTGAGCGCGCCTCACTTCCATCCTTTTTAAGCAGTGCCCTTCCCAAGGATAGAAGTATCTTCTTTCCAAAAGAAAAAATATCATCATATTCTCACACAATAAATGTTAACAGGTTGGCCATTAAACTACGACCAATTATAAATAGATATTTCGGTGTAATTAAGGATGATGACACTGATTTTATGGAAAGATGTTATGTATCTCAACGTGAATACCAAGGCACTTCAGATGGCATGAGGGTGTTGATCCAAGATTCTCTGTCTCCTTATTTTGAAAGTTATGGTGTTCAGCAACTTGATGATACGGGTAAAGGTGGTCGTTTAGGAGGGCGCCTCACAAAAAATATTAAAAAAGATCGTAAAGGTGAGGTTCTGGTTCTGTTTGGAGGGAAGGGTGCAGGGAAATCTACCTTCATCAAAAGGCTGCTTCATCATAATGCTCCTCGATGGCTAAAAGACCATGCTGCGATAGCCATTATTGACTTACTGAAAATACCAGAAGACACGTCTCTCATTAGGACATATATTTGGAATGAAATAATTAAGAAACTTGATAAAGATGACTTACTGAACTCAGACAGAGAAATATTAATAAATAGTTTATTTCATGATAAATTTATCACTGCTAAAAAACAGAATCTTGCTGGGCTTAGCGAAACGTCTGAAAATTACAATATAAAATTAAATTCTTTTATCTCGGATTGGAAAAATGATTCAACATATTGCGCTTCAAGATTAGTGGAGCATCTTTCAAAGTTAGAAAGAGGCACTATTATCGTAATTGATAATACTGATCAATACTCAACAGAGATACAAGATTTTTGCTTTTCATGTGCCCAAGAGATTTCCGAGAAACTTAAATGCATAGTTCTTATCTCCATGCGAGAAGAAAGATTCTATGATTCAAAAATTCATGGCGTATTAGATGCTTATCAAAATTCAGGATTTCATATAAGCTCCCCTAAGCCCTCCGAGGTTTTCAAACGAAGGTTAGATTATACAGTACATTTACTTGAAAGCAATATACATGTCACTCAGGACTTAGATGAAGATGACGCGTATTTTAGTGATAATGACAATCAATTTATTCAAGACAGCGCCATGTATCTCAAAATATTAAGTAGGGAATTCTCAAATGATCGCTCCCCACTCAATAACTTTTTAACTGCATGTGCACATGGTGATATTAGACTCTCACTCGATTTATTTAGAAGTTTTTCATTATCCGGCTACACAAATGTTGATGAAATGATTGCTAACAAATCATGGAATTTCATGATTCATCAAGTTATAAAACCTGTAATGACTCCGGACCGTTATTTTTACGATGAATCTTTAAGCGATATTCCAAACATTTTTCAATTAAGATCATCAAGAAATAGCTCACATTTTACGGGATTGCGCATCCTGAGAAAATTAGCAAAAGGAGAAGATCCTACTTCTCCATCCTATTTTTCAGTGGCTGAGTTAGTAGCTTACTTCACTGAAACTTTCAGTATGCAAGATGACTTTATTAAAAACTTGGATGTCCTTCTACGTCATGGTTTTGTAGAGTCAAATAATAGGTTAGATACTTTCTCTGAATCTGTTGATAGGATAAAAATAACAAACTATGGTATGTATATGCTCAAGGAACTAGCATATTACTTTACATACCTTGATCTTATATGCACAGACTGTGGAATATTCGATGAGGAAACGAGTAATTATTTAACTGAAGCAGCTAGAAAAGAGTATCATTATTTCACTAGCAGGGACAGAATTAAAAGAGTTGAAGTTCGTTTAGAGAGGGTTGAAAAGTTCATCCAATACATTCACTTAGAGGAATTACGTGAAAGAGATATTTATTCTTTAGGCATGCCTCAAGACGAAATGTTTTCTCATAAGGCACTTGATAATTTTGATAGTGAAAAGCAACGTGTGATTAGAAGTGCAAAAAGACAGAACTTTAAGTCCTCAAGTAAGCGTCAACCATATAGATAGCCCTCATTTAAGCCACAATATCGTGTGGCTTAACCTTTAAGTAATTTTAATCTATTATAATAATTAATAGCCTCTTGGTCTCTAAAGAAAACAGTAAAAGTTAAGAATAAAATAAGATGTTGTAAGTGCTTTGCATAATTATAATTTAGCACTCCTTATAAGCTATTGATCTTATTCCATAATTAATATTATGTGTACTTAGCCATTGTAGCAAAGTCGTTATTTCAGCTCGCTTTTAACGCCTGCAGATGGCGCGGGTACCATATTACCTCATTCATCTGTTAACTGCGCTGGCACACAACCGTACAACGCGGCCAGCTTTACAATAGTAGAAAAGTGAGGTTTTGACCCTCTTTCGATCGCCGAAACAGTAGCCTGTGTAATACCCATCGCCTCAGCAACCTGTAACTGAGTTAGATTGCGGTAAAGACGCCACGCAGCTCGAAGTGTGACGCCTTTTTCAATTGAGATGTTCATTACTATGCCAGGAACCTTCGATTCCTCATTAAGACCTGCCGGGTGAGGGACTGAATCCCATAGTTCAGGAAGCCAGTTGTCGCTGATGAGTTTTTCGAATAATTCAATGGGTACGATTGCCGCTTTACGTTTGCCGGAACTATCAGTAATAAATTCAATTTTCATGTATAAATTCCAATTAATTCATCAGGCGAATTCAAGATATGTATATTTATCCACAAAACGCGCTGGCTCAGCAATAAGTTATCAGTTTCACGGAATTATTCAGCCTTATCGACTATAATGCCTCAAAAACCTCATCCAAGGTGGTATTACTATGCAGTCTAAGATATCAACCACTCCAATCCATCTTCGCCCTAGCTGGCCGGGCTCATCATCTCAATAAGTCCGCTAATGTACCTCTGCCGCTAACAGTGAATTATCGGTCTTTAGGATGGCCAGTATGGCATGCGGAAAAAGTTACTTAAGTATTTCGACGCAGGTAAACAGACGAAACAATACCTCATCAACTATTAAAATGTCTCAAATAAGAAAATAGTACAATTATTTTCCGTTTTCCTTTGCCACCTTATCGCTGATAATGCTGTCCGCCGAACATAAGGCACCAGCAACAACTTCATGAGGCTGATACTCTCCTTAAGCAACATTCAGGATATTTCTGTTAAGTATGCTCTTACCTGCCGGGAGCCGATTGACGTTTTGAAATCTACTCGTAGCTCAGCTATGACCTAAGTCTAATGGGTAACTAAGGCCGCTATAGGACTGAAAAAATCCAGAAATTGAACTCACCAAGCATTTCCGGCCTAAAGTTTTGCTATATTGCTTCTGATGACCTTATGCGTATCTCAACACAACAGAACGGCAATCTTGCATGCAGATGCCCTCACATATTAATGCTCGCTGTGGAGATCGTTATGAAAAGGGCGATTGCCTATCTGCGTTTTTCCTCACTGACACAGCTTCAGGGCGACTCCGTCCGCAGGCAGAAAAGACTAATTGATGAATGGCTGAAACAACACACTGACTACTACCTCGATCCGGTGACGTTTGAGGACCTCGGCCTCAGTGCCTGGCGCGGTGAGCATGCTGCCCGGGGCGCCTTTTCCGCGTTCATGGAGGCAGTGCAGCGTAACCTCATAGAAAGCGGCAGCGTGCTGCTTATCGAAAGTCTGGACAGGTTGTCGCGCGAAAAAATCGGCGATGCAACCGGTCGGCTACACGCAATTCTCAAGGCTGGGATCGATGTCGTGACCCTCAGCGACAGCACGCATTATACTCGTGATTCGCTAGACGATCCCTTCGCCATCATCAGGGCTATCCTGATCGCTCAACGTGCGAATGAAGAAAGCGAGATTAAGTCAAAGCGTATGCGCGCGGCGTGGGCTGAGAAACGCAGGGAAGCGGCGCAGAGCGGCCGCGTGATGACGACCAAATGCCCTTACTGGCTCAGGGTTAATGACGCGCGCGACGGTTTTGACGTACTGGAAGACCGGGCAGAGGTTATACGGCAGATTTTTCGCTTACGCCTGGATGGGCTGTCTTACGGAAGAATCAGTCGCGAGCTTAATGAAAGAGGCATTGAGAACCTCAAAGGCAAAGCCTCCCAGTGGCATTCTGCTTCTGTCGAGCGCCTGATTAAGAAGAAATCCGTGATCGGGGTCTTGCAGTCTTCCCGGCACCTCATCGTCTCCGGCGTTAACGAAAT
The DNA here is from genome assembly GCF_039621635.1 of Pantoea sp. BRR-3P. Lineage (NCBI taxonomy): Bacteria > Pseudomonadati > Pseudomonadota > Gammaproteobacteria > Enterobacterales > Erwiniaceae > Pantoea > Pantoea sp. BRR-3P. The sequence goes on from NZ_CP155068.1 coordinate 113,969, forward strand.
TCCCGGCTATTACCCTGTAATAATTGAGAAAGAAGATTTTGAGCGCGCCCAGCTGATAAATTTTGAGCCTGAAAGCAGGAAAGACAGTAATTTCAATCCTTACCTTATAAACATATTCAGAAGCCTGATGCGCTGTAAACAGTGCGGCCACTCCATTATTCTGTCCGGCATCTCGGCGAAAGGTTACGGCCACTATGTCTGCGCCATGCGCCGGGAAAACCGTTGTCAGTCGGCCTATCTCCGCCGGGATCTAACCGATCATTTTCTCATATCAGGCCTGTTAAAAGGAGCATCCGGTATGTTTACCCAACAGTCTGAGGCGGACCGGCTGTCGGTTATGGCATCACGAAGAGATGAGCTGTCCGGCAGGCTACAGAACATCATTACGGCCATTGAACACGCACAGGATGTGGCCGAGCTGAGCATGCGGGCAAAAGCGCTGTCGGCTGAAATCAGGCAGCTCGAAAGAGAGATGACATTGTCAGACGGTGAGAAAAATATCAGAGCAGCAATCCCTGAAAACTGGATAAATATCGGAGATCGCAGAGAATGGCAGCGGCTTGCCCGGAAAACGGTGCGCATTATTAAAGTGGACGCGTCTGCAAAAACCTGTGATGTATACCTCATTAATGGTATGAACATAATTAATTATCCGCTGGCGAGGCCGGTAGCGTGGTCTGGTATTGTGGATGCCATGGCCTGGTCAGACGAAAAAGAAATTATCCTGTGACATCCGGTAAAATAATGTTAGTTCAACAGTCCGTCGCTAGGATTATCGCGGGTTACAGATTATTGGTGAAGGTGGTGAGCTGATAGTGATTTGAGTGCGCGTTTAGATACTTCATTTAACATAATTATGATTGTACGCCCTTTGATTGTAGCACCCCAATAGTAATGTCCGTCTGTGGCTCAATTAACATGACCGCGTTAAGGTATCTCTCACAGCGTCGTTTTTAGTCAGTAAAAACTACCGGGAGACTTGCCGTGATCGCAGATAGCTCAGGGGTATTTACGTTGAAAGAGATCAACCGCGTCAAAGTCATTCAGGATGTTATCGAGCGCCGCCTCACCACGCACCGCGCGGCATTACTGCTTGAGATCAGCGACAGGCAGTGTCGCCGGCTTCTGGTGCGCTACCGTGAAGAAGGTCCGCTCGGTATGGGGCACAGACGGCGCGGCATGCGCGGCAACCGGCAACTGATGCCGGGTCTTGCCGAACTGGCTCTGGAACTCATCAGGACGCGATACGCTGATTTCGGCCCCACGCTGGCGTGCGAAAAACTCTATGAACTTCACGGCCTGCAGCTTGGCAAAGAGACCGTGCGCCGCATCATGACGCGGGCCGGTCTCTGGATCCCTCGCAAGCAAAGAGCCGCCAGGATAGCGCAGCCCCGGTACCGTCGGCCGTGCACCGGCGAGCTGATACAGATTGATGGCTGCGATCATGACTGGTTTGAAGGCCGCGGTCCCGCCTGCACGGCCCTTGTGTACGTTGATGATGCAACCAGCCGGATCATGGAGCTTCTGTTCGTCAAATCGGAGTCCACCTTTTCGTATTTTGAAGCCACGCGGCGCTATATTGTCAAACACGGGAAGCCCCTGGCGCTTTACAGCGACAAAGCAGGCGTTTTTCGGGTTAACAACAAAAGTGCGACCGGCGGTGATGGCCACACGCAGTTTGGCCGGGCGATGTACGAGCTAAACATCCAGACTATCTTGGCAGAGACCAGCGAAGCTAAAGGCCGCGTTGAACGCGCTCACCTGACACTGCAGGACCGCCTCGTCAAGGAGTTCCGCCTGGAGGGGATCTGCTCAATGGAAGACGCCAACGCATTTGCCGAAGGCTACATTGCGGATTACAACCGTCGCTTCGGTAAAGTACCCAAACACGACTTTGATGTTCACCGTCCACTGGAAACTGATGATGACCTGAACCTTATTCTGACGGTCCGCGAAAAACGTAAGGTCTCCAAATCGCTGACGGTGCAGTACGATAAAATGCTATATTTGATTGAAGACGGTGAATACAGCCGCCGCGCAATGGGTAAATACATCGACGTCTATCATTATCCTGACGGGAAAAAAGAACTCCGGCTGAACGGTATTGCTCTTCCCTACTCCACTTACGATCGGCTTTCCGAAATTGATCAGGGCGCGATTGTCGACAATAAGCGGCTTGGCAGAGCGCTTGAGTTTATCCAGCTGGTACAGGAAAAACGGGATGATACCCGCTCGAAGTCCGTGCCTGCCGGTGATGGCCCTTCACGCAGGGGCCCAAAGCCTGCCGGGAAAAAATCTCAGCGTTCACTGGATCAGAATGACATGCTAGACGCGCTGCAGCAGCTTCAGTCCCGTTCAGAGGAGATATTTGGGAAGAAGCCAGGTGGATAACGTGAATATACCCGGTTATTTATATATTTTGTGTATTTACCAGATTATATCAGTAGGCCACTCCCAGTCTGTATTTGTTATCAGGCCTATCATTTTTATATCCTGCTTGTCTTTAGTGAATTTAACCCAATGCTCGTCGAAAGAGTTGAGTATTTTATCCAGATTTTCTTTTCTTCCTTTTGGTGACAGATTAATAAAATAACAGCACCGGCTGTCAATATTATCTTCGACCCAGTCGAAATCAGAATTAGAAGCGTTTTTAGCGGTTTTAATGACGTCCTCAAAACGTTCGGGGATTAATTGTTTGAGCGCAGACTCAAGTACAAATTCAAAAGCATACATAACAGATAACTTAGCTTTGTCTGTCTCAATATAACTCATTGAACTCCTGAGGATTGCTGCCTGAAGCAGCACGAGGGGCCAAAGCAGTTCCACACCATAAAGCTGATAAGTCTCGCTGTAATCGTAGAGGTATTCATCTGTTCGCCGCTGGCCTTCCCGGGCTTTACGTATGTCATAAGCAAGCGCGAGCATGAAGCCGTCTTTATTTTTTATCAGCGGACTTTCATCCACAATATAATGGATAAGCTCATAGAGTTCATTCAGCGAAGCTGTATCCCCCCATAACACAATGCCACCATTATTCGGAGTCAGTTCAAATCGAAACATAAGCTTAACCTTCTCATTCAAACAGAATGGAAAGTCTACCAGTAAAATATATTGAGGACATTTTAATTGAGCCTGAGAAAGGTCACTTTAATTGGGGGTTGACATTGATTGTAACGACTAAAACGTGGTAATCGCCAGCTTGTTCCTGGCCTTGCTGAACTTGCTCTGGGCATCATCAGCGATAATTATGCTGACTTTGGTCCGACGCTCGCCTGCGAGAAGCTGGCCGAACTCCATGACGTTGTGCTGGCTAAAGAGACCGTGCGTCAGCTGATGGTATGAGCCGGACTCTGGATCCCCCGGAAAATGCGTGCGCCGAGGATCCAGCAGCCGCGGTATCGTCGCGCCTGCGTTGGCGAGCTGATACAGATCGACGGCTGCGACCACCGCTGGTTTGAGGAACGTGGTCCTGCCTGCACGCTGCTGGTCTACGTTGATGACGCGACCAGCCGCCTGATGCAGCTCCACTTCGTAAAATCTGAGTCCACGTTCACCTATTTTGACGCCACGCGCGGCTATCTGGAGCTGCACGGTATGCCGCTGGCATTCTACAGCGACAAAGCCAGCATTTTTCGCATTACCAACAAAAATGCGGCTGGCGGTGACGGCCAGACGCAGTTCGGGCGCGCGATGAACGAGCTGAACATCAGCGGCATCTGTGCCAATACCAGTTCTGCCAAGGGCCGTGTTGAACGTGCACATCTGACGCTTCAGGACAGGCTGGTCAAGGAGCTGCGGCTGCGCAAAATCAGCACGCCGGAAGCAGCCAACGCCTTTACCGCTGAGTTCATGGCGGACTACAACCGGCGTTTAGCGAAAGAACCGCGACATGATTTCAACGTTCATCGGGCACTTGATGCAGACGATAATCTGGATCTGATATTCACCTGGCGCGAGCCAAGGCGCGTCTCAAAATCGCTTACAGTCCAGTATGATAAAACGCTTTATATGCTTGAAGACAATGATAAAAGTCGTCAGGTAATGGGGAAATATATCGAGATTTATCATTATCCGGATGGAAAAATAGAGCTGCGGGCAAATGGTACTGCACTTCCCTGCTCTGCTTATGACCGCCTGGCGGAAGTCGACCAGGGCGCCATCGTTGAGAATAAGCGGCTGGGACACGCGCTGGCTGTGGCTAAACTGGTTCAGGAAAAGCGCGACAGCACGCGTTCACTCTCGGTCCCGTCAGGCAGCGCCCCCAGTCGCAGAGGACAGAAAAAAGACCCGGCGAAGAAGTCACAGCGCTCTTTAGATGAAAATAATTTGCTCGAAGCCCTTGCTGACTTACAGACCCGCAGCCAGGAGATATTTGGCAAGACCTGACGGACATTTCAATTTAGCTAAAACCCGGATATTTAAAACCAGCCTCAACACAGATTGTTACTCCAAAACGCTGATGTCGTACGTAACAACTCACCGATGTCGTCTCTTAACTAGCCTTAAATCTCCACAGGCTCAGCTCAGGATGCAGACTTTATGTTGGTGACTATGACAGATAAAGATCTATACCGGCTCGGCATCATTCAGCGCGTTCACGACCACACTTTGCTGCAGCGTTAAGCTGCCCGCCTTCTCGAACTTATCTTAAGCACGGCGCGTCTTGTCTAAAGAGCCCTTGTAATACTGAAAATACCAATGACTGCACTTTAAGTGCCGCTTTACAGAATACGCACTTAACCGAATATTGCTGTTACAGCCATAGCTAAAACCTATTGAGTCTTAACTGAATTTTCAGACATTTCCGCCGATAAGTGTTGAGGGCATACTTTGTGCCAATCCTTGTTGACCAGGAGAGACAATGTTTCGAAATTTATTCGGTAAACAGTCCGCCGCAGAGCAGACGCAGCCATATATCGCTGAAGAGCAAGTCAATAAAGCGCTAGATGTGGACCACAGTGATACCATTCTGCTGAAATGTGTTATGAGCCTCAGTCAGAAAGGATTTTGGTATGTTGAGGCTCCGGTTCTTGGAAGTGACGCGCCTGTATTTTTTTCATCTGAAGCCCGCCAGCTTTTGTCATTACCTCTTCAAAGGGTGCTAGGACTGACGTCACTTACACAGATGGTACATCCTGATTCCAGAGATGATTTTAGACGTTTAATAAATTATACGCTCAACCACGGCGATGTTAATAAACCGGTGCGTTGCCTCTTCAAAACTGACGCAAATGATTTTCAGTGGTTTCGCATAAGTGCATCATACTGTCAGGAGTTTACGCCGCCACGTCTCGTGGCAGTTATGGAAAATATTGAAGAAGAAACCGCTCAGTCTCGCCTTTTTGAAATTGTTTCCACGCGCTTTGACCTATCTCGGGAAATGCTCAATGATGGACTCTGGGACCTAGACATCATTGGCGGAAATCCGCTGAACCCTGACAACGTATTCTGGTGGTCACCGCAGTTCAGAAAGCTGCTTGGCTTTGAAACTATTGAAGAATTTCCAGATGTGATGGATAGTTGGGCGTCACGCCTTCATCCGGATGACAAACAAGCTGCACTCGATGCTTTCGTCAGCCACCTAATGGATTTCAGCGGTAAAACCGGTTTTGATATTGAATATCGTCTTAGATTGCGCAGCGGTGAATACCGGTGGTTTCAGGCTCGAGGCCAGACTAAACGTGCATCTGATGGCACGCCTCTGCGTGCGGTAGGCGCGCTTATTGATATCCAGGGCCGTAAGGATCGGTTGCTCCACGAGGAAAGCGAGGGCAGGCGAAATATTCAGACAGCCGAAACTGCAAAAGAAATTGCCGAGCTGGTTTCTGAAAACGCAAGTATAGCGGCGCAGATTAAGCTCATTTCATTGAACGCCAGTATTGAAGCCGCAAGAGCAGGTGTACATGGCCGAGGGTTTTCCGTTATCGCCAGTGCTATCAGGGGGCTGGCGGAAAGAACGGCAGATATTACAGGACAGATTTCTCGTCTTCAAATGCGAATAAGGAATTTTGCCAGCAGTACAGAAAATCCTCACAAGCATTGAGCATGCATCAACGTTTTTCCTGGCTGACTCAAGATCTATTCCGGAGTAAAGCCTGTCTCTGGATTAATGTGGCCAAAGCTTGACCGCGGCCATATGAAATTAACCCCCAGAACGTCTTACATTCCTAAATGCGAGCGTGTTCTGGGACTCCTTTATCATTTTTAACCGAATATTATTACCTTTTCATATTTGTCGGCCTGTGTCATATAGCAGACATGCTCTCTATGAGTGGAAAGCTAACTTTTATAATGCAGAGAAATTTTTCTTCAAAATTCAAGAAAACGCATTATATAAACATTTTCATCTGGGTGCTTTTTGGTAATCATTCCAAGTAATGAGTCCCATTTATTACTGGTCATGCGGCATCTGCTCCCTATAATCTGGGCGGACATAGAAAACGTCTATTCATGCGATTGATACTATCCCCTATCATGGCCACACTGCCCGAACCTTGGATTGCTGCAGGAGGATTGGTCCGATTACTACGCCGACTATGAGGACTTGTCAGCGGTACGGCAGCAAGTAGACTAGCCAAAGCACTACCCATCCGAAAACCTCAATTGCAAAGATCGGCAAGTCTGTTTTTGTGTTTCACAATGTGATTTTCGCTTGAGCTTTACCGGTAACACTCTATGTTAATGAGGAGGCTTAAATCACACATATGGAAGGAAGGTTAACTATGGCAAAGTGTAATATATTTAAAGTAATCGAATTGTCTGCAATTCTTGTCTTCGCGTTAGTTTTGATTTATTTTGTCGCAACCGGAATATTTTCATCTCTTGGTATAGATCATTCATGGCCATATCCTAGCAAGTAAATGAGGTCGGCCCCAGGGAAAACAATTATTTCTTGACTATAAAAATAATAAACCTTCATTCCGCTGTCTCTTAAGCAGGGTTGATTCGCATAAATCGACCGTATAAGCAAACGTGAACCGCTGTATATTTCCATAAGGAGAAACCCTCTTACTATCATTAACCCCATGACACTCATTTTTTTAAAAATATAAAAATGATCTCTCACCTGCAATGATAGCCTGATGAAATTACTCCCCTGAGATTTGCATTGCTTTATTCTGTTAATATTTAACTGATTTGGCAGCAATGGATGCGTTGTTAGTTATAATCAGCCTTGGCATTCGAATGTTAGAAAAATTTCAGCATGTTTAATCTAAATATCTCAACTGAAGTTCCATGCAGTTAAAGTAAAAACTGACTGATTTTGGGTCAGTAAAAGCAATAATACCTGAACCTTTGAACCTTGATTATGGGGACGATTTTTTAAGTCACTTCACTCAATGATCCATACCCACTAGAGGTTGGTGAGAGGCATACATGAAAATATGATAATATCATGTACGTTCAAATGCTTAATCTAAAACTGAAAGCTAGCAATGAGCGGATAGTAAAATTTCAGTTTAGTGTGCGAATGAAGCTGCAGAAGTTAGCCATAACCTCTGATGCTCTTCTTCCTCGGGCAGACCTAGAAATCCATGCCAATGATAAAGTTCTTAATAATTTTCATCTATCTCATCCTTTTTGAATATGAAGCTTATGAAAGTTGATAACGAGTTGTTACTTTCTTTACAAGGTGATAACTATAATCAATTATTTACACGATGTGCTAGTACATCTGAAGAAACTTTCAAGCCTGTTTGAAAAATATATTATTTATAAATAGTTAAAGCTTGGTAAAACTACGTCGATAAGCTCTGTTGCAATATTTGACATTTACATCAGGGTTCATATGACTATTACACAGCGTTTGTTGCTGGTATTTTTTTTACTGGCATTATCACTTCTCGCGATTGTTTCCGTTTCACTCTCGGTAATCTCAGGCTTCCAGTCTCGCTTTGAATATGTTCAGGCCAATGCAATTCCCAGCATCAAGGATCTCAATAAATCAATTAGTTACACTAATCAGTTAGGCATTGCACTCTACCGCCATCAGACCGCTTCAGGTAGTCAAGACCAGAACCAGGCTGAGGAAAGGATAAAAGATCTGCTGAATACGTTAAAGTCGCTTACGGATTATTACATGGAAAACGATATCTCCAGTGATGAAGATAAAGCGATGACCGAGCAGGCTTTTCATAACATTGATGCGGTTCGTGAGGCCTTACCGGCTTTTTTATACGCCTCAAAAAGCCAAGACAATACGCTTTCTCTGGCTTTACTAAAAGGTGAAAATGGGGTGGGCGCCGCAACACGTAAAATGGAGTCAGAGTTCACGAAGCAAATTGATTTGAATATAAAAATTGGTGCTGGTTTAAGAGAAATCAACAAGAAAATCTACACACAGATTGTTTGGATGATGAGCGGAGTGTCAGTGTTAGTCATCATCGGTCTCGGTATATTTTCTACCAGTATTATCCTTGGCATTAAGCGTAGTTTGAATAGTATGACCAATACTATGACTGATGTTAGTAATAACCTTGATCTTACTCTAGTAGCTCCAGTACTTAGAAATGATGAAATCGGTCAAACCGCATCAGCATTTAACAACTTGTTGATAAAAGTCTCGGCAACACTTTTGTCTGTTAACCATGCGGCACAATCAGTCAGCACAGGCTCCACCCAGATAGCTGCAGGGAACGAAGACTTGTCATCACGTACTGAGCAGCAGGCAGCTTCGCTAGAGCAAACCTCAGCAAGTATGGCCACTTTAAGTGATACCGTTCGTCAGAATGCTGATGGTGCAGTTCAGGCCAGTGAGCTAGCGAATAATGCTAACGATTTATCCCAGCGAAACGGGAGTGCAGTCAGTCAGATGCTGGAAACAATGTTAGAAATACGTGGAAGTTCCTCAAAAATTTCCGAAATTACAGGTTTGATTGAAGGGATTGCATTCCAGACCAACATACTTGCGCTTAACGCTGCGGTAGAGGCCGCGCGCGCTGGTGAGCATGGTAGAGGATTTGCAGTCGTTGCTTCTGAGGTTCGTAATCTGGCCCAGCGCTCCTCAACTGCTGCTCGCGAGATAAACGAGCTTATTTCAGTTTCCGTTGCTCAAGTCGAACAGGGTCTTGAGCAGGCAACGCACGTGGGTAATAATACAGAAAATGTCAGTAATGCTATCCAGCAGGTTGCCGATCTGGTTAATGAAATTGCTGCAGCAACCTCTGAACAAAGCAAAGGCATAGAGCAGGTTCATCTTGCCATTGGACAGATGGACGAAGTCACACAGCAGAACGCTTCCTTGGTTGAAGAAGCTTCTTCTGCATCTAAGTCTTTGCAGGAGCAGGCTGAAACCTTGTCGAGGCTGGTTTCTACGTTCATTTTAAACGAATCCACAGCTCAGGTTGGTGTAGCAGTTAACGCACAGACAGCCAGAACGTTACAACTTCAAAAGAATACTCCGTTAATTGCTCCAGAGGTGAGTAAGGCAAACTGGGAAAGCTTTTAGTTCTTAACTTTCTAACCATCGATTTACCCAACGAAAGCGCTATTTAATCAGCGCTTTCACTTTTTACGCTTGGCTGTAAGTCTCAGAATATCAAATGTCTGTGAAAAATATTTGGCATGTAAAAATCTAAATATAAAACACAAGTCTCCATTTCCAAAATATTTCACAGCTCAACTTGTTATTACAATGGTTTAACATTACTTAGCGTGGCTGAGGAGGAGCATGGATTTTTTAGGTCCATTAGTTACTTATGGCCTACTCTGATAAAAGTCAGGTCCATTTTTAAATGGTCTTGCCAACAATTTGACGCCATTGCATCCTCCCTTAGTATGAAAAACCTCGATTCCACTGATAGATACATCAATTTGCAATCAATGCTGTTCATACAAAAGAATATTTATATCAAAGTTCTTGTCAGGAGAAAAAGCAGTGCCAATTAAAACCAGATTTTCGAACATCATCACTTTTTTTTAGAAAGAAAATTACTCAGAATTAGTATCATAAATTACCTAAATTTGAATTTTTTTTATTCCTTGCTAATGTTTATTAGTGTTCATAACTAAAGTTTTATAAATAATTTTTATTCACTCTCGTCAGGAGTTAACATGGTCACACATCGTGGTGGAGCAGGTAATTTCGCTGAGAATCATGAAAGAGCAGTTGAGGCTGGCCGAAAAGGCGGCCGCGTAAGTGGTGGTAACTTTAGGAATGATCCGGCTCGCGCCGTCGAGGCAGGGCGTAAAGGAGGAACCATCAGTAAACGCAAGCCGTTGTCACAAGATCATTCAGAATAAATAAATTTTTTTAAAAGCCGCTTGCAGCGGCTTTCTTTAATCTTTGTAACTTTCTCTTGCTAGTAGTCATTATATTCTCAACAAAGTTATCCCAACTCTGTCTGCTGATGTTAAAATTAGGTGTGCCAGATTATTGGATTACGTAACCAGCAACCTTATTATCCCCTTCTCAGTTGTATAAGCAGCAGATCCGTTTATGTCTTGATTTCTAACGCGCTGAAACTTTTCATGCATACAGATTTAACCATACGGTAATCCATTTTTTACAGATACTACGCGGAAGTAGTCAGTAGCACTGAAGAACGAGCACATGTATACCTCACATGCTCCCCAGAGAAACAAGCAGCCATGACCCTGAGTTCAACGCGTCCGCAGTATACAAATATGGCTTAAACCTTGAATGTCTCCACCATTCCGCGCTGTGCCTGTTCTGAAAGTGACTGTTAGGCGGACGAGGATTATTCCATCAGAGCTGCATTATTCTGCGTTCCCCCGTCGATCTGGCTGACGGCAATGCTGACCTGAGAGATGCCCTGCATCTGTTAGGATGAAGCCAGCGAAATATTATCCATGGCCTCGGCCACTTCGCCCACCATACCGACAATTTTCAGTATGCTGCACCTGCACCTGCGACCACACCGCTATCAACAACACTTACTGCCTCCGTCATCAGTTGCATGATGTCATGCACGGCATTAGCACTACGCAGCGCAAGCGTCCTGTCAAAGCTGCCACTGTATGCCCGAGTATATAGGGGTGGAATTAATTTCTGATGCGATTTAAGCGCGGGAAAAGCGGAGGGTTTCGTACCTGACAGGGTCTCCGGCCTGTACACGCCTGCGCGCGACCGGTGAGGATCTCTTCTTAGTCGTGTTCCGGCCAGAGCTGGACTAAGTCCTTTGGCGTCAGTTCTTCTCGTCGTTCAGGCCTGCCCCGGCTCGTGTAAGCTCTTCAGCCAGCATCTGGCTTCGGATATTTCTGTAAGCCGCTTATCGCTGCTGCCAGTCTCAGCCATGCGTCCGAGTTCGGAAATAAGCGAATGCACGCTTATTTCCCTTTCGCCCGGAGCAAGACTCAGTGCCGCTTCGTCAATAATGACGCGCCTTTTCCCGTATTGTTGAATAGACAAATTTATTACCTCTGTTTTACGTTGATGACAGCCTCACGCCACACTTTTGACACCGCTGAATAAAGCCCCCGAAGGATGTTCTGAAAAACCACTATTCCGCAATAATTTATTTTGATTACAAGGCTACGAGTGCGTTAAAAACTATCGTTTCAGACTTTCTGAATGTTTATTCAGCGTCTCATCATGTCCGTTGCCGGTCCGGTTTGAGAAATGGCGGCTGGCTGCTATGGTGCCCGTGACAATCTGTGGCAATACGGAGCCTGAAATGCTTACAACAATAATTTACCGGAGCCACCTCGCTAATGAGGTACCCGTCAGCGTTCTGCCGGGCATGGTGGAGAAGGCCAGCCTGCTGAACGCCCGACATCAGGTCACGGGGATCCTACTCTTTAACGGCACGCACTTCTTTCAGATTCTGGAGGGGCCGGAGGAAGGCGTACTGGACATTTACGGCCGCATCTGCGCCGACCGGCGCCACCACAACGTGGTTGAGCTGATGCGCGACTATTCACCGTCGCGCCGCTTTGGCAACCACGGCATGGAGCTGTTCGACCTGCGCCATCACGACAGCGGCAGCGTGCTGCAGGCGGTGCTTGACCGCGGCACGTCTAAATATCGTCTGACCTATGACGACCGCGGCCTGCAGTTCCTGCGAACCTTCGTGGAAGCACGTGAGAAAGAAAACTACTTTGAGGTCCTGCCCGCCGACTACTGGGACTTCGTGCCGGATGACAATGGGTCACCGGCTGCGGCAGCGGGCGTTACCTTCCGCCCGGTGGTCGATCCGCTCGGCCGTAAGGTCACGGCCCTTGAGGCCCTGCCCGATGACGCGCCGGCGGGGCTCTCCGGCGAGGCGCTGTACGAGCATAATCTCGATGCGGTCATCGGAGCGCTGCACAGGGCCGGCAGGTCATGCCCTGACGACATCATGCTGTACCTCAGCATTCTGCCTATGACGCTGGTTTATGTTCCGGACGCCGTCAGCCGGCTCGTCAGCGCCATTGACAGCGCCGGAATGGTGCCGCAGCAGATCATACTGGGTGTTAGCGAGACGGAGGTCATTTCTCAGCTGGAAGCATTTTCTCAGGCGGTGCGCCAGCTGAAGCAGGCCGGCATCAGCCTGTCCATCGATAACTTTGGTGACGGCTCAGCCGGACTGTCGCTGCTGGCGCACGTGCAGCCTGACCGCGTGCGCATCGGCGCCGGGATCGTTCGCAATATTCACCGCAGCGGCCCCCGTCAGGCGGTAGTACACGCCGTGCTGCGCTGCTGTTCGGCGCTGGAAATTAACGTGATCGCGGCGGGCATTGAGCAGCCGGAGGAGTGGATGTGGCTGGAGGCGGCGGGGGTCACTGATTTTCAGGGCGCGCTGTTCACCGCTGAAGGCGCGGCCGTCGCCTGGCCGGAAACACGGGAAGCCGTCTGAGGCACGGGAACAGAAAGGGGCCCGTGGGCCCCGGATGATTAACAGGCTGCGGCACGCTGAGGCGTGTGCTGCGCGGCCATAACGGCCGCCGGCGCTTCAGCCCTTTCCTGCCGCAGCGTTCTGCCGCGGTTGGCCTTTTCAAGCCAGGTGCGGAAATGCGTCGTCATGACCGCCGCGTGCTGCGCGTCCGGCGTGCGGTAAATCAGCAACCGGCTTTTGGTCTGGTTTGTGCAATCGATGGCATAAATCTCGATGCCGGCTTCGCGCTGCTCGCTTTCAATTGCTGTGAAATGCATCTGAGGCCAGCGGTTCACCTTCAGCATAAACTCACCTAAAATCATTTTTTTTACCTCTTATTGTTTTAAAACCGGTACTCTCTTCACTGGTCCGCCCAGTGTAGAACTGGTTGCAAACTCTGCAAGTGGCCAACAAGACATTAAGCGTAAAGGTTTCGTAATCCCCCTGTTTTCAGCGACGGAGGTACCTCCAGCATGCGCCAGCGGGAGATGTCCGGCAATCCGCCTGCAGGCTATCGCTGCAACAGGGTTTAACGCACAGGAGACGCAGCAATGCTTAGCTAACACAGGCTTACTCAAATCGCCGGTAATCCGGAAAATCATGACGCAGAGGCCGTGGCGATGGCGCAGGAACTCCTGCAGCTGCGTCGCACGCTGGGAATGCCCTGGGCCGTGGTACAGCCGCTGGGCGAACTTTACGTTGAGGACTGGAATGCGGCCATGATCTGGCCGGCGAGCCTGGCGGAGCGCGGCGACGTCTGCCTGTATCGCCTGGAGAAGCCTTAACCGGTGGCGGAGCCCGCACCTCCAGCAGCAAAGCAGCGCGGACGCAGCAAGAAAATGTCCGCGCAGGAGTGAGGCACCGTCAGAGCAGGATACCTCCCTCCCTGGCAGCGTTACCGTGGCGCGTATTTACACTGCGGTGAAAAAGTTTTATGCGGACAGATTACCCGTTCATGTCCAGGCCAGGTGGCTGTGGTAAGCTCTGCGCCCGAAACCTGCTGCCGGATAACCCCATGAAAAATGACTTTGAAGAAAAAATGGCCGACATCATGATTGGCGAGGCCGTAACAGCGCTGCTGGATGAGGACGTGGCCATCAGCTGGGCTGTCCTGACAGACCGCCTGCGCGCGGCGATTGAGCATGAAACGGATGAAGACCGCGTTCGCGCGGGCCTGCGCGCTATCGAAGAGGTCCGGCGGGAAATGCACATTCGCGCCGATGAGAAGACCGGGGTCGCCAGCGCTGACAATCTGTCATCGCAGAAGCTTCACTGAAGTCACCCGGGCCGCCGCTGTATCTGCTGCGGCGCCTTTCAGTTATACTGTACGCTTATCCACCTTAAGGACGGAGGTCATATGAACGATGACACCACCGCCGAAGATATCTACGCCGTTATCGGAACGGTCGTGGCGCGCCTTCTTAAGCCGAACCAGTACCTCACCCTGCACGAAATCACCAGCGCCTTGCACAGCATGGGCGAGTCGGCTGGCGCTGCCGCATTGCGCGAAAATTGCGAACGCGCGGTCAGACTCCTGGCTCAGCAGATGCACTGACCTTCAGATTTATCCCGTTATGACGCGTTTCCCTCGCGCAATAACTGAGGCGTGCCACACTGTTAAAAGTGAAATCTTTTAAACCGGGAGGTGCCTGTGAAAGTCTGGATTGCCGTAACCCTCGCCGCCGCAGTCACCTGCTCCTTGTGGGCTTCGCAGGGAGGATTCGACTCTCCGCCTGCGCTGAATGCCGCGCAGGCTGCGCAGCACAATTAATCTCATAAGGCTTCATCGTCGGGCGTTTTACCCACCACGATTTCCAGCGCGCTGCGCAGCACGTCAAGCTCGTCCATGTCTGAGGTGCTTTCGAGCTCGGCAATCAGGTAAAGGATGATCGCTTTGCTGGTCACCTTTTTACCGTGGATAACGATATCGCGGATGACAGCGTCCAGCACGGCGGTTTCAGCGGCCAGTGCGTCGCCGCCGCTGCGGAAGTGCGGGATGATGTATGCTTCAGAAGTGTTAAGTTTCTCATTAACTTGCATGATGTTATCCGTCAGGCCCTGCGGGCTAATGTGGCCAGGCAAATGCCTGAAATAAAAACGGCCACCCTCCGGTAGCCGCGTCCTGCGGGCGTCCTGCCACTATCCGCTATAAACGGAAATCTCAGCTGAGGCTCAGTGCTTACGACCACTGTCAGGTGAGAGCTCATCATTAAAAGCCAGTATTGCTGCATCACGAGTGTTACTTAATCGTGGAAGAGTAGCTTCAACTTCCTGAATAGCCATCATTACTGCTTCCCGTCGCTCAGCATCCTGTTCAGTTTGAGTCATGGACTTAAGCACGCCAATCAGCCTTACAGTGCTGATGTCATCGTCGCCATCAAGCATAGCTATGACAGCATCTCCTAAAACAGCGTCAACGAGTCTTTCTGGTTTACTTCTTTGCATACCCGCGCCTTATGGTGCCTGTCCTCCGGACAAAGTGCCGGTCGCCCAGTCCGGACGGCCCTTGTATGCATGCTGCGGGGCGTTTCACCTGGAAATTAAAACTTAACGCTCGAACAACATACCGATAAGCGTCTGATAATGACGCTCTTCTTCCTGACTTGATGCCGCTTCAAGGCGGTGTAACAGCTTGGTGCAGATGGCCTTACGGTTGAGGTTCTTGCCCGAGCGCAGGATTTCGCCGACAATCTGCCCAAGGGTTTCCTGTTGGGTCGGCGCCGACGCCTTGCTGAAGTAGTGTGCAATGTCGCTCGCGGCATCCGGTAATTTCGTGACATTCTGACGCATGGTGAACCCCTCAATGGTTAAAATGTAGTCGATTCTGTCTGTCCATAAAGTTATACAATCAAATCAAACTTGTACATTAATTGTGATGCTGTACAAGTTATCTTTTTTTGCAAAAAGTGCTAGCCGTTACTAAACAGTAGCTTACGTGAGTATCAGCGCGCGAATGATGAGTGCGATAATAAAAGGGTTGTACAGCATTAAGAAAGCTATGGCTGGCCTGCGTGTTGCGAGAGACCCTGGAAAGAGGTCCGCCCGGTTTTTGTCCCGAACGGGCGTAAACCCTTCAGTGAACTGAGCCCTGACCCGCTCCGGTAACCCATCTGAGCTCGTCACGGTTACCTGAAGCTGGCATGAACCCGCGGAGCCAGTGTTTCGCCTCTCTTATCTGCACGCAGCGCGCAGGATTTTCCTCGATGGCAGCCATCTCAGCCAGCGCCCTTACAAGCGAGTCAACAGTAATATCCGCATTATTGAGCGCCAGATGAATCACAGCTTCGCCAATAATCAGCTGATTTTCGTTGTGATAATAATCAGGCATGCTCCACTCTCCATCAGCCTTATTACGGTATTTCAGTGTAGCGGTTTAATGAGCTGAAGTACGGTCCGGAATGGTTATTTTCAGCGTTGCACTTCCTTAATGCGAAATAAATTCAGTCCCGTTAAGAAAAAACGCCTTAAATTCATAACCCTGACAGATTATCAGGGGTAAAGCTCAGAAAACACTGAATAAACCTTATGTGGTCCCTGAAATCGTTTTCATCTTTAAAAGTTAAAGTCATATGGGATTTAATCTCAGGAATGGATTTAACACGATTTGAAAATATTGCAGGCCTTCTTAGAGAGATATTGCCTGTAGAAATGCGCAGCTGGCTAGAAAAAATCATGCGATAATTCGTTATAATTAATCTCCGCCGACCCCAAGGAAAATTAGGTAATATTTATTTCCTAATTGAGATCGCCGGGATAAAATTTCACCGCCGGTGCGAATCTGTTTGCCTTAATTAAATTTCAGGTTTAGGGCCCCGGCGGCTGATAAGTCCGCCCTTACGGCCAGCCACGCGTGCGCGACCGGGGCGGTGTTTGAAGTTGCCTCCGCTGGCTGTACCGCCTTTGTTGCCCGTCCGGAGAGGCGCGTGCCGGGTCGGCCGCGAAGTTTCCGGCACCACTGCGCCTTACTGTTGTCATGATATCTTTCTCCAGATAAAAAAATGTCCTTTGTATCAGGCAGTGAAATCCTGCAGGTCTGGTTGATATTCACTGTCCGCCGCGCACATTTTTTCGTAGATACGACGGCGGACACGTGCTGCAGGACGCCTTAATCTGAAATGCGGGCGTTATGAGCCCCCCGGCTTGCTACTCCGGCGATATACGCCAGGCTGTGTGGGCTGAACGGCATGTGACATCCCTCCGGTGGAGAGTTGTTCTGCAGCCGCGTCGTTCCGCATCCGTATTATTTGTGCGCAGCGTTAAGGGGGTGCGTACTGATGACAACCCGTCGTCTCAGGTGGCTTCCTGGCTCGGCGCCCCAGCAGAAGGCGGCCCAGTGGCCGCAGAACGCCAGCCAGCTGCGCACCGGGTGCAGGCAGCCCGACTCGCCTGTGCCGTCCCACACGTATACGTAGTGCTCCGGGTCGCGCAGCGCCCAGGCAACCATCCCTTCCCACATCACTTTTGCCGCGTTGGTCTGCGCGCTGTCGGTAATGATGCTCGACCAGCGATGAAGAAAATGGCAGAAAAACCGGCGCGCCAGGCCGTGCACCGCCACCTCGTGCTGCGGCTGGCGGGTGCGCCATACCATGACCTGTATGCAGGCGCGCTCCGGCGAGGTAAAGTCTTCGGCTTCTTCCAGCCTCACTGCATATGCGGTCTCCGGCTCTGGCTCCTGCGTTATAAGCCTGAACTGTCGCTCTGCTCTGTTCTGCCATAGGGTGTAGCCGAACGGCGTCACAAACCCGGGCAGCGTAAACGGCTCCACGTCGCGGGAAAGAAATGCGCGGGTGTCGGCCCGGTTGGTGTCTTCCGGATTCAGTACCTAACTGAAGCAGGTATCGGGCAGGGTAATGGGCATGCTGTCGTCCGCCGGTATTTTTCTGTTCACTGAGCCTCCCCTTATAACCGGAGCGTTAATTTTATCGCTGAATTGTCTGCAATAACTGGTGGCGCTGTTTAAAGGATGGTGCACCGGTGGATTACTGCTGTACACGCGCCGGTACATCGGTTACTTTGCGCCCGACCTCATTCTTTATGCACGGGTATTTCATGCGACAGGACGGACTACCGCCGGAAAAAGATGCCGGGCTGACTGGCTACTTCAGCCAGGTCACCCACCCCGGCCAGATTGCGCTGCTGGGACGAATCACCGTCGATATCCTGCGTCAGGAACGGCGTCTGACGCGCACAGCGCTTTGCCTTAAGCTGATTGCGCGCCTGGACTGTACCGGCGATGAGGCCGAGGCGGCACACCTTACGGCGCTGCTCCGGATGCTGTTTAATCGCTGAATCCGGAGCGGAGTGCCGGCGCGGCACCGGTTAAGGATTGTCCGTCGAAAGAAGAGAGCGGCAAACGGAATGCCGTGCTGTCCCGCTGTAAATACACCGTCCGCAGATGGCGGTTACAGATAAACCAGACTTCGTCGCGGTCGTTGGAAAGAATGAAATAGGCGTCAGACGTTTCCGACGGGTTAAAGCACCCCAGCGCCCGGTAGGCCGTCGTTAGGCTGAACCCGCTCAGCAGCGGCAATGGCCGCGGGCCGCCCGGCAGCTCTTCTACCCTGAGATACATACCCTCTTCCATCCACAGCATGGCCACCTCCGCAGCGCATCTTCATTCTTCTGTAAAAGTACGGCGCCGGGTACCTCCCGGTGATTCAGGAGGGCTATCATCTGAATTGCGCCTTTGTTTCTGCTATACCTGTGTAGCCTGGCCCTGTCGTATAAAGGGATTCACCATATTAAGAGCATAACTGCTAGTCAGCTTTTATTTACTAACGTCAGGCTAATGTCCACTACTTGCGAACAGCGGACATTCATTTTAAGATTTTGTATTCAATTTCATTTTGCGTTGCATCACCAGTCTTGTCATAAGAGTTGAATTCTGCTCAGCCCCTTCCCTTATGTAGCTTAGCAAAGTGTCCGATTAAACAGCAGCCTATAATTATCCCCACACCCTATTGCCACTGACCTTATACCCTGAAGGCCTCAACCATTCCGCGCAGCGCGTGTGCCTGCTCAGACAGTGACTGTGAGGCAGACGAGGATTCCTCAACCAGCGCGGCGTTAGTCTGGGTTACACCATCCATCTGACTGACGGCAATGCTGACCTGGGATATACCCTGCATCTGTTCGGATGAAGCCAGTGAAATGTTATCCATGGCCTCAGCCAGCTCGCCCACCATACCGACAATTTTCATTATACTGTGCCCTGCATCTGCGGCTGCGACCACGCCGCTGTCAACAACACTTACTGCCTCCGCCATCAGTTGTTTGATGTCATGCGCGGCATTCGCACTGCGCTGTGCAAGCGTTCTGACTTCACCCGCCACCACGGCAAATCCCCGCCCTTCTTCACCTGCCCGGGCGGCCTCCACTGCAGCGTTTAAGGCCAGAATGTTTGTCTGGAAGGCGATACTTTCAATTACGGATGTGATATCTCGCACCTTCGCAGCGCTAACAGATATGGCATTCATTGTGTCTGACACGCGCTGTACATCTGTACCGCCTGAACGGGCAACTTGCGCTGCTTCACGGGCTGAACCCGCTGTCTGCTGTGCACCCGCAGTATTACTTTTCACTGTAGCGGTAAGCTGCTCCATGCTGGCGGCCGTTTCCTGCAGCGCGGCCGCCTGCTGCTCGGTGCGGGAAGAGAGTTCGGTATTACCCTGCGAAATTTCATCCGCAGCAAGCGCCACGGAGCTGGCGGAATCCTTTATCTGAGAAATAAGCCTCCGCAGGTTTGCCTGCATACCATCCAGTGAAGCCAACAGGCTTGTTTTATCATTACCTCGCAGAATTACCTGACTCGTCAAGTCGCCAGAAGCAATTGCTGCTGCGAGTATCTCAGCATCTTTTGGTTCCCCGCCTAACTGGCGCATCAACGTCCTGACTATCATAAAAATGGTCAGAAGAGAGAACAGGACTGAAAGAGTCGTGAGTGAGAGAAGTAAAACGGAAGCCTCACGTACAGATGCGCTATTAACTGCTACCGTATCCCGGCTAAGCTTATTCTGTACATCGGTAAGCCCATCCAGGGCATCGGACAGAGCCTTCTGAGCCGGGCGCGCCGTATTCAGCAGATAGTCAGCGGCTATTTCTGACTGGCCATTGTTCATCCCCATTTTTCCTGCAACTGTCAGTGTATTCAGAGCGACACTGTCTGAGGACAGAATACGGTCTAACGCTGATTTTCCTTCAGGGGAATCGTTATGCATCATGCTGGCAACCAGTTGTTCGCGTTCCTGAAGATACTTTTCATGTAAATCACTGACCTTTTGCCATTCATTTTTCTCCTGCTTAGGGTCTCTGAGAAGAACGATGTCTCTGACTGAAACTGCCATGTTATTAACTGCAGCACGCATGTTCAGGACAAGCGTAAGGCGCCTCATTTTGTAATTTACCGTATCGTCCATGCCTTGCCGGGATTCCCTGAGCGCGTGCAGAGACAGGCCGGTACAGATTAAAAAGCAGACAACCAAAAAACCGTAGCCTGAGAAAAGACGAACCGATATTTTCATTTTTTTTCCTTGTGGGCGGGAGAACAACTTCTTTATCGGCATGGAGCCAGATACTAGTAGCTTTGATGAGTTACGAACTGTTACTACCTCTCTCAGCACAGTTGCTTGTTTGCGAGGCCGCCCGGCTACCGTGAGGGCACGGCGCTTATGCCCGCCGTTGCCGACGCGCAGTAGAGGAGACGGCCATAATGCGGAGCGCAGCGACAGCCTTATTACGTGCGTCAGCGCGGGAAAGGCCGCACGGGGGCGGCTCCCTTCAGCAGCGTTCCTCCCTTGCGGCCAGAATGGTGTCGGCGCAGTGTCGCAGGAAATACCAGCTGAGACTGACGTCTGCATCGAGCGTGGCGTCGGCCAGCGCGATCGTGGCCAGCACCTCCCCGTGCGTCAGCTCCGGCGCCACGTCGTCGAAGTCATCGGATACCCACAGGTGCACCACGCAGGGCGTATCTGGCGCAAAGCGCTGCAGCTGTTCGGCCAGCTGGCCAGTTGTATGAGGTTGATTCATGGTCACTCCGGTTTGCAGGTTGCACGGCATCAGCGCCGTGACGTCACGCCAGCCGGGCCAGTGCGCAGTACGCAGGGTCGAGGGACGAAGCCGCAAGCGCCGCCGGCGCGGACTGAATGTCCCGCGACCGGCGGGGAACGGGTGAGTTACGAGGCGAAGCCTACCTTTCGGACGAAGCGGCCCGGCTAAGGTGAAGTCACGGCGCCGCCCGACGGCAGGGAGGGAGGTTGCATGCACTTTTTAAGGGAGCAATCAGGCACCCTTTATGACGGCGCTCATGAAACGCTGCCGGCAGCCGAAGATATGATGTACACACCCGATAATTGCGGAACACAACAAATGGCCAGAGCCCTTCCCCCGACCTACCTCCCGTTTTCACCTCCCTGCCTGGCAGAAAAGCTCCGTGAAATCGCTGATTTGCTGGAGCAACGCAGCACCTTAATCCGTACAGCGGAGCGCCACTACACCACCGGCAGCCACGGTGAGCCGGTAACTGTTATACACATTGAGGTACGGGATTAGTCTGAATGAAGTTTTAAACAGCGACAGCGAGGGTGAATCCTGCTGACTGACCATTTCACGGCTGCAGTCAAAATAACCAGAGTATCGAAAAAGTGCCTTTCTCTGACCGGCTGCTTTGAGCGAGGAGCGGACATTGATAATTCACCACACCCCTTTTGGCGAGAGGATAGCTGTTGTGAATAATGGCTTAATCCATATCCTGCCAGTGCAGCGATAGAAACACTGGCAGGGCCCTCTGCTCACAGGCCGTGATGTTCTTATCATCGCCTTAACGCAGTTTTTCCAGCAGCTGCTCTGCGCCTTTGTCCACTCCGGTCTCTGCCGCGCTCATTGAGCCAAACGTTGCACCCACGTTCATGGCGTTAGGATACTGCTCCGCCACGTAGGCCAGCAGCAGCTCGCCGGTCGCGGCATCTTTTACCTCCACGGCATAGTTAACGTACCCGCTCATCAGGCCGCGGCCGCCGCGCACTGACTGAACGATGTTATAAGGTCCGCCGGCGAGGTCGAATTTTGTGAAGGTGCCCACAACCTGAGGCGTGGTGTCCGCTCCGGTGAGCGTCAGCTTAAGACGGAGGCAAGGGGCTCTTCCGGCATGGGTATTAACAGTAAACTTCTTCGCCAGCACTTCGGTAAACTTCTTCTGCATGTAGTCTGCCAGATTGCGCCTGTCCTCCTGAGGCAGGTCGTTAAACTGCGCGTCGCTGCCGCCGTAGATTTCGACGGGGTCGATGATAATGCTCCGGTATTTACTCCAGTCAACCGGAGTGGTGTAGCGGAAAGGGATGCGGTCGCTGTCATCAGTCGTATTGGGGGTCATCCGGGATGTGGTTTCAATGCCGGAATATTTTACCGGGGAGGTGGATGAACATCCCGCGGTGGCAACGACGGCGGTCAGGATCAGCGCGCGGGACAGGTTTCTGAAAAGACGGGCCATGAATATTTCTCCGGTTACTTTTTATATAATGAACTGTACGGTGTAGTTATTATGGATTATCATGACCCTGTCAAGAAAATGTTTCAGTTCGTGTCCGTAAATTTCAGCTCAGGAGCGTGGCATGTTTTCCATTTACCCGGGATTTCCAGCGACAGGCTTCACAAACGAGACCTGTCCTCAGCAGGTGATTTCCCGGGCACAGAGGGAAGACGCGCCCGCATTCGTAAATCAGGGGAAAACAGAAAGTGCTGTTTTTACCTGGAGTCTGCCGCTCCGCTATTCCGGCTTTCCGGTCCGGCGGAGGCTGATAAGAATGATGCTGACGCTGCAGAAATGCGGTGAAGCCGGAAGCCAGCGCCGCTGGGAGGCTTTTACGCCGGCGGCTGACTATGTCCGGAGCGTCAATGATACGGCAATGCTCCGCGGAGAGTTGCGCTGTCGGCCCTCCGGCGAAATGGCACACGCCTACCTGATGCTGACCTGGGAGTTACGGAGCGTTATGGCCGGTGTTCAGCAGGATAAAGTGCTGCTGCGCAAAGAGGTCCGGCGAAGAACAGCTGATTTTCTGAGCCGGTATGGGACGGAGGCACGGGTATGAAGGTATTACTGCTCAGGCCATTCTGGCGCTTGTCTTTATTGCCGGCTGGATTCTGAGCGCGTCTGATGCCGGATTTGCCTGATGGAAGGCTGGCTGGTAGCGGAGTCGCTGGGAAATACGCCGCCGCGTCAGTGGATTGTGTATGGCTTCATGCTGACCGCCCTGACGTACGCCCTGCTGAGAACCGCCGGCAACCTCAGGGAGATGTACCGCCTGCGCCAGCTCGGGAAGCGACGGGCCAGGTACTATGCCGTCAGGGTGTGGGGGACCTCATCAGAACCGCTGCAGGTAGTCCTCGTGGCGGAATGCCTTGTCACTGACGCGCTGTGTGCGCTGCTTCTGCGGGCGCTCCACAACGTCACTCTCTGGTGAGAACAGCTTTGGCGGGATCAGTTTATACGGAAGCGTAAGCCATAGCGCTAAAACGGGAATTTAAAAGAGGGCCTCAACGTGATTGAGAAACTGTCAGAGATTAACGGGAATGTCTCCTGGATGGACTGGAGCATGATAAGCATCCTGATTTTATTTGGCACCCTGGTCATAACCGTCATGATTATGTGGTGGCGCGTCATCAGTAACATTGCTCAAGTCGTCCACATCCGGCGCGTTAAGGCCCGCCGCGAACGGAAATATGCCGAAGGTACCTGGGGTGTTCGCCAGAACTCGCTGATGACGCTGCTTATTGCTGAGACCCTGGTGGCTCTGGCCATCAGCGCCCTTATTGTCCTCGTGCTGACAGGGACGTCATTCTGACTTCGCTCAGGCGGAGTGGGTGAAAGGCCCGCCGGAGGGCGGGCTGGAGAGATTCAGATGTGGCTGCCGATGGTAAGACACCCGGAAAGCATCAGCACGGCCATACCGGTCACGAGACTGTAAACAAAACGCATGTCAGATCCTCAGAATAAAGAAACGCAGCCGCTCAGCACAAACGACCCCACGGCAACAGCGGCCACCACTAAAAAACGATTAAGCATTAACGCACCTCGCTCATATATAAACTGTACGTATCAGTTTATATATGAATTAAAAACAGTCAAGCGAATATGCTGAATCTTAAGGGCGGAGGTCGCTCTGTCAACGCGGTGACGCGCCAGCCATGAAAACCTCTACGGCACTTTGCACCATAGCGACGATATCCCCACGGGTGTAAACCGGCATATCGTGCCGGAGAAAGAGCTCGTCCGCTTCGGCCTTCACCAGCGCAGAAAACTGTTTCGCACGCAGGTCGGGGCGTGCAGGCTGCAGGTCACCAGCTTCAATATGCTGCTCCATCAGCGCCGACAGGGCGTTCATGCTTTCCCGGACGCCGGACTCGTAGAAAATATCACCAATGCCGGAATGCCCCGCCTCGCCGATGACCATGCGGTAGAGCTGAAGTCCCTTCCAGTCCGACGTCATGGCGCCCAGCATGCCTTCACCAAATCGCTGCAGCCTCTCAGGCAGGGGGAGATGACGGCTGTCCTGACTGTAAAGATCGTCCGCAGCACGCGTCAGAAAGTTGGTGCCGTAGGCCCTGACGACGGCGTCAAGAAGGCTTTCCTTGGAACTGAAGTAGTTATAGAGCGTGGCCTTGGAGCACTCTGCCGTTCTGGCCACTCCTTCCATTGAGGCTCGTTCGTACCCCTGCTCGAGAAAGACTTTCGTTGCAGCATTCAGGATGTCAGTTCGTTTCTTTTCAGTCAGTGTTCGCATGTGGTTTCTCCCTGTAAACAAGCCAATATTAACAGAACCACACGGTTCATTAAAGGCGCGCATTTTTAGTTTCAGCATCCAAATTGCTGACTTTGAACAGCTGCCTCATAGTTAATGGAATGCAGACTTACAAACGTCTGCTTCTGGCCCAGAGCCGACATGCGCGCGTGGCAACGTCCGCTTTGAGCTCACCGCGATAGGCGGACGTCAAATTATGGCGACAGGTAGGTTCTGCCACAATAAACTAACAACCCTGCCACCAACTTACGCCTCAGGCGGTAAATGGTGGATGACCACGACCTCGGAATCCATCTCTATGCGCGGGTAGTGCTCACGCATCTTTTCCAGCAGTTCGGCATCCGGCCAATCCGTGCTTTTCCCAAGTTTGGCAGCGACGTCAGAAAGCGGCATCCTTTCAACGCGCGTGACCCACACCATGACCGTGTCGGAGGCATCCCGCACGTTTACGTAAAGCATCGGGCCCGGCACAATTTCGCGCTCCCGCCAGCGGATGGTATGAAGTTTCCTGCCTGCGCAAACGTCCGGCAGCAGACGTGGCACAATCTCAAGATTCTGCAATGACATTACCTCCGGCGAAAAAAAGCTCCCCGCAGCGGGAGCCTTCAGCACATACAGCAGCAGTATCAGTGTATACCCCTGGTGAGGCACACTACCGTTATCGGCCTTCTCAGCGGGCACATAAGCGCAGCCGGTATCTTTTTTCCTGGTACCTGACATGCGTCACGTTTTTAACATAAAAGCACTGTTGCGAATCGCTTACGCCCACTTCATACCTTGATGGTGTAGCGGACAAAATCCTCCAGAACAGCCAACCGATCGTAGAGCGCTCGAGTTGGATTGGATTCACGAGTGATCCAGTAAACTTTCGCCCATGATTTTTCCGTAGCTTCGTCCCGGATAGCTTCTATAAGCGACTTTCCTGCTCCTACGCCTCGCTTTTTCTCGTCAACATACAAGCAGTTGTGTTTGATGACAATCAGGATGACAAGCCCGCTAATTGAAACGCACGTTAACTCTCTGGTTGAGCTGTAAAACCGCGCATCCAAATTAAACACGGTCCGGGCTATGATTGATTAAAAAACATACAGCCCCCCTGAACCCCTGCCGTAGTAAGGAAGAACCACATTTATCCACAGGGTTACGGGACAGATATACACTTGTTATGTGGGCAAGAAATGAGTAACTGACCTTTCAGCTATTAGGAGCATGATGGGATTTGATGCAAGGTGAGTGAAAAAAACCACGCAGAACTACGTGCTGTTAGCACCTGAAAATCCTGAATCTTAATTTTTATTATTCACATAATATTTATACATAAGAAAAAGCTAAAGGTTTATCTATCTGAGTCCGATAACAAAAAAGCGACTGCTCCACAGTCTGCCACCATTTAGATGAACGTTTGCAATGCCGAATTTCTTAAGGGCCGTCCTGGCCCTCTTTTTTTCTCAGAATTGAGAATCTCCCGCATCTGCCAACTGTCGGTTGCGTTAGGAACAAAACACGATATTAGTGACTCCCTGGCGACGTCGCTGAGCTTTGTCGCGATGGCGTAAGCGACGCAGGCATCTATTGAGATGGGTTATTGGTATATGTATTCCATCTTAAAAAGCATAACTACCTACCGATAATGCTTCCCTTGGAGAGGAAAACCTGGATGCTGCTCCTGGATTATGCGTTCAGATTTTTGTTACGCGGCGTTAAGATTTTCCGAAATAAGCTGGTACAGTAGCGGGTCCGGCCCAACTACCGGTTCTCGCCGCCAGCCTGAGCGCAGGAGCAGCGTATCAATCACACTCAACTCTCCTGTTATGCGTACAGGCAGAGGGCGTATCTGCTGTCCCCATTCACTGAAGCCGTTATCCAGCACCCTGCGATTAACATAAATACCGGGCACGGACGTACTTAGTTGCAGCTGTCGCCGTCCGTTCCACTCAGACTCGCTCAGCAGCATATACAGCCAGCCATTGAGCTTCATCGCCTGAAGTGCGTGCTGCAATCGGAATAAGTCATTCTGTGCACGAAGCTCGCCACTGCCGGAGCGCCAGAGATAATCGAGCTTACCTGCCAGGTCCGCCTGCTGGCCCTTCTCACGACTCTCCTTCAGAAGCCAGCGGATGTCGTTCGCATGTTCTTTCGGAAAGCGGCACTGCTTTTCAGCGGTAGCAAGCCAACGCGATATAAAAAGGTTTTCCTGCGCCGGCGTGTTGACTAGGCCGTCGCGGCGCGCAATATGAAGGGCTATCAGTCCACACCAGGCAAAATGACTGACGTTAAAGTTAACTTTATCCATGCTCTTCCTGTTGATGCCGAACCGGCATGATTTAACCGTGCTTTATTCAACATTGTAGAGCAGTAATGGTGATCGGTTGAACCGCTGCAGCACTAAAGCAAACGATTGCTATCCTGATAACTGCAGAAAAAAAGGATAAGAAGACATTGAAACAGAAAGATTTTAAGTTATGTATTGATGATGTCCCAGAAATTGTTCCGGGATTTTTCCCGGTATTTGTGAATATTTATTGCTCCGAACCATTTTCTGCTTTCTTCTCTTAATGCTTGCTGATAGCTGTTTTTTTTACAGCTTTACCTGTCTTTGCCTGAATGACATAACCGTAACGGCCTACTACAGTTAGTGATGTGACTAGCTAGTCCTTAAATCTAATGGAACATTGATAAGAGGTCTTCCTATGAACAAACAGAGCTACAGAGGCGGCGCAGGGAATTTTGCTAACAATCCGGAACGAGCTAAAGAAGCTGGAAGCGCAGGAGGCAAAGCCAGTGGTGGTAATTTCAAAAATAATCCTGAAAGAGCCGTTGAAGCGGGTCGGAAAGGTGGCCAAATAAGCCGACGTCCTCCAAAAAAGTCTGAGTAAGGTGCCTTAGGATTTTTTTCGCCATGGATTGGCATGTTTTAATAAACCACCGTCAATTTTTACCGGTATTATTTCATTACTAACAATGCCCATCACAAATATCTCTCTGATAAAAATCATCTTTTTGGGGTGTTATGCATCGTAGATGATTCATGATCCTGTTTAAAATAATTAAGATGCCTGACCTGAACTCGCAATCTAACGCCGACCAGCGGCCCATGTGATGCAAAAATGATTCAGGTAATCGCAGAACTTACTCTATAAACGTATCCAGGTAAGAGCTACTTTAATAGTGCATGAAAGTGTTGTGTGACTAAGATTAAATCATCTACCCCGTAGCCTGCATAGATGGACGCGGTAATCAGCTGCCCCGTCGCCGGGGCTTTTTTTGCATCAAAAATCCAAATCATCTTAGCAAATGATTATCATCAAAAAATTTATTACCAGACTAACTAAGATTGCTATTATAGTGACGGAACACACAGCAAACGTGTTGCTAACGAGATAATTTTACCATTTGAAAGACTTTGAGCCTGCTTTTAGCAGGCTCTTTTGTTACGCTCACTGAAGCTTTAAATAGTAAAAAATTATCAAAATTTAAAGCCTAAGAAGCCGTCACCAATCCGTCATAACGCCAAGAAACTATACGTTTGCGCCAACGACGATAATTATTTTACTTATCCAACACACCCAGTGCAGCTTTCATTGCTTTGATGAGTATCTCCGGCCGCTCGGGGTGTTTCTGTGCTAACGCGGCTCTTAATGCATCCGCGATAACGATTTGTTTTGACTCTTCTCCATGATCATGGAGTATGAAAACAAGATCTCCAACCACACGGCACATCTCATTATACAGCTCATCTAATTGCGTTGAATTCAAAATCCACCTCCCGATCACTATTCATTTAACTAAAAAAGTACATTAATAGTTTATTCACAATTTGATTAAAACTTAGCGGACCTGACCACAGAAATAATCCTTTAAATACTCATTTATCCGTAAAGGATGAAGAATTCCCCTCCCAAACTCCTCTTATATTCTGCGCTTTAATGGTGACGATTCGTTACAGATTGACTGCTAATTATTAAAAGCTAAGCTCATAATTATCATTCGTTCAGTGAATATCGTAAGGGAAATTGCCATGCGTTATCTATTGCTGCCAGCCTTTATGACAATCGTGATAATGATAGTTATATTTCTTATGCAGATTGGCTGGAGCCCTTCCCCTTGGTAAGGGACTCACAAAATGTTTATAGCACAAATTTTTTCCCTGCCAGAATCAGACTCGTCCGTTTGTTGGTTAGTTATACCTTTCTGTTTTCCTTGCTTTAAATTTCTGATTACTGTTGGCAAGTTAGATTTTAGAGGAAAAAAGCCGCTAAGCAGCTTTTTCTTAATCAGACTTCTTTTTCGGTTGCTCGGTAAGTGAATCTATGAACCTTTTCTGCTTGTCATTAAGATCGAGTTTTTTTATTTTTTCAATATCAACAACCTTAGGTTTCTCAACCGGTTCGATTCTGGGTTTTCCTGTAAAGCTGTTAGTAGCATAGGTGACCCCTGTAGCTATAAACCCCCAAATAATAAGACAAAATAAAAAAACCGTAATCCATGCCATTCTTCTCGTGCCCCTCACACTCCATGTCTCCTTCAGTAAAATAGGCAGAAGTAGGACAAATCCCAATAAAGGATAGTTCAGGAAGATGACAATTTCAGATGAAAAAGCTAGAAATCAAGATCATATCGCATCAGTGACAAAGCATTTACTCTGAAAAAATCGAATGAAAAAATGATTCCTCTTCACTGATAAACCGGCACGCGCACCGGTGAAAACCCGACGTTTCTCTCCGCAAGAAGCGAAAGCCACGCGGTGCCATCATCAAAATTATCGATAGAAAGGCTGACAGGCGCCTGATGCCTGTTACGAAAGCGTCCATATGTAAAATGAACTCCGTTCTACTGCCGCCCTGCATTACATGGTCAGGTACCGGCGGCCTTAATTGCGGGGGAAGAGCTGGCTTATGGCGTCAGGAATGACATCGAGCGTCGGGGCAGAGCGCTGACATAACGCGCTACTCCGTCAGGCAAGGACCATCCTGCTTCAGAAACTGCCTGACGCTACGGAGGTCATGAAGGTAACGCTCTCTGCTTGGTTGTAAATCGGGTATGGCCTTATGGCCGAGACCTCGCGCCCGGGCGGATGGAATAATTGGCCGCTTTACGCACCGGCGTTACGACCTGGTAAGGTACAAAGTCACAGTAGCTGGCGGGCGTCAATTCTAAAAAGTTTTCTTTCTCGCGGGCTTGCATAAAGGTTCTGAGGAACTGCAGGTCCCGGTCATCCCACGCCCGCCGAGGTGCAGGGCGAACAGTTCCGGATCAGCCTGTCCCTGCCCCTTCTGCCATCATCGGGGACGCCTGCCGTTGAATGCAGAAGCCCGCTATTCAGGATTCTGACTTGATCATCTGCGGAAACAGAAACACTGATGTGTACCGGATAACTGCAGGGACACATATTTTTTGTTAATTTTCAGAAAATATTGAGGCAGTTGGTTCCCAAAGAAGCTATTTGTTAAAGAATAAATAATAAAAAAATCAGTGCTACCTTTTGCCAACCTTTACCAGGAAACTGATTCTGACAATGATTAAGTGCTCCCGAATAAAAACTCAAATACTCACGTTGACTTCAACTGAGCCTGGCAAAGATCAACCCAATCTAACCCGCATCCTCGTAGAGTCATGGCTAGAACATGGACATTCGAACTTATGGACCCCTTCCGCAGTCACGTTTAATATCCGTTGGCACATAATGGTACCGGGATATAACCTGCTTAAGCCTGGCATGGTCTCGGCAGTTTACCGCCCGGGAACTTTCTTTCGCCCCGGCAAGCTGGAAATTGCTCCTGAAGGCCTGTCACTAACACCACACCTGCGAGGGCAAGGCATGGGCACCTGGATCATGATGAAGCTGGTATGCTGGGCCACGTCACTGCCTGATCGCACGCAG
This sequence comes from Pantoea sp. BRR-3P, assembly GCF_039621635.1. Lineage (NCBI taxonomy): Bacteria > Pseudomonadati > Pseudomonadota > Gammaproteobacteria > Enterobacterales > Erwiniaceae > Pantoea > Pantoea sp. BRR-3P. The sequence goes on from NZ_CP155068.1 coordinate 144,457, forward strand.
ATAGAACATATCCGGACTGTATTTATCGAGAATGACCCGTCCAATCTCATAAGGCAGGATCTTTTGTTCGAAGGTGCGGGATTCCGTTTTGGCAAAGCACTTGAGAATGGTACCCGTGTATCAGAGAGTATGACAGTCACCTCACTGATTCAAAATTATCGATGGGTAAAAAAAGTTATTGTAAGCGTTCCGCACTATGCGCTCTTAACGCTCCCGTGCACGGAAAACTTCAGTCCAGAACCAGAATCTGAGGAACCTCATCTTTTCAATCTAATACAGGGGATGATAATCGGGCGAAGTTTTTTGCACCTGATCACACTTGTTGTTTCACTGCCGTTTCTTGCGCTTAGCCACTTCACAGAGTGGTTAATATCGCGGCTCGATGGACGCTGAATGCTTATTAACGACTTGAACGGTGGACACCCTTATATGCAGCATCAGGTTGTTGGTAAAGTGCTCCGCCTGCTGCCAGTGTGGTTCACGGTTTTACTCCTGGTTCAGTTGCTGTTATTTAATGCTTCAGCAGAAGACCGATGCCATTTCAATGAAGCAGTCTGTAGTGTCAAGGCGATGGAGGATAATTACTGGTTAAGGGCAACCTGTGACAATGATGCCGCGCTGATTGTATCGCTCGAAGCGCCATCAGGAGCGCTCCAGGATGTGAGAAATGGTGCATACGAGAGTTCAGGAGGCTGGATTCGATCAGGAGACGCCCTTAGCGGGCATATAAATATACTTTATGCGCACACACCAACTTTAATGCTTGAGCTCTTCTATGACAGACATGGGGTGCTCAGCTTACAGGGCCTCAGGGTTGATGGTGAGTTGATTAAATTCCCCACTACGCGGGTCAGGCAGTGGGCAAGATGGCATGCGGGAAAATGCAAATAATCAATAACACAGGGAGAGCAGTCATGATTACCTTTTCTGATTACTTCATTTTTACTCAGCCAGTATTACCCGCGAAGAGTGTTCATCGCTTAAGAGCAGGTGTAACGTTGTTACAAGCAATAAAATCAGCCTGCCAATATTAGCAGGCTTGTTATTAACAAAAAGAGCAGCACCCGGCCCGAGCGCATGTTCAACGTTCATCGCTTCTTTACGGATATCATGAAAATGGGTAAGTTCACACTTTGCATTCGGCACGTTCTGTTCCTTAAGTTGCATTGCATAGGTTCTAACGCTAAGAATGTAACCTCTCCAAACGTCAGTTCCCACTAAGGAATTTTTCTGGTTGCCGATTTCAAAAAATTGGTAATCCGGTATAAACGCCTCATGGAGCAGTGAGGCCGGCAGGCATAAAAGTTACAAACGAATATGATTTAGTCTGGTAGAGTGCGGTTTGAAGTCAAACTTTTATAATAAAAGCGGGAGCCTTGCAGGTATTACAAAATTTATCCCGGCTGCGTTTATGTTGATAAAGAACTGGCCAAAAAATTAATGAGTCTTCCCTGGCCATAAACCGACATTGCGTTTGCTGCTGCGTATATTTATGGTTCCCCCGCGGGTATCATTGTTCCCGTGAACAACTTGTGGCGGCCTTGCGCTATGACGCTTTCCTTTCAGGCCAATGGCATTTCGGTTCATGCTGACTCCGGCACATTCTGTGCTAAATACACCATTGTTTTTTAGATTATTTTAAAACGTTATTTTTCGATAATGACGGAGGGTATATGGTCTTCAGGGGGGCATTATAACCACGTGATAGGATTAACTCCCTGGGTATTTTGAATAGTGACCAGAGGTAGTACTGTCAGGTTCGTCAATTAAACCATAAAATAAACCCATTTAACTTTCAAACAGCCTGCTTACTTTAACTGAATAGAAAAAAAGCATTCATTAAAATTATTTTTGTAAGCTAAAAAAAAGCCGCGCAGACTGGCGCGGCGGAGCAATGAGGAGTTTTTTAAGATTATAATCATTAGAATTCTGCACATTTTAGTATGCTATCGGTCATGGTCAAGTCCCAATGAGTTTCTTCTTCCGAGGCCTACGTAACGTGGCCTGACAGGACGCTCTCAATTTATCCTGTCGCACATTTTCATCATACCCCTCAATTAAAGAATGGCCCTGCTCAGTCAGGCGGTAACGATTTTTCTCCCTGAGCCAGTCTTCAGAGTGAAAGTATTCAGCGAGCCCAGATGATACAAGTTCCTCGCGTACGATGGGCTTGACCCATGCCGGGACGGAGCCTCTTTCCTTTAAAATAGACAGCAGCCGAAAATGTTTCGGGGCCAGTTTCATCACTTCCTCCCTGCTCACATTTACTTCATAGTCGAGCGAGCGCACAACGACTTCAATCAGACTAAGGGCAAAGTATTCAATTTCGGTCCATTCTTAATATGAACCAAGGTCCCCTGAACACCGCCGCGCAAAATGGAAAAATGCGTGGTTCTTCACATAATGATGCGTGGATGCGGACTATGCCGTGAGCGTAACCGCAGGGTAATACCGCCGAATAGAATTACGACATGGCTCACGATCATCATCACGGCGCGCGCGGTGATGAAAACATTAAGGGCATTCTTAGAAAAAAAACGACGCCAAGCCGAGTGGCTTTCGGGGTACCGGCAATCTATCGCCTCAGGGCAAGGTGAAGCTATAGCCCATCGGACGATTGCTCTCGTTAAGATACACGGCAGGCGAAGAAGCAATTGCTTTATGAAGCCTTACAGGGGCAAATATCAGGGACCGTTACCGCCACAAAAGTGACTATTGTCAACTACAATGTTGCACCCATCATCTTCACGCTCAATTTGATCTACAACCCTGAAAAATCCTGCTCCCGTCTGTAATTTTGTTATATAAGCCACACTTCAACACTGTTGTGCTCATTCCCTGCTTCACACGTATGTCCCACCTCCGGCAGAATGCGTGACAGCCTTTTGCAAGCATCCTGACTTGTGCACTTTAAAGGGCTCCAAAAAAAGGGCCTGTACAGGCCCAAATGCTGCTCACTTAAGCAATAAATTGCCTATGTATACAGGTGCACTATTTATGGCGACCGATCCGCGCTTAACTGTCAAGCAATAGCCCGTTCAGGCCCCGCAGGATCGCGTTCATTTGGCGCTCAGATGCTTACAGCCCGGCGCCTTAAGTTATTCTAAGCAATAGGAAAAACCTTACCCGCACATCGGCGGCGGCGGATTCATCCGGGCGCGTATTTCTGTTCATAGCGTTCAACATCGCGTTCCGCATCCTCCACCTCCGACAATAGCGCGGCAAGATCTGTTACGCCAGCCGATGGATTACGGCATGCGCGCCGGTAGCGCAGCCGCAGCGCCACCAGGCGAATTAAGGATTCACGATAAGGCGTGGCGCCTTTTCTCATCATCTTATCTCCTTCAGCTAGTCTGACTGCGACGCTGACCGAGCCACTAAGTTCTGCACAGCGTTCTCCTTTACCTCGCTCGTCACGCCCATAAGTCGCGGTTCGTGAAGGGCTAAGTTATATCTTCTGCACCGCACGGGCAGGCTCCGCCCCCCTTACTCTGCGCCAGAGTACCGCCGAACGGACCGCCGCAAAAGACGAATGCTTCCAGATGAACTCACATTCGAGATCGAACTCGCAAACCCGGTTCTGAGCTCGTTTGCCAGAATATCCACTTTAAGCACCTCACGCAGTACTCACAAGATATGCTTTGCACTCTCGGACACATATAATCCGCGGGAACTGCATTGAGGATTATTACCCCGGCATTACCGTAGCAAAATAGGGGCCATATTTTCTGATGGCTTAATTCCGCCCCCGTGCGCATCCCGCCCATGTGTGTGAGACGCGGAATGCCAATCGTTACCCTTTTATTTTGTAATGTATACTTTCGCAATAGCGTGGTTTTTTTCTGATGCGCTTACTAAAGCCGGTAATCAGCATCCATATCGGCTTGTGCGAGATCAGTGACGCGTGAGCCTGAAGCAGGCGAAGGTTAAGACCGCATAACCCAACAAGCGCAGAGCGAACCATTCATGGGCAGCCATTCGCTGACGCCAGTGCTCTCCAGCACACGACCTATCTGGACTTCCGCGTTTTCCAGTCTGTCTAATGACGGAACACATATGTGCAAAACCACCAATGGGTCACGCGCTAAAAGTTTAGTTCGATACAGCAGTGTTACTGGCCATGCATGGGGATTGCGATATGCAAAAGCGTCACCAGAGCGACTTATCTCATGATTTTGTGCATAATGAAAAAGAATCTTTAAAAAGGTCGGTAGTTCATCGGGTAACCTGGGAAGCTGTGTCAGTAATTCATTAAGGCGCTTCCTGCCACCGATACTTTTTTTAATTCCATATTGGAAAATATTCTTAAGCGGTTTTTATATTTTATTTTACGCTAAAAATAGCGTGGATATATGAATACAGAAGATATCCCGTTGTTTATCTATCGTAATTATTGCTTGCGGAAACTTTCGTTCCTCTTATTCTGACAGTTATTAATCAGTCACTTTTTAAAGAAAGAATAACAGTCAGAATCGACCCTAAAGAGTCGATTAACGCTCCAGCATTTATCGGTTGTTTTACTTAAGAATAAGTCCAGCAACCGCCAGGCAATAGTTCATGAGTGATACAGACAGGGGAAGGGTCACATCCTCAGCCCCTGCATTTTTATCCTGATAGTGTTCGCTGCCAGGTGACTTAAGGGATCAATTGGGGCAGGCTGTTAGCATCCGCCGCTAGCAGTGATTCAAATTCGGCCGCGCTTAACGGCGGGCATAATCCATTTCCCTGCATGATGTCGCACTGGGCCGCAGTAATAAACGCTTGCTGCTTCATATCCTCCACGCCTTCCGCCGCCACGCTAATACCCAGGCTTTTACCCAGCGCTGCAATTGCCCTGAACATCATGCGCACATTTATACTCGTTTCGATTTCGTGTGTCAGCGACTTATCGATTTTAAAACCGCTTACAAAGCCGTGCCGAAGAAGGTTGATCGCGCCAAGCGTTTTTCCGTAATGGTCAATGACGAATGACGCACCCGTTTTTCTAACGGCTTCAAACCGCGCCGGCGCGTCCTGGATCAGAACAGTCAGCAGAGGTTCATCAACCTCCAGATCTACAAAACCCGCTTCGCAACCAGCACATTCCCGGAGCACGCTTTCAAGCCCTGGCCCTGCCAGCTGGCGGGGGAAGAGATTGATGCTGACCCGGAGCCCGGGGCAGCGCACGTGCCACTGCCTGACCTGAGCCAGTGCGCTGCGAATAATCCACTCACCGAGCGTCAGGGACAAGGGATTTTTCACCAGCATGCTGATAAATTCGGCCGGCAGCAACAGCCCGCGTGCAGGGTGCTGCCAGCGTATAAAGGCTTCACAGCCAATCAGGCGTGCATTCTGCACGTCGTAGCGTGGCTGATAGTGCAGAACAAACTGCTGCTGGCGGACTGCGGCCTCCAGCTCTCGCTCAAAGCGCCGGCGCTGCTGCTCCGCTTCGCGAAACGCCGGCAGGAAAAGCACACTGCAGCCTTTCCCTGATGCCTTGGCACGGTAGAGGGCAAGGTCGGCGGCGGACATCATTGCCGACGGATCTTCCCCGTGATCGGGATAGGAAGCGATGCCCGTACTGGCACCGATAATAACCGGGGAGTCATGGTAACGGAACGGCGTTTGTACAGCAGCAATCAGGCGCTCAGCGGTGAGGGATGCCTCGGTACTGCCACCTGGCAGCAGAATAATAAACTCATCCCCACCTAGCCGTGCAGCGGTGACCGCGCTGGCGCACACCGCGCGTATCTGATCGGCGACGTGACACAGTAACGCATCGCCGGCGGCGTGACCGAGTGTATCGTTCACCTCCTTAAATCCGTCGAGATCGGTCATTAACAGCGTATATGGTACGCCAGCCTCAGTCAGCTGGCCGAGCTGCTGCATAAACGCACTCCGACTGGCAAGACGGGTAAGCATATCAAGAGAGGCAAGCTCGCAGAGCCGGGCCTCGCTTTCGTGACGGGCGGTGACGTCGCGGATAATCATGCCGACCAGTCGCTCATCGTTTTCCCGCCAGCCCGAAAATGACACTTCGGCGGGAAATTCACGTCCATCACGCCTGAGCCCCCAAATCTGCAGCGTGCGCGGACGGGAAATGGCGGCCTCGTCCGCGCTCAACCGCTCAAGCTCATTACGGTAATCAGTCTGACATCTTTCAGGAATGAGTCCGGCCACGTACTGCCCTGACATCTCATTCGCGTCATATCCAAAGAGGGCGCTGGCGGCCGGGTTCCAGAAGTTGATGCCGCGGCGCAGGTCGGTACAGATGATGGCGTCCGGTGAAGTGGCCGATATTGCCTGCAGTCGCTGCTGGCTGGCATGTCGCAGCAGCTCAAGCCGGTGCACCTCCATACGGTCCATTACCAGCGCGGCGATATCGGCCAGGTGTTGCCTGTCTGCATCCGTCAGCGGAGGGCGTGGCTGTGTGTCGGTCAGGCAGACAGTGCCGATGTGGTGCCCGTCCGGGGTGGAAAGCGGGACGCCCGCATAAAAGCGGATGTGCGGATAGCCCAGCACCAGAGGATTATCGCGAAAGCGCGGGTCGATAAGGGTATCGGGCACGCAGAGAATATCACCCTGCGCCAGCGTATGATCGCAGAAAGCGACCTCTCTGGCCGTGCCGGAAATGTTTAACCCGTACCGTGACGTGAAGAACTGGCGCTGATCGTCAATCAGCGAGACAAAGGCTACCGGCACGCGAAAAAGGCGGGCGGCGAGCGTGGTAAGTCGGTCAAGCGCATCTGCTGGCAGGGCGCCTGTATGCTGGTACTGTGCCAGCGCGTCGAGGCGGGCCGCCTCGCGGATATCAGTCAGGCGTTTCAGGGGCTGTCCCCTCATGTTTGGTTTACTGTGGCCGGCATGACACAGCATAAAGGGGACACGTTCAATCAGACGGAGCCGCACAAACTTTGCTGCCGCCCCGCAGCCGGAAGAAAGGCCCATCCGTGGGCCCGCACGCTCAGAGCCCTGAAGCCCGGCATCTGCCCGTTGGAAAAGGCCGGTCTGAAAAACATAAGCTCATGACCATTGAAGTGACCATGAAGTGGATTTTCCGGAGCATTCCTGGCCGGCATTCATTGCTGCAGGGATGTTACACCCCGCGTTAGGGACGCAACCGAAATATTGCGCGCCCCGGGCCGACCGATCGGTGAAACAACACTTCCTCTCATGGCATTAAATCCCTGTATCGGCATATCTCACCTGAACTTCAGCTCCGGCGTAAACGGCGCTTCTTATTTTTTTTTCTGCGGGATAAGTGCAAAGTACGGATGCTGACCGGCGAGCAGCAACAGCAGCTCATATTCGGCCTGGCTGAGAGGGGCCGGATTCTTTGCCGCCTCCTTCGTCTGCCAGACGCGCAGGCTGAGGCCAAATCGTTCAGCGGCGCGTTCCTGGGACAGGCCGGCGGCGAGCCGGAGTTCACGGACGTTGGACTGTACGCTGACGGACTGCTGTAATCGCTGATTTCCCAGAAATAACCTCCTGTTGCCCCCTCAGTGAGGGCCAATGCCGAAGTGGCCTTTGTATCGCCTTTAATCAGTACATTATCTTAACTGTAAACCTGCCCAGTCAAGACGACGGTGTTCAGAAAATGGCAGTGTGAGAGAATTAAACGAAATTAATCTGGCTCCCTCTTTCTAAATCATGTTTGGAATAGGCAAACAGGGGGGCAATACCGCATCCAGGATTTATCTCCTTTTTAAGTGATTCCGCAACACAAAGATTATTCCGGTATATACCGGCCGCTCATTTATGGGGGAATGGTGGGGATTATGGGGCGACATTTAATCATCGCCCTACCCTGAAAAATATAAAGGATAACCTGATGAAACACCGCGATTATATTCAGCGTCGCGTGCCTGGCGATCTCAGCCGCGTGGACATTCGCGAGCAGTGGCAGATAACATTCTGGACGCAGGAGCTATGCACCACGCAGGAGCGTCTTGTCCGTGCCGTGCGGGAGGCTGGACCGGAAGCTGACCGCGTTCGCGAATGGCTGGAGAAAAACCCTCCTCCGCGTGCATCCCGCTAATGACGGCCGAAGGCAACCCAGCCGCCCTGTTTCGCGGGTGCGGCACGCATATTACGGGGAGGCTGCGCCGCCGGGTTTACAGCCGCCACTCCCTCGGCCTGTGCAGCCTGCGGCAGCGTGAAGCGGGTAATTACATCGCCGAGGGCCGCAGTCTGCCCACTGAGGCTATTAGTCGTCGCAGAAACCTGCTGAACCAGCGCTGCATTCTGCTGCGTCACGCGGTCAAGCTCTGCTACGGCCAGCGTGACCTGCGCGATGCCTTTACTCTGCTCTTCAGAGGCCATCGCAATCTGCCCAATCAGCTCGTTCACCCCGCCGACACCGTGGAGCACCTCATCCATGGTGGTGCCAGCACTGTTCGCGGCTCTGCGCCAGCGAGCGCACCTCTGCGGCCACCACCGCAAAACCGCGCCCCTGCTCGCCGGCGCGGGCGGCCTCAACGGCGGCGTTCAGCGCCAGAATGTTAGTCTGGAAAGCAATACCGTTAATGGTGGCCGTGAACTGACGGATTTTTTCGGAGCCTTCGGCAATACTGCCCATGGCCGTCATAACCGAGCGCACCAGCTCCGCCCCTTCCTGAGTAGTAACCGCTGTCCTGACGGCCAGCTCCCGTGCTTCACGTGCGTTTTCAGCGTTATGGCTGACGGTGGCGGTAATTTCTTCCATGCTGGCCGCAGTCTGCTCGAGCGCCGCGGCCTGCGTAGAGGTGCGGTCCGCCAAATCCGCATTACCCGCCCCAATGTCGCCTGCCTCACGGTGAAGAACGCTTGCGTTATCGCGGATGGCCTGCACCGCATCGAGCAGGCTGTGCTGCATCTCCTTTACCAGCGGCACCAGCTGACCCACGCAGTTAGGGCCCAGGTCTTCAGGCTCTCGCGTGAGGTCGCCGTCCGCGATGGTCTTAAGGTGCGCGCGGATCGTAGCCACCGGACGCACGAGATGGGCTACCAGGTAGCGGTCGCAGAAAACCAGCAGGCCGCCGGCGGCCAGCAACGCCGCGATGAGGATAATTTCGAGGCGGTGGCGGTCTGCCATGACGGGCGCGTCATCGGCCGCCAGTTGCTGCGTCAGCGCGGCAAGGCGTTCACCCGCGGCGGGTCCATACTCAGCCGGCCCGGCCGTCAGCGCAAAGCGAAAGCGACCCCAGTCGGCACCGTCGGGTACGGCGGCCATCAGCGCATTTTTTTCAGCCGCCGTGCCGCTCTGCATCACGATGCCGCTGCGCGTCAGAAAAGTCAGCTGCTGCGTCAGCGCGTCAGCGCGGTCCGCGTGCCGGTTCATATCCCGCAGGGTCACCGTCCCGTATCCGCCGGCGAGCGCCACTATCGCCAGTGAAAAGATCATCATCCATAGTACGACGCGGCGGATGGTAAAGTGTCTGAGTAACTGCATAAGGTTTTCCCCGGGGCGGTTATTAGTTAATAATAATTATTTTCTTCTTTCGAATTCGCGCGTAATTAATCTGCGTGCGATGCTTTGTGACTAAATAGTCTGACATGTTAATTAAAAAGATAAAACTTTCGCTCGATTAAATTAAAGAATCGTCGTCGCGTAAGGATTTCGTTAAAGAAAATAAAAATGACATCAGACCACTATACGACTATCATAAGCCACATAATAAAGCTTCAATTGTTTTATCCTTTCGCAGAAATCGCGCATTTTACGGTCCGCTACTGTACATTTTCTCTTTTTAATTTCGTTCCGGAACCAGGCCGGGGCGGAGGAACCCATGCTGATGAACCTATCCGGCGACCATGATCGCCGCGCGCAGGCGCTGAAAGCGCTGCGCAGTACCGACGAAAGCCGCGACGACGTGCTGCGAAAATTTGTCCGGCTGGCCAGCCAGGCGCTGGGCATACCGGGAAGCTTCATCTCCGTGCTCGACGATGAGCAACAGCACGTGCAGGCCGCGCATAACTTTGCGCTCCGCCAGTCTTCACGGGAAGAGTCGCTCTGCAGGCACGCGGTGGACAGCGACTGCGCGGTGGTAGTCCCTGATACGTGGCTGGACGCCCGGTTCGTTACGCACCCCCTCATCACGGGTGCGCCCTACATTCGCTTTTACGCCGGCGCCCCGCTGAAAAACCGGGAGGGTATCGTGCTGGGTACGCTGTGCGTCACCGATACCGAACCTCATTCGTTCAGTGCCGAACAGGTCACCACGCTTAAGCTACTGGCTGCGCTGGTGATGGCGTTTCTGGAGGCCTGGCACTCGGCCGGCTTTGCTGACCCGGTCACTGGCCTGCCCAACCGCCAGCGCCTTATCCGCGACCTGCAGTTCCTGGCGGCGTCGGGGGATAGTACCCCCCGACGACTGGTACTGATAGACTGCATCGATATGCCGCGTGCTTACGAACTTGCCCGCTCTATGGGCATGGGTCCGGTGGAGAGTCTGCTTAACGACGTTGCCACGCTGCTGCCGCTGCGCCTGCGCCCGGCTTCGGGCGAAATGCTTTACACTGTCGCCACCGGTCGCTTTGCGCTTCTGACGCGGGATGATAGCCACCTTACCGCGGACTGGGTGGCGGGGAGGCTGGAGGGCATCAGCGCGGATCTTGGCGAAGGCATCGCCGTTGCACTCACAACGCACACCGGCGAAGTCACCTTCACCCTTGGAGAAATTCCCGCTCAGGAGGCGCTACGCCGCGCGGTGAGCGCGCTGCATGAGGCCATCGGACGCGGGCTTCCCTCAATGCGCTTCAGTCAGGGCACCGACGCGCGTCATACGCAGGATTTTACCTTGGTGCACGAGCTGGCCTCCGCTATGAGGGGGGATCACGGGCTCTGGCTTGCTTACCAGCCCAAAATCTGTCTGCAAAGCGGCCGTCCCGTGGGACTGGAAGCGTTAATCCGCTGGCGGCACCCGCAACGTGGTGAACTCTCCCCGGCACACTTTGTGCCTCTGGCTGAACAGACCGAACTGCTCAGCGAGCTGACGACCTGGGTGACAGATCGCGTTATTAAACGGCTTGCCCGGCTGCGTAACAACTGCGTCCAGCTCCCGGTGACCATCAACGTCAGCAGCCACGACTTTGCCCGTGAGGGGTTTGCCGATGCGCTTGAGACGAAAATGATCAGGGCCAGGCTTCCAACTTCGCTACTGGGCATCGAGTGTCTTGAGACGGAACGCATTCTTGAAAGCCCTGCAGCAATGCGGGGACTGGAGATGCTCAAGCTCAGGGGCTTTGGCATTTCGCTGGATGATTTCGGCACCGGCTACAGCAACATCAGCTATCTTCGCCGTATGCCGCTTGATGTAATCAAGCTTGACCGCTCGCTTATCAGTGAATTATCGTCTGATACCGCCTCACGCATAATTGCGCGCAGCATTATTGCTATGCTCAAAGACCTCGACTACACGGTACTTGCTGAAGGTGTAGAGGATGAACGGACCGTTACGGCGCTGACCGAGTACGGCTGCGACCAGGCTCAGGGCTTTTTCTATTCTAAGGCGTTACCGGAAACAGAACTCGACGAATGGCTCGAATGGAAGCTGCGGGGGCAGTGCTGAAAACGCACGGCCTGCTCAGGTCAGAGCAGCCCCATTGTCAGGTCCGGCTCTGCCTTACCGTAAAAAAACCTGGCACGGGGAGTGCCAGGCGCAGGCAACCGCAAGAAAGGCCTTAATTGACATCATGAGGTAAGAGCCGCAAAGGAGGAGAACCCAGCGGCCTTCTGAGAGTACCATTTTGCTTAATATTTTCCAGTCAGGAGACGTCAGGTCGCCCCGTGCGGTAATGCCTGCAGGGGAGAGTCAATCGGGGTGTCCGATTATCTTTCAGCTCCGGAGTATCTCCCAGCCCCGCGAGGCACATCCTATCGCACCACGTCTGAAGTGCTTTCCAGCTCAGCTATCAGGCTGAGGATAATGTCTTTACGCAGTACGCGATCCCGGTCTGACCAGAGACACGCGAACACTGCGCTGATAATTTCGGCCTCAGGTGCAAACAGCTCACTTCTCTCTCGGAGGATATGAGGGATTTCTTCTTCGGTATTTTGCTGCATAATGCTCTTCCGGATGGGTAAAAAGACGCGAACGGAAGCCGGATGGCACCGGGCGCAACGTACGTGCGACAGCAGAGGACCGGCCTCACGCGGGGCAATCCGAAGTGGCTCAGGACACATTATGATAATTCAGGGCTGGCGTACCGGCTGAAACCGTCCGGGCCAGCGATAATGACAACGTTGCGTCCTGCTCCTTTAGCCTCGTAAAGCGCCTCATCCGCGCGGCGCAGCAGCTCATCCCGGCTACCCTCACAGTCCCTCAGTGCCGCCACGCCCGTGGACACCGTCATGGTGCCCACGAACGGAAATACAGTGGTGCTTACGGTCTCGCGGATCCGCTCCGCCGTCCGCGCCGCATCGTTCAGTTCCGTCGCCGGTAAAAGCAGGATGAATTCCTCGCCGCCAAACCGGCTGACCACGTCCCCTGCACGGCATGCCTGACGCAGCAAGGCAGCGAGGCTTACCAGCACCGCGTCTCCGGCGTCATGCCCGTACCAGTCATTGATTTTCTTGAAGTAATCGATATCAATGGCAATCATGCACTGATCCTGAACGTCATTTATCTGGTCGGCCAGCACATTAAAACCGCGGCGGTTACAAAGCCCTGTCAACGGATCGGTCATGGCCTCATCGCTGAGGGCGGCCATGCGCCCTGCTACACCCTGCCGGTATTCCTGAACGGCTTCTTTCAGTCGGTCTGCTTCATAATACCAGGCCTGCACCAAGGTAAGCGGTACGGGCTCTACGTCGCTGCCTCCATTACGTACCATGTCGGCGAGCCTCTCCAGCGGAGAAGCGATGCGTCCTGCCAGGAGGGCCATTGCGGCGGCCGTAATGGTAATGATTCCCAGCAAAAACCACAGTGCATTTTCTACCGTGTGCAGCAGGATGTGCCGGACCGTTTCCGATGTACCGGTGATAAAGATGTTCCAGTCGGTGCAGTGCAAGCTCGCGTAGCCAGTGAGGAACTGCTGGCCGCCGCTTTCGGTGCTGAATCGCCCACTGTCGGTAGCGGCAAGCCGCTTAAGAAGCGCCGGGCTTAGCACCATTTGCTCACCTACGCGGGAAGCATCATGGCTGAAGACAATCAGGCCGTCATTGCTGACAATGCTCACCGCCGCCCCTCTGGCATAAAAGTGCTGGCTGAGTATGTCGCTCAGCATGCTCTGCTTTTTAAGGTAAATGGTGCCACCTATGTATCCAAGATAACTGCCGTCCGCCGCAAAAAGAGGCTGTGACAAAAACACCACGTAGTTGCCCGACGCCGAAGTAAACGGTGAAGAAATGAAAGGTTTCTGCGTGGCAATAGCCTGCTGACTCGCGTCGGAGTGCAGTTTCAGGCCGACCAAACTCAGGCTTTCCGGCGAGGTGGCAGCAATAACCGCATCCCGGTTCACCACCACGACCGTATTAAAAAAACCGGACTGCAGCCGCAGACGGTCTGTCTCATCCCGCAGCAGTGCCGGGTCGGTCAGCCCCTTTATCTGCGTGGCGCTCCAGGCCAGCTCACGCTGCGCCGTAGCGAGGTAACGGTCGGTAGTGTCCGCGAGCTTGCGCGCATAGGCAATATTGCCTTCCAGCAGGCTGTCCTCAATATTGGCCTTCTGAAAAAATAGCAGCGTACCCAGAAGCAGGCCTGAGGTAAGGACGACGCCCCCGATGGAAAGTGACATCAGAAGCGTGCGGAGGCGGAGTTTTTTCAGAAGCATGGCGTTAAGGGCCCGGGTAAAGGTGTCATCGGATCTTACCTTCATGAGACGCAGCCGAAGGGAAGAGCAGCGCGCAATAAATACATCACGCTGGGCGATTGGGTCAGACCTCGCACTACCACTTTAGCGTACCTTTTCTCCCTTAACTCAATTTTGCATTATAACTCGCTGCTGTTATGAGATTTTTGTAGATTTAATGCAGAAAAAAGATTATCAAAGAGTGGTATCGTCTCACCACGGTACAAATCAACGATTAGCGCGTTATAGCTTACGGGCATTTTTTAGAACAATGGTTAAAAATCAATATCTTGTCAGAAATGCTTTTAAAAATGAGTTAACCTGACACTGTTGAATTAATAAACAAATCTGCTTTGCATGCACACATCTGGTGACTGGAAAGTAAGTACTTTTATACCACACGGAAGTAAAATGCCTGTGACCAAAACTATTCCGGGCTCAAATGAGACGCAATTACGTCTGACAATCTTCTGCCAATCGTTTTGTCAAACGAATTACTTTCACAGCCTCACAAACCCGTGGGTTACGCATTTAACGAACAGGTTGCGTGAATAACGATTTGCCAGGCATTTTCATCTCATAAAGAGTTCTGAATCAGTATTTATCTGTTAAAAGTATGTCAGTGAAACCAGCCAAAACAATTAAGTGCGCTGATAAAGTTCGCCTTGCTACCAGCAGTAACGTTTACGTTAAGTAGCAGGGCGCGTTAAGAAGTCGGGAGGGTCATCGTTGGTTTTCACGCAAAAGCAGAAGACAACCGACAAATTTATCGTAGAAGATGATGAGATAATCAGAACTGTAAACGCCTTATAATGACCGGTGAAAAAACGATCAGAGGTTTCTGTTTTCTGGCGCATAAATTATGCAGTTCCTGCCTGCTCTCTTAGCCCTGTAAAGGGCTTCATCAGCAGCTTTGATGGCAGAAGTAGGAGGCTCAGCTGACCGTTTGGAGGCAACACCAATACTGAGTGTAACCTGTATACTGCCGTTACAAACATCCGTAAGAGAGGTTTTTATTTTTTTTATCGTATCTTCAGCAGACAACGTATCGAATACCACAATGACAAACTCTTCACCTCCGGAACGTGAAATAAAGACCTCCTCACTCGTGAAACCACCTAGAATTATGCCGGTTTTTCTCAAAACGTTATCTCCCATTTCATGACCATACGTGTCGTTTATTTTTTTAAAATGGTCAATATCCGCAATGCAGATAATCCCTTCCCTGCCTTCCATCTCTCTGAGCTTAGAATTAAGGTGTCGTCGGTTAGGAAGTCCTGTTAATTCATCAGTAAAGGACATACTTACAACAGACTCATAGCTATAGTTAACATATTTAATAAATTTGTTGAAAGAAAAAACGATCAGAAGGATGGCGGGCATATACAGAACGGATGCAATCAATGAAGCCACATCTCTTTCCAGTAACGCTAACCCACCGGCCATAGATGCAAGTGATGAGTTAAGTAACAGGAATAGTCCGATTCTGAAAACGGCCAGATGTTCTTCCTCAGATTTAATATTAAATGATTTCCTGATAACCCATGTCATTATTGAGACGGTGCAGGTATTAATAAAAAAATAAAAGTTTAAACGCCCGGTATTCCCATAGACCAGATAAAGGGAAAAAAGCAGGCCGACCATAATGAAAACATAAACAATAATTGACCTGTAAAGTAAACCTTTAGGGGTTTCGGCTTCATGTATCAGTTTGCTTGAAATCTTAAAGTTCATTACATTATCCTGATGTGATTCAGGCATTAAGGGTAACATGTGATTATTTCTTTTGGTTATCATTTGTGCCTTTTCTGTATATAAAAATGGCACTGATAACATTCTTTTAGTAAATGAAAAAACCATGTTTATCGAGAGTTAATGGGTTGTTACAATCCATGCCGAGCAGTCATATAATTTCAGCAGGTAACCGCCAGGTTTTCGCCCGGGAACGGTTTTAAAACTGGTAGTGATCGGTCATGCCATTCACATAGTGGGCCCAGCGGCCATATTTTTAGTCTGAAAAAGTCAGATAACAGATTATTAGTTCTGACCAGGAATGATATTAACACTAACGCATTAGGTCAAAGAAATAAAAAATCTCTACGCAGAATAATTCCACCATTTGAATATATTATTCCCGAGAGGTTCATTTGCGCGTTAAATAAATTTTAAGTGCCGGACTGTTAATACCAAGCCCGCTTAGCTCTGTTTGCCCTGACTCGCCATGAATAGATATGTAAAAGATGCAGTTTTCTTTCGCAAACGAAAATCTAATTCAAAAAACCTTATGCTTTAAACATTTTTTCACTAAAAATTGGCACTAATATAGCTGGGCCGATATAATGAAACTGTAAGGAAACTATAGCTACTTAGGAATTATCATATGCGGTTTTATTGTTGAGTGGCATAACCTGAAAAAACACCCTAACACAGGAGATATATGTGAATGAAATCAGCATACATTTTTTTGCAGTCGGCATCAGGAAGCTAGCAGCAGAGCATCAGGCTGGCAAAACCTGTGCTGTAGCGAAAAAGGAGGTTGACCAGCTCATTCAGTCCATGCGTGACATCATGGGGCCTGATAAAGCTTACCAGGCAAAAAAGTGGTCACAACTACTTGACGAACTTGAGCTGTATAACAACAGCAGAGCCGACCCCAGATGGGAAACTATAATTTCTCACGCCAGAAACAGAATTAAAACGCGCAAAAGGACAGCCACTTTCTCCCGGAAGCGGTTCCGAATAGAAAAATAGCGGTGCTGAAATGGCCTGGATGATTTCTTTGCAGTTGCTAAATCGTTTTTGTTATGGCTTATAAGAATACTATTTTAGCGGCATTTTATGAATGATATAAAGGTGGATGTGATGAACGCGAATGAACTCTACAATGAAATGTGCCGTGTGGTAGGTGATATGGTTTTTACGCTTCATGATTCAGGCATTGAGTCAAAACAAATGGTTATTGCGGACGCCCTGAGAACAGTCCTGGCTTACAAAAATGTTGACCGCACGGAGCTAATGGTCAGGGCAATTGAATGCTCGGTAAGAACGCTAGATAGATAGTAAGATAGCTGATTCTGGGGGCTTTTTGGCACATTTATCGCAGGCTGTTTATGCAGATGAGTAAGTTATACATTTGTTAACCGGGATGGTAACGACCCGCTGTAGATCCGTAAACTTTATTTCATCTGCGCTCTTAGCTTTTGCATTTAGTATATCAACGTATAATTAATACCGATGCATTCATGCATAGCCATATAAGTTAATCCTTCCGGAAAGATATTCACCTAAATAGACCTCACTGATTTTGTTAAAACCCTGCTCGGCGATTTTTTCTTCCAGCCATGCTCTGTCCTTATTGATAATTTCAAGCAAGTCGTCGTTTGCTAAACCGTCCACTATAATAGGATAACGGATGTTTTCATCTCCGCTCTGGATAATAGTCAACTGCCCATTCTGTTCGAGAACTACACGTTTGAGTTGTTCAACTTCATAAACCCCGTTAGATCTTAACTTAAACATTAACTCATTAGCAGAAACTCCATTTCGTAAACATTCTCTGACATTTACCGTCCCGTTATGCACCAGAGTAATAGGCTTGCCATCAATTATTTTTTTTACTAACCTATTGTTCTCTTTTGAAAACTTGAGAACAAATACAAGTAATGTCCATATTATTAATACCAGTACAAACTGAAGGACTGATATCGTTTCATTATAAATTACACCACCGATAATGCCGCCTAACACGTAATTCTGAACCTGGTCCATGGCTGACGATGGAGCAAGATTGCCTTTTCCCATAAGATTTATCTGGACAATCAAGCACATAATACCAAGTCCAAGTTTTATAATAATAGGCATATATAATATCATTGTCTTACTTATCTCTCTAAAATGTTTACGTTTGCAGTGGTTAACCAGACCTGTACTAAATAGTAACTACTTTGATCGGCGCTTAAACTTACGCGAAAATAATTATTGTGAACTTTAATAATTATACCATCTGACAGCTGCACTGAGTTTGAAAAAACAGAGTTTATGCTTACGTTCTTGTCTTTCGATAAAGTTTTTACAAAGTTCACCATTTGCGATGATTGCGAATGTTTGTTCTGGCTGTTTGTGTAATCGGAGTACTGCAATCCTGAAATGAACAGAAGAAACAGGAAAGTAATAATGGTTAAGTCCCGATACTTTGTCTGTAGCCGATGTCGCATATACAGACTAAAAACAACAATCAATACAGTCAATGCACTGAAAATCACAATATATTTAAAAAAATCGTTCAGGTTTGACTGCGCCTGCAGATATTCAATGCCATAAAACTTCATTCTGACTGCATTCCTTATTATTTAATATCCCGTTCATCATAACATGGTGTTTTTTTTTGAAAAATGGGCCGTGATAATAATTTAATGATATCGTCTTAGTTTCTTCATGGTTGTGGTAATTGCTGTGAGTACATTACAGCTTCTCAACATACATAATGCCTTTACATGAAGGTGATTAGTTACCATACTCCATTTGATATGTTTTTTCGTATGTAAAAGATATGTTAAATGATGATGGTTTATTCTGAATAATGACCTGATTTCAGTTAGTCCTGTAAGGTCCGGCGTATGGAAAACATGACGGCTAATTGTTTCCGGTAATTTTCCTTCCTTAACAGTATTTTCCGTTGACTTGCTCATGTCAAGTTCACCATTTTCGCATGTCAGACTGGTGAAAAATTCACCTTCCCGTGCAAACTATATATTGTGTTCTTTGGGTAGTAATCACCACCACAATTTTTTTCGTGCCGTTAACGGCATTTCAGGCAGAGATTAAAACGTTTCTAAGAAATATTCTGCGCTGAATGAAACTGACTAAAAGTCCTTGGATCTGATGAGGAATACTTTCTTTTACCCAGCAGCTTACTTGCATGGGCTGTCCGGAAAAAATTTTCCGTTCGTCTCGCCTCATTTAATCAAGGCTATGCGATCCTCCCTCACGGCGGCTAAGTGACTTTGAGAACTTACCAGGTACGTCATCCGGACATTCTACTGTCGATCAAACTTTCCCGTTTTGCTAACCTGTGTGACCACAAAGTTCAGTTTCGACCTTTATACATTTCTTACCAGGCATTCAGCCTGGAGTGCCTGGTACGCCCCTGCCCCGCCCTTTCTGCACTCTTTCCCTGTGCGTCAGCGGGTTAC
>NZ_CP155069.1:0-30080 GCF_039621635.1 Pantoea sp. BRR-3P
ACGCCGAACCTGCATAGAATTCCCCCGCGCGGCGTCAGACGTCTGCGACGCCTGACCACCCCCCTAAGGCTGCTGCGCATACACGTTGCTTTCGTTTCACTCCAGCGCCGTGTATGCTTGCCCTTAGTGGTGCGTCGCCCTGGAACGGTCGAAAAGGCGCGAATCGGCGTATACGCCTCAAGCGCGCTTTTCGCGTTCCAAGTCTCGCACCACTTTCGGGGCGCGGCGGTTCCCCCTATCGGGGAACCTTGCGCCACCCTAAGGGGGGTGGTCAGGCGTCTTCGCCTTTGGCTTGAGCCCTGACGCCGCGCGGATAGCGCGGATTGAACGCTCCGCGTCCATACGCATCCCTGAACGGGATGCTCCTGGAGAGACCGTAAATTATCGCGTGGGCGCGAAAATTTCCTTTGTCCTCGCGTGGGCGCGAGAACAATCTCTTCAATCTCTTTTAAGGGCTTTACCCGCCCCTTATGGGGGCTTGTTAAGTTCGTGCGAATCTCAGCATTTGCGGAGGTGTTTTTGAGTAACTTTGAAATCAATTACCAGAAAAGACAAAAAGTAATTTTGTGGCTCGCTAAGTTTGGTTTTTCGAGTCGCGATCTGCTTGCGAAAATGTTAGGCGTTAACGTCAATGGTCAGGGGGATTTCTTCAAGAAATTAGCGGATGAAGGGATTACCAAAGAAACTTACATTCCCGGCACGAGAAAGAAAGTAGTTACCTTATCAACTGAGGGTGTAGAGGAAGCAAAGATTCATAATCCTACTTTAGCTATTCGTACCTTCCGACGATTTCCTCTGCACACAATCATTCACAGTTACAGCATTCAATCATTCCTCATTACGCAGAAAGGCGTGAAGGATTTCTTTAGCGAAACAGAACTCGCTAAAGAGGGTTACGTTAGAAGGCCCGACCTGCTGATCATAAATAATCAGGACGTCCGAATTGCGGTTGAAGTTGAGCTGACGCAAAAAGATGTTAACCGGATTTACTACAACCTACATGGTCATGCTGACGACTGGCAAAAGGGTAAGATTGATTATGTCATTTATCTCTTTACCTCTGAGTCTGTACTAGGTCATTACCAGGAACTTTATGAGAAAAATCCGTGGCCCAAATTCACAAGTCCTGACGGAAATGTGAGACACATTTCCCGTACAGGTTCTTTCGATCCTATTCACGTTCACTCGCATGGGCTGATTAAGTTTCACAAGTTTGAGCCTTATGCTCTGTAGGAGTTTGTATGGAATATCCTTTCGGTTATGTAGATGACACTTTTGAGGAAGCTATTAAGTCATGGAATCTGATTCACGATGAATTACTTCCTATCATGCACCTCTACAAAGACCCATCGATCACCGATATTTTTGTAGACCGCTATGATGATATAAGCGTCATGCGTAACAGTATTCTTGAGAAAGTAGATTGCAGGTTTGATTCCGAAGACCGGCTTGTTTCTCTCATACAGCAATTCTGCGTTACGTTGGATCAGGATGAATTAAATCTTCAGGCTCCAATTCTTGATGCCAGGCTTCCCGATGGTAGTCGTCTTAACGCTACGCATGTATCTACTACTCCTTCCGGCTCAACAATGGCCCTGCGTAAAGTTCCCATAGAGAAGTTTACGACAGAATTTTTTCTTAAGAACGGTATGTTCACGGAAGAAATGCTTGAGTGGTTGATAGCGATGGTCAGGGACAAAAAAACGTTCCTGGTCTCAGGGGTTATGGGTTCCGGCAAAACGTCCATGATCCGATATCTGGCTGAATACATTGATCGCCGGGAACGAGTCATCACTGCTGAAGATACGCAGGAGCTACATATACGTTCTATGTTTCCGTTCGGCCTGGCTATGGAAGCCCCAAACAGACGTGAAAGCCCTATCGATTTGCCTGCGCTTACTCATGCAACCCTGCGCCAGCAGCCGGACAGAGTAATCGTAGGAGAGCTGCGTAAACCGCCAGCCGTGGATGCTTTCATTCAAATCATTTATACAGGTTTACGCGGCTGTGCATCGACCGTACACGGCAAGAGTGTTGCGCACTGCCTTTCACGCCTCCAGTACCTTTTAGCCTCTGCCGGTCACGTGAGTTACGAGCTGACAGGTGTTCTCTTACGTGATGCTATTGACGTAATAATCCAGACGCATCGTGATCCCCAGTGGGGAAGAAGGATTACTGAAATTGGCGAATTGCGGGACGGGAAAATTCACATCATTTTCCGTTTCAATACTCAGACCGGAAAACATGAGCGTGTAGGCGAGTGAGGGAGCTGGGCCACCTTGAGTGGCCCAGCCCCTAACCAGTTCTCTACAAATGTTAATGAATGTGCTTGATTCTTAGAACGCTAATTTTTAGATTCCGTTACCATTTTAAGCTAAGTGCATATTTTAATTAGCATTCTAAGAATAGGCCGATTCTCATATTGATCGTGATATGTAAAGAATGTAAAGTTCGGCTTCTGAAAACGTAAGCGGCTACGGCTTCTTCTTTTTCGCTGGCCTTCTCCGAGGTGAGCCATCAGGCTTAAAACTTTCGGGAGGGTTTATAGGGGAACGGTTTTGCTCTGCGAGCTTATAGAACCGTTCCTTATCGCTAAGGGACTGGCTTTTCTCTGCGTTTATGGTCATCAGTATTTCCGTAACGTCGATTCCCAAAGCTGCTGCGACATCTAAGCATTTTTCTCGGCTTAACCAACTTTTTCCATACTTCAGCGTCGTGATGTACTGGCGGCTGACTTCCAAATAATCCGCGATCTTAATGTTCGTGTTCAATCTCGTGTGGCGTTTCATCGCCTCAATATAATCGTAGAGTTTTTTCATCGCAGTGTTGAACCGTGCCTCGTTCGATGCTAAATTTCTTAAGTAATAGTGAATCGTTTACATAAGACGTGCAATATATGACGACAGAACAGCGCTTCAAGGTCAACCCAAACCTTAGAAACAACAAGGTGTTTTCGGACAAGAAAATGAAGGCGGGTATACCGCATCAGATGTACATCCTTCTGCTGTTCGTGAATGGCTTTGCTTTGTTACTGGCTATCAAGTTCTTTAGCCTTTTTTCAGTGCTTGCCTTCGTGATCTTTTTGCTCATAACCGTCCTGCCAATATACACGATCCACATGGAAGACCGCGACGCTCATGTTGCATGGCGTTCTGCAATCATCGGCGCTGAAAGTACGGACAACAGCCAGACGACTCAGCGCAAAGTGAAGTTCATAAAACTCAGTGACATTAAGGATACCCGCAAATGAAAAATGTTTTAGCCAATCGCTTACAGGGAGCAAGAAAAAAGCTTCAGGAAGCTTTCGCGTTCAGTCTTGCAGTAGCCTTTTCTGGTAGCGCCCTGGCTGCAAATAACGATGTAACTCTCGATACGCCCAGCGAAGGGTTTTTGCAAAAACTCGTCTCCTGGATGCAGGACCTGATCGATTTAGTCGGCGGGGCTGGCGTTCTGTTCGTTGTGTTCTTATCACTGGCCGCGTGCATCATCATGTGGGTTCTGATTCCGAAAGCTGGCAGCCAGGCATTAGCCTGGGCTTTCCGTGCAGCTATGGGTGGAATTGCATTATTCAACCTGGCGCTGGCTATCGCATGGGTTCAAAAGTAAGAGGTTAGACTGATGCCTTCTGGTACATATAACGAGCAGTTAAACCTTGCAGGTCATGATCGTGATACGGTCTATACCTATTCCGGCACCGTCATTGGAGGGCTTGAGTTAACTGGTCTTGATCCGACATTTGTTACTGATGCGGTCAGGAAGACTGTTAGCGCAATGCTGCGTAATATTTTTCAGCTCCTACCGGCTAACGTTACATTGACTGAATATTATGTGCACTATGAAGGCGTCAAAGTAAAAATTGCCGACCGCGAAAATCCCCGCAGTCAGTTGTTATCGAAACGCCGTCAGGCGTTTCTTAACAAAGTGCGTAACCTCAATGGCTCTCGTATTTATTGGCTGCTGGAAGTTGAGCCTACAGAGAACCTCAACAGTGTCTTTTCGCTGACATTTGCTAAGAACCTTTTTAACAGCATTTTTGATACAGATGCACGTAAGCGACTCGGCCTTGCATTCAAAAACTTCGATTCCTACATGATCGAGGTTGACGAGTATAACAAGCAATGCCGCAAGCTACGTGATGCGCTGAAAGACCTCGATGTTAGGCTTTCTTTCTTTTCGCCTGAAAACAAGCATATGGGCGTAAATGAAATCTGGCGTCTGCAAAAATTTTTAGCAAATTTCAATCCGTCATACCTCACTTCTAAGCCCTGCTCGTTACCAAAGAAAGATTGGGATCAGTATGCACTGGATGGTGAAACCATTCAGAATGTACTCATTGAAGGCGTGCCTATGCTGAAAATAGACGGGGCTAAGCCGGTATATGTTCGCATTGGTAGCATCATTCAGCACGGTCAGGATAGCGTTCCAGAGGCTGTCTGGTCTTACAACGACAGCGGCAAGAAAGCCGTGCTGATGAGGGGAAATTACGTCATTTTCAATCGCTTTAGCCCATTATCAGCATTAAAGCGTTCCTTTGTACTCACGGCGAAAGAGAATGAGCTTTTCAGGGCGCAGATTAACTTCTCCGATCTCATGACGGCCAAGATAAGCAGTGATCACCTTGAGCACCGAGTGAAAGAAAACCCGCACCTGAAAAAAATGCAGGACGAGCTGCTTAACGCCTCTCATTCACCTGAAAAGATAGGTAACTACTTATCTGCGATTGCTGTGTTTGATACCGATCCGCTTAAGTTAATTGAAAGAACAGTTGAAGTTAATCAGGTGGTTACGGATAACTCTATTATTGTGTGGGAAAGCGTGGGCCTTGAAAAAGCCTATTTTGCTATGCAGCCTGGCTATGACAAAAACACCTTCCGTACAATGGTTTACAACACCGCACAAGCCGGTGCAGCTTCCCTCTTTTACCGCTCACATAAAGGTATCAAGACGTGGAAAAAAGGGTTCGACACAGAAGAAGCCATTTACATCTTTGAGTCTGATGACGGCGTTCCTTTCCACTACACGTCTGTAATTGGTGAAAAGAACCTGGTGATCGGGGTTGGACCGACCCGCGCCGGTAAATCATTCGCAAAAAACGTAATAGCATCCCATTTCTCTAAACTGGGCGGTCTGTATACGTCTCTCGACGTTGATCAGGGAACAATACCGCTTGCCAACTTCTTTAAGGAAGACGGGGCCGCGTTTACGCTCTCAGAAGGTGTCAGAGACGGTATGAATACGTTTCAGGATGCCTATTCACCTCAGGATCTCGATTTCGTTTCTCACTACATCGATCAGTTAAAAATCATGCTCCGTTTTAATGAGCGTGAAGAAGACCGTTACTTCTCACCTGATGAAGTGAACGAGCTGGCAAGAAGCATTAAAAGCCTTCTTGAGCAGGAGTTCGCTAACGTGGAAGGCCGGTTGTCTACTAACACACTCAGCACCCTCATGGCGAAAAGCAGCAACCCGATTAAAAACAAACTGGCCGCCTTTTACGGTAAAGGCCATCGGGCATCGCTGTTTGATAACGAGAAGGACGCAATCGGCAAGCTTGATAAGCCGCTTACCGTTTATAACCTTGCTGCCGTTAAAGACAAGAAAGCGGAAGCCCAGCTCATTCAGCACGAGATTTTTTTCCGTACTGTGCGTCTTTTTGAGTCTGAGAAGTACCGCGAAACGCCTAAGTTCATGGATATCGATGAAGCACAGTACACCCTCTCAGTGCCAGGGGCGGCTGATTGGGCGATTACAAAATCACGCACCTGGTTCAAGCATGGTGGCGGTATGGGGTTCTGGACGCAAAGCCCTGAACACTATTCCAACCTGGAGGAATGGGAAACACTCAGGGCCGCAGCGTCTGTGTTTATCTTTATGTCACATCCGGATGCAGAAACGGATTCCTATGTTAAGGCTTTTGGCCTGTCTCCCGACCAGGTAGAAATCATCAGAACTCTGATCCCCCGTCGTCAGATGTACATCTACATCCCGGAGGCACGTATTGCGAAGGTTGTTAACCTCATCGTCGAATCAGAACAATATGCTATCTGCACATCTACAGCTCATGAGGCATCGTTAGCTAACCGCATCTACAAAGAGACTGATGACATTGATACAGCAGTTGATCGCATCGTAGAGGGCTTAGGAAAAGCGAAAACGCCTACGGAGTCGCAGCGCGAACTGGAGAACATCTATCAATGAAACGTACTTTAATTGCGGCCTTAATTGCTGCCAGCTTCCTGGCGTCACCGACCTATGCAATTGTGCCGGTTACAGACTATGTGCAGATCGCCGGACAGCTTCGCGAATTGTCTCAAGGTCTTAAAGACTACGAGGAGTATCTGCAACAAAGCGTCCTCAGCAACAACCAGTTGCTCGAAGCCTATAAACGTTATGATCAGATGCTTGCTGATTACCGGCAGACTCTGCGTGAGGCTGAGAAGCTTAAACAGCAGCTTACCGGGGTTAATCTTCAGGACTTCCTGAACCGATTAAAAAATATTGATATGTATGACCCGCGTTACAGCTCAGGTGATGATGCCAACGTAGGCAGTGGGCCGTGGGATGATGCAATAGAACGAAACAAGCTTCTGAACGGCTGGGGCATGTCTGACGAAGAATGGTCAGAAATGAACGCAGAGATACCTTATTTGAGTAATGACCGTCAGAGAGCTAAAGCCATATTTCAGTATCGCAAGCGGAAAGCTGAAATGGCTGTACGTCAGGATCTGGCAGGCCAGAACAATGACCAGAACATTACCGAGCAGGCTGCCAGGGCAAATGAAATTGGTCAGGCACTGGATGACTTAGGCGATAACGATGTACTCGCTACGCAGCAACTGATGGCTCGCCAGAATCAACTGATTATTGAGCAGAACCTGAACGCACAATCTCAACAGAACACTGATTTCAAAATGTCTAATCAGATCTCAAATGACTACTTTAATAAAATGGCTCGTGCAAGAGAGTTAAAAGAAAAAAACATGAGCAAGGCATATAAAGGTGAATAAGATGAATCATTTTAAGAAAGGCGTACTGGCAGTGTCTCTTTTCTGTGTGTTGTCAGGAAGCGTTCTGGCAGATGAGCGTTATGTCGATCCGGCTCAGAAAAAAATTGATGAGCAACATAAAACGCTGGTAGCCAAATACAAGAATGATTGTTCGGTTAATAACCGGATGACTTGCCTTTTAAAAGCAAAAGAAAGAGCAAGCGATGAAGTGCCAAATCGTGGCAGTGTTAAATATTCGAAGAGTAAATATTCTTCGTTATCTACTGAACAGGCTAAGAGCACATTAAAAGACCTGGTAAGTATTTATGACCGCGTAAAAGGGCAAAGTGCATCTTCATGGACAGGTAAAGTTAAGAAAGAGCAGATTGAAGCAGAGGTCCGATGGATTCTGACAAATAAATTTGACCAGTCATCGCCGGACATAAATTCAGCAAAAATGATGTTAGGTATGTCACTTAGATAATTAAGCGGCGGGTTTAAAAAATTACGGCATGTGCTGTAAGGGGTATCGCTTTGTTTAAAAAAATATTTGCTGTATTTTTGCTGTGGGTTTCTTTTGTTCAGCCTGTGTTTGCTATAAGCAATCAGCTAACAAAAGAAATAGACAATAATGTCCAGGAATATATTGATGCCGTTTTCTCTGCGAACGGTAGTGACATATTTTTGCTGGTTTCAGCAATTGCTACCTTTCTGTTCTTCATGGTGATAGTTGGCGAGATTATCAAGTTTATTATGGGTAACGCAGATTGGGTTGCTGCCTTCACTGCCGTAATTCTTTTCATCGCTACTCTTGCTTTTATTGCCAGCTATGGCCCTTTTACATACGTCATCAAAGGGGCCTTTGAGGATTTAGGTAATGTATTCCAGTTCCTGATCGTAGGTTCTAAAGATAAAATGTTCCTCTCGGATTTTATCGACAGAACAATAACTCAGGCAGTGCAGGCACCTGATGTTGGCTTTACGGATACTATCTGGATGTGGGCCGTAACTATCATCTGGGCTGTCGTATCACTCTTTTTACAGATAGCTTTCTATCTGGCAGACGTGTTTGTCACGCTGGGGTACTCATTAGCAAGGATGGTAGGCGTTCTGTTCATCCCATTCCTTATTGCGCCGTGGACGCGGAAAATTTTCGACGGCTGGGTTCGGTTCTATATTGGTTGGGGTGTGTGTTCAATTTTACTGCGACTGACATCATTGCTTTCTATGCTCGTTATGAAAGCTACGATTAACGCCGCAGGAAAATTCGAAAATCCTGCCTCAACGATGATTGACGGTAATTTCAATGTTACCGCGCCACTGGTTATCACTGATGAAAATTTAAGTCTTCTGTGGGCGATTATTGTCTTCGGGATTATATCTTGCATCATGATATTCAGCTCGTTTTCCTTTGCCAAAATGCTCTGTTCTGGTGTTGGTTCTGCCAGTAATGGAGCAACCAATATGGCTAAGTCTGCCGCCGTTAAAGCCGTTACTGTAATTCTATAGGTGATTAAGATGCCACTCGATAAAAACGAGGTTAAAAAATCAAATCGTTCTTTACGCAGGTCAAAAATGGCGGTTCTGAGAGCCGACCGTACATGGCTTCTAATCGGTTTATTTATAGTGGTGCTGCTGAGTTTTTATAACACCTACACAGCCAAGAAAGCTGTAGAGGAGTCAAAGAACTCACGTGAGGTAGTGTGGGTTAAAATGTGGTCTGACGGTAAACAAGAAGTCAGTCCGTTTAATCCAGATGATGAGCAGCCAATTTACGTAAATGTGGTTAATTCACTGCTGACTAAATACTACGAATCACGCTATCAGATTCACCCGGAAAGCATTCAGCGTGATTATGCCGAAGCCGGTGTTTTTATGGGGGATGATTTGTATACGGAATTTAACGACGAAAGCGGGTTCAATGCCGCAAAAACTGCTGCTGAAATTGCCGCAAAAGGCACTGACCAAAACAGAGTTAATGTAAGCAATATCAGGATTGATCACTACGACGTTATCCCCGGTAATTTCTCCGGTAAGAAGAAAGAAATTATTAGAACTAACGTTTCATGGGATGAAACGACTGTCAGACCTGGCGCTAAAGTGAAGAAGGAAGACACGACAAGAAGGATGCAGCGTATTACCTGGACTGTATTGGACAGGGCGCAAATGAGTAAAAAAAGCACTGGTTGGATTAACGTTAATTCAATCGGTATTGAAATTCTGACTAAAAAAGATCTGGATAGGTAAGCAAATGAAACTGACAAAAACAATTTCTCTTTCTGCAATGGCATTTGTATTTGCCTATTCATCAAATACGCTTGCTGAGCAGTGCCGCATCGTCAACTGGAAAGAAAACATGGTATTGCGTGTTAACTCTGCGCTTTACCTGGGTACGCGTGTGCAGCTCCCTGACGGCACGCAACTTGTGACCGAGAAGCCGTCTAATTCTAACGAACTGTGGGACGTTGACGGGGCCGCAAACCAAATCCTTATCCGCCCGACTTCTGAGGAACCAGGCGGTGTAAAGACCATGGCTACTGCTTTTCTGACCAACGGCCAGGCTCTTGATATTGAGGCTACGCGAGTACCGGCCAGCCAAAACACAACCTGTGTCGTTATTCGCGGCACAACAAGCGGCATTCTCAGCAGCCGCGATCGGAGCAGCATTGGCTCTTATTCAGATGCTGGCCGTGCTGATGCAAGCGCAATGCGTAGCCAGATTAATGAAATGCGTATGAACGCAGAAAGCAGCAAACGACAGGCAGTTTATGAGGCGTTACGGAAATATCGCTATCACATCTATACCCGTTACAACTGGAGCACCGGCAAAGGGTTTGCAGGTAAAAACATCGTCGCAGACGTTTACGATGACGGGCGTTTCACCTACATCCGCTTAAGCAACCCTAACCGTGGGCTGATGGCAGTCCAGGCCGAGGTTGGCGGTAAAAAAGCCGTCGTTCCTACCAAATATGACGATGCTTACGCCATTTACCAGATGGTTGGGATCTATCCAAAATTCACCATGACCCTTGATGGTGTTGAACTGGAAATTAACCGTGCCGATAACGCGACCAACGGGGAATCCTGATATGGAAGAACGGCAAAATCGCGTCGATGAGAAACCTTCTACATACAAGAAAAAGGGCCAGTTTTACCTGATGGTTGCCTTTGGTCTTGTAGGTTTGCTGCTGTTTATCAATATGATTTACAACATTTCGACCTCAACCAAGAAAAGTACTACAGATGAAAATAAACCTGCTGTTGCACCGGCAGTAAATAACGACCCGGATCGGTTTAACCAGCTCGTCGACAACCAGCGAGCCAGGCAGCAGCAACAGCAGCCTAAAGAGCAGCCGAAAAGTGCTTATGACGTGCAGCTAAACGGCAAAAAAGGTGCTGAGGGCGGCGAACAGTCCAAGAACGGTGATGACAATGGCGATAGCCCATCAATCAGCGAGGATGAAAAGCGTAAGCAGAAGCTGATCAATGAGGTTAAAGCACGCTTCGAAGCGCAGGAAGTTGAACGCGCGCTGAAAGCCCGTCAGACCCGTTATGAAGACTCAAATAAGTCTGTTCCAGGCGCAGGCCGCAGCAGCAGCGCAAGCTCTCACCGTTCATCTGGTTCAGGTGGTAGCAATTCTGATCGTATTGCCGATATCGATTCACAGCGTAGTGCTTTGCAGACGCGCATCCGCATGATGGAAGCGCAGCAGGATAAAAGCGGTGATGAAGTTGCTCAGAAAATGGCGTCGGCCCGGTCAAATGTCGATGCGCAAATGCGTGATGCTGGCAAAGGGGTTAGCTCTACCGGTGGTGCCAGAAGCTTCGGCGGCGGCGGCGGCAGCTCTGAGGGGCCAACCGACGAAGAAGGTAATGCAGTTGTAGGTTATCCGGCAGACAACCGCTACAAGGCTTCTACGGAAGGCAAGATCAAGCTTCCCACTGGTGCAGAGGTTAACGCCATTACAACTTACACAGCCGTTTCTGATTTCGTTGGCGGCTCCATGAAAGCAATGGTCACTAACGACATTATGGACGCCAGTAACTCATATATCCTGGCACCTAAAGGTTCAACATTGATGATTAAGGCCGTTGGCGAATCAGGTGTTAATCAGCCTATTCAAAACAAGATGGCTTTTCTCGTGAAATGGCTTGTATTGCCAAACGGTGATCGTATCGATTTTAGCAAGCAGAGTGTGCTTGACCGTATGGGTTCCTCCGGCGTGGCCGCGGATGAGGTGGATTACCACATCACCGCGCAGATCCTCGGCGTTGCGGCTTATGCACTGATTGGCACCAAAACGAGCTATGAGGGTACTGGAGACAGTAAGGAGTCATTCGCAGGAAACTTTGGTTCCGGCGCTCGCCAGCAGGCATCAGGCCAGGCTCAGAAATTCCTTAATATCGTGCCAACAAAAACCCTTCATGCAGGTCAGCCGATCCGCATCCTGATTGAAGACGAAATGTATATCAAACCGTGGAAAACGCTCTATGAAAACTATGTCGATTAAATCTCTTTTAATTACTTGTGTAGCGGCGCTTCCACTGTGTGCAGAGGCTGCTCCTTTCTCTGGTTCAGGCTCAGATAACAAGGGTTACACCGTAACCGAAGTGACCACATCACCGGGCCGTCAGGCTTATGGATATGACGTAAATGTGACAGGCCCGTTTTCGAACGGGGGCGCGATCCCGGCAAATGCCAGGGATTCACGTTACCAGTACGTCGATCCATTAACGGTCTACATGCGCACGGTCTGGCCGGAGGATATAAAGACGGTTCGCCAGGCAGTGGATTATCTTCTCGAACCCACCGGGTATCGGCTTGTGACCAGTTATCCCGCACCGAGAGAAGCGGCGCTGCTCGTTGATAAGCCTGTTCCAGCTATCGCTAAGATGCACCGGACTATGCCAGTGCTCGATGCGCTACAGCTTCTTGTCGGTCTTGATAGCTATGTTGTTGTGGATCACGCGCATCACCTTGTCTCATTTCAGAAAAACGGGTAACGGCCATGAATAAAGCAATTTTTGCATTCGCAATTGCAGCACTTCTCAGTGGCTGCTCAACCACCATGAAGGGCGGCAGCGGCCAGCTATTTCAGCTTTCCGACCGCCATGTGATTTACAGAGATCTTACCGTTCCTGTCGGCCTGGGTAATGAGCCTGTGAAGCAGAACGCTGACATGATGCCGAGTGCTGCCCCATGAAAATAAGTGCGGTGTTAACTCTCCTTCTATTAGCAAGCGGCCAGACTCTGGCCGCCAGTGATGCCGAAATTATCTATGCATCACTCTATGGTGGCGATTCAGCACCACGTTCCCCTGCCGTAGCTCATGCGAGCTACGGAACAGACGACGACAGACGCGCCTCGCCTGAGTGGACTAAGGCGATGCAGAAAAACTGGGGTAAAACGCGACCTCTTTCAGACTTACCCGTAATTCAGAAAGAGGTGGTTAAAGAAGTTCGCGAGGTAATTGAAAACCCGATAGTTAACGGTGTCAGGAGGGATGCGCCTGCTGATATTGAAGCGATTATAAAAAAATACGCGGATAAATACGGGATAAGCGAACTGCTCGTTCGTTCGCTGATTCAGGTGGAGTCCAGCTTTAACCCCAAAGCGGAAAGTCCTGTAGGCGCAAAAGGATTGATGCAGCTCATGCCGGTTCATACGGTCAAGCAGGGCATTGATCCCTATGACCCTGACCAGAACGTTAAGACGGGCATAGCCTATCTGTCTCGCCTGTTAGCCAAGTACAACGATTTGGAACTGGCGCTCGCAGCCTATAACGCCGGAGAAGGCAACGTAGACAAGTACGGCGGCATCCCGCCATTCAAAGAAACGAAGCTATACGTAAAAAAAGTAATGGCGCTGTTAGCCGGAGGATAAATGAAAAAGCTCATCATAGGTGCTGCCGTAGTTTTAACGCTGACCACATATATCAGCCGGGCCGCAGAGGAATACAACGATATTTCTGACCTGGGCCCGATTGAACAGCCAATGCTGGATAAGAAAGACCCCTGCACGATTTTCATGTGTATGACTGAAAAGCTTGAGGGTTCAGAGAGTAAAGAATGTGATCCCGTCAGGAGCTATTTCTTTTCCATTAAAAAATTCGGGCGTCATGGTTTCGACCCGTGGAAGACGTTGAAAAAGCGCGAGGAAGCAATGAGCAGTTGCCCTGCTGACATATCGGGCATTTTAGACAAATTTGGCCGGATGAGGGGATAACATGATTCGATCATCACAAAATCGCACCGGTTATATCCGCAATCCCTGGTCAAAGGAAAATGACGGGATTCACATCGACACCTTTTTTAAGCGAATCAGTCAGGACGCCGGTAAGCGTTGCGGCTGCTATTACGAAATCTACGAAAAGCTGTGCCTAGATAGTCTGCTAAGTGCGCTTGCCAGGCTGGAATCTCTCAATATGAGAGATGCGGAGTATGTGAAAAAGGAAGCAGTGAGCCGTGGCTACGAGCTGAGCCACGAAGGTCAACAGGACACCGAGCGCGCCTATAACGAAACCATGTCTGAGATATGCCGCGAGCAGGAGTAGAGCCATGAAAGAGCAAGATGATTTAGAACGTTACCGCATGACGATAGATGAATACCTGGCATTAATGGAAGAAGATCCGCTGCCGGAAGCTGGAATGAACGTATTACGTGAAATCCTGGCAGAGATAAAAAGCGTTACCCCGTCCTTTATCGCGCAGACAGGAACACTGGCGAAACTTGCAGAGGAACATTCAGACACGTTCCGGGCGCTGCCGGAAGACCGCAAGCGTTCCTACAAGAGCATTTTCGGAGGTCCGATTTTCTTTGTGCATGACTGACCGATCAGCAGGATGCGCACGTAAATTTGCCATCCTGCTATCACTCTGATGTTCTGCAGGACGATGTTTGAGTTTTTTTTGCTATCAGTTTTGGCGCTGCCGGCGAGCTGGCCAGAGAAAAAGTGATAGCAAAAAAGAAACGACCGGCGAGCTGGCCAACGCAAAATTGATTGCGTTTAGCTTGCCCGGATGTAGCTTGAATGTGTGAATTTGCTATCAAGGATTTTTTCATGGGAACGCTAACGGTAAGAACTAAGGACATTCATGATGCGGAGCTGGAAGCTGTAGGGCCGCTTGTGGGTGAGAAAACCGGATCACAGACCCTACTCAGATGCCTGATGCAGTATCAAGCGCAGCAGAAAGAGATTGAGCGTCTTAATCGGGCCTTAAGGCAGTCAGAAGCAGAGAAGAACGATTATAAAATGCGTCTTGAGCGTTTCAGAGACGCACAGAAAGCACTTTTTGATTGATGAGCCGCTAACGCCCTGACGGTTGTTCAATCCCGTTATGCCTCACAGGAAACCTGTGAAACAGAACGGGATTCCTGAAACTGCGATCAACGCCAAGTAGTAGACTGGATTAATGTAAGCTGTTTAGTTATGATTAGTGCGGCCTATAGCAGTGAAAGGCAGTCTTGTTTAAAAGCAAATGTGGTGATAGATTTCATCGCTAACTACGCAAGACGAAAAGAATTTTTGAGGTATGCCACGCCGAAAGGTGGTGAAGGATAGGGTTGAAAAGCCCAAAAAAACAAAGCCCCGGAAATCATGTGCAATCTTGGCGGATGGCATGATGACCGGGGCTAGGTACGAAACCTGTGAAGGATTATAACCTATGTGTTTACCAAATCAACCCCTGCCCGCCATAAGCGCAGGCGGGCGTGTCTGAGAATATTTCATTACCGCTACACCCTGGACGTCCTAAAAATCCTAACCCTGAATTTGTACCACCGAAGGGTAAAGAGACGCTTTCATTCAATCAAAAGCTGATGGATGCAGCGAAAGGATTCACCACTACCTTTGCCTTTGCCATTCATGTTGCGTATGCCCGTCAGAAAGGGTTACGTAAGCGTATGCCACCGAGAGCGCGATTGCAGGCAATTGAAGCACTGCTACAGGGTATCTGCTTTCACTACGATCCGCTTGCTAACAGGGTTAACGTCACTATGACGAACCTTGCTATCGAATGTGGTCTTGCTACCGAAACGGTTCACGACACCCATACGAATGTAAGCATTTCGCGCACTACCCGCGCACTTGAAGCACTGCGTGACATGGGGCTGATTACGTACAAGACAGAGTTTTGTGCAACGCTCGGCTGCAACTTCCCCAGTGACATCTCTTTCCTGCCTGACTTTTTCCGTGCGCTGGACATTTCTGAACGCGCCGTTGAGGGCGCTTGCCGCAGCCGACACGCCTACAAGAACATGAAGCGTAAAGAGCAGGGCTTACCAGAGCTGACACTTGAAGAGCACATAGCGGCAGCCTGGGGAGCTATGCGCAGCCGGTTTTATGCCTATCGCCTGAAACGTAAAAAGCGAGGCGAACTCCGTGCAAAAGCTTTGCGTGACGCTCAGCGCACCCACGCAGAGATCCAGAATCTGGTGAGAAAAGAACTTACCAAAGAGATTGCCGCTGGCTCTTTCCCGATTGACAGAACGGCCATAGACGCTGAAATCGCGCGCAGAGTTAAGCAGCGTATGATCATGTCGCGGGGCAACTTCACCCGATTAGCGGCCTAACTACCCTTTCCTGTTACCTTCCGGCAAACGCCGGAGGGTTTCGCACGTCTGCAATTTATCGTTGCTTAAATCCTGCACGATTCGCTTTGTGAATGGCTTCAGTGTCTGCGTGAATCTGTTTATTTCCAGTAACCGACCACCCTTTCCCAAGCCATTTTTTTCAAGCAATCGAGTTATGCACTATAAAGTGCATGGGACTATCTCTGTAAGGTTCTATCCGCTGAGATTTCAAAGTGCGTGGAGTCTTTTAAACTTCTTGTTTTAAATATCTATTAAAAACAATACCTATTCGCTGCCTGCCCTGTGGACAGTCAGAGTGATGACTTCGCTTGCACTGGCCTACGGCCAAGCCGCTCAGATCTAATAGGTAGCTCCCATCGTAAACGATGGGCAAAAGTGCAAATCATCGGTGATCGTTGTAACTAATCGGCAAAGAGGATTGCTGAACATTCCTTTCGTCTCCGACCGTTTACCTTCTTCACAGCGACTAGATCGAGGCTTCGCAAACCGGCTTAGCAGAAGAAGAGGCCAACTAGCCTAAGTTCATCATTTAAAAGGGCTGTAAAGCTACATGAGCGTTTCAATTTGGAAAAGTGAGTAGATAGGAGGGTTATGTAAGAAAACGCTTAGAAGTGGTTTCAGGAGCTAACTGAAAGAGTATATTAGTTTTACTAACTAATTTTCTTAAAGGATTGAGTATGTCTTTACCTCCATTTGGACTTGTCAGCAAAATTTGGGTTTCTGGTTATGATTTTCTAACGTCATCTGGTAAGAAAAACCAGGCGCTAAATGATATATGCTCTTTGGCAAGGGCAAATATGACAGTGTTAAAGATAATCATTAATGCTGCACCTGCATCCGACTTTAATACCGCTCTGGCAGAAGCAAGACAGATGAAAGCTAATCCTGGTAATTTATTTCCATCGCCTACTAGAATCCAACTGCGGCAACCAGCGGCTACTACCACATTAGACGTTGCTTCAAAGAAGTTTGATGCTATCAAGAGTGACCAAGCTTTTGTTTTACCGGCAAATGTCAGAGATCTATTAAGCTCGATGATAAGCACATTAGATCGCTACCATACAGATTATAATCATTCTTTAACCACTAACTCGCCGGGTAGTTTTCGCTTTAGTCGTTGCTTAAGGCTTCATGATGCAATGATTGATCTTCATGATTCTGCTCGTTTAAGTCTGCCGGAACGACATCGGAAAAGATTCGGTCCGCAAACTCTTAACAGAATTATCTAAATTATTATATTTGCTATCACCATCAACGCTCGCCGCAGACTCACGGCCAGCTTTACCGGACGTGAGCGAGGAAGCGTAATTTCATCGGTTCTGTCAGATAAGCACCTTACGCGCCGATCCGGTGTTGCCGTAGATTTGAGACAAAAAAACCGCTTTGCAGCGGTTCTTCTCATTCCTCCCCTATATCAAAAATCCCCATCACTGGAATGATCTCCTGGCTTGCCCTGCCGGTAATCACCAGAAAGCGCCGCCATAGCCCATAAGGGATCTTTTCATCGCCTGACGTGTAAGCCCGTATGCGGCGACCGGCATTGTTCCCGGACAGGCCAAGCAGTGCCGCCAGTTTATTCTCAGATGCGTATTCCGGGAACGCTGCCATAAACTGATCGAACCAGGCTGACACCAGTTCCGGGGCCGGGGCTTCCCATCCTTCATCAGCCGTTCTCAGGTGTTTATCACCGTAATCGTCAGCATTGATACCAGACGCTGCCGGATAGCGTGGAGCGTCCAGGTTAGCGCGTAACTGCCTGCACCCATCTTCTGAGCCTTGTTGCAGCAGTATAAGACGTTGCTCGTTGATGTTAGGCAGATCGATAGAAATGTTCATAGATGCCTCTCAGCGTCGATTAAGGGCAGCAGAGCTGCCCTTATGCTTGATAGCGTACTAACGCGATAGGTTTATTGCGGCTTAAGCGCGATATGCTTGATATCAGAAACCCGGATGTTCACTAAAGTCAGTGTGCCGGTTGCCAGATTTTCCCACATGCCTTTAGCGTGTATGTGCATCAGGCAGTAATACAGGTAGCGCGGAAGCACTACTTCCGTCCGTGTTACCTTTATCCCGATATGCTCAGGATTGAATGTATACGTGGGTTCTCCAACCGCCTTAACGGTTCCTCTGCGCACTATCCAGAAATCAGCATCTGGAAGGTTTACAGAGACTTTGGCTACATCTTGCAGTCTCATCGTTACTCCTGAATAACTAGCCTTCCCGTCTGGGCGGCTTTCTGTATTCGGGCGTAACTATATCAAGTCATTTTGGCTTTCGGACCTTTTCAATAAACGCTACAACGTCACGATAACGAAATTTGCGGGTTTTGCCGGTGTGCTGGTATAGCGGCTGCGGCAACTCCACTCCTTTATACTCACCCGTTGTCTGGTACTTATAGACCAGCTCCCCTTCCCTGATCCCCAGCCAACCGGCGAAGTCTTTTGTCGTAATTTCCATCTTTAAAACTTAGTTTTCTTAGGTAAACCCTTAGGATGTTCTCAGGGATTCCAAAGGAATCCTAAGGGATTTCCTTAGGGTTTATATAAGGATTCTCAACTCATTCTTTTTTCTTTGCGGTCTGACATGAGTTTTTCATACAGTCCGTCTTTGTGGCCCGGAAGCAAAGAAATATTGCTGATATTAAACCTGTCTAAAACACCCTGGAAGTAATCCAGCGTCAGGTTTTCCGGGGCGTACTCATCCAGGTTGCTGTAAAGCGGTTCATCAGATTCAGGATCAATAACCATGAAGAACCAGTTCATCGGCTCATCCCATCCAAGCAATACATCTACAGTGCCGTGGGGTGTCTCTCCATTCAGTCTGTATTGACTCATCGTAATTCCTCAGGATGTTTATAGTGTTTCCTTAAGAAATCCCACGGATTCCCTAAGGGCGTTACAGCGCCCCGTCTCTTTCGAATTTTTCTCTTATGGCTTCCATGATGTAGCTTGAGAAGTCGAGAACGGTTTTGTTTGAATCTCGCAGCGCCTGGTGTGCGTCGAAGTAGCTCGCCGGAATTGCCTTGAGCGTCTTTGTACGCACCTCTCTTTTAGCCGGTGCATCGGTTGCCGCTGGCGTGTTCACTTTCAGCATGGCATCACCTAACTGGTCATCTGCAACAGCTTGATACAGGCTTGCTTTATTTTTCTTGCTAGTCATTACGGAAACCTCAGGTAGTGCATTATAGGAATTTATTGGGAATCCTAAGGATGTTTAAAGGATTCCCGTAAGGATTCCATTGTATATTATTCTTCGTCTGCTAGCAGCGCCTGAATTTCAGCAACAACCTTCCGCAACTCACGCCCTGCCGGTGATGCCCTGCCGTTTTTGATCTCGGTAATCCCCTGTCCGGTCCGTAAACTTTCCTGGAACCCATAGCGTCCGGTACGGTAAGGAAGACGGTTGTTAAGCAGCTTCATATGGCGGCTTTCTGCTAGCTGGTTTTCCATTTCAGGAAAGTTCTTTTTGTTTGGCGGCGTCTTGCATAGCAGAACGTGAGTGACCAGCTCAAAACCGATTTTTTTGCTGATATCAGCCAGAACGTGATCAAAAGAGGCCAGGCCAATAAGCTCTGTCGGGCTGTCGTTCGCAGGAACAATTACCAGATCAGCAACTGCAACAACAGAACGGGTAAGCTCGGAGTCAAAGCCACCGCAGTCAACGTAAACCAGCTTACCCGCTTCGTCACGCTCCCGGATGTAGCTCATCAGCTCTTTCGAATTGTTGAACGTTGATACAGGCCATTGCGCGTCATCCGGGCGCATACGGTTAAGAATGCTAATCCCCTTATGAACATCGATATCGATAACGTCATCAGGGCGCAGCTCACCGATAAGGTGAACTGACGTCGTTGTTTTTCCGGTGCCGCCTTTGTTGTGTGCTGCTGCAATAACTGTCATGTCGTTTTCCTTTTCTGCGTTGCGATAGGGATATATTACATAATCCTTTTGGATGTTCAAAGGATTTATTAGGGATTTCCCTAAGATTCCCCTAAGGGTTCTTTGTCGCGGTGCAAAAAAAAACCGAACACTCAGAGAGTGTCCGGCTGATCAGGCGTTAACCTGTGTTAAACCAGCTTGATAAACTTCAGGTAAGCCCTGATGCCGTCAGCCTGGTTTTTCCTGTCTGCTTCCACAAAAAACGCTTCGAGCGCCAGTAACGCAACGTGAAAAGCCTGGTCGCGGGTGCGCTCAAACACAGCGGTAAGCACATCGAACGTCAGCGCCATGCCTAGCTGATGGTTGTCTATCGACACCGAGTAGTTACCGATCCTGATGGTAAACACCCGTTCATCTGCCGGACAGAAGTAGAAACCACCGTTGCTGAGTTCCATGAAAGACCAGCCTTGACGGTGAAACTCAGGCAGACCGGTAACGTACTTATCAAACAACCGGTGTATCAGCATTTCCAGCATTACGGCCTTACCGTTAATGCAGCTTTTCAGCCTGGACTCAACCGTATAAAGGTAAAACTCATCGCTGTTAGGGATTGCGGAAATTTCAGGGGTTTGGGTTTTCATACTGGCTCCTGACGGGAACCATATCGCCAGCGGCGATACAGTTCGCCGTAGCTTGAAGGGATTGAAAGGTGCGTTACAACCGGCTATCACGCACGTTGACCGGTAGCCTTATGATAACAATCAATGGCACTACTCACCAGGACAGGGCAGGGGGGGCATTTTGCAATCATATCTGCGACCGGCGCCGCCCAGCTCGCGCATCATCTGATAGCAAATTTTACGGCCAGAACGCCCTGCAGGACGCTGAGGTGATAGCAATTCAGGGTAACAGCAGCGGATTTTCTGGCGGGTATGAAAAGCGGATTGTGTGATTTAGGCCAATTCCGACATCCAGCGCGAACACGCGCAGATAGTGCTGGGTGCTTTTAAAATCCTTATGCCCCATGTACGCCTGCAACGTGACCGGCAGCGCCCCGTTCATCGCCAGGTGCATGGCGAACGAATGCCGGAAGGTTTTCGGACTGATCAGGGGAATGGTGAATTTCACGCCGCGCCGCTCGCACTCAGCCAGGGCGTTTTGCAGCCAGTGCCGTGCAGTGTCGTCGGTTATCTCCCATACCGGCTTTGTGCGGTGCCGTGTGAAGGTTGCCAGGTGATCCCGCAGCCGCATAACAAACGCCTCATCGAGCAGCGGCACGGCGCGTTTAACCGGCTCTCCCTTGCGCGGGCGTCCGGGCCGGGGCTGCTGTCGCTGTTTCAGCGTATACAGCACGACATACGGCCTTCTGGCATCGAGGACAATATCAGCCGGGGTGACGGCTAACGCCTCGCTGATGCGTGCGCCGGTGTTCCAGAGGAAATCAAACAGTATCCGCTGACGCAG
This sequence comes from Pantoea sp. BRR-3P, assembly GCF_039621635.1. NCBI lineage: Bacteria > Pseudomonadati > Pseudomonadota > Gammaproteobacteria > Enterobacterales > Erwiniaceae > Pantoea > Pantoea sp. BRR-3P. Next base: position 20,922 of record NZ_CP155069.1, read on the forward strand.
ATCGCCTACGGCATCGAGCAGCACGCCGATTTCAGGCGCAAGCAGGTATTTCGGATAGCCGGTTGTCTCGGCGGCAAGATCGCGCATGGCGGCGGCGAGAGGGTAATCCATACCAAACCGCGCTGCCGGTGTTCCGGGCGTCGTGACAACGCTACGTGAAATCTGAGGGATTTCGGGGGGGAAGTTACTCAATTTTTTAAATCTCCGCACCACATGCCTGTTACGTCTATTTTGACGTAAGCAGGCGAGCAGTGCGCGAAGAAAAACTCCGCTGGCGGTAAATCACATTCGGGGAAACCCTCCGTTACCGGAGTTTTACCGAATGGCGCAGCGGGGAAACCGGCGCGTTGTGCCCTGGTGTTGGCTCGCCGGTTCCCCCGCACCCATTATATGTAGTATCGGCAGTATCTGATGAAACCACAACATATAGTGATCAGTGCCGCAGCGATGCAGGGCAGGTGGCGATTCGGTGTTATCGGGGTTTTACCGAATGCGGGGAAAAGGAGTCTCTATGGAACAGACCTTTCAAACTTTGGATTTCGTGAAATATCTTCCGGCTGGCCTAGCGCTGCTGCTCTGGCTGTTTCACTGGCACACCCGGCATACCCTTAGCGGATATGAAAAGATGAAAGAGTCAAAGCAATGGCATGATTTACCGGACTTAACGCCAGCGCATACCCAGGAAGCAACCCTAGATTGCATGATTGATGCAAAGTCCGAGTTGCTTTCTTTTTCATTCCTGCTTTCGGTTGCAATGTCGCTGATAGCGGCGGTGTCTGTATTGCTGCTCAGGTAATCACAAGCCGTCGAAGCTATCATTGCGCGAATTTACAGGGAAAAAATGATTTAATAAGCCCTGCTAAACAATCGGGCAAAACAGGAGGCGGTAAGGTGCTTGATACGCTTTATGACGGAGTGAATTTTTTCCAGGCGTGTGTGTATGCAGTGATCATCTGGGGGGCGCTCTGTGTCGCGCTCTGGTTCAACTTTTTCAGTGATGCGCGTCACGGCGGCGGCCTGTCAGACTTTATCGACATATTTCCGCAGTGGCTGGTTTATGGCGTTATATCGGCATGGCTGATTACAGGGACGTTCCCGTTTCTTAACTATATGGCAGATAAAGAACAGTTCGGCAGCGTGGTAGGACGTGCCAGAGAAATGGGCCTCTTTGACGAACGGCCCTGGTACGGTGTCGGCGGCTATCAGTTTCTGGCTGTGGTACTGGTCCTGCTGATCAGCTACCTTTACCATCGCTATGTTGTCGAATGACACAGCCGTGAGTGAGATTTCACGCGTTTAACATGCCGCTACTGAAGCGGCTTTTTAATGCCAGTAATACAGGGGTTTCACTAATCAGCGAAAAAGGCGCTAAAGCTACGCCTGTCGGCTGAGTTAAGGCTTCCTAATACCGTATTGGGTTGACGTATTCGTCAATAGCGAGTAATATTTAAACCGTAGTTAGTGGCGGTAGGAAAATCCCCACGTAAAAAACCCAAATTCCTTGTTTGTTGTGGCGGTAGGAAAATCCCCACGTAAAAAACCCAAATTCCTTGTAATAACTACCCTAAAAACCTCGACAATGTCGGGGTTTTTTTGTATCCGGTGAAGGGCGATCATGGAACTTAAAAAGTTAGATAACTCGTTTTACACAGACAACCCTGTAGTGCTTGAGGCGCTCGATTTTGACACCTCTAACCGGGTATGGATGGCTGGCAATAAGGTTCGCGGTCATGGCATCGTACAAATTGAGCTGAACGGATTAGTTTTTGCTATTCCGGTTCGCTCTAACATTCAGCATGATGCGAGCCTTATTCTTGAGGTAAATCGCGACCGGAACCGGCGTGTTAAAGGCATGGGGCTGGATTATACAAAAGCTCTGCTGATTAGAAAGCCCTGCCATGTCAGTAGTGATCCCTTCCTGCTGAAAACAAAAGAAGCAGGCAGAAAGCTACAGGGTAAGGAAGATCACGTAACCAAGCAGTTTACTCGGTACGTGGAAAAGTATGTAAAGGCTGTACAGAATAAAGACAGAAACATCCTGAACAGCGCTGATTACAGATTCACTACCCTTATAAATTACCACACTGAATTAGGCTTGCCCTGAATGATGTAACGGATTCGGCAGAATAGGGGTTTTACCGAATGCGCCGCAGAAGGGCGTAAAAAAACCGCCTGGCGGCGGCTTAATCGCTTTGCGCGTTACAGATCAGGCGTGAAGGTTTCTATCATGAACATAATCCACGCAACCAAAAGCAGGCCAGCAATGACGACGACAGCGGCAAGCTTTGCGTAAAAGTGCCAGGCCGGGACGGGCTTAGCCCATATATCCCTGTGGGCGGTTGAGCCTGATCCAGAGCCTGACAGTGATTCTACGAGTAGTTTGATTACCGGCAGGGCGCACAGTGCAAACAGCGCCAGCGCGAACAGATGAGTACCCCATTCCATAATGTCACCTCTCAAAGCGGCGGTTATTCTGCTTCCAGCTCGGAAAGCTGGCCTATTGTGATCTCAGTGAGGCCGGTATCAGCAAAATGTCCTTTCCCCGACTCCATATCAAAGTTGCCAGCCGTGAACTGGTGAACGTCACGCCAGATTACGAAGCAGGTAGGGCAAGTGATTGGCAGCTCGCCTTCAGCCAGCTTTTCACAGTTTTCAATCACTATGCCCTGTTCGTTACGACTGATATTGTAGCCGCTTGTGCAGAGCGTTTCATAGCCGTGCGCCCCGGTGACAACATGTGTTGCAACCCTTTCTCTGACCGTTCCGTTCACTAATAGCTGTTCGCATGTCGTGATAGTTCGCATGTCTGGCCCTCGGCAATTTGATAGGTGTGTACAGATCTTACCCCATCATATTCGGGCCAGCCAGGACAAACAGGAGGCCGTGAAAGAAGCGTCTATCAGTCGTCCTCATTATCTAACGGGCTTATAACAGGTACACCATGCTTTGAAAGTAAGTCCTCAATTGCCTCATCGAGTAAGCGACTTTTAGGGATGCGGGAAGTTTTAGCCAGTTCATCAAAAAGTGGCACAAGACGGTTATCAAGAGAGGAAGTAAAGCGGCGACGGTTCTTTAAATAGGGTTCGGCCATGTCATAACTACCTTTAGTAAAAGACAGGTAGTGTAAGGTGATGGCAGATAGAATAAAGTGGTTGCAGATAGGCACTAAGTGGTTGCACATAGTGCCTATATAGTGCATAACTAAAGATGCCAACTGGCACCAGGGAATTATAAGAAAATGATGTACCTTTTAAGTCGCCTTGTGGCGACTTTTTTTATATTTATTTTCTTTGCGATGTCTAGTTAAAATCATGATCGTACACAATCCAAATTATCGATCAGTCTAAGCCTGCGTTGCTTTCTGAAAGTGTTCATATGCAAAGTTGAAAGCAGCGTTTTCCGTATCAAATGTTTTATCCGTAATACTTTCCCAATCATTAGTCCACATGTATCTAATACGCCACCCGTCAGTAACAGGCCAGATGATATAATGTCTGCTGCAATCATAATCCATGTTATCGGATTGCATTCTTTCACCGCTTTCCAGCATGTAAAATATGGTCCCACCTACAATGAATTTTCTCATCACAACTCCGGCAGAAAAAAGGTTAAGCAAGTTTACGCGATTTTCAGAGTTGAGAGGGATTTAGATACCATAGACGATTGATGTGGTAGTGCCTGTAAGCCGCGTTAGAGAAGGGCATCACGCGTTTACCGGTGCTACTCAGTTCGATCATGGGTAAAGGTTCAGGTGTAGAAGTGGCAATGTTCAGGCAGGGTGTTTATGCCAGCGGGGTTCTGTAGGTAGCAGCATCACTCAGTGCCGAACAAAAGGGTTTCGAGCTGGTAATCACATATATCAATAAACCCCTCTGATGATGTCGTTTTTGCTTAAAATATAATCACTCTTTCGATGTTTTATATGATCTGTATCGCATTAAATAAGGATGGCTAAAATAGATAAAGTTTTTATCGTCAGAAAATACAATCAAATCTGTTTGTATTCACTTAATTGATTGGGTTATTAATAGCATATCGGCATCCTAATATTAATAACCTAAATAACTTGCGATCAAATTGTCTTTTTACAGAAACATCTTAATGCATATTAAACGCTTGATTGAATAGCGGTTACATATCTTGTTGTTTAAGAGGCTCTTTGCTAGTATCTGTTTTACCGGACAACGTGCGCTATAACCGGTTGCAACGCACTCTTTAATCCTTTCTGCCAGAGGCTTCTTCATGTTGCCTCTCAGGCACATGAAGATTGCCCTAAAGGTAATCAATCATGATCGATAAAATCGAAAAAGCTTTCTATGAGTTCAATACCGCAGTTAATGTTGAATGTGTTAAACCTGATATAACATCACCGGTTGTACATCTTCAATATAGTGGTACTGAGTCATATTCTAATCTCGAAGCTTACTTAAGCGAACGTAGATTTAATCTACAAAAACTAAACCTTGATGATTGTACTGATTCGACCAATCTCAAAAGAGCCTGGTTGTTTGATCGTGTAATCATTCATGCTTGCCTGTACCCGCATAGCAGAACTGCTGACGTGACTTTCTTCATTGTCAGTAATGACGCGCTACTTCACCTCGATATCGAGACAGTAGTTTTGCAGTACAGAAAACACTTAGCTGATAAAGTTAAGTGATCGTGGGGGATTGAGCTTATGCTCAATCCCTTTTTTCTTTTTGGGGGCCGGAGAACTGAGGGGGAAACTGCCGCTGACGCATCCTGGATGAGTGCGGCACAATGCCAAAAGAAAGGTCTACAGACGTCTACCGGAAGCGTTAGGCATCGTTTTTAGCGGCGGCAGCTAACTTAGCTTCAAAAGTCCTCAGAAGCCGTCCGGCTTCACTGACCTTAGTGGCAAAATCTGCCCTGAATTTGTTCAGGGGTTTAAACAGCTCTCTGCGCTGCTTGAAGTAGTCGCTCTTTGTGATGCTTCCAAACTGGTAGAGTTTACGCAGCTCTGTATGAGCCTCATCGCATAGAAGGTTTACGCGGATAAACATCAATACAGGCGGGCAGGGTAGAACAGAGATATGCATTTCCGTGGTCTGCATAAAAGCAGAAACATCGATAAGACTGCTTATCGTGTTGTCGCGGTTGAGGGATTTTAATTGCTTAATTTGACTTAAGTAAAAATCAAGTAGGATTTTTAGATCGCCCTCAACCAAAGGGAGATTTTTCTGATAGTAATATGAAAGAGTAAACTGACCTTTATTAGCGTACTTTTTCATATTAGACAGGGTAAAAGCTCTGGCGAGCCAGTAGGTGACCTTTGTTCCGCAAGGAATACGGCTTATAACATTTTCTTTGTTATAAGAATCATCCCACATAAGCACATTCACAATATCGTGAAATGCCAGGGGGATCTTAGTATTCGTAATCATGATTTTGATTTGTCCTTAATTACTGATATCAGATCATGGTTGGTGGTTAGTCTGGTTTCAAATCCCGTAAAAAAAATAGCTATATCAAGGTGATAGGGATAATTCACTCTGTCATATTTAATGAAGTTAAGTGCTGCTTCCTTGTATTCACTTATATTCCTTGCGTTAACCAAATTCAAAACAAATTGACACTGTTCAGGACTGCCATGTTCAGCAGCCCATGTTAACACAGCTTCAAAATCAAATTCTTTATGATTTTGAACGCTTTTGCGCTTAGCAGAAAAAAATTTAAGCCTGGCCTGATTATATTCAAAGGCACCAGTAACCGGATCGTCACAACGCACCCCGATAACGGGGCGCGTGTCGAACGATAATTCCCATAAACCAATTTCAGGAATAAAGATATAATCGTTTTCAGTAGCCAGCCTAAATAATTTAGCCATTGTCATTATTGTCATTAGCGACAACATCTTTTGATGACAATTCTTCAAGCCTGTTTTTAAGCAGTAGCTCAATATCCTCGTCGGGATTATTCATATCTTCTGGATTGAGATCCAAAAGCTCAAGAATTGCAGAGTACTGTGATTGAGTAAAAGCGACCCTGTAGACTGGCTCTTTTTCTGGTAACTGGCGGCTACGCGTAAGCAGCTCATTAATTACTTTCTTAGCCTGCTCACCCCCTTCGCAACGTTGGCGCAGCTCCTTAACATCTTCATCTGAGACTTTCATCAGTTTGCTGAGAAGATTTAAGTCATTGATGTAAGATTCCTGCACAATTTTCTGCTTAGGTTTAGAGAGGCGGAAGACGCTCATATACTTGCTAACGACAGTTTTGTTCGAAAGGCCATGCACGGCAATAAGTTGCTCAGTAGTCAGGCCGTTGTCCTTATCTGTCTTGATAGAGAGCGCCCTCTCGAAGATGTTTAAATCTCTGTGTAGGGAGTTCTCCGTAGCATGGTCAAGGTGCTCAATGGTTTTATCGTCATAGTTTCGAACTTCGCATTCGACTTCCATATCAGGATCGATTTCCGTGCCAGCTCTCCAGCGATTTTCACCTTTAAGGATGATGTACTCATCAGGTGTAGAGGAAGCCTTAACCACTAAACGCTCACGTATTCCATAAAGCGAGCCATTAGGAAGAACCAGACCGATAGAGGCCTTCAGTTTCTCAATGTGCTCTCTGGCTGACGGGCTTTCGAAATCCCGGCGATCCTGCTTCTTATTAGGAACGCACTGCGATAATTTCAGTGTGATAATTTCTGTCATTTTTTATCCTTTTTAACAAAACTCGAAATCAAGTCATCTTGTGACTCTTCTACAGTTCTGCTTTCAGGTTGTTTTTCCGGCTTCGCTTTTTCAACGTCTTCTAAAGCGACTTGCTGGATTTCCTCCTGATAAACAGAGTGGTCAGGCTCTATACTGTCATTAGCCATTTGAGCTTCCAGCATTGCTATAAAGTCGGGATCACTGGAAGGATCAAAAGCAGAGGGTGATGAAATATCGTCAGTAATGGTATCAGTTTCATCAGCAGGAGCACCACCCTTATGTTCATTATTTACTATTACTTTAGCTTTTGCTTTTTTTGATGACTTTTTGTTTTCAAAATCAGTATCAGCTACGTGGCCGTTATCATTTTTTTCAGCAACGGGTAACGGTGATTTTTGGTTTACCGGAATCCAGCTAGTGAATATGTATTTTGCGAGTCCTTCATTATTCATGAAGATTCCGACACGTTTGTTGAGGCTCAGAATACTGTTGATGCTGATGTAGGTTTCAGCTTCACTGCCAATCATTCGATTGCCAGACCAAGACTCAGCACCGAAACCATCCGTATCAACGCCTTCCATACGGGTAATGTTCTTCTGAATTGTACCGGTATTGTTAGCAATCCATTCAGCAGTATCGTAGCCGCATTTATAGGAGATTGTGACAAGAGTATTGGTTTCGACCTGATTTTTTAAAGCTTCTTTATCGACAGTTTGATCAGGCACGTTTTTGATATCATCACGCTCTTGATATGCCAGAGCCATATTTGCTTCTTTAGATAATATTGTCGCCAGAGCACTGGCGACAGTAGCTGATATACAAAATTTTGCTTCATCAAGACAGGTGAAAACATGACTGGAATGTCTTTTGTTAATGATGCAATCTTTCCATTCAACCAGAAGCGCAGAGCAGACGTCTCTGATTAAATCGTCATCCTGACGACCTTTAACATATACAACAGATCCTAACTCTAATTCTTTCTGTACATTGAAACCTTCACCCTTATTAGTAAATAAGTGAGGTAGCAACTTCCATTCATCTAAACGAGTGCGAATGTTAATAGTGTTTTCGAAAACCCACTGGCGCTTATTATCTGGAATGCTGCTATCTTTACCATTAAGGAGTTTATCTAAATGTCCAAGCGTTCCATCCCAATAATCAGATAGGAAAGTCATAATTTGACGGTTAATATTTTTATAATGGTCAGCATCAGTACCCTTACCAATAAGTCCGAATACTTTATTAAAACGCTGTAACCGTTCTCTTAAAGGGCCATATTCAAAAGGTGAGTATTTACCTGTACTTTCTCCAGTTAAATCAAGTACGACAGGTGCGCTTCTATTCCATTGTTTGCAGGATTCAACTAAGACAGAATATATAAAGTCATCAGGCTTCTGGTCAAAGAACCATGCGCCCCAACCTTTCATTATTGCCTGATCTAAAAGCACCTGCTGAATTACACCTTTCCCAGTTTGAGTAGCGCCAAGTATTTTCAAGTTTTTAGATTTAAATTCTGAGTCTTCCATATATATAGGTTGTTCATATTCATCTAATCCCATGAATACATAACCATCTTTATAGTATTTTCTAACTTCAAAAGTTTTACTTTTATATGCTTGATTCTCTACTCGTATGTCTGACAGTGAATCTCCTGTCTGAGAAACGCGATACTTTCTTTTAAAAGCAGAAAGACGCGGTTTGACATAGCGCCTATGTATGAAATGAAAGAAATAAGGCATCAGGAATACGGTGATAATCGAAATAATAGCACTGACGTTTTTCACCTTTGAAAAAAGATTCTCGTATACCATTCCCATGTATTGCAAAGCACCGTCGCGGCCTAACTGCATAGCTGCGACGATAATGACGTATGCATTTAACAAAACTAAAAGTAGCAGATAACCTACAAGTAATTTAGTTCTCATATGCATCACGATGTGATCCCAGGCACCAAGATCACTTTTTTTCGTCACATGCCCGCTAAAAGTAAATTGCATCAAAAAAGCTAATATTAGTAACGCTAGGTATGTAAGGTTGGGATATGCATTTTCATAAACCCACCTCAATAACTCTATATTATTTGTCTTCATATTCATGCCTGTTTTCAGAGTCAAATTCTTGTAAATACTTACACAGCTTAAACATATGCGCCCCTTCCTTCAAAGTTTACTCCGCGTAAACTTTACGGGAAAAGGCTAATGAGGCTAGTTTACTCCGCGTAAACTTGACTAAATTTTAACCGATTTTGCGGTTCAAATATTAGCCATACTGCCTATTTTACTCCCTTATTTATTCCATTGCATTGCATAGAGAGTAAAATAGGCAGTAAAATTCAAAGTCAAGGGCATGTTTTGATGGTCTTTATCTAAAACGCTTAGGCGTTTTAGATGCGACTATCAAAACACATTGCGGGGATGATTTCTGGACGAAATCAACCCCTTAGGGATTCCGCTCGCCGCTCCACCCCCTTCTATTTCGGCCCGGCTGG
>NZ_CP155070.1:0-4410 GCF_039621635.1 Pantoea sp. BRR-3P
CAAACAGCGCACCTACGACGCGACGATGAGGGTACATTTCACAACGCAGTGACCGGCACCGACCGTCCTGCCATCCGCTGCCGGCATTTACGCGCCGGCAACCACAACGCCGATAAACCTGTAGCGGGTCTGTCGCGAAAAGCCCGCTATACCCTGCGATCACCATTACGTCTTTAGGAAAGCACCTGTTTGCAGAGGAAAACGCGCCTCCGGACTGAACGGCGTCACTTTGGTTTGAGTAAAACGAGAACAAAGTGACGCGTGAAAAAACCACGCTGCAGCCCCTGCGGCACAACGCCTCATGACGGTATCTACAATCTGACGTGCACGTATTACGTGTTTTCATGCGCTCTGAATGGGCCTTCACCTAACGCTGTAGACATATCCACAGACGTATTCAAAAAGAAAAGGAAAATAATCAGCTCGGTATCGATGGCGGCACCCTGAATCGGGTGTGTGGAGGGAGTCTGACACAAGTCAGCCCGGCGTAAGCCGCGAACAGGTCAGCGACCTGGGGAAACCTCGCAAGAACTCAACAATCTGTCATCCCGATGCACAGATACCAGCTGAGACGCAGGAAGCGCAAAAGTAACCGTGTCATCGGGACCGGAACACCAGATGTGAGTCAGGTAACAGATTTAAGGACCTGTTATTTCCAGAACTGCCACCACTTAGGCGGAGGCAGTGAGGGCTGCTGCACGTCTTTTTTGTGCTCAAGCAACTGCAATGACTGTTTAAGGCTGTCTATATGAGATTCCTGGGCGGAAACAAGTGCCCTGAGGTGTTCAACTTCCTGTTTTAAGGTGTTAACCACATGTTCATGAGATGCAGGCGTGACTGTAACATGCTGTTCAAAAGCCTGTTCATACGGCTGTTCGCGCGCAGGTGTTGAGATGTCGCCAAAAACTCGAATAAGTTCTGATATGTCTATCATTTTTGCATTGCGCACACCTGAACAAGTGGACAGTTCACCTGCTTTTATTAACCTGTGCAGCGTTGTTCTGCTCTTACCTGTAAGCCTGGCAGCCTCACTGATCGATACTTTTGCCATTCGTTTACCATCATTCCTGCTCTAACCTGCCTAGAAGAACATCATGAAGGTGTTCAGCATCTTCATGAAGCTTTTCACACATATCGGCTTCATCGTCTAAATCCAGCTCATTGAGCTTTTCCAGCAGGAGCAGACTCTGGGCCTGAATGAATTTTGCCATGTTCAGCGCAGTTTTGTGCTGCTTAGTCATCAGACGCTCCCGTGCGTACGTGCTATATGCTGAGAACAGGTGAAATGACGCTTCCTCGGTTCGTCAGGCACAGCCTGACGAACACTGCGGCGAGCGTTACCGATTAACGACAGAAAGGCTTAGGGTTGCTCCAAATGAATTCAGCGGCCTGACCTTCTGCTGCACGTATATGTTTCCCTTTTGCACATTCCGCTGCAAAGCCAGCATCATCAAGAAACTCTTCTTAGATACAACATACGGAAAGCAAGCCATAAACCTTCTAGTACAATGTCAAAAGCGCCTCACGTAACCCTCGAGCCTAGTCCCCTGCACCCCCGTTTTCCATAGGCTCCGCCCTCCTGACAAGCATCACAGAAATCAGTCGATTTCCGGTGCTCAAATCAGAAGTGGCGAAACCCGACAGGACTTAAAGATACCGGACGTTTCCCTCCGGTGGCTCCCTCGTGCGCTCTCCTGTTCCCACCTTACAGCTTAGCCCGTGTCTTTCCGCTGTTATGGCCGCGTTTTCTCATACCACGCCTAACACTGGGTGCTGTTTAGGTGGTTCGCTCCAAGCTGGACTATATGCACGAACTCCCCGTTTAGTCCGACTACCACGCCTGTTCAGGTAACTGTTCTCTTGAGTCCAACCCTGATAGACACGACAAAGCGCCACTGGCGGTAGCCACTGGTAACTGATTCACGGAGCGAAGAGTACGAATGAAGTACACTAAGAGTTCTTGAAGTGTCAGCCCTACAACAGCTACACTGAAAGGACAGATTTGGTCACTGCGCTCCGTTGATAAGCCAGTTACCACGGTTCAGAAACTTGCCGGTTTACTGAACCTCTGAAAAAACCACCTTGCCGGGTGGTTTTTTCTTTTCCAGCGTAGACTACGCCGCCCCACGCAGGATCGTCAAGGATCCTTCCTTCCTGGTATAACTTCCAAGCCAATGAAAGAATTGCAGATATCTTTTTTTTCCAGTCAGAGCAGTCATCTAAGCTATAAAACCAACCAGAGTTAAGCTCCAAAATCTATAAAACCAGCTTAAGTTAGCCTTAAGCTCTTATTTATATAAAAACGAATATATTTATGTCTGGAACTCTAAAGTTTTCTACATGTATACTCCCTCAGTTACCACGGGCCTGCCCAATTTCCATCCAAAAATGTGCGGGTTTTTTTTTAATCGAGAGAGGGTTTTATATGAACACCTTAATTTAAGTAGGGGGTATTACATGGATAAGCTAGAGCTGGTTTTTAAAGGCGGTTCAGATAAGGATTTTAAGAACCTAGAAAACAGAAAGGTCCAGGAGGCGTTTGCTGTAGACATGGAAATGTTGATGAACAGGCTAAGGCCGCTTTCATCATCAAAAGCTCTCAATGGATTGGGAAAAGGAGTGTTTGAGTTAAGAAAGAACGGCCGCCCTGCTTACAGGCTGGTTTACACAATCAAGGACGACAAAGTTTATGTCCTGCACGTGTATAGTAAGACATCGGACGGCACGCCAAAAGCTCATGAAGAAACGATAAAAAAGCGTTACAAGACCATAACATAGCAAAAAAATAAATCTCAAAGGCGGTTCTCACACAACCGCCTTTTTTACGCTTACATGGAGTGGACTTTCTTGGTCATGTGGTCTGAATGTTACATCAATCACAAAACCAATCCGACACAGCATTTCCAACAGCGTATCAATAGCAAATTTTGAAACCTGACCATTCATCAGGTTACTTATTCTTGGCTGGCTCACACCTAGCTTGTTTGCAGCAGCGGCTTGCGACCACCCCTCACCACGTATCATTTCGGCAATGATAATCAACAGTTTGCTTTTGAGGGACAGCATGTTCAGCTCAACTGCGTTTTTAGCAAAGAGTTCAAACGGACTGCTGGCTGTATGCAGCATATTGATCCTCCTCTTCATGTACGAGTTGTATAAGTAAAAGAAATTCTGGTCAGAAATCGAACCAAAACCTTATGTCATGGGCGCCGCATTATACGCAACCACATTTAGGATTCAAGATATATATAGATAATTATATACCCGAGAACTTGTTATAGTTCCTCTGAGATCCCGAAGCAACCCTTTTGACCAACTTTTTTTACTTATCCGATAAATGCCAGCCCGGTGAACTGGAGTTATGACACTAATGTGATGGTTTAGACAACTGAACAACAACCAACCAAGTAATTCGCATAACTAAAAGCCCACGCTGACGACCGATATAGCTTCCCTTTATCTATTCCTCATATAGTCCGATTTACCATAACATCTCTTTGCCGCACCCCCGCAGGGGCCCTCAGCGCGATCCTGCGGCCTCCGGCGCGAAAACCGTCCCTTTACCTGCCTGAAAGCCGGCAAAACGCCCCTGATAATTTTTACGCCGCTGCATAGGCATGCACGAAAGTGAATGGGGAAGGATTTGGGGCGGATGTTGTAACCAAGGGAGGATTTCCTGCAAAGAACTCCCCGCATAACGGTGAACGGGTGCACAGTTTACTGTGCGGCCGTAAGGCGTTGGCTAAGCCGGCAGGCGCGGCAGTCCATTTGCTGACGTTGTTCTATCCTGCGTTCGTCAAAGTGAGAAAGAAAATTTCGACGCGTCGAAATTTTTCAGGGTGTCGGGGCGCAGCCCTGACGAAATGTTTCTGCGTAACTGCCGGCGCGTCGGCGGTATAGCAAAAACACATCTTGTCCCGCTGTTTTGTGGCGCCGGCGCAGCGGCGGTGGCCACAAAACATTTCCTGTCCCGCCCATTAAGCGTTTCTGACCTGCTGCAGTTTCTGCGTGACCAGAAAGCCCTCCAGGCTCAGATCTTCGTTCAGCCCATCCCAGTGAATGCCGCGTGGGCTCAGTTCAAACGTTGCGAGCTGCTCTACGGTGGCGCCGGCCAGCGTGGGAAAGTAGGACAACGGTACGCCCAGGGTGCGCCCGTCGCTCAGCTGCAGCCACATGTTGTAGGGATCAAATTTTGCTGATTTGATGGATACGCTCACCACGACCTCCGGTTGACCGTCACGAATTTACGTTGATAGTATGCCCAGGTAGTCCTGTCGTCCATGACGACCACCAATGATCCGACGGCCTGAGAGGATCGCCTTCGGGTGGCTGTAAAGAACACTCCCGCAGCCTGAAAGGGAGAACGCAAAGCGTGGTACATCTGCCCGCCCCTGGAAGCAGATATCGTCA